>NZ_RCUA01000042.1 GCF_003731635.1 Marisediminitalea oceani | reverse complement strand
CGTCATATATGGACCCACCCGGTTTGCAAGTGATTTTGACATTGTAATAAACAAAATTATTGCCTTCATATATTCGGCTTGGTTACAGGGAGATTCGTCTCCCTTAGCCTTGATGCAATTTGCTGTCACTCAACTTATCATCCCTACGGCTTCTTTGTTTGAGCCAATGACGGGCATAGTGTTTAAGTGACCCAGTTTAACTGTTTATCATCAAATCAAAATCATTTCGCAACTGCTGGTGAGTTTGTTTTCTTCCGGTTCTTACTTAACTTCTTTTATACCACTTAAGCTTTCTGCTCATACATCCGTTGGTAATCTTTACCGCTGTTGATAACGGCCCAAACAATTCGAGCCAATTTATTGGCCAACGCAACACAAGCTTTGTTGTAACCCTTTTCTACCTTCAAATGTTCCGCCCAAAGACTCAGCTTATCGTCCTTTTTGCTGGCGTACTTCAATGTCGTTCTCGCCCCATGTACCAGTAACGTTCGTAAATAAGCATTGCCACGTTTGGTGATACCAGACAAGTTGGCTTTCCCTCCTGTCGAATGTTGGCGAGGAACCAAACCGCACCAGGCGGCAAAATGACGACCATTTTGAAAGTTCTTTCCTAAACCAATCGCAGCGTAAATCGACGCCGCTGTAATTGGACCTATGCCGACGACGGTTTGGGCTCTTTGGCATACCTCTATTGGTTTAATCGCTGTCGCCACTTTTTTATCACTCGCAGTCACTTTGTTATCTAACTCGATAAGCTCCAGATAAAGTTCTGCAAACACGCTTCGGCATTCATCGCTTAAGCCGTTACCTGCATCTTCAAGCACCTCTGGTAGGAAACGACGTAGAGCGGCTTTGCCGACATTCGTTTCCAAGCCATACTCCGCTAATAACCCGCGGATTTGATTACTCAATTTAGTCCGACAATCAATGTAACGTGTGCGAACGCGGAGCAACATTTGGATATCTTGCTGAGCCTGGCTCTTAATGGGGACAAAGTTCATATTGTGGCGTTGTGAAGCTTCCGCTATTGCTTCAGCATCGTTGAAATCATTTTTATTTTTTCGACGATACGCTACGACATATTGAGGCGCTATCAGTTTGACCTCATGACCACAATTTTGGATTGCTCTGGCCCAATAATTCGCGCTTCCGCATGCCTCCATTACAACGATACAAGGCTCAAGTTGTTGAAATGTTGATATCACCTGCGCACGTTTAAGTACCTTTTTCTTAATAAGCTTACCGACACGGTTCACCGCATAAAAGTGAAACACAGACTTTGCAATATCTAAACCGACAGTAGTAATATTCATTTGTGGATCCGCCCTTGTTTGATGGTTGAACAAATTCATCATGGCTCATTACGAAGCCGTATTAAAGGGTGGGTCCATTTCATTATCCCCGCATGCTTTTGAGCGGGGATCTCCTGAAAAGGTTGTCTAAGCTGGTTCAGAACTATTGGGAGATCCCGGCTCGGAGGCCGGGATGACTAGCTTATTTTTGATTTAGTCAGACTGTTTCGGAGCACCGCCGAGGAGAGCACTGATAAAGCTGAAAAGTAGGGTCTTTTCTGGTTCTGTTGTGGTGATATGACTAGCTTTTTTTAAAATAGTAAGACTATTTGGGAGGTCCCGGTCTTCGCGAAGCGAAACCGGGATGCCAACAGGCTCAGGCCTGTTGGCATCAGAGGATAGTTAGTCTAACAATGCAGTGGCTTTGGCTACTACGTTTTCTACCGTGAAACCGAAGTGCTCCAGCAGTACGCCACCCGGTGCAGATTCACCGAAGGTCTGCATACCGACTACATCACCGTCGATGCCTACATACTTGTACCAGAAGTCAGTATGGGCGGCTTCGATAGCCAGCTTTGGTACACCAGTTGGTAGCAGTGACTGTTTGTAGGCCGCATCCTGCGCATCAAACTGTTCAGTACTAGGCATAGATACGACTCGTACTGCCACGCCGTCATCTGCCAGCTTAGCCGCTGCATCCACGGCTAAAGCTACTTCTGAACCGGTAGCAATCAGCACCAGTTGCGGGGTTCCTGCACAGTCTTTCAGCACGTAACCGCCTTTCGCAACATCCGCTAACTGGCTCTCGCTGCGCGCCATGGTTCTGGTGCCCTGACGGGTAAATACCAGCGCACTTGGACCCGCTTCTTTGATCAGCGCCTGGCGCCAGGCTTCGGCCGCTTCCACTGCATCACATGGACGCCAGGTAGTCAGATTCGGGGTCAGGCGCAGGTTGGCCAGCTGTTCGATAGGCTGGTGAGTCGGGCCGTCTTCCCCCTGACCAATAGAGTCGTGGGTATAAACGAAAATCGACTTCGCTTTCATTAATGAAGCCATGCGCACAGCATTACGCGCATATTCCATAAACATCAGGAAGGTAGCACCAAACGGCACAAAACCACCGTGCAGGGCAATACCGTTCATGATGGCGCTCATACCAAACTCACGCACACCGTAAAACACGTAGTTGCCGGCTGCATCATCCTGAATGCCTTTTGCTTCAGGCCACAAGGTAAGGTTGGAACCCGCCAGGTCGGCACTGCCACCAATGATTTCAGGTAGCTGACCAGCAAAGAAACCAATCGCGTTTTGCGAGGCTTTACGGGTAGCCATGTCTTTCATATCAGCCTGGCACTGACGAATATAAGTGTCGGCCTTTTCGTTCAGATCGGCTGGTACCTGCTGTTTGATTACACGACGCTCAAACTCAGCTGCCAGTTGTGGGTAAGCCGCTGCGTACTCGGCGAACTTAGCTTCCCATTGCTGCTCTGCGGCATTCCCTTTTTCTTTGGCATCCCACTTCGCATAAATATCTTCTGGCACTTCAAACGGCCCGTGCGACCAGTCGAGTTGCTTACGCACTTCAGCGATTTCATCATCGCCCAGCGGCGCGCCGTGACAGTCATGGCTACCCGATTTATTCGGTGAACCAAAACCGATAACGGTTTTACAGCAAATCAGAGTAGGCTTGTCGGTTACCGATTGTGCCTCTTCAATAGCTGCCTGTAATGCAGCCTCGTCGTGGCCGTCCACACCTTTAATCACATGCCAGCCGTAAGATTCAAAACGCATTGGCGTGTTGTCGGTAAACCAGCCTTCTACGTGACCGTCGATGGAAATACCGTTGTCATCCCAGAACGCAATCAGTTTGCCCAGTTTCAAAGTGCCAGCCAGTGAACAGGCTTCGTGAGAAATACCTTCCATCAGACAGCCGTCACCCAGGAAACAGTAGGTGAAGTGATTAACGATATCGAAATCATCGCGGTTAAACTGACCAGCCAGGGTTTTCTCGGCGATAGCCATACCTACGGCATTAGCGATACCTGCGCCTAATGGCCCGGTTGTGGTTTCAACACCAGCAGTGTAACCGTACTCCGGGTGCCCCGGGGTTTTTGAATGTAGTTGACGGAACTGTTTAAGTTCTTCAATTGGCAGGTCGTAGCCACTCAGATGCAGTAAGGCATACTGAAGCATAGAAGCGTGGCCGTTAGACAGCACGAAGCGGTCACGGTTAGCCCAGTTAGGATTTGCCGGATTGTGCTGTAAAAATTGCTGCCACAGTACGGTAGCAATGTCTGCCATCCCCATTGGTGCACCAGGGTGACCTGACTTGGCTTTTTGAATTGCTTCCACTGCGAGCATACGAATAGCATTAGCAGCGACTTGAGTTGATACTGACATGAGTGTAAAGACCCTTTGTTACTATTATATTATAAATAATAAGTTGAACTGGTGGTCTAACACAACCTATAAGTTAAAAAAAAGAAGCCTCAATACACTAATCGTTAACAAATGCCTGCTTATGAACACATTTTCAGGGCAAAGTCTGGTTATATTGGGGCAAATCTGTCACGTTATATCAGGCATGTAACATTTCGGAGCATACTGCCATGACAGATCGCATACAAAGCCTGAATGCCGTTGGCATCCTGGTAGACGACTATGATGAAGCTATCACATATTTTACAGAGGTGCTCCATTTTACGCTCATCGCTAACGAAAAACATAAAAACGGTTTACGATGGGTATTGCTACATCCACCCGGATTATCCTCCACCGGCATCATGCTCAACCTGGCCCGTTCAAAAATGGACAAGATTGCTGTGGGCAATCAGGCTGGCGATCAGGTGCTCTTTGTTTTGCAAACCAACGATTTCTGGCGCGACTACGAGTTTATGCAAAGTCAGGGCGTGGAGTTTATAGAAACGCCACGCGACGAAGACTACGGCACCGTGGCCATCTTTGAGGACCTGTACGGCAATAAGTGGGACCTGCTGCAGGTTAAGGACGCCTGATCCAAAGCACGGTTGTTACGCCTTGATACAAATAGCCAGTACCCTGTTTGCCCGGATTGGGTTAAGCTCCATAAGTCAAAATAGTTAGAGGCTGTAAATCATGGAAGTATTACTGGACTATATTCTCACTCCGCAACTGTTTATCCTTATATTAGTGGTGATTTTACTTAAATCATCCATCAAGTTTGTGCCGCAGAACCGGGCCTATTTAGTTGAACGTTTTGGTAAATACCAGTCAACCAAAGAGGCTGGCCTGAACTTTATCGTGCCCTTTATCGACCGCATTGCTGCCGACCGCTCACTGAAAGAACAGGCGGTTGACGTACCAGAACAAAGCGCCATCACCAAAGACAATATTTCGCTGCATGTCGACGGTGTGCTGTATTTCCGGGTACTGGATCCATACAAAGCCACCTACGGCGTCGACGATTACGTATTTGCCGTTACCCAGCTGGCACAAACCACCATGCGTTCAGAGCTGGGCAAAATGGAGCTCGATAAAACCTTTGAAGAGCGCGACCAGCTTAATACCAACATCGTAACCTCGATTAACGATGCCAGTGGCCCCTGGGGTATTCAGGTGCTGCGTTACGAAATTAAAGACATCGTGCCGCCAAATTCGGTAATGGAAGCCATGGAAGCGCAGATGAAAGCCGAGCGGGTAAAGCGCGCGCAAATCCTCGAATCAGAAGGTGATCGTCAGGCCGCTATTAACCGTGCTGAGGGTGCTAAACAGTCGGTCGTACTGGCTGCAGAGGCCGATAAAGCCGAACAGGTACTCAAAGCCGAAGGTGAAGCCCAGGCGATCCTGGCGGTAGCCGAAGCCCAGGCTGAAGCATTACGCAAAGTGGGTGAAGCAGCCGATACAGAAGAAGGTCAAAAAGCTATTCAGCTCGACCTGGCTACCAAAGCCATCGAAGCGAAGCAGGCGATTGCCAAAGAGTCGTCCATTGTGTTGCTACCCGACGGTAATACTGAAGCGGCCAGCCTGGTGACCCAGGCCATGGCTATCATCAATAAAATGAACAACAAAGACTAACGCCTATGGACTGGATATACGAAAACGTTACCACGGTACTGGTAGTTACCGGTTTAGTGTTGTTAATCATTGAGGTGGCTATACTGGGATTCGCCACCTTTGTGCTGTTTTTTGTTGGTTTGGCAGCGCTGATTACCGCCGGTATTTTTTACACCGGCGTCATTGAAGCAACTTACATCAATGCCTTTTTCTGCTGTGCGGTGCTAACCGGTATTATTGCGCTGGTGCTCTACAAACCGCTTAAGCAAATGCAGCAACAGGTAGAAAAGAAAACGGTAAATGGTGACTTCAACGGCTTACGGTTCCGCCTGTCTGAGGCTATCGCTCCCGAAGCTCCCGGTACGCATAAATATTCAGGTATCAGTTGGTCCGTGCAATGTGATGAGCCTATCGCTGCCGGTACTGAGGTAGAAGTGACCAACGCCGAGGTGGGGATATTTCATGTCCGCCCGGCTGCCGCAAAATAGTTGAAGAAATTACGCCATCCAGGTGGCAGTGGTTAACTCCACTGCCTTATTATAGCCCGGGCATTGAGCTCATCAAACTCACTGTTTACCTTGAGGTATAACTGGTTCTGGCTGGCATCAAAAACATATTCCACCACCCCATTTAAGCTGTTTAGCTCGGCTAACTGACTAGCCTTTGGCTGTGTATTATTTGGCACGGTAAGAGCCACTCGCTTGAGCTTTTCGCCGGCGCGAATCCCCGCCACAATTACACACCAAACCACAGCGATAACGGCACCAGTATAATAGGCTGAAGTAGGGCCGGCCTGTGCCGTAACGGCACCGGAAAGAATACCGCCCAGGAATGCACCAAAAAACTGAAAGCTGGCATATATGCCCATGGCCGTGCCTTTCTGACCGGCCGGAGCAATGGTAGATAGCAGCGCCGGAAAGTTTGCTTCCAGGTAGTTAAAACCGGTAAAGAATATCAACAGGCCAGCGCCCAGTAACCACCAGCTGTGCCCCGCCGAAGGCAATAGTGCAAAAGCACTGCCAAGCATAATTACGGCCGCCAGTAACATTGAACGTGGCGTGCGGCCGCGGCTACTGCGCATCATCATGGCCAGTAAAAATACCGAGACCAATAACACCGGCAGGTAGATTGTCCAGTGGTTGTCCAGCGGCAAACCCAGCTTCACCATGGTGGAAGGCACCTGCACAAACAACAGCGTGATCATCATATGCAGCAGCATAACGCTGACATTCAAACGCCATAAATCACGAGAAGTAAACAATTGCCATACCTGGTCCATACGCGGCAGGGTATCGGCATTAAAATGTTTGGGGCTGTCAGGCACTGCCCATTTCACCAGAGGTAAACAACACAACGCCAGAATACCGGTGACCCAGAATACCCCGGCAAGTCCCCAGCTTTCTGCAATCAACGGCCCTATCACCACCGCGATGTAAAACGAAAAGCCAATGGCAATGCCAATAATCGCCATCACTTTGGCCCGCTGTTGCTCGCGGGTCACGTCGGTAGCCAATGCCATAATGGCACCGGCGATAGCCCCGGCCCCTTGCAGAATTCGCCCGGCAATCAGCCACATCATGGAATCAGCCATGGCAGCGATAATACTGCCTAAAGCGAATACGGCAAGCCCGAGTAAAATAACCGGCTTGCGCCCCCATTTATCCGACAACATCCCCATCGGTATTTGCAGCGCCGCCTGAGTTAAGCCATAACCGCCAATCGCCACGCCCACCAGCATCACCGAGTAGTCACTGAATTCGGTAGCAGCCACCGCCAGAACCGGCATGACCATAAATAACCCTAGCATTCTCAGTACGTAAACAACGGCAAGCGTTAATGCGGCACGGACTTCAATGGCGTTCAAGGTGCTTTCTTCTCTGTTATGGGGGTTAAACGGGGCGCGAATTGTAGCATAACTTAAACGCCTGTCCCTATAGCCTGTTGGTCTTTGTACGAAATTCCGCCGATATGGTGAATGGTTCGCGACCGACTGATCTTAAACGCCTGATGCACCATATTCATAACACCACAGCCTATACCCGCGACACGGGTATATGGCATACTGTTTCTTTTGTATTCTGAACTGGTTCGAATGGATAAAATAGAAGTTCGCGGTGCACGTACGCACAATCTCAAAAACATCGATATCACCATTCCCCGCGACAAACTGGTAGTCATCACCGGTTTATCGGGTTCGGGTAAGTCTTCCCTGGCATTCGACACGCTCTACGCTGAAGGTCAGCGTCGTTACGTGGAATCTTTATCTGCCTATGCCCGCCAGTTTTTATCGATGATGGAAAAGCCCGATGTAGATCACATCGAAGGCCTGTCTCCGGCAATTTCGATTGAACAGAAATCCACCTCACATAACCCCCGTTCAACCGTGGGGACCATTACTGAAATATACGATTATCTGCGTTTAATGTTTGCCCGTGTGGGCACGCCACGCTGCCCGGATCACGATGTGCCACTCGATGCCCAGACCATCTCGCAGATGGTTGATAAGGTACTGGCGATGCCGGAAGGCACCAAGCTTATGCTGCTGGCGCCCATCGTTCAGGACCGTAAAGGCGAACACGTAAAAACCCTGCAGTCTTTGGCTGCCCAGGGTTACATTCGCGCCCGGATTGACGGCGAAGTGTGTGACCTGTCGGACCCACCGGAGCTGGACTTACATAAAAAACACACCATCGAAGTGGTGATCGACCGCTTTAAAGTGCGCGATGATTTACAGTTGCGCTTGGCGGAGTCTTTCGAAACCGCCTTGCAGCTGGCCAACGGCAACGCCAAAGTGGCCTACATGGATGACAGCACCGAGCCGGAAATTGTCTTCTCGGCCAATTTCGCCTGTCCTCACTGTGGCTACAGCATCAGCGAACTGGAACCACGCATGTTCTCGTTCAACAACCCGGCAGGCGCCTGTGGCACGTGCGACGGTTTAGGAACTCGGCAGTTCTTCGACCCGTTTAAGGTTGTGGTTAACGACGAACTGAGCCTGTCTGGCGGTGCTATCCGCGGTTGGGACAAACGTAGCTATTATTATTTTCAGATGCTTCAGGCCGTTGCCGATCACTATGAGTTCAGCCTCACAGAGCCCTTTGGCGAGCTGAGCAAAGAGTTCCGAGACATCGTGCTGTATGGCTCTAAAGGCAAGTCGATTAACTTCCGCTACATTAACGACCGCGGCGATATTATGGAGCGCAAGCATCCCTTTGAAGGGATCATACCTAACATGGAACGCCGCTACCGCGAAACCGAGTCAAATACGGTGCGTGAGGAGCTGTCTAAGTTTTTAAGCCAGCAGCCTTGTAACAGCTGTGGCGGCACCCGTTTACGTACCGAGGCCCGTCATGTGTTTATCGGCCAGACTAACCTGCCGACCGTGGCGGATATGTCGATTGCCGGTGCCTTTGATTTCTTCGAAAATCTGGAACTCGCCGGCCAACGGGCACAAATTGCCGATAAGATACTGAAAGAAATCCTCGACCGTCTGCGTTTTCTGGTGAATGTCGGACTCAATTACCTGAGTCTGTCACGCAGTGCAGAAACCTTATCTGGTGGTGAGGCCCAGCGTATTCGGCTGGCCAGCCAGATTGGTGCAGGCCTGGTCGGTGTCATGTACGTACTGGATGAGCCTTCAATTGGTCTGCACCAACGCGACAATGAACGCTTGCTGAAAACCCTCACGCACCTGCGCGATCTGGGTAACACCGTACTGGTGGTTGAACACGACGAAGACGCCATTCGCGATGCTGACTTCATTATTGATATTGGCCCCGGTGCTGGTGTTCATGGCGGCGAAATCATTGCTCAGGGCAGCCTCGAGGATATCGTTAATAACGAACAGTCGCTGACCGGTAAGTATCTATCCGGAAAAGAGAAAATCGATATTCCGGCAGTGCGTAATCCGGCCAAAGATGAGCAGTGGCTGGAACTGGCCGGTGCTACCGGCAACAACCTTAAAGACGTCACGCTACGCGTACCAACCGGCGTAATGACCTGTATCACCGGTGTATCGGGCTCGGGTAAGTCGACGCTGGTAAATGATACCTTTTATAAGATTGCCCAGCGCGAGTTAAATAAAGCCACAACCAGTGAACCGGCCCCCTATAAGTCGATGAAAGGCCTGGAGCTGCTCGACAAGGTAGTGGATATCGACCAGTCCCCCATTGGCCGTACGCCGCGTTCCAACCCGGCCACTTATGCCGGTATTTTTACGCCTATCCGGGAAATTTTTGCTGGCACTCAGGAAGCGCGTTCACGAGGCTACAAGCCAGGCCGCTTCAGCTTTAACGTAAAAGGTGGACGCTGCGAAGCCTGTCAGGGTGATGGCGTGATCAAGGTAGAAATGCACTTTCTGCCAGATGTTTACGTGCCTTGTGACGTATGTAAAGGCAAGCGCTATAACCGTGAAACCCTGGAAATTAAGTTTAAAGATAAGAATATCCACGAAGTGCTGGAAATGACCATTGAAGATGCCCGGCATTTCTTCGACGCTATTCCGGCTATCGCCCGTAAATTACAAACCTTAATGGATGTGGGTTTATCCTATGTACGTCTGGGTCAGTCGGCTACCACCTTATCTGGTGGTGAGGCACAGCGGGTTAAACTGGCTAAAGAGCTGTCGAAACGGGATACCGGCCAGACCCTGTATATACTGGATGAGCCGACAACCGGCCTGCACTTCCACGATATTAAACAGTTACTGGCAGTGCTGCATCGTCTGCGGGATCATGGCAATACCGTAGTGGTGATTGAGCATAATCTGGATGTAATAAAAACTGCCGATTACATTGTCGATCTCGGTCCGGAGGGCGGCTCCGGCGGCGGTCAAATTATCGCTGAAGGCACCCCGGAAGAGGTTGCTAACAGTGATGTATCCCATACCGGGCGATTCTTAAAGCCCATGTTGAAATAGGTGAAGCATGATTGAAATAGATTTAAACCCGCGCCTGAGTGAAACCGACGGTGCAGGACATGTTGGCAACACGGTTCTGGTAGTATGGTTTGAAGAGGCCCGCACGCCTTTGTACCACATTGTCATGCCGGACCTGTCTATGGACACCTGGTCGCTGATACTGGCCAATTACAGCGTGGATTTTTACGCCCAGATTTTTTACGGTACACCCGTCCAGATAAAAACCTGGGTAAAACGCGTTGGTAATAGCTCCTTCGAAACCTATCAGGAAGTGTGGCAGAACGGTAAACGCTGCGCTTCCGGCACCTCGGTGCAGGTCTACTTTAATTACCAGACCGGTAAGTCCGAACCCATCCCAAACAAGATCAAAGCGGGCCTCACAGAGCACTTACTACCCGAGCAGGACAAGGTGTGAGCACAGACTTTATTGAAGTTATCGACAATGCCTTAGCACCTGAACTATGTCAGCAAATAATCGAGACTTTCGATAATAGTAAGCACTTACAAGCAGGCCGTACCGGTGGCGGTGTGGATACCGACAAAAAGCGCTCGCTGGATGTCTCATTTAGTAAAGCCAGCGAGTTTGCGCCCATGAAAGCGCAGGTTATGCAAACGGTTGCCAGTGCCATCCATGATTACCTGAAAAAATACTATTTTGCGATTGTTGGTCCGCTGGGGCTCACCCTGCCCGACCCGCAAACTGGCCAGCCGGTTAAGCTGACCGCCGATAACTTCGCAGAAATTGGCATTCCGGCGCTGCCAGGATTAATGCGCCATCTGTTTCGTACCGGTGACATTAACGCCCAGCGTTATGAGAAAGGCGATGGGGGTTACCCCTACTGGCACTCTGAAGTGTTCCCTCAGAAGCCGCACAATGAGCCCTTACATCGTATTTTACTGTTCATGTTTTACCTCAATGACGTTGAGGAAGGCGGTAGCACTGACTTTTACTATCAGAACAAATCTATTCAGCCACGGGCCGGAAGGATGGTAATTGCACCGGCTTACTTTACCCACACCCACCGTGGTCAGGTACCAGTAAGTGATCACAAATACATTTTAACGTCCTGGGTGTTGTTCAACCGCGCCGAACAAATTTATGGTCAGGGCCAAAATTAGTCACTGAATCGGTCTACACAAACCACCGATCGCCCCCCCGCTTTCTCGACCGCCTCACGAATAAGGCTTTGTGCACTATTGGCCTCATCCATCCGGGCGGGTGGAAAGCGGGCGATTTCCCATTCATCAACATCCGGATCAAAGAAATACACCACCAGCGTGGGTAGCTTATTTGGCTTGCCCCGACCTTCAATAGTCAACCTGGAAATCTCACCAACCGGCATCTTTTGCTCGCCAAACTGGATAGTCTGTTCCTGCAGCCAGACCTTTACATTGGCTACCTTGTAATAGTCATCAATTAACTCCTGGGGCGGTACAGACCAGCGTTTAACCAGGGCGAAAAGGGCGAGAATGAAGAACACGGAGACCACAACAACGTCCATCAAAAACCTCAGAGACTGACCAAAAGAATACGCTTTGGTTAGCCTATAACCAGACAGGTTGCCTGAGCTATCAAAGATCCGCCATTGCTTACCAGAAATACGACAACTTTGCCTGTAACCCCTAGTGCAGTGGGTGTTGCTCGATAAACTCGGAGGGGGTAACGTTGAACAGCGCTTTAAAACACTGTGAAAAATAGGAGTGGGATGAGAATCCGCATTGCTCTACAACCTGGGAAACTCTCTCGCCCTGCTCCAGTAACTGTCGCGCTTTTTGCAGCCGGTAGTTACGTATGTAGGCATTGGGCGTCAGGTTAAATACCGATTTGCATTTGCGCTGTAGCTGCCGCTCACTGATAAATAATTTGTCGGCTAACTGAGACAGCCCAAAGTCAGCGTCAACAGCACACTCATTAAGTACCGCGTTGAGCCTATTATAAAACTGCTGGTCTGAAGGGGAGTCAAACACCGGTTCCTGTTGCTGTGCGGTTAATGCCGTATTCGCCTTTTGCCCGATAAGCTGACGGATTTGCAGTAAGTTAAACAGCGTTAACATCAGCTCTTCGTCGTCAAAGGGCTTGGTCAGAAACGCATCAACCAGCGCCTCCTTGCTGCGTAAACGGGTATCACGATCGTGTTTGGCTGTTAGCATTAATACCGGAATATGGCAGGTAAGTTCATTACCACGAACAGCCTGGAGCACCTGATAACCGGTAATATCAGGTAACATAAAATCGAGAATAACAATGTCGGGGATATGTTCGGTTATCCACTCGATCGCCGCCTGGCCGCTATCAACAGTGTTTACCGAGAAGTGACCGGTAAGCTTATTGGCCAGGATCCAACTCATATCCGGATCGTCTTCTACTATCACCAGTTCATGAGCAGCTTTTTGTTCGCTATTATCAAACTGCAACACTTTATCTGCCGACATCAGCGCCAGCGCACTGTCGTAGACTTTTGCAGATTGCCCCGACTCTGTGAGTAAGGGTTGCTGAGGAATAACTACCGGCAGTGAAACAATAAACGCATTACCATTATCCCGAGCGGCAAAACAAACAGACCCCTGATAGTTCTCCAGCGTTTGTTTAACTAACGCTAAACCCAGTCCACTACCGGCCACCCCGGTACGGTGTTCTGGTAAACGATAGAATCGTTCAAACAAGTCTGCCGATGCCGGAATAGGCACACCCTGGCTGAACACTGTAACAGTGCACTGGTCCTGGTCTGTTGTTTCTGCCGATAACTCAATAGTGCTCTTTGCCTCACCGTATTTCACCGCATTTGATAAAAGATTCCCCAGAATCAATTCCAATGCCGGCACCGAGAGGCCCACCGTTATCTCCGGGCAGTGCCATTCGATCTTCATTCCCCGGCTAGCTGCCATTTTGTCAAAGTCGCCAGCTACGCTACTGATAACCTGCTGCAGTTGGGCAACGCTATGCTCTTCATCCGGCTGAGTCATATCATTAAAACCTATGAGCTGATTAACCAGGTGGTTCAGGCGCAAAGCATTTCGCTGTACCAGGGTTAGTGAATTGGCCTGATTCCCATCAGAGCTCGCCAGCAAGTCTTTCACCGGGTTTAAGATAAGGGTCAGAGGGGTTTTAAACTCATGGGTAATATCGGCAAAAATGCGATTTTTTTCTTCCAGAGTTGAGCGCAATAGCTGATTGTTTTCATCCAGCAGCTCCGACTGTTTACTTAACTGTGCGGTTCTTTCCTCAACCAGTCCTTCCAGTTGTTGCTGGCGCTGCCTGAGCTGCCTCAGCCTCCATTGATAACCCAGGGTCAGCATTCCAATAGCAGCTATTGCATACAAACAAAACGCCCACCAGGTAACCCACGGTGCCGGAGCAACTGTAAGCGTCAGCAAGCGCTGAGGTTCGCTCCATTGCTGGTCGTGATTACGCGACTGAATATTCAGCTCAAAAGTCCCGCTGGGAAGCTGCGAGAAATACACTGCATTCTCGCCAGGCGGAATATTTATCCATTGCTTGCTTAGCGGCAACAGCTGATAACGATAGGCCACCTCATGCTGATTAATGAAATCCAGATTACTTACGGTAAGAGCCAGCTGCACGTGATCATAATTTAGGCTTAGCGAGCCATTTTGTGGAGGTGTTATTGCCACTTCCCGGGATTCATCGAGCAGTTGCAAGCGGCTTATTTGCACCCTTGATGCATTAGCCTGCGGCGCAACCTGAGCCGGGTCGAATTGAGTAACCCCGTTTATACCACCAAATACCAGATGGCCATTTTGCCGTTTTAAAAAAGCGCCGGTATTGAACTCACGCCCCTGTAAACCATCACTCACCGACAGGTTCCAGAACTGTCCGCTGTCTGGAGAGAATCGACTTAAGCCATCGTTGGTACTCATCCACAGGTTGCCGGCTTCATCTTCCAGCAAACTGTAGATATGCGCATTAGCTAAGCCATCCTTAACCGTAAAACCGGAGAAGGTTTCGGTTTTGCGATCAAAGCGATATAGCCCCAGGCTGGACCCAACCCAGGTAACACCATTGGAGGCATGCAGCACGATTTTAATCTGACCGGGCGCCAGCCCATTTGGTGGTTTGGAGGCGGCATGCAATCGCTTCACACTCTGGCGAAGAGGATCCACCAGCAAAATACCTGAGTGATGGGTTGCCAGCCACAAACGGTGGTCAGTGTCCTGCGATATGTGCCAGATAATTTGATTGCGGGGGATACCTGCGGCCTCATAGAGCCAGGTAAAATCTTCACCGGCCTGCTCTGCTATCCGGTAAAGCCCATAGAGTGATGCGACCCATAGATAGCCTTCATGATCTTCGAACATGGCGGTTATCTTATTCTTATCAGCCGCCATCAGCCCGCGTGCTGGCTTTAGCACATGACGCTCAGGCTCCAGTTTGAACAGGTTGCAATCGCCCCCCTGTTTATTATCGCTGCCTACCCAGAGTTCCCCCTGACGGGTAACGTAACTTACCGGGAACGTGTTGACGTGAGCGCATTCGCCCTCTGCGGATATGTCTTTCTGCCACTTATAATGCCGGGCATTATCGCTGTACATTGCCAGCCTGGTGTTGGTGGCCACCAGTAAAGCTTCTTCGTACTCACCCACCCCGCGAATAAACGGCTCATCTAACACAGGCTCCGACTGCGCAGACAACTGCAAAATGCGATTTTCGCGTTTCCAGAATACGTTTACACCACCACCAAGATTTCCCAGCCACACTGCCTGCTCATCTTCAAATACCGACTTTATTTCACCATTACTGAGCGTCAACGGCGAGTCGCTATTAGGTTTTATATGATCAATGAGGCGCAACTGCTCATCAAAAACCAACAAACCGTGGCCATGAATACTTACCCAGTAATTTCCATTAGTGCGTTGATGAACAACCGTGGCAAGCCGCATTAAATGCGTGGGGTATTGAGCTGGCCATGACACACTACGCATTGCGCTAATGTCACTTCGCGGTGCGATAAACACCCCCTCAGGGGAGAACCAGAACAAATTATCACCAGCATGGTAAAGACCAGCGCTTTCCACGAGTTCAGGCAATGCCGCCCGCTGCCAGCTATCATCGTCTGACAACCACCAAACCTGCTGTCGGGCGTCCCGGAACAACAGTTTCCCTTCGGCTGGAAGAATACTATGACGGGTTGAGGCTGCGGCAGGCAGTCTGATTGACCTTAAAATCTGCTGGCCGCGAATCTGATAAAGATGCTCATTGAGCAATGCCCAAACAGTATCGCCCTGCCCAATAAGCTCTACCAGAGCCTTGCTATCGGTGAGCGGTGACGGAGCATAGGTCATGGTATGAGTGTCAATGATGGCCAGGCCGGTGTCAGTGCCAACCCACAGTAGCCCTGCGCTATCCAGGACTATGGTGTTTACGGTATTAGTAGGTAGCGAGAGGGGGTCAGCCGGATCATGACGAAAGGTCACGAAGTCATAACCATCGTAGCGGGCAACGCCATCGGTTGTGGCGAACCACATAAATCCCCGATGGTCTTTAGCGATATCGATAACCGACATTTGCGGCAGGCCGTCATCCACAGTGAGATGTCTGAATACCTGCCCCTCAGCCAAGGCATGGCCAATAGAGCAAACCACCAGCACCCAACCCATAAGTAAAGTGCCGGTTAGCGATAACCGTTGAGCATTTCCTTTTTGACGTCCGATCTCAAAAACTGCCATACATCCACTACGTTGTGCCAGTTATGCTTTTTATAATTTTTTTATGTTTTATTTTTCAACTACTAAGCCTGAATTCTATGCTGCCCGATATTTACCCGGGTGTCGACTAAAAAACCAACAATCGTGATATTTAATGATTTTGGTCCTGTGCGTGCTGGCCACGAATAGTGGTTAAATTGCGTGCAGAAAATCAGATCAGAGAAGCGTTTCAGACGAGTGGCCGGTTATCTGCCACCAAACACTTTATTTACAATATTTTTACAACTATAGTCTAAAGACGCAAAAGGAGTTGCTCCGGTGAGTACCTTACGCATTAACTTTGCCTATAGATGTAACAACATAAAACAGGATGCGAAGGTGCCTATCGTAGCTTGGAATTTTTTTTATGTTGGAGATGAATCATGAACTACTTCAAATTAGCTGGAGTGATAGCGGCGCTATCGGTTTCCAGCCAGATCAAGGCACAGGATATTCAGTTTGTCGCAGCCGACAGTAGCCCGGAAACAAAGCTTTGCGTCAGCGCAGTTAACAACGACCTGGATACCATGAAAGGGCGACTGTTCCGGATGGGAATGGGCGATGCAGTACGAAGAAATATTAACCGTATTACCTGTAACGATATGTCGGTGGCAAAATTTGCGCATAAATACCGCGCACAAGACACCTTTGTGTACCTCAACAATCGCAGCGCTTATGGCAATAAAGCCAAACCGTCAGTGACGATAAACGATCTCGCGCAGACCAGCAGTTCAGACGAGCCGGTTATTGTTTATGTCTCGTCGGCCCGCTGATTAGCCGCTATAAAAGTATTCAAAAACACAGAAAGGAGCCTCAGGCTCCTTTCTTTTTAGCGGTATACCCAGTGCGTTAAGCCCTGGCTGGCTAAAAAATCTTCTGCCCCTTTTCCCTGTAACATTGCCAGGGTAGCCAGTAACCCCGCCTGCGTACAGGAATCTGCCGCAACCGTTACCGAACGGGGTGGCTCCTCAACCGGGAAACCGGTTTTAGGGTTTAATATGTGGCTATATCGCTTGCCTTCATGTAACAGGTATCGACGGGCATCGCCGCTGGTAGCCAGCCCGCCCTGAAAAATTTTCACCAGGGTTTCGCCCTGCTTTGCTTTTAGAGGGTTTTCAATGCCGATATACCAGGACTGGTCGTTAATCCGCCGGCGTGTAACCTGAATATCACCGCCAAAATTGACCACCACTGACACTTCCGGTGCCTGTTCAGACAACAACGCAGCAACACGATCCACAGCGTATTCTTTGCCAATGCCACCCACGTCCAGTTGCATGCCCGCCGGCAAAGTAACGTATTCTGCAGTTAGCTCTACCCGTTGCCAGCCAATCAGGGTTAACAACGCATTAATATCAGATTGCGCTGGTAATCGGTCTGAGCCGTCAAAGTGCCAGGCCTTACCCAGTACCCCGGAAGTAATATCAAACATACCTTCACTGAGCTGGTAACAGGTATTGGCAAAACTTAATAACCGCCAGGTTTCGTCATCAATAGCCCTTGGCTCGCCGTGACTGCTATTAATGGCGCTGATCACGCTGTCGGCCCGGTATCGGCTGTACTTATATTCGATCCTCTTTGCTTCATTGCAAGCCAGTTGGGTAAGCTGCCGGGCGAGTTGCTTATTATCAGTTTCAATAAGGATTTCGCAGGGGCTGGCCATGGCATCGAAAGTGCCCAGCAAAAAGCCATCCTGTGCTTGTATGGTAACCGCCGGGTCTGCTGTGGGGGCAGCCCCGGCGGGGTTGGCTTGTTTAGCGGCCATCAGTAGGCTGTGCATACCTTAGAAGTGATAGTTAAATTGTAATATAACGGCTTTCACACTGGGGTAAAGCTCTAAATCGGCCAGCACGCCCGGCTCGTTAAACCCGGCGTTTTTCGGATCCTGCTGATAATACTCAGCACGGACTGCCCATTCATGGCCGTTTTCCATTTTATGACCGTACTTTAAACCCAGGGTATAAGCGGTCATTTCTCCAACCCGATAATCGGCACTGGCATACATTGGCAGCGGATCGGCCTGGTTAAGGAACGGCCGGTAAAACTCCGCAGCACTTTGCTGGTAATAGCGCAAATGCGGCTGAATGTAATCGTTATCCCCTAAATTAAAACGGAAACGTGAATCAATGGTATGCGAGTCAATATCCCAGTCATCGGTAGCAAAACGATAAGACACATCCACCACAGCGTTATCCAGCGCATATTTGGTTTGCCAGAAGAAACTGTGCTTGGTGCGTGAGTCCGGGCGGCCTTCATAAATGACATCCTGGGTCATACCGGCATTGTCCACCACACTTAACAGTTTGTAGGGGTCTGTCATGTAACCATCGACCACACTCAGACCGTAATTAAACTGCATTAGCATACGGCGATTAATTACCTGGGTAACGCCTAAGATAAGGTCAGTCGTCGTTTTACTTTCCGAGCCGGTTTTGTTTTCGCCTTCCTCGTAGTCATCGTCCCATTCAAACTCGTCTTCGCCTTCATCGTTGTCGTCGCCGAGATAGGTCGGGACCAGCATGCTGGTGAGTGCATCAGGCGTTCCGCCAACCGGGTCGATGGAATCAAACTGGAACGACAACCCCGCCGACAACGTGGTGTTACGCATAAACAAATCTTTTTCCAGTAAGCCACTCAGACCCAATGATAAGTAATCATACTCGGTAGACACATTCACGGCGCCGGTAGCCCGCCAGGTATCAGAAAAGGGTTGCATCCATGAGCCCGACACCTGTACCCGGGTATCACGGAATGTATCATCCAGCGGCGTTTCACCGGCGTTAACCACGTAACCGTCTTTGCCTGACGGACGGGAGAATGTTTGCGCATAAGGCTGTGCCACGGCCCCGTTGGCAGATGCTCCGGTCAGTGTGTCGAGCACCAGTTTAACGTTAAAAATACTGTCATCATCATTGGTTTTCGTGGCGTTAATCACACCTTCGGCCAGACTCACCCGGTCAGTTTCACCGTAATACAGAATCGCGGTGTCGAACTGCCAGTCTTTGAGCATTCCCTCTTCGGCCTGAGCAGCCGGAGTACCTAATAACGCGCAGGCTGCACCGGCCAGCGCACTGGCTACTGTTGCTTTATTATTTAGTTGCATCCGCAGCCGCCTCCGGCAAATGAACGACCGCCACTGGTGGCTTCCTTACTAAAATAAATGTGATCATCCAGGCCTAAATCGACACCTTCAGCACCCAATGCCATTTCATCCTTCGCCAGCAAATCACGTTCCCAGGGCTGCACGCCAAGCGAAGCACAACCGCTTAATTGAAGAACGCCCGCAAGGGCTACAAAAGCTAATAATTTGCGTTTCATACTAAACTCCTATTCGGCCAACAGGCCCTGAATTTCCTGCTCATAGCTGGCTTGTTTATCAACGTGGAATCCCTGATGGGCAATGCGCAGTTGTCCGGTTTTATCAATCAGGTAGCTGGTAGGCATGCCCTTAAGGCGGTAGGTTTGGGCTGAGTTGCCCGAGGGGTCGAAAGCCACCGGAAAGTGGGCTGGCAACTTACTTAAAAACTCATCGGCGAGCTTTCTTTCAGTATCGAGATTAACGGCGATTACCGTGAAGCCTTGTTCACCATATTTCGCCTGCATGTCATTCATCCAGGGAAAAGAGCGCTGACACGGCTTACACCAGCTGGCCCAAAAATCGAGGTATACCACCTGCCCCCGGTAGTCAGATAACTTTACCTGTTGGCTGGTTAAATTGAGCACCAGCTCGGGTGCTGGTTGTGCGGCAACGGCCAGGTTGGCAGTAGTAAAAAGCAGACCAGCAAATAAACTGATAACGCCTGCCAAGGCTCGGATACGACCCATCTGAGAATCCTGTTGATGATTAACTGATGATCAGTGTAAAAATCAAACCTTAAGGAAAGCTTAAGGAAGCCAAAAATTCTCCTCTGCAGTAAAACCTTCCCTGGCTCGTACTGCACATAACGAAATTTTCTGCCTGGAATGCAGATCCGCTCGCTTTTACCAATAACTTTGCCGTATATTCTTGTCACCGCTCAGTTTGATGATGCAGACAAAGTTGCTTTAAGGTCATCGGCCTGAGCTAACACCCAGGGAATAATAATTTCAACAGGATAAAATCATGCGTAGTTTTTTACTTGTTGCCGCATTTTTAGTCAGCATGCTAAGCGGTTGTGCCACATACGAGATTCGCTCCACCGCCATCGCCAAAAATCAGCCCTTACCAGCCACTCATGGGGTTGTCGCCTTACAGGTTATCAACAATGCCGAACGCCTCGCGCCGTTACATAAAGGCTGGACAGCCGTGATTGTGGTTCGAACCGATAACATGGACGCGATTAAAGCCGCCGCCATCGCCCAGGCTAAAGAGAAAGCCGAAAAGAAAGGTAAAACCATCGACGAAGATAAGGTCGACTGGGATCCTGAAGTCTATGAGTTGACGCCGGTTTATCAGGGAACGGTAGACAGCCAGCTGTTTATCGGCAGCATGCCACCGGGCGAGTATATGATTTCAACTCTGTACAGCTTTTATAACGGTGGCGATATGTCATCGTGGATTTCGATGCCGGTATTCTCTGCCGCCGGTGAATTTGCGGTAAGTGACACCACGCTCACCGACCTTGGCTCCGTGCTGTTTCAGCCGTTGCTAAGCATTAAGGAAAGCTCATTCTGGAGCACTTCCACTTCATCCAAAGCCTTTGTTACGCGGGTATTTGAAGAGTCGGATTTAGGCAGTATCGTACTGCCTCAGTATCCGCAAATTCAGCAACAGCTTAATGGCAAAACCAGCCAAAGCTGGAAAACCGATGAACTGGACCCGCTGCGCGAAAAGCTCAGTGTACTGGCAACCGAAAACGCTCTGGCGGCCAGCCCGATTGTACTACCAACGACGCAGCAACGCGCGCTGGCTGCTAAGTTCGGTCGCCTGGCAATCCAGCAAGATGGTAGCTGGACAACCCATAACCTGCCAACCAATTCACAGCTCTATGCTGCACTGCAAATCGACGGCAAAGTAACCGTGGGTGGTGAGTTAGGCCAGCTTTTTGTGTCTTCCGACTGGCAACAATGGCAGTTAACCAAGCCAGTAGATGCCGATGAAGCGATTGTGTGGATGGGCCAGACAGCCGATAATTACTTTGCCCTTACCAGCTCTGCCAAACAATATCAGGTATACCGGTTTAACCAGTTAAATACCCCCTGGCAGAAAGTAGGTAGTTACGTGAAAAAAGACCCTAACGACTGGCTTATCCAGAATGGCGGTCTGTTTGCGGCCATTACCCAACAAGGCACACTGCGCATTTTCAACGATAACAAGCGTCACGACTACAATCCGGCAGATAACAGTTGGTCGACCGACAAAAGCACCTCACTTCGCAATATGGCACAACTTGCCAATGGCGCACTGGTAGCCGTTGAAGTTAGCCAGTGGGATGGGGTCGGCTCACAACTGATAAGTGTAGATGACGGTCTGACCTGGCAATCCATCAACCGCAACCTGAGTTTATTTGGCGATATTAAGGCTGATGTAAGTTTACCGGTACTCACCGACAACAATGAAGTCATCACACTCAGTCGTAACCGCAAGTCGAGCGGCGAGAAAAGCCAAATCCGTATTGCCACCACCGCACTGAGCAACGCTGATGACAGCAGTAGCTGGCAGCTGCATGGCGTGGCCAAAGACAATTGCCATTCGCTACTGCCGCAACTGACTACTGGTACTACGTTGTATTTTCTTTGCGATCAGGGCCAAATTGTCAGCACCAGTGACTTTGGAGAGACCTGGCAAACCGATATTGACCGTGATATCGCACAAATGCAGGCGCAATACGAAACCTTTATCGACGAGTTAAAACAGCAACAGGTAGCTGAAGAAAAGGCTAAGGAAAACGAGGCCGAAGCGGCCAGCGAGGAATAAGCACTGCGGGTAATGCGCCAGAATCTCCCGGCGCATTACCCGTTTATCAAACCATAATTACCGCAACAGAAAGGTTGCCAGTGAATGACTTTTCTGGCAATTTCCCGCCTCGATTTATTGAACCGGAAATCATCCATGAGCTGGGCTTTACTGTCTGTGTTTGTACCCACTTTTTTCTTTGTGTCCGTGACACCTGGAATGTGTATGACGCTGGCCATGACACTGGGCATGAGCATTGGCGTAAAACGTGCGTTATGGATGATGCTGGGTGAACTTACTGGCGTTGGCCTGGTGGCGACACTTTCTGCGGTGGGCGTAGCGGCGCTGCTGTTAAACTACCCGGACGTGTTTACCCTGTTTAAATATGCTGGCGGGCTGTATCTGTTGTATTTAGGCATTCAGATGTGGCTGTCCAGAGGCAGGATGGCATTGCGCGAGGAGAACAGTAACCAGCGGGTGGGCAGAACACAGCTTATCAGCCAGGGCTTTATTACGGCCATTGCTAACCCCAAAGGCTGGGCCTTTTTTGTGGCGTTGTTACCGCCCT
This sequence comes from Marisediminitalea oceani, assembly GCF_003731635.1. Classification (GTDB taxonomy): domain Bacteria; phylum Pseudomonadota; class Gammaproteobacteria; order Enterobacterales; family Alteromonadaceae; genus Alteromonas; species Alteromonas oceani. The sequence continues at coordinate 21,334 of NZ_RCUA01000042.1, read as the reverse complement.
TTATTGATGCCACTAAGCCTCTGGCGGCACAACTAACCAGCCTGATTGCCATCATTCTTACCCTGGAATTTGGCTGTCTGCTGATTTATGCCTCGGGCGGCAGAACCTTACGCACATTACTGATGCAAAGCGGCAACGTGCGCATCATGAACCGTATAGCGGGTACGTTAATGGCGGGCGTTGGGTTGTGGCTGGCACTTGGCTAAAGCGTTACCCACAGCCACAAACTAAAGCTGTTTAGCTTAACGAGTGTAAGCCAAACATATTCCCTTCGGTGTCTTTTGCCAGTGTAATAAAGCCATAATCTCCAATCGAAAATTTAGGCCGCACTACGGTGCCACCAGCAGGCTCAATCCGCGACTCTTCCACTTCGCAGTCTTCACAGGAAAAATAAACCAGTACGCTATTCTGACCAGCCGGCATGCCATCAACACAAACCAGCGCTCCTGACGCACCATGACTTTCCATATCAGACGGAAAGGCCTTCATTTGCAATGCGCTATCAGATGGATTCGTAGGATCCAATAAATCGGTAAATTCGATGGCAAACACCGAGCTGTAAAACGCTGAGGCCCGGGGCATGTCATCAACATAAATTTCGAACCAGGTAATGGGATTTTTCATAAGGTGCTTAATGCAAAGAGACAGACTTTCACATTAGCACGTTTTTTATACAAATCGAGCGCTTTTATCACCTAATACGGATGAACGGCTTCGCCCTGCATACTGTAGCCGGCCGCGGCTAAATCGCTGCTATATCGCGTAGTGGAGAAGATACCTTCTACCCACACCGCATCGTAGAGGTTCTCTACCGGCACCCCTTCGTTCATTTTAACATGCACTATCTGATTGGAAGGTGGCGGTGGCACATGGATACAGGCACCAAAAAACGGCACCAGCAAAAATTCGGTAGTCAGTTCAGCCGTGCCCTCTAACGGCACAATAAATCCCGGCACTCTTACCCGTTCGCCATTATAGATATCCACCACCGGGGCATCGGGTTGTAACTGAGCCATCTTGTTGTTGTGATCGGTAGCCTGTTGCGGTGCCAGTTCATTGAAATCAGGCGGTACCAGGTCTTCCCAGTACACTTCTTTGACTTCACTGGCATTTACCACACCAGAAACGAGCATCAGGCAGCACAGCAGCGAGGCTGCACGTTGTTGTATCAATCGCAACATAGGTTCTCCAAATAAAAAAGGCCCGACGAATCGAGCCCTTAATCAATAAGCGTAGCGCTTACTTTTCAGCTTCGTAACGCTCAACGCTCGATACGATTTCAGCTTTAGCGGCAGCGGCATCGGCCCAACCGTCAATTTTCACCCACTTGCCTTCTTCCAGATCTTTATAATGCTCGAAGAAATGCTCAATTTGCTTCAGCAGCAGAGGCTCTACGTCTGAGGTTTCAAACACTTTGCGGTACAGGGTAGACAGCTTGTCGATTGGCACAGCCAGTACTTTTGCGTCTTTGCCTGATTCGTCAGTCATGTTTAATACGCCGATAGGACGACACTTAATCACAGAACCTGCCAGCAGAGGGAAAGGCGTGATAACCAGCACGTCAACCGGGTCACCGTCTTCAGACAGCGTGTTGTTTACATAACCGTAGTTAGTTGGGTAGTGCATGCAGGTTGCCATGAAGCGGTCTACGAAGATAGCACCAGTGTCTTTGTCTACTTCGTACTTCACCGGATCAGCGTGCGCTGGGATTTCGATAATTACGTTCACTTCGTCAGGCAGTTTCTTGCCTGCTGGTACGGCGTTTAAGCTCATACGGGATTGTCCTTTCGTTAATAGTAAAATTGCGTCAAGTATAAGGCTAACCGAAAAAAATAAAAACCTGTTGCCCGACGTATCGGGCATACTTAGGATTTATTTTGCCTAACCAATTAGTCGTAATAGGTCAGACAAGCCTCAACTTCGTCTTTGGAACCGATAATAACCGGCACACGCTGATGAATTTCCTCCGGCATCACTTCCATAATGCGCCCTTCGCCGGTTGAAGCCAGACCGCCGGCCTGCTCCATCAGAAATGCCATGGGGTTGGCTTCGTATAACAGGCGCAGTTTACCCGGTTTGGACGGGTCGCGCTTATCGTACGGATACATGAAAATACCGCCACGACATAACAGGCGGTGAATATCACCCACCATGGCTGCTACCCAGCGCATGTTGTAATTTTTCTCACGCGGTCCTTCGGTACCGGCCAGCAAATCTGCCACGTAGTTTTGAATAGGCGGCTCCCAGTGGCGCTGGTTAGAAGCGTTAATAGAGAACTCGGCGGTTTGCTCCGGCACCTGAATATTCGGGTGAGTTAACAGGAACCCCCCGTGGGTTTTATCCAGCGTATAAATGTGTGTGCCGCGGCCGGTGGTCATTGCCAGCATGGTCGACGGCCCGTACAGCACGTATCCGGCCGCTACCATTTGCGTACCAGGCTGTAAAAAGGCGGAAGGATCATCAGGCTCCATCCATTGCGGCGCGTGGGCAATGGAGAAGATGGTGCCGATCAGGCTGTTAATTTCGGTGTTTGAAGAACCATCCAGCGGATCAAAGCTCACCAGGTATTTCCCTTCCGGGTGACAGGGCACCACGTCATCTTCCTCTTCGGAGGAAATCGCTTTTACATAACCCGATTCCTTAAGGATATCCTTAAGAATTTGATTTGAAATCACATCCAGTTTCTTTTGCGTTTCGCCCTGAACATTTTCACTCAGAGTTGAACCCAAAACGCCCGCCAAAGCGCCCTGACTTACCCGGAACGAAATCTCTTTACAGCCCGCCAACAGCGTACGGATCAGCAAAATGAGTTCGAGCGGAGCGCCATCTTGTTGCATTTGTGAATTAAGTCTTTTCATGGTTTATGTAAGCCTTTTTTTCTATGTAGGGTATTGTTGCACTATACGGGTCGATAATGCTGGTTCTCTCCGTTGCCGCGTGGCAGCAATTGAACCTCGAGCATGATGCTCTGGTTAGATTGTAAACTGACTCACCCCTGAAAGGAAATCAGATGTTTAGGCAACACGTTGCGCATCTGGTAAAGTGTTCGGATATGAAATTAGCGCAGGAAAGTTAATGCACGTACACATTTTGGGAATTTGTGGCAGTTTTATGGGCGGTATCGCTGCAATTGCCAAATCGCTGGGACACACAGTCACAGGCTCAGACCGCAATGTTTATCCGCCAATGAGCACCCAGCTTGAGGCGCTTGGAATTACCCTTACCGAAGGCTATGACCCGGCTCAGTTCGAACCCGTGCCGGATATGGTCATCATTGGAAATGCCATGTCGCGCGGTAACCCGGCCGTAGAGTACGTACTCGACCGCAATTTGCCTTACACCAGTGGCCCGCAATGGCTGCTGGATAACCTGCTAACCGACCGCTGGGTAATCGGTCTTTCCGGCACCCATGGTAAAACTACCACGTCTTCAATGGTGGCCTGGATACTCGAATACGCCGGGCTTGAGCCGGGCTTTTTAATTGGCGGTATTCCGCAAAACTTCGGTATCTCTGCCCGGGTCGGCAAAAGCCCTTTCTTCGTGATTGAGGCCGATGAATACGACAGCGCATTCTTTGATAAGCGTTCTAAGTTTGTTCATTATCGCCCACGGACTCTGGTAATGAACAACCTTGAGTTCGATCATGCCGACATTTTCGCCGATCTGGCAGCTATCCAAACACAATTTCACCATTTAGTACGCACCGTACCAGCAACTGGCCTGGTGCTCTCACCCGACAGTGACGACAATCTGGCCGCCGTGCTCGACAAAGGCTGCTGGAGTGAACAGCAGTACCTTGGCCGCCACTGGCATGCTGAGCTGATTAATGCAGATGGTTCAGCGTTCAATGTGTTTTATCAGGACGAACAGGTAGGCACGGTTAACTGGTCACTGCTGGGTCAGCACAATGTTGATAACGCCCTGATGGCCATAGCGGCGGCCCATCATGCCGGCGTAACACTGCCGGATGCCATTGCCGCATTAAGCGAATTTGTAAACGTTAAGCGGCGCATGGAAGTGCGCGGCTGCGTGAAAGACATCACCGTTTACGACGACTTTGCCCATCATCCTACCGCCATTAAAACCACTCTTGATGGCTTGCGTAAGAAAGTCGGCGATGCCCGCATCATAGGGGTACTGGAACCTCGCTCCAATACAATGAAAATGGGTATTCACAAGGATGTGCTGGTCGATTCCTGGCAGGAAGCCGACGAGGTATTACTGTTTGAACCGGATAACCTGGGCTGGTCTATGGCACAGCTGGCCAAGCACAGTGGCACGCCCACGCAGGTATTTCGTAGCGTAGATGCTATCATTCATCAGTTAGCGACTATGCTACAGCCTGGCGATCATGTATTAATCATGAGTAATGGCGGTTTTGGTGGGATCCATAACAAGCTATTGGATGTATTAGCGGGTAAAGCCTGAGAGATACCATGAAAAAGACCATCACCCTGGCAATCACCGGCGCATCAGGTGCGCCTTATGCACTTCGTTTACTGGAGCAACTGGTTGCGGCTCAGTATGACGTATTTGTACTGATATCTTCCGCTGCAAAAGTGGTGTTTGCCACCGAGGAAGACATGAAGATCCCGGCTCAACCCGAGACAGCCAGCGCATTTTTTACGGAACGCTTTAACGCCAATCCCGGGCAGATCCGGGTATGCGGTAAAGAAGAGTGGTTTTCACCAGTTGCATCCGGCTCCGCGGCTCCAAAGCAGATGGTTGTTTGCCCCTGCTCTACCGGTACGTTGTCGTCCATCGCTGTAGGCGCTTGTGACAACCTGATTGAGCGTGCTGCGGATGTCGTATTAAAAGAGCGCGGGCAGCTAATTCTGGTAACCCGGGAAATGCCGCTATCAAGCATTCATCTGGAGAACATGCTCAAACTGTCACAAATGGGCGCTACTATCATGCCCGCCTCACCCGGCTTTTACCATCAGCCCCAACAAATCAGTGATTTAATTGATTTTGTCGTGGCACGTGTACTCGACCATATCGGCGTAGACCAGACATTGATGGAACGCTGGGGCTATCAAAATAAGTAACCCGACGGATTTATATTTGCAAAGGAAATTAAAATGATAACACGCGCTAAAAACGCCCCTGTTGCACTGCTTCTACTAGCTTCATCAGTTCTAAGCCTGCCCGCTTTTGGCTGGGGCCAAACCGGCCACCGCGTAACAGGAGCCATCGCCGAGCGTCACCTTTCTGCCGAAGCCAAACAGCAAATAGAAGCGCTGCTGCCACTCGAATCGCTCGCGGAAGCTTCCACCTATCCTGACGATATGAAGTCGAACCCTTCGAAGTTCTGGCAGAAAACCGCTTCACCCTGGCACTACGTTACCGTTCCTGAGGACAAGCACTACCATGAAGTCGAAGCACCGGAAGAAGGCGATGCAGTCACCGCATTAAATCAGTTCCGCGCCACGCTTGAAGACAGCAAGGCTTCTAAAGCAGACAAACAGCTGGCACTGCGCTTTATTGTGCATATCATCGGCGACCTGCATCAACCGCTTCATGCTGGCAACGGCACCGATCGTGGTGGTAACGACGTCAAAGTACGGTTCTTCTGGCAGGATTCTAACCTCCACCGCGTGTGGGATTCACAAATGATTGGCCAAAAAGAGCTGTCTTATACCGAATGGACCGACTGGCTCGACAAAAAGATCACGATAAAAGACATAAAAGCGTGGCACTCAACAGATCCGGAAGTGTGGATCACCGAGAGCACGAAAATCCGTGACACCATCTACCCCGAAGACGCCAACCGCATGGCTTATGATTATCTTTACGATCACATCCCCACTGCCAAACGTCGCCTGCAGCAGGCCGGCATCCGCATTGCACACTACCTGAACGAAGTGTTTGCCAAATAAAACCATTGACGCTCAGAATCCATATTAATGGTTTTCTGAGCGTCTTATTATTACTCAGTGGCTACACACTCAAGATTATCAAGCGCAATCTTTTGGCCCGTTCCATCGTTACTCAGCAGGCACTGCGTCCCTTTTTTATATAAGGTGAACGAATAAGCCTGATTGTTATGACGACCTTCAACCAGTCTTCCCTGACTGTCCAGATGCCCTCGTCGCTCGATGGTTACTAACGAAGAGTTCCTAAACACATCGTCAGCCAGAGTAACTTTGGTTCCACCAAACCAATCACTGATAACCCTCTCTATCTGCACTTTCTGCTGATTAGTCAGGGTATTTACAGTGGCAGGATACAGCTGGTTATCACTTGTTTGTGCGCAGCCACTGGCAACTACCAGTGACGCACAGGCCCAAAGCCCGGTTCGCATTCGCTTTTGCATTACTCTTGCTCCGTCACAATGGGCTCATTGATTTTGTTTTGCAGAATGAGGCGTTCTTTGAGCGTGAATGGATTTTCAATGGCCAGTGAAGACTCCGAACTCTGCGCATTAACCGCATCAGGTGACACCGGTGCAGGATTGACTGGCTGAGGACAGGACCCGGTTTCAGCGTAAGCCAGTGCCGTTGAAAGCATGCCTTCAGCAGGATCGCCCAGCGGATGGCTAAAGTCATCGTCTACTGCACAGCCAGGTACTTCATAGCCATAGTTGGGTGTCTCGGTAGGAATGAAGCCGTCGGCATAATCGCCAAATCCTTTGTAATTTATGCCCTGAAACTGAATGGAGAAATAGGTAGTACCGCAGTTATCAGTCGGATAAAAGCCATATGGCTTGCCGCAGGTGGTAGAACCTATCTGCACAACTTCTACGTCGATCCCGCGCAGCGCATTGATAACTGACTCACTCGCCGAGCAAGACGAACCGGTGGTCAATACGAATACCCGGGTTAATGACAAGCTCGGTAGCACCGCACTGAGTAAACGGCCGGCGTTGTAGTCTATTTCGTTGCTGTAAAAGGGCGTGGGCTGAATAACATTGCCGGTAACCGGATCCCTGTTTGGCGATTTATCATTGAATTGCAGGGTTTCAAAATAAGCATTGTTGGTCTGGGCAGGACCCGCCACCATGTAAGACAGCTGAGATGCCAGAGCCAATAAGCCCCCGCCATTATAACGCAGATCAATAACCAGCTCGGTGACGTTTTCATCGATAAATCCATCAAAAGCGTCAATCAGGTCATACTGGGCGGTGCGGATAAAGGTATTGAACTGAAAATACCCCGTTCTGCCAGCGGGCGTGTCTAATACCTGAACATGCTGCACCGGCGATACCTGAACGTCGGCTGAGGTCACATCCACCGCCAGTTCATCACCATTAACGAGTTCAAACACAAAACTGGTAGTAGTGCCATTATCGGCAGGAAACAGGGCATCATTCAGCGCATCGATATCGGTGCTGCTGTTGGTATTAACAAAATCGATGCCATTAACCAGCTTTACTGACGCGCCCCGCGGGATGCCTGCCAGATCAGCAGGCGAGCCGGGTTCGGCAAATCTGACTACTAACTCTCTTGGCGAGGTATTTCGCACAAACTCCCAGTCGAACCCATAACCTGATGCAACACCACTTTGAGTCAGTTCGTTGTATTCATCGGTGGGTTGATAAAAATGGAAATTGTCTTTTGGGGTACCGCTTGGCGTGGTCGCAGTCGTTTTTAACTGGTCAAAATATCCTAATACTGAATAATTGGCCGGATTGTTATCATCCACCTCGTCGTACCAAAGGTAGGTCTCATTGGTCCAGCTACGAAGCCACAGCTTTTCCTCCAGACTGCTGCCCGCCCCATCCGGGTACTGCTGGCCGGTGAAAGGATCAATACCGGTTCGTGGCGATTCGCACTTCGCCTCCAGCGACGATGCTGACGCAAATACGCCTGGTTGCCAGGATGGCCCGGTTGGTGTAGGTGTTGGCGTGGGTGCAGGACCCGAAGAGTTGGAGCCGCCACCGCATGCAGTTAACCCTGAAAAAGAAATGGTTGCGACGATGACTGCCGCTAGTTTAGATAAGCGCATAGTTGCCTCCCTGGCAATTATTATCTTCTGTCGTGTTGTTTTTTCTAACCAAATCAACAGCGGAATCAGTTAAAAAAGGAATTGTCAGCAACTTTACCATTTAATTAAAATCAGAGGTATACGAATCATCTGAAAACAGTCAGTTACCAGACTAAACCGGTTTAGCGGTTATCACACCGGCTTTCTTCTCAAGTGGCCCTGCCCCTGTAAGGCCATTCTGATTTGAGAAGATAGACGGCGGTAAATACCAACCCGGAGATAACAGCGCCTACTAATAATAGGACAGCTTTTCCGATTTGCCGGCAAAAATGCGATACACCAGCACCGTATAAGCTAAAATACAGGGCACTACCACAACCGCCCCCACCAGCAGAAAACGCAATGAGTTGCCATCGCTGAGCACATCCATAAACGCCAGCTTTCCCGGTACCACGTACGGGTAGTAACTGATACCAAACGCAGCGAAGCATAAACCAAAAATCAGCAAGGCAATGGCAAAGGGTAACCATTCTCCTTTGCCGTCGGCCTCGGGGAGTTTTTTCAGTACCACACTGCATAGCAACAACAGCGCAAAGCAGGTCAGCGGGATAGTCATTAACACCCAGCCCACCGGGCTTTCCAGCCACAGCACCCGCACTTCATCATGCAGGGTAAGATTAAGCAGACTCACGGCCAGGATGCCGCTGGCCAGCACCAACAAGCAGCGCTTAGCCCAGTAAAAAGCTTTGGCCTGTAAATCGCCTTCGGATTTGAGGATCAACCAGCAGGCACCAATAAATGCATAGGCTGCGGTTACTCCAAAAGCGGCCAGTAATGCAAAGCCCTGGGCATAGATATCGGTGCGCAATCCGGTAACCCAGATACCCAGCATATAGCCCTGGGATAACGTGGTGAGTATGGAGCCGTATTTAAAGCAGGTATCCCACTTGGGCTTTTTGTTATGGGGCACTTTGGCGCGAAAATCAAAAGAGACGCCACGCAGAATAAGCCCAAGCAACATAAAGGTGGCCGGTAAATACAGTGTTTGCAGTATCTGGCTGTGGGCCTCGGGAAAGGCAATCAGCAATATGCCTACCGCCAGCACTAACCAGGTTTCGTTGGCATCCCAGTAGGGGCCGATGGAGGCTATCATATCGTCTTTAAACTGTTCGTTATGGGGCGGAAATAGCACCCCTACGCCCAGGTCGTAGCCGTCGAGTATGGCGTATAACAATACCGCAAGCGCCAACAGTCCCAGGTAGATATTGCCCAGCGCGGTAACAGAGAGTGATTCAAATGGCATGTCGGGCTCCTATGCATTGCTGTTGGCAATATCGAGTTTATTAGTATGTCTTTCGTCAGCGTCTCCCTTGCTAATTTCCTCAATCCCCACCGACTTGCGACACATCAGGGTTAACGTGCGGATGTAAGCCACCATCAGTACGGCATAAATCACTGCGTATAGCGTGAATGACAAGCCAATATTGTGTGATGGCAGACCAGTGACAGCATCAGCGGTACGCAGAACACCGCTGACGAGGTAGGGCTGACGGCCGACTTCGGTGACATACCAGCCGGCCAGGGTTGCCACCCAGCCACTGAAGCTCATAGCGATAAACAGCTTGCCTAACCAGTCGGGTAATTCGCCCCGGCGGAACAGATAATAGGCGCCTGCCCAGGCGGCAAACAGCATGAGTACGCCCATACCAACCATCACCCTGAAGGAGTAAAACACCGGCGCAACGGGCGGATGCTCGCCGCGAAACTCATTCAAACCTTTAATTTCACCATTCAGTTCATGGGTAAGAATGAAACTGGCCAGATTCGGAATGGCGAGTTCGGCATGGTTGGTTCGTTCCTGTTCGTCCGGAATAGCGAATAACAGCAACGGCGCGCCTTGCTCGGTTTCCCAAACCCCTTCCATGGCTGCCACTTTTTGCGGCTGATACTCAAGGGTGTTCAAGCCGTGCATATCGCCAGCCAGAATTTGTAACGGAATTAGCACCGCCGCAGTATAGGTGGCCGTTTTAAGAGCGAGTTTCGGGGCAATTTTGTTATCGCCAATAAGCAGACGATAGGCCGATAATCCCGCAATTAAAAAGCTGGCCGTTAGCCCGGAAGCCAATAACATATGGCTGAACCGATAAGGGAAAGAAGGATTAAAGATGATGGCCGACCAGTCTTTAGCGTAGATTACACCATCTATTACTTCGTGCCCCTGAGGGGTGTGCAACCAGCTGTTGAGCGACAGGATCCAGAACGCCGATAACGTAGTACCTGCAGCCACTACAAAGGTTGCCAGCGTGTGTAGCCAGTTAGGCACCCGGCGCATACCAAACAGCATGATGCCCAGAAAAGTCGCTTCCAGGAAAAATGCGGTCAGGACTTCATAGCCCAGCAGCGGGCCAGCAATATTACCGGCTTTTTCCATAAAACCGGGCCAGTTGGTGCCGAATTGAAAAGACATGGTAACGCCCGACACAACGCCTAATGCGAAGGTGAGGGCAAATACCCGTACCCAGAAACGGTAAATCCGCATCCATACCGGATGCCCACTCAGGTTTGAGCGAAGTTTAAAATAAAACAAGAACCATCCCAGCGCGATAGTGATGGTGGGAAAGAGAATATGAAAACTGATGTTCAGGGCAAACTGTAGCCTGGACAGTAACAATGCGTCCACAATGGCCTCCTGGTTAGTTAGATTTGGCTGGCAGAAGCTTGTCTTTAAGCTCCAGAATGCGGCCAACCCCGGCGCCGAGTTTCATTAAGGTGTCAAGCTTTTCCGGGCCCAGGTTCTGTAATTCCTGAGACCAGGCTGTCACCGACTCGAGTAGATCGTGTATTTCATTTAAGCGGGCCTGAACGGCAATGTCTTTTTCACCGCTTGGTGTGTCCATCATCAAATCGCGCAGCAGCGACATGGTAGGGTCGATCTCGCGCTTGCGGCGCTCCTCAAACACCCGGTTAGCCAGCACCCAGATAGTGCCCGCCGGAACGAAAAATTCCTTCCGTTCACCCGGTACATGATGTTGCTTAATCAACTGCCATGATTGCAGCTCTTTAAGACCCATACTGGTGTTCCCTCTAGAGATACTTAAGGCGTCCGCAATTTCCTGCGCAGACAATGGCTCTTCATGTAATACGATGAGCGCGAGAATTTGACCAACTGTGCGGTTAAATCCCCAGCGATTGCCCATTTCCCCAAAATGCATAACAGCAGAAGTGACCAGCGGTGACATGTTCATTTTTATCTTCTAAAGTTTCAGTAATTTCTGAAAGTTTAGATCGAACTTTGATTCAGATCAATATTTACTGGCACTAATCATCGGCACTCAGCAAAGCGCTGGTAAGAGATGCGAGGGGAAAGCAGAGGGTGTGGCCAGATGAAACTGGCAATCAGATAAAAAATGAGGGCCGACTAATCGACCTAACGGGCTTTATTCCACAGGTTTTGATTTTTCTTAAACGAAAAATAGTCTGCCGGTTCCCAGCAAGAAGGGATTAGATCGTCAACGGCTTCCGGTGAAAAATTACCGGATAACTGACCCATAATTTCCATGAGTCGCTCACGACCAATCCGCATTAGCTTTTTGCGATTAGCCGGAAAAAACAGGTTGCTCGACTTTTTGATGACTTCGTCGCTACCAGAGCTAATATAAGAGAGGTTTCTGGTTACCGGACGCCCTACCGGCTCGGCAGGATGAGGTGGGTTCAAACGGGTAACAATAGCGCATTCATACTGTTCGCGGTCGATGCCCTTTTCATTGCGTGGAATATAGGTCACGCCAAAACCAAGGGGGAAATACCCCACAATCTGCACAAACGCCTTGGCTAACTCAGCGTTCAGTGCGCCCTTTTTGGCCAGCTGTTCGATAAACACGTAGCCTTTGGGCAGGTTTTTCCTGGAGAAATCCGGCTTGGTTGATAGCACAATAGATGCGTAGATTTGCGGTATTTTTATCAGCTCGCCAACCCCGTTTTTCGACAAATAAGTGTCTTTCATCAGGGTCTGCATAAATCCGTTAAGGGCGGTATGGCGCTGCACGAAACGATCCCGCTCTGCTTTATCGTTGCCAATATAACGCGGCATCCCCATCCCATTTTTCAGATATTCCAGAGTTTGGGTAAAATTAATTTTAAGTAACTGTTTACGGGTAGGCTCATCCAGCACGCGAAACTCATCCAGCTTGTTGTCTTCGCCATGCAAAATAGACAGCGCTTCGGGTGACTGTAAGCCTATGTCCTGCAACAGTGCGCAGCTTATAATGGGAATGGCCACTTCTTCCTGCCACTTTTCGTGATGTTCACGATCGCCCTTAAAGCGTAATACGGAATCTTTTAAATAACGCAGATAACGGTTGTCCTGCACATCCATGTCGTGCACCTTGTCCACCAGCCGTAACGCCAGAACCGCTTTATAAAGTGGCTTTAAGCGTTGGTGCAGGCTCGCAAAATTGCGTTCTGGTCCGCGGGTAATAAGCATCAGGGTCCCCAGAAACTTGGAGCTTAACATCTGGGTATCTTCAAAACTTTCGCCTTCGCACAGGCTAATCAGCTGACTGGCCACCGAATGCAATCGCTCAATACGCTGATAGCGCCCATCGTCGTGGGAGGCGGATAGGTCTTTTATCTGCTTACGCAGTTGCTCGGCTTTTGCCTGACCTTTTTTCTGCTGTTCTGCACGGGTAAGCTGTTTCTGTAACTCCGCAAGTGCTGACTGCTGGGCGCTGGCCTCTGCAAAATATTGTCTGGCATCACTGTACACCGAATCCAGCCGATCATCCTTTGGATAAACCTCTTCGATAAGCTGCTTAACTTGCAAAGTATAGTTGTTGTCAGGGTGTTCAAACTTACTCACTGTAAACCTTATTATTTTGTTTTTGCGTTCAACATGGTTTTAGTGGCGCGTTATAGCCACCGTTAGTCATTTACAGCTCCCTGTACAGTTCTGAGACATCATCCGTGAACCGTATGTTATCGCAATACAAACGGAATTTAGGTATTTATGTTGATACCCGCAGTATACTAAAGGTTGAGATTTTTGCCCGAAACGGATGGCCGGGAGAGCGAGCTGAATTCACCCAGGATGTTGTGTTTTTCAGCTCTACAGAATGGCGTTTTTCAAGCCGAACGTGGGAAGTACCAGCAAGGTAGTTCGGCAGATCGCGGTGGCAGCGGCCACCGGCTTAATCAATATCGAGCGGCTCAGGTGAGAGTATAACGCCTGTGCTATCGGCATACAGATGGTCTTCCGGTAGAAAGGTTACTCCACCAAAATTAACCGGCACATCAATATCACCGGTGCCCTGACTGTCGGCATTCACCGGAATAGAATTAACCGCCAGAATACCCAGGTCAAAATCTGACAGGCTGTCGACTTCGCGTACACAGCCATAGCACACTACGCCTTCCCAGTTATTTTCGACTGCCAGTTGCGCAGATTCAGCATCAAACAACGCGCGACGCAGCGAGCCACCACCGTCGATTAATAGTACTTTGCCATCGCCCGGTTCGGTGAGAACCCGGTCGATTAATTCCCTGTCTTCAAAACACTTCACGGTGGTAATTTCTCCACCAAAGGAATATCGACCGCCATAACTGGTGAAAATGGGATCGACCACATCCACGTTATCGGCGAATAAATCACATAACTCAGAAGTGTTATAGTCCATGTTTGTACCCTGTTGGTAAGCTAGGTTTTCGGGTTTTAGCATAGCACTCTAACAGTGATAACGCCTAGCGCAGAAATTGATTTTACTCACAAAAAGTTTGATTTCGCTCTACCCTCCTGCCGTTGCCAGCCGCTGTCATAAACCTTTAGCAAAACTGTCACTTGTGTTTCACGAACACTTTTTAACCTGATAGCGTTGATGAAAAGGAGCCGCGTGGGATGGGCCTGAAAAATATAACCAAATACGATACTGCAATCTTTCACTGGTTGTACGATCTGACCAAGCACCGCGATTGCCGGGCTATTGTCTGGTTGTCACGCACCGGTGATGGTTACCTGTATTTTGTTATTGGCCTGCTGCTGATGTGCTTCGAGCCTGAGCACGGTGAGATTTTTCTCTACACTGCGCTGATGGCGTACGGCCTGGAGCTACCAATTTATGTGGTATTAAAAAAGGCCTTTAAACGCCCTCGCCCGTGCGACTTTCTGGCAAACCTGACCGCTCACGTTACGCCGTCTGATAAATTCAGCCTGCCGTCCGGTCATACCGCTGCGGCCTGGTTAATGGCCACCATCATCGCGTTTTACTACCCTTCTTTCGCACTGCTTGCCTACACCTGGGCGAGCCTGATTGGCTTGTCCCGCATATTGCTGGGCGTGCACTACCCTACAGATGTAATTGCTGGTGCCTTACTGGGCCTCACCATTGCCCAACTGAGTCTGACTATTCTGGTTTAACATGAAAATACTCTACGGCGTACAAGGTACCGGCAACGGTCACATTGCCCGTGCCCGCATTATGGCCGCGGCCATGGCTGAGCGTGATGATATTGAAGTGGATTTTGTTTTTTCTGGTCGCTCGGCGGATGATTATTTCGACATGGAATGTTTTGGTGAGTACCGCACGTTCAGCGGCCTGACTTTCGCCACCCGCAAGGGGCAGGTTAGTCAGTGGGAAACGCTGAAAAACGCCAAACCACTGCAACTCTACCGGGATATCCGGCAACTTGATGTGAGCGGTTACGACCTGTTACTGAACGACTTTGAGCCCGTTACGGCCTGGGCAGCCCGGCGTCAGGGGTTAACTTCGATATCGGTGAGTCATCAGGCGGCATTCAGTCACGATATTCCCCGCGCCAGCGAGCATTTTACTGATAAGCTTATTATGCGCAGTTTTGCCCCCACTGATATTCAGTTAGGCGTGCACTGGTTTCACTTTGAAAAGCCCATAGTACCGCCGTTTATTACGGATAAACCGGCGCCACACCCGGCTAACAGCCACACGTTGGTTTACCTGCCTTTTGAAGAACTCGACGACATTCAGTTGCTGCTGGAGCCGCTCACCGAACAGCACTTTGTGTGTTTTCACCCCAAGGTGAAACAGCAACTCACGCAGGGGCACATTGAATGGCACCCACCTTCCAAGCCGGGCTTTCGCCATGCTCTGCAACACTGTTCAGGTGTGATCAGCAATGGCGGTTTTGAACTGGCCAGTGAATCACTGCAACTGAAAAAGAAACTGCTGATAAAACCCCTGAATGGTCAGTTTGAACAACTCTCTAACCTCAAAACCCTGATGTCACTGGGTCTGTGTCAGCCCCTTTACCAACTCGATACAGATACCGTGGAAGATTGGTTACTGGAGCCGGCCAGTGAGGGGTTACAGTTCCCCGACGATCCAACCCCTATGCTCGACTGGATTGTGGCCGGCGACTGGCACAACACCAAACCGCTGTGCGAAGCACTGTGGAAACAGGTAAATTTTGGTCCAAAGACCCGCGAACGTTTGATGTCACTTGCATTTTAATCTCCCTCTGCGATGATATCGGCACTTTTTATTTGGGGAGTGAGTGCGTGGCAAAACGTGTTGCATTATTACTGGTGTTGTTACTGAGTATTTCGGCCTGTGGATACCGCGGCGCCTTATATTTACCGGAGCAACCGCCGGCCAGTGATAGTGAACCTGCTGACGACTCGACTTCTGATGCATCCGGAGATTCTCGCTAGTGGACTACTTCAGTTACAAAAACCAATCGCTGCACGCTGAAGACATTGACGTAAAGGCGCTGGCCGCCCAGTACGGCACACCGTTATACGTGTATTCACGTGCCACCCTCGAGCGTCACTGGCACGCCTTTAACGATGCGCTGGGCGATCATCCCCACCTGATTTGCTACGCGGTAAAAGCCAACTCCAATATTGGTGTGCTGAGCGTACTGGCTAAACTGGGTTCTGGATTCGATATCGTTTCAGGCGGCGAACTTGCCCGGGTTATTGAAGCCGGCGGCGACATGAGCAAGGTAGTGTTCTCTGGCGTGGGTAAAACCCCGGAAGAGATCGAGTTTGCCCTGCAACAAGGTATTCACTGCTTTAACGTAGAATCGGAGCCGGAGCTTGAGCGTATCAATGCGGTAGCCGGTAAGCTGGGCAAAAAGGCACCTATCTCGCTGCGCATTAATCCCGATGTGGATGCTAAAACTCACCCGTACATTTCTACCGGTTTAAAGGCCAATAAATTTGGCATTGCCCGTGAGCGTGCCGTAGAGGTATATAGCCTGGCAGCCAGCCTGGAACACCTTAACGTGGTAGGTATGGACTGCCATATTGGTTCACAGCTTACCGAAACCGGCCCTTTTGTGGATGCGCTGGACCGCTTACTGGAATTGGTGGATGAACTGTCGGCCAAGGGCATTGAAATCAGTCACCTCGACGTTGGTGGTGGTCTGGGTGTTACCTATAAAGATGAAACACCGCCCCACCCGAAAGAGTACGCCAAAGCCATTGCAGCAAAGATGGCCGGTCGCGAGCACTTAACGCTGATCATGGAGCCAGGGCGCGCTATTGCCGCTAACGCCGGCATCATGCTTACCAAGGTAGAGTTTGTAAAAGAAGGCGAGGATAAAAGCTTCGCCATTGTGGATGCGGCCATGAATGATCTCATTCGCCCGTCGCTCTACTCGGCCTGGATGTCGATTATTCCGGTAGATGAAAACCCGGCCCACAAACCCCATGTGTATGATGTGGTTGGCCCGATTTGCGAAACCGGTGATTTTATTGGTAAAGACCGCGAACTGGCGATTGCGCCTGGCGACCTGCTGGCGGTACGTAGCGCCGGAGCTTACGGGTTTGTAATGGCTTCTAACTACAATACGCGCTGCCGCCCGGCAGAGTTGCTGGTAGATAAAAGCGATGTTCATGTGGTCAGAGAAAGAGAAAATCTAAAAGATCTCTGGAAAGGTGAGCATAAAGTTACGTAAACTAGAGCTATTCTAATAAGTCCTGTTGCGCTAAAACCCGTTGTTGTTAGTTGGGTTATTGTGATGAACACTGCATCACCTTTTCTGCCATAACAACACCGGGTACCTAAAAAAATAGTCTGCAACACTTAAATAAACAGGCCCAGAATGCTGGTGAACTTTTCTAAAATGCACGGTCTCGGCAATGACTTCATGGTTATTGATAATGTGACCCAAAATGTTTTTTTCTCTCCGGAAAAAATCCAGCAGCTTGCCGACCGCAATTTTGGTATTGGTTTCGATCAACTCCTGATGGTTGAACCGCCTTACGATCCGGACCAGGATTTTCATTACCGTATTTTTAATGCCGACGGCTCAGAAGTGTCGCAGTGCGGTAATGGCGCGCGTTGCTTTGCCCGCTTTGTAAAGCTCAAAGGTTTAATCAACCGCAATAAGATTCTGGTGAGCACCAAAGCCGGCAAGATGATCCTGTATCTCGAAAAGGATGGTCAGGTAACGGTAAACATGGGGGTACCAAACTTTACCCCGACAGAGATTCCGTTAAAGGCCAACAAAGAAGAAAAAACCTATATTATTCGGACCGACGATAGCACCCATTTTTGTGGTGCGGTCTCCATGGGTAATCCTCATTGCGTGCTGGAAGTAGACAACACCGAAAGTGCCGATGTGGAAACAATCGGTCCGCAACTTGAGCGCCACGAACGCTTCCCTGAAGGGGTTAACGTGGGCTTTATGCAGGTATTGTCGGCCGAACATATTCGCCTCAGAGTGTTTGAACGTGGTGCCGGAGAAACCCTGGCATGTGGCAGCGGTGCATGCGCAGCAGTTGCAATAGGACAAATACAAGGTAAATTAGGGAAAGACGTTCGGGTGGATTTACCTGGCGGGCGCTTACGCATCCGCTGGCAAGGGCCAGGAAGCCCATTAAAAATGACCGGACCGGCTGAGCATGTATACGACGGAACAATAAATATATGAATGAACTATCAGGACAGGCCAATACAACTCTGCAGTTTGATACCGACTTTCCTGAGGTAGGCGAGTTGACTGCCGAACAAGTAAGTCAGTACCTGGTCGAGAACCCTGATTTTTTTATTCAGCATCCGAGTATTTTAGAAGCGCTGCAAATCCCCCACCTGCAAAAAGGCAGCGTGTCGCTGGTAGAATTGCAAAGTGAGCAGCTGCGCAAAAAGGTGCGCTTGCTCAACTATAAACTTAGTCAGTTGATTGGCATTGCCAAACAGAACGAAAAAATTTACCGCGCCTACGCCGACTTAAATCTACGCCTGTTAACCTGCAAAGACGTGGGTGAAATGCTCATTAAACTGCAGGAAACTCTGCAGGATGAACTGGGACTGGCGAGTGTCGAACTCAAGCTGTTTAAAGGCGCCAATGCGCTGCCGGAATTACAGCAACGGCTGTTTATGGAAAAACGCTTTAAACAGGGGCCGTACTTCTTTGGCCGCCTCAGCCAGCATGAAAAACAGCTGATGTTTGGCAACGAAGTAGCAGAATCCGTGGCTTTGATCCTGCTTGGTGAGAACCGCAATTTAGGCGTGCTGGCGGTTAGCAGTCGCAGTGCCGACCATTTTACCCCCGATATGGACACCCTGCTGCTTAACCAGCTACGCGAAGTCCTTAATGTAGTTCTGCCCGAGAAACTGCGTTACTGATGAGTGTATCGGCAGCCGACACTCCTGCATCGCTGGCGCCGGACTGCGAACACTGGCTGAACAAGTTTATTGATTACCTGCGATACGAACGCGGCCTGTCTGATCACACCATTAAAAATTACGCCCGACAGCTTGAACAGGTTGCGCTGAGTCTTGAGCTGACGTGCTGGCAGCAGCTGGACCAGGCAGCGGTAAAAAAAGCCGTCGCCATTGCCCGCAAACAAAACCTCGGCGCTCGCAGCACTGCGCTGCGCCTATCTGCACTACGCACGTTTTGCAAATATCTGCTGCGCCACCAGATTATCGACATCGACCCGGTAGAAGGCATTTCCGCCCCCAAAGCAGAGAAGCCCCTGCCCAAGCAAATGTCGGTGGACGATATGTCTACCTTGCTGAATGAGTCGGATGATGAAGAGATCGTTATCCGCGACCAGGCCATGTTTGAACTCATGTACGGATGTGGTTTACGCCTCAGCGAGCTTACTTCGCTGGAGCTTAAGCACATTACCAGCGACCGTCAGTTACGCGTAACAGGTAAAGGCAACAAGCAACGCCTGCTGCCCATTGGGCGTAAAGCCTGGAAGGCCCTGCAGCGCTGGCTGGCCATTCGCAGTCATTGGGGCGCGGGCCTGGATGATGCAGTGTTTATCAGCCGTCAAAAGCGACGGATATCCAATCGTCAGGTGGGCAACCGCCTTACTGAAATGGCGCGGCGGCAAACCCTCAATCAGCGTATTAACCCGCACAAATTACGCCACTCGTTTGCTACCCATGTGTTGGAGTCGAGCAGTGATTTACGTGCCGTACAAGAGCTATTAGGTCACGCTAATCTATCGACCACTCAGGTGTACACTCACCTGGACTTTCAACATTTAGCCAAAGTGTATGATACGGCCCACCCTCGCGCCCGTAAGAAGAAAGATTAAACAGTCAGTCAGGAAATTTTGATGCAATGTTACCGCCCGGTTTCGCCGGTTAAAGCCATGACCTTTGATTTAGACGACACCCTGTACGATAACGAGCCTATTATTGCGGGCGCTACTCAAGCCCTGAACAACCGGATTGCTGAGCTTTATCCGGCCGCTGCCGCGCTACCCGCCGCACAATGGGCCGCAATCAAGCGCGACCTGATTAAAGGCAACCAGGGATTAGCTTCGGATATGGGCCGGTTACGCTACGAAACCCTGTATCACGGACTGGCTGCAGAGCAGTTAAACGATGACCAAAGGCACCAGGCGGCGCAATCATTATTTGATTATTTTTATCATGCCCGCAGCGACTTTGCTGTGACTGATGAGGTCAGGCAGGTACTGGCCACGCTGGCCGCAAAAATCCCGTTAATCGCCATAACCAATGGCAATGTAGACACGGTACAAATAGGTATTGACGAATTTTTCACTGCTACCTATCACGCCAGCCTGAGCCGCCCCAGCAAACCTCACCGCCATATGTTTGATGAGGCGGCAAAAGCCTTTGATCTTGCGCCGCAGGAGATTCTCCATGTGGGCGACAACCTCGAAAAAGACGTGCTCGGCGCACACCGGGCGGGCTTACAAACTGCCTGGATTGCGGTAAACCGGCCCATGGACTTACGTCATGAAGACGTAAGTGTGCTGCCCAGTGTTCATCTGCACAGCCTGGCTGAATTACTGTGGTTTGTTGCCTGACAACCTTTACAACACCTAATCAGAAATAATCGGAAATACCATGCAAATTATTCAGCACAGCGAAGACCTGGCCACAGCCACCGGCACTATGCGCAACTATATTTATCGCCCGGCCAGTGAACAACGCTATCCGGCTATCGTTTTTTACTCTGAAATATTTCAGCACACCGCGCCCATCGCTCGCTCTGCGGCGATAATGGCAAGCCACGGGTTTGTGGTTATTGTGCCGGAAGTCTTCCACGAGCTGAACCCCATTGGTACGGTACTTGGCTATGATGATGAGGGCAAAGACAAAGGCAATAACGACAAATGGCAAAAGCCGTTAACCAGTTACGACTCAGACCTCGACGCTATTATTGAGCACTGTAAAGCCGTGCCCTATTGCACTGGCGCTGTGGGAGCCATGGGCGTTTGCCTTGGTGGCCATCTGGCGTACCGGGCAGCAATTAATCCGGCTGTGGCCAGCGCGTATTGCCTGTATGCCACCGACATTCACAGCGACACCCTGCCAGCCAGCGACGCAGACCAAAGCTTCAACCGCATGGCCGACATTCAGGGCGAAGTGTATTTTGTGTGGGGTAAACAAGATCCCCACGTGCCGGCCGAAGGGCGTTTGAAGATTTATCAGCAATGCGTAGCCAGCGGCCTCAATTACCAGTGGCAGGAAGTGAACGCCGTTCACGCCTTTATGCGCGATGAAGGAGAGCGGTATGACGGCGCACTGGCGTTACAGATTTACCAGCAAGCTGTGCAGTTTTTTCAGCGCACGTTGCTTAGCTGAAGTACTAATTTAAACAATACGGTAGGGGCGCTCCCGGACAACGCAATGCGTTTCCGGGACTGCCAAAAAGCATAAGCTTTTTGCAGAATTCCGGGATTTAAAATCAATAGAAAAGTTAAACGCCGCTGAGAGGGGCGACCCCGGAAGGTGGGTCAGACCTGTACTGAAAGGTTATATCTAAAACGCCATCCTGTTGAGGGGCTCCCGGACAACGCAATGCGTTTCCGGGACTGCCAAAAAGCATAGGCTTTTTGCAGGCCTCCGGGATTTAAAATCAATAGAAAAGTTAAACGCCGCTGATAGGGGCGACCCCGGAAGGTGGGTCAGACCTGTACTGAAAGGTTATATCTAAAACGCCA
>NZ_RCUA01000041.1 GCF_003731635.1 Marisediminitalea oceani | reverse complement strand
AAAGCCCACACGCGCTGACGCGCTCATTATTGCCACCATCCAATACTCCGTCATCCCGGAATTTTCGAAGAAAATATCCGGGATCTCCTGAACAGTTTTGCTCATTCAATAGAAGTGTTTCAGGTAGCCAGGTGGTTAAGGAGATACCGGCTCGGGGCCGGTTTGAGGTATTATTTAGGCCGGTATGACGGGGATGTATAAAGGCGGCACCGGGGCCGCCTTTCATCAATGCTAAATGTGAATTACTGGCGAATAACCACGTACAGTGAGGCATTACCACGACGAACATTCATAGCGATAACACCTTTGGTGTTTTCGATGGCGTCACGGAATTCCATCACGTTAGTTACCCGTTGACGGCCAACTTGCAGCACTACGTCTTCTTCACGCAGGCCAATACGCAGTGCGGGTGAACCTTCAGCAATTTCGCTAACCAGTACCCCTGCATTACCGTCGGCATCTTCACCGTTAATCAGTGTTGCGCCTTGCAGTGCCGGATGGATTTGCTCTGCAACCACTTCGTTTTGCGTTGCATCGTCCAGAATAACATCCAGTGTCAGCTTCTCGCCTTTACGCACAACCGTAAGTTCGACTTCAGCACCCGCGCCCATGCTGGCGATTTTGGCGCGCAGTTCGGCAAAGCTACGAAGCTCTTTGTCGTTTACTGCAATAATAATGTCACCCGCTTTAATGCCGCCTTTATCGGCCGCTGAATCAGGTTGAACCTCGCTGACAAAAGCACCTTTGTTCACCTCAGAATTCATGGCTTCGGCCAGGCCCTGGTCAACATTGCTACCCAGAATACCTAACAATCCACGGCGAACTTCACCGAATTCGGCAATTTGATCCACCAGGCTCTTCATCATATTGGCCGGAATCGCAAAGCCGATACCTACGTTGCCGCCATTAGGACCAAAGATTGCGGTGTTAATACCGACCAGCTCACCGTGCAGGTTAACCAGTGCACCACCGGAGTTACCGCGGTTGATAGCGGCATCGGTTTGAATGAAGTCTTCATAACCACCGATGTTGAGGCCGGAACGTCCCAGCGCACTTACAATACCTGAGGTGACTGTTTGCGACAGACCAAACGGGTTACCAATGGCTACAACAAAATCCCCTACACGGGCTTTGTCTGAGTCTGCCAGTGGCAGAGCGGTAAGATCCTCAGGTTCAATTTTTAACAGCGCCACGTCACTTTGTTCGTCGGCACCCAATTTTTTAGCGGTAAACTCACGTCCATCGGTTAGCTTAACGGTGATCTCATCCGCATTAGCTACCACGTGGGCGTTAGTAACGATATAGCCTTTGTCGGCATCAATGATTACACCAGACCCCAAGCCGCGGAACGGGCGTTCCTGGGCTTGCTCTGAAGGCCCGCCAAAGAAGTAGCGGAACATTTCAGGCACCTGCTGGCGAGAAGTTTGCGTACCTTCCACCGCGATGCTAACCACCGCCGGCATCGCTTCCTCCAGCATGGGAGCCAGCGTAGGTACTTCTTTTTTGCTGTCACTAAAAAAGGGAAGAGCAGCTTGCGTGGACACAGACATACCCAGGGTACTGGTAACAACAGCTGATACCAACACAAGCTTACGAAAAGACTTATTCATAGACACATACACTCCTAGTCTCATTGCGAATCGCAATTACCTAACCACAGACTGTATGTTTGTCTGAAAAGTTCCGCGGGTTATTTTTTCTCTTCGGCAGATTGCACAGTATTGCCGACGAATAACCCCGAACTGTGGTTAGCAAAATCCAGTGGCTGGGTATCGCTGTTCGCGTTCGGTTTGTTCTTCTCCGCACCTTTAATGTTGTTCCGTAAATAGGCAGTGGTGTGTTCGCCAAAAAACGGTACCGCCGGTGCAGCGTCTGAATCCGTGGTTTCAAGCAGGTCTTCGTATTCAGATAAACTCTGTTTAAGGCCATTACATTGTTTTTCAATAGCCTCGATAGATTGTTTTACCTGAAAAATATGGTGCTGAGACTGCTGTGATAGTAATTCCTTAATGGCTTTTTCCGCGGCCTCGTTGGCTTTCACTGCCCCTTCTTTGGTGTACATAAACCGGGCAACAAAAAAACCAATAATTAAACCAATTGCCAGCATTGCTAAGGGGATAACCACTTCCATTATTTTCTCCAATGTAACTGTTAACCGGAAAGTCCCGACAGGTTTTATCAGGGCTTACCGCTGCCAAACTTCGACAGTAAACACGTAGTATGCTGCATACTATGCATAACTGAGACTATAGCAAGAGCTAACACACTTTGCGCTGACTTATTGTGGCAAATTGTGTCGTAAAAGGCCTTTTTCACGCCACTGCTCAGGCCACGTGAGTTCCATCTATCGCACTATCCGTTGCTTTATACGGTGTTGCGTTGGTGTTAGTGCAAATTTAAGGCATAATAGCATTCCATTCAGGGCTGAGACGCCCAACCAGTCAGTGTGGCAAAACACTGAGTTGTGCTGGCAAGTTAATATCACTCATGTGTTTATCCCTGTCAGTGCAGTGTTGATGGTCTGCTACCGGGCCTTATGTGAACAAATCAGTCTCTACAGGAGAACAGCAGGCGATGACGCCTTGGGAAAAATATCAGCAAGACCTGACCCGCGATGACTTTAAACATGATCCGGCCCAGGAAAACGCCGTGCGTGAGCTACAGCGCTTGTACGAAGATTTGCTCAGTCAGCCAGCATCACAAGGTGGCTTTGCCAGCAAGATAAAGTCGTTGTTCGGTGGCAAACCAGCCACAACGCCGGTGCAGGGGATTTACTTTTATGGCGGCGTTGGCCGCGGTAAAACTTACCTTGTAGACACCTTTTTTCAGTGCCTGCCCTTTGAAAACAAAATGCGGGTGCACTTTCACCGCTTCATGCATCGCGTGCATGAAGAGCTCAAGCTGCTCGGCGGTAAGCAGGATCCGCTGGATATTATTGCCGCCAAGCTGGCCAGCGAAACGCGGATCATTTGCTTTGATGAATTTTTTGTCTCAGACATTACCGATGCCATGATCCTCGGTACCCTAATGGAGGCCCTTTTTGCCCAGGGCATTGTGCTGGTCGCGACATCCAACATAGTGCCCGATGAGTTATATCGCAACGGATTACAGCGGGCGCGCTTCCTGCCGGCCATTGCGCTGATCAACAAACACTGTAATGTGGTGAACGTTGATAGTGGCGTGGATTACCGATTGCGTACCCTTAAACAGGCTGAGATCTATCATTATCCGCTGGATGAGCAGGCACTGGTTAACCTTAACAACTACTTTGTTCAACTGGCTCACGGTGAAGGTGAAAAGGATGCAACCATTGAGGTGAACCATCGCACCCTGCAAACCCTGCGGGATTCCGACAGTGTATTGATGATCGACTTTAAAGTGCTGTGCGAAGGCCCGCGCAGCCAGTCCGATTACATTGAACTGAGCCGTTGTTACCATACCGTGTTGCTGGCTAACGTGAAGCAAATGGGGCAGGGGAATGATGACGTTGCCCGGCGCTTTATTGCCATGGTGGATGAGTTTTATGAGCGGCATGTTAAGCTTATTATGTCGGCAGAAGTTGCCCTGGAAGCTCTCTACACCGAAGGCATGCTCAATTTTGAGTTTAAACGGTGCCTGAGCCGCTTGCAGGAAATGCAGTCCCATGAATATTTGGGCAGAGAACACTTACCTTAAATTATAAAAGTCGTTAAAATCGGGGCATTAGCCCTGTATAAATGCATTCGCCAGCCTGGGCGCAGTGCGTAGCGACCAAGCTGGAAACAACAAGAGATACCTAAGATGGGAAGAGCATTCGAAGTAAGAAAAAACGCCATGGCCAAAACGGCTGGCGCCAAAACCAAAGTCTATTCTAAATACGGTAAAGAAATTTACGTATGTGCTAAAAACGGCGGCCCGGACCCGGATACCAACCTGTCGCTGAAACGCCTGATGGAAAAAGCCAAAAAAGACCAGGTACCCAGCCACGTTATTGAAAAAGCCATCGATAAAGCTGCCGGTGGCGCAGGTGAAGATTTTGTGCCGGCACGTTACGAAGGCTTTGGCCCGGGTAACTGCATGGTGATTGTGGATTGTCTTACCGACAACAACAACCGTACCATTACTGATGTGCGTAATTGCTTTACCAAAACCGGGGCGAAAATTGGTGCTCAGGGTGCCGTAGCGCACATGTTTGAGCATCAGGCGATTTTCATTTTTGCCGGTGACGACGAAGACGAAATCCTCGAAATTCTGATGGAAGCCGATGTAGACGTTACGGATGTAGAGTGCGAAGACGGCAAAATCTCGGTGTATGCGCCACACACTGAGTTTTATAAAGTAAAAACTGCGCTAACCGACGCTAAGCCGGATCTGGAATTTGAAGCGGAAGAAATCAGCTTTATTCCACAAACCGAAGTCGAAATCAGCGAAGATGACATGCCCATGTTCGAGAAGTTCATGGAAATGCTTAACGACTGCGACGACGTACAAGACGTTTATCACAACGCCATTACTCCTAATTAATTTGCTTGCGGGCGGCTAACCCGCCCAGGCTAAAAAGCACACATTGGCAAATGCCAGTTGTGTGCTTTTTTATTTTTTCATCGTCAAGACGCTTATTAACCGCTACAGCTAACCTTCAAGCAAAAATTCAGCGTCTTCAAAGGCCGTTTGAATATATTTCACAAACACACTCAGGCGCATGGCCATATGGCGATTAGGCGCATACAGTAATGAAATTAATAACGGCGCAGGTTGCCAGGCCTGCAGTACCGGCACCAGTTGCCCTTTCGCTATGGCTTCGCCCACGATAAACGTAGGTAGCAGCGCTAAGCCCATGCCTTTTATCGCTGCCTGCTTTAACACATCACCGTTATTGGAACTCAGTACTCCGTTAATGCGCACCCTTTGCGATTTGTTCTGGTATAGCAGATCCCAGTAATTGCCATGCACCAGGTTGCCATATTGCAGGCATGGTAGTTCTTTTAAATCATCCGGCGAACCTGGCGTACCGTAGCGTTGCAGAAATTCCGGAGCTGCGCACAGGCAGCGAGAGGTATAGGTAATATCATGCTCAATCAGCGCCGGATTGTTTTCTGGCGGGCCGATGCGTAGCGTCATATCAAACTGGTTCGACAGCGGATCGCGCTTTTCATCGGAGAGGTCCAGTTGCACCTGAATTTGCGGATACGCTTGCATAAAATCCAACACCACCGGCGTGAGGTGAGTGAGGCCAAACGACATCGGTGCGTTTATTTTAATGGTACCGGAGAGGGATTGCTGATTGTCCTGTAGCTGTAACTCCGCGTCATCGAGATTTTCCAGCACTGGCAGGATATTGGCCAGATAGGCTTGCCCGGCATGGGTTAAATCCACTTTGCGGGTGGTGCGATTAAATAAACTCACTTCAAGGCTATCTTCCAGCCATACCACCTGGCGGTTTATTTGTGACCGGGACAAGCCCATTTGCCGGGCGGCACCGGCGAAGCTGCCCTGACGAGCAACGTTAATAAAAGCACGCATAGCACCAAGCTTATCCATTGTTTCACCCTTTATTGTTGCATTTCATGCGACAGTGTATCTTTATTTGTTATTATTGTCCTGCCCTTTGATGTTGATAAGATGGTCATATCAACATTAAGGAGCCTGTTATGGAAATTCGTAAAGCGGCCGAGAGAGGCCAGGTCAATTTAGGTTGGCTACAGTCACAGCACTCATTCTCGTTTGGGCACTACTACGATGAACGCTTTATGGGCCATGGCCCGCTGCGTGTTATCAATCAGGACGTAGTGCAGCCTGGCGGTGGCTTTGGTGAGCATGGTCACGCCAACATGGAAATCATCTCTTATGTACTGAGCGGTGAACTGGCGCATAAAGACAGTGAAGGCAATGAATCGGTGATCCGCCCCGGTGATGTGCAAAAAATGACAGCCGGAACCGGCATGCGCCACAGCGAGTTTAACCACAGTAAACAGTCGCTGGTACAGTTTCTGCAAATCTGGGTAGTGCCTAACCAGGTCAATGTGGCGCCGGGTTATGTGCAACAACATTTTGCCGGGTTACTTGAGCCGGCTAAAGAACCAACACTGATATTCTCGCCACGTGGCGAAGGGGGCGCCTTGCCGATCCATCAGGATGTCAGCGTGCTGGCTGGTAAACTGGTTAATGATAACAACTGGCAGTATGCGGGTAACCAAAATCGAATCGGCTGGCTACAAGTGGTGGAAGGTAGTGCACTGGTCAATGGCGAAACCGTATCAGCCGGTGATGGCGTAGCCTTTTCTGCTGGTGAAAGTGTTGAGGTGAGCCAGACTAACGATTTGCATATCCTCTATTTTGATCTGCCGGTAAAATAAGCCATGGCGTGCTGTGGCGAACTTAGCTACAATGCGCGCCGGAGTTGGCCAGGCAATCGCCGCTTTCGCAAGAAAGGGGAGGAAAGTCCGGGCTCCACAGGGCAGGGTGCCAGATAACGTCTGGGCGGCGTGAGCCGACGACCAGTGCAGCAGAGAGTAAACCGCCTAAGCGCTTCGGCGCCGGTAAGGGTGAAAGGGTGCGGTAAGAGCGCACCGCGCAACTGGCAACAGTTTGTGGCACGGTAAACTCCACCCGGAGCAAGACCAAATAGGCCTCCTATACGTGCGGCCCGCACGGGAGGCGGGTAGGTTGCTTGAGCCAGTAAGCGATTGCTGGCCTAGAGGAATGATTGCCACTCGCAAGAGAACAGAACCCGGCTTATGGCCAGCTCCACCTCCTAAAAAATTCAAGGGGTCAGAGTAAATTAATCAACTGATTAATTTACTCTGACCCCTTGAAGACCCTCTGACCCCTTGAAGACCCTTTGATTTGCCTTGATTTCTTTTCTTTTTGAGTTTCCTCATTTTACCTATTGCAATAATTCTTTCTCTTTTCTACACTCGCTTTAGAGTACTCGCTAACTCAATCCCATTTATACGGAGCATAACATGGGCTTACAGAAACGATTAGCGTACTTTCTGCTAATTATTCCTTCGTTTATTCTCCCCGTATCAGCAGAGGTCATCGAGACTTTTGTTTGTCAGAGTTGCTCGGAATCTCAAGCTCGAGATTTAGCGACAACTAAGTTTGACCAGCCCTCATGTCAGTTTGGTGACCTAGGAGGAGGACCTGCGGTAATAGATGAGACGCCAATGTATTGTGATGTTACCAATAAAGACGTCATTATCATTGATCCACAAAATAAAACTACCAGGAAGTATAGAGTTACAGCGTCTTATCCACAGCAATACATAATTCAAATTAATTCAACACCTGTCGGTGTTTCTTCTGATGAACTGTCGGCGGCTGAAATATTTTATAATTTTTACGATGACGTCCTCATAGCAACTAGCGGGGGAAACCTGGAAGTTAGTTACGAAGATTTCTTATCTGTGCAAGGCATTAGTGTGCCTGGTAATTCAGTGTTGACCGGGAATAACTCTGATCCGGCCTCCTGTGCCGCAGTGAGTCAATATATGAAAAATCGAATCACGCAATCAGATACTCAGGATTTTGTAAGAAGGGAGCTGGCCGAACATTTAAATGGCGTGAATGTAAATGATATTGGCGAAGATGAGGATCTTACTGGCTTAAATGTGCAATTAGGCAGGAACACTGTGGCGTTGGGAGTTACCTGGGAATCAACACAAATACCCCTTATAGCGACCTTAGGGGATGACGATAATCGATTGGTATTTGATCTAAGTTTTAAAGGGACTTTGGAACTGGGAGATGTGTCGCAAGTTCATATCGGTCTTAAATTAGATAGACATTTATCCAGGATTGATGGTTTAAGCTTTCAGAATGCCTTCCCTGATGGGGTTAATAACGAGGCTTATAACACCACAACTGCTGATCATCAATGCTTAAGGGATTTAGTCCAGGAGATTGCTGAACAATTCTCTTGGGGAGTGTATATCGGGGACGGTATGGAATCTTCCAATGAGGTGACCAGAAGTACGAGGAACGGCTCGTCCTTTTGCGTAAGAAATGTGAGTTACAAAACCTGTTCTTCTGACGAAGATGCAGTAACCTGCACTAGTTCAACGTATTCATTTCCAGTAGCCTGCCCAGTAAATTAACATCTAAATAGTGCTAACAGCTTATTCGTTAGCAGGATATGCCACCTCCTAACGAGGTGGTTTATTCAAGGGGTCAGAGTAAATTAGTCTACTGAGTAATTTACTCTGACCCCTTGAACTTTGACCCCTTAAATTTTGGTTAGCGATCTATGGTATACACCGCTGAGCCCAGTGGCGGTAAGGTAAGCTGTATGCGGCCGGTTCCGCCATTGACCATCATCTTGTTCGCTGTTTGAGGTCGATTCAGGTGTTCTGTCAGGGCTACCTCACCCTGCGGTAACTGCCATTTTATCAGCAAATCCTCTGGCACGGTGAGCTCAACAGTTACTGGTGTGGTGGCATTAAAGTTGGCTGCAACAATCATGTGTTGGGTGTCTGTCCAGCGGGCAAAAGCCAGCTGGGCCGAGGAGTAGTCACTGTCATTGGCCAGACTCGCTGCATGCAGACTGTAATAGTCGCCTTTCATGGCCGGATAGTCCGCCGAGATGTTGAGAACCCGGCGGTAAAAATCACGCAGTGTTTGTTCTTTTTCTGTTAATTGTCCGCCATCAAACGCTCCGTTATTCATCCAGCGCTGGTGGGCGGGTACACCGGCGTAATCAAAGATGGTGGTGCGCGACGGTTTGCCAAACCCCATATTTTCGCTGCCGTCTTCGCCTACTTCCTGACCAAAATAAAGCATGGTGGGCGACCGGCTGATTAGGGCTGATACCACCATCGCTGGTTTGCCCTTGTCGGCATCCCCGGCAAATTCAGGGGCAGCAATACGCTGCTCATCGTGATTTTCCAGAAAATGCAGCATATGACGCTCGATGTCCTGCATGTCCGCCTGAATAGAAACCAGATCTGCGGTGTCGCCTTGGCCCTGCATAATGGCCTTTAACGAGTCATAAAACGCCACTTTGTCGTAGAGATAGTCCATTTTGCCTAACTGAAGATAATCACGGTAAAGCTGAGGCTGATAAACTTCGGCCAGTAGAAAAGCGTCAGGGTTACGTACCTTAATCGACGAATTTAAATAAGACCAAAACGCTACCGGTACCATCTCGGCCATGTCGTAGCGAAAGCCATCTACGCCTTTATCAAGCCAGTAATGGGTGATATCACGGAATTTGCGCCAGGAATCAGGCACGTCTTTATCCAGCCAGAAAGCGGCGTGGGCAGCAACAGATTGTTGTTCAAACCCTGTTGGCAAGGCCGGGAAGTCTTCGCTACCGTCGGGTTTGATACCGTAATTTACCTTAACGGTTTCATACCAGTCGTTGGCATCAGGCCGGGCTGCCCGTGCGCCATTGCCCGTCCACTTGGCCGGATTTTCCTCGAACTTACCATCAGCCAGCGGGTGGGGCTGGCCTCCAAGTGGTTGATAGCCGTTATCGGCGGCAGGCACCTGGAATGACTCGCCCACCACGTAATAGAAGTTATTGTCCCGGGCATAAATCACCGCAGTATTATCGTGAGCGCCAAAGTCACTTACCCCGGCAGGGCTCGATAACGACTCGTAGTTGCGTGCTACGTGATTAGGCACAATATCGATGATCACTTTCATGCCATGAGCGTGGGTGCGTGCAATAAGCGCCTCAAACTCTGCCAGGCGATTGGCCGGATCAACGGCCAGATCGGGGTTTACGTTGTAATAGTCTTTTACCGCATAGGGTGAACCTGCGCGGCCTTTTACCACATCCGGATCGTCGTGACTGATGCCATAGGCGCTGTAATCATTGATCACCGCATGGTGAGGCACGCCGGTATACCAGATATGGGTGGTGCCCAGTTCCTTAATGCCCAGCAAGGCTTCATCGGTAAAGTCTGCAAATTTGCCCACGCCATTTTCTTCCAGTGTACCCCACGGCTTATTAGCGGTATTTTTATTGCCGAATAAGCGGGTGAAGACCTGGTATACCACAGTCTTACCGGCGGGTGGGGTGACTTGTGATTGCGGGTTTTCATGGCTGGCAGACACGCTGTCCTCGTTAGTGATTGGGGATGGCTGACACCCTAACAATAACGCAGCCAGCACGCTCAGGAAAAGGCCGTGTCTGGCTGAGGCTGGAAAACAGTGTGGCATGGTCAAGGCTCTCTCAATTGGCTTTTCCCCAAGCATAGCCGCTGATTTACCGTAAAAACACAAACATACGTATTCAACGATGCAGGCTGGTTTTATGATCCTGTGCCATCCGTTAAAACAGCTACCCCGGCAATAATGCGGCGGCAGCCAGTAAGGTCATGCCTATCACCAGCCAGCGGTAGTGTTTTTCGTTGATGCGCTTTACCAGCCAGATCCCTAAATAAACGCCGGCAATGATCAGTGGTAAGGCGATCAGGTTTAAGGTAAAACTCTGCCAGTTTATGGTTTCCCATACATACACGTGGAAGGGTACCTTGAAGATATTGATTACCAGAAAAAACCAGGCCGCAGTGCCAATAAACTCGTTTTTAGGTAGGCGCATACTTAGCAGGTAAACGGCCATAACCGAGCCGGCCAGGTTGCCCACCATCGTGGTAAAACCGCCAAGCACCCCTGCCAGAATGGCAAACCAGGTGTAATCCGGCACCGCGGATTTATTGCGCTCAAGCCACAACATCAGTCCAACACTGGCAAAAATAATCACCGCCATAATTTGCATAAACAGCGCATCGTTAATGTGATCGCCCAGCCAGGTGCCAATTAATACGCCTACAAATGCCGACGGAAAGAGCTTGATAAGAAATTGCCAGTTAGCATGGCGGTGATAATGATGTACGGCAAATATGTCGGCCATTATCAGCATAGGCAGCATGACGCCGGAGGAGTGTTTACCGCCAAATAGCAAGGCAAGTAGCGGTACCGATAACAGTGTCAGGCCATGGATCCCGGCTTTGGCCAGGCCTACCATAAAGCCAATAGCCAGCACCAACGCTACGTCAAACCCAGTAAGCGATTCAAAAATCAAAAGTAATTCATCCTAATTAAAAAGCAGCCTTAACCCAGCTACTTGTATCAATAGTGGGAAGACTATTGAACCACAAAGCAAACAGGGGAAGAAATCCGTTCATTGCTTAATTCACAAAATCTAAAGTATATAAATGACCAACACAATGACTCCTGCAAGTTTAACCGCATTATTGTTAATTTTGTTATGTTGTAACGTATCTATAAAACTCGTTGTTTTATCTTAACCGGCTTTCTAGAGATTGTTTTAAAAACGTAATAGTGTAATCGTATAAAAAATACTAATTTAAATTACTCTGGAGTCTCTTGCATGTCTGCCCCTTTATTATCCCGGCGTAAACTGTTACAGCACTCTTTGTTGCTGTCTGGTTCTCTGGCGGCCACACGAGCCTTCGCCGATAGCTTGCCAGCCCTGCCGCAATCCGATTTGTCTGCTGCTGAGCTGGCTGCAGATGAAGCCTACTGGCGCTCGGTAAGTGCGTTTTATAAAAAGACCGATGGCATTGTTAATCTTGAGCATGGCTATTGGGGCAAGATGGCGTTGCCCGTGGAGCAGTCTTATATCGAACTGACCAAAATGGTAAATCATCAGTTGTCATACTATGCGCGCAAAGACTGGTACGGCGATGCAAAGGCCTCGGTCAGCGCTGTAGCTGAATCACTCGCGGTTCCGGCAGAAGAAATCGCGCTCACCCGCAATGCCACCGAAGCCATGCATAATCTGTTATTCCAGTATAAAGGCATAAAGCCTGGCGACAGTCTGATGTGGGCTGATATCGACTATCCAGCCTTTCAACGCACCATGGCGGCACTGGCAGAACAGCGCGGCGCCACGGGTGTAGAAATTACCTTGCCTGCGCAAGCCTCCAAACAGCAATTGCTTGAGGTGTACCAGGAGAAGATCCGCAGCACCGCCAACCTGAAACTAATGATCCTGACCCATGCTTCCAATCAACACGGGTTAATATTACCGGTGGCAGAAATCGCGGCTTTTGCCAAACAGCATGGGGTTGATGTGATCTGTGACTGCGCTCAGTCATGGGGGCTAATCGATTTTACCCTGCCAGAACTGAATGTCGACTGGGCGGTGTTTAACCTGCACAAATGGATTGGTTCGCCGGTGGGCGTAGGTGCTTTATATATGCGTAAGGGTACCCTGGACAAAGTTGCCCCCTATCCTGGTGAAACCGATCCCGATAATACCCTGGTGCACAAACGGGTGCATATGGCCACGTCTAACTTTGCCGCTTTTCTTGCGGTACCGGATGCTATCCGTTTTCACAATAAGGTTGGCCCGGCAGCGAAAATGGCTCGTTTAAAATACCTGCGGGAACGCTGGGTGAGCAAAGCCCGCCACATGCCGCACATCGAAGTACTCGGTGCTACCGATGATGCCAGTGCCAGTGGGATGGGCGGGTTTCGCCTGGCCGGGCAAACCAGTCGCGAGCAAATTAATCAATTACAGAAGCGTCTGGAAAACGATTTCGGAGTGTTTACAGTTGGCCGTCACGACCTATCCAGCGGCAGCTGTATCCGCGTTACGCCTCAGGTATTTACTACTTTACAGGAAATTGATGCGTTGGTTGATGCACTCGCCAGCCTAGCGTAAACCGGGCCTTCAAAATAACGTTATATCGTAGGCTTTTTTATCCTGTGTGACTGTTACAAATAGATGAATTTTATAAGTTTTTTGATTCATCTAACTGTCAGGGAATGGTCATGGAATTGTCATTGAGCGGGTCTAATCTGGCGCGCCAAATATCCCTATAAAATCACACAGGAAACACAACCATGAATCCAACCAAGTTAAAGCAGCGCTCGCTGCTGGCTTTGTCGGTATTGGCCGCTATGGCTGGTACGCCCGTAATGGCAGAAGCAATGAATGCGCCGGCTGCCCAGCCGGATGAAATCGAAGAAGTCACCGTAGTAGGACGCAGCGTATCTTACGCCAACAACGCTACAGAAGAGTCGATGATCAAGCAGCAAAGCAGCATGACCAGCGTGCTGGCAACCATTGACAACCTGCCGGGCGTGTTAATCAATGAGGGTGATACCTTTGGCTCAGACGACTGGTCTACGAGTATTTCAATTCGTGGTTTCTCTGTGGATCTCGACCAGCAACAAATTGGTATGACGGTTGATGGCATTGCCAATGGTAACTCTAACTACGGCGGAGGTGCCAAAGCCAACCGCTATATCGATACTGAAAACCTCCGCGCTGTAGAAGTTTCTCAGGGAACTGCTGATATCGCCTCCCGTTCACACGAAGCACTGGGTGGTACGATTAACTTCACTACCATTAACCCGGGCATGGAAGAGTTACTAACGGTGAGCTCGACCTTTGGTGAATTCGACGCGCAAAAATTATTCATGCGTTATGAGACCGGTGAAATTGCCGCCGACACCTATGCCTGGATCAGTATGTCGACCCAGGAAAACAGCGATTGGATGACGCACACCGCCGAGAATACCCGCGATCATATGGCTGCTAAGTTTGTCAGCTATATGAGCAACATGGATATCACCGGTTATATCTCTTACGACGATACCCACGAAGATAACTACCAGCGCATTTACAGCCTTGAGCAGTTTGCCCAAAGCCCGGCCTGGGACGAATTAACCGGCAACTGGACCGGTGTGCCTTACATCGATCAGTCTTATCGGCGTGGCTGGTCTACCCTGCGTGAGAACCTGTTTGCTTACTTAGAAGCCAATATGTCATTGGGCGGCGTTGACGTGAAAGCCAATGCCTACTGGCACAAAAACGAAGGCCGTGGTGACTGGGTACCGCCTTATATCGTCGACGTTAACGACGATGGCAGCAATGGCCATTCGGAGTTGGTACACGGCAATACTTATGAAGGCGGCGCGCCGCTGGGGCAAATCTACTTTGTGGATGCAAACGGCAACTCGCTATCACCCATGGCTGATTGTGAAAGCTCGCTGACATTCCCTTATGGTGGCGGCGGTGCAGTGTATGATCCGGCTTGTTATCCGACTAATGCTATTCCGGTTGGCTCTTATCGCCACACCAACTACGACAAGCAGCGTACCGGTATTAATATCGATGCCGTATGGGTTGCGCAGATTGGCGACATGGAAAACACCCTGCGCGCGGGTTTGTGGTACGAAGATTATGAGCGTAAAGAAAACCGTAGCTGGCAGAAAATCATCGATTCACGAGTAGGTTATCAGTTTGACGAAACCCCTTACTGGGTGCAGTACAGCAGCGAATTCCCGGTTGAAACGCTGATGTACTATGTAGAAGATGAAATCGACCTCGGTGTGGCCACACTGCGCGTTGGTGCCAAGAAGTTTAACGTTGATATCGAGAAAAAAGACCTCTTTGTACCGGGGAACAGTTTGTCGGTTGAGTCTGACTCTGATGTATTGTTCTCGGCGGGTGTGGTGGCACCGGTGATGGATGGCGTTGAGGTGTTTGCTGGCTTCGCGCAAAACTATGCGGCGATTAAAGACGGCGTGCTGGAAAGCAGCTCAGTAGATATTTCTTCGGTTGAGCCGGAAACCGCCGACAACATCGATTTAGGTTTGCGCTATGTGGCTGCCGATATCAATGTTAGCTTAACTTACTACAACATCGACTTTGACAACCGTATTACCTACCAAAGTGCTGAAGACGCTGATGGTGTAGATTACTTAGGTGAGCTCGACGGCACTTACGTTAACGTGGGTGGTGTGCAGTCAGACGGTATTGAAGTAGCCATGGATTACACCATTACCAATAAGCTTGGTCTGTACTTCTCGTACACTCACAACAATTCAGAATACAAAGACCCGGCAGCCTCAACCGGCTTTGTGGATGGTCAGCGCGTGGTTGGCTCAGCCGAAGACATGTTTGTGGTAAGCCTGGATTACACCGCCGACGTTTACAACATGGGTCTTTCCACCAAGTATGTGGGCGAGCGCTCAGCCGGTTCGTTTGATGTTGACTCATATACCGTGGCTGACTTCTACCTTGGCGCGGCGGTTGACTCACCGGTGCAGGGGATCAGCAATATCGATGTCCGCTTAACCATTAACAACCTGTTCGACAGCAGCTATCTGGGTACAGTAGTTAATGGCGGTGCCTGGATTGGCGCACCGCGCACGGCAGCGCTGAACTTAAAAGCGAGTTTCTGATAACTCTTAGGTGGAGCGCCGCGCAGGCCCTCCACCCGTTTAGTTCACCAAGCCGCTTTTGCCGGCGTTTTTGCTATATTCTTGTGTGTCGTCAGGCCCAGCTTGTGGCAAAAAAGGGCCTAAGCTATTTTCACCTGTGCAGCACAACCTGATGCAATGCTTGGGTAGCACTCCTTATTTTATAGAGAAGGGGGTGAAGTTGGTGTGTTCATCATACACATCAACACCTTCCGCACGTTTCAGTACCGCAATAACTTTGTAAGTCACCGGCGTTAACAGAACTTCCCACAGCACTTTCAGCGCATAGTTGGTAGCCATTACCGTAAAGATGAGTTCGCTGCTCCAGATCCCCCAAAAGGCCACCGGATAAAACACAGCCGAGTCTACCGCCTGACCCACAATGGTCGAGCCAATCGTACGCTGATAAAGCGCTTTGCCTTTGCTGAGCACTTTCATTTTTGCCATCACAAAGGCATTGGCAAACTCACCTAACCAGATGGCCAGTACCGAAGCCAGAACAATACGCGGTGCCTGACCAAAATTCAGCGCAAAACTGTCCTGCCGGCTAAGGCCGCCGCCGAGGTCTGCATTCCAGCCTGGTGCGGGCGGCATTTCGGTAATAAACCAGGCCATAAAGGCGGCAAACGCGGCAGCGAAGAATCCGGCCCAGATAGCCCGCCGGGCGCGTTGATAGCCATATACTTCAGTGAGTACATCTCCAAGCACGTAAGACAGCGGGAAAAAGATGACCCCGGCACCAAAAGTAAAACCGGCTATTTCAGCCACTTTACTGGCGCCAATGATATTTGAGCATACAATTAAAATGCAGGTAGCCGCCAGCATGAAATCAAAATAGCGAAAATGGCGCTTGGAGGTATCAGTGACTTTGTTTAAAGACGATGACATAGCAATAGGTCGGGATAAGAATAAGGCAGACCAGTTTGGCACAGTCACTGGTGACCACGCAATAAAGGCTTATTCAGTCAGCCTTAAATGCTGGTAGTGGAACTTATTTTCTGCTGCCACTTATTCATCATGTCAGTAATTTCCTGAGTACTGAAAGGTTTACTAATATAATCACTCATGCCTTGTTCTAAGCATTGTTCTTTATCGCCACTCATGGCATTTGCGGTCATGGCAATGATAGGAATATGCTGGTAATCTTCGCCAGCCTGGCCGGCCCGTATTCGCCGGGTTGCTTCAAAGCCATCCATTACCGGCATATGACAATCCATTAATATCAGATCAAATCGGCTCTGCCCATGAGTCAGCTGCGATATCGCCTGTTCCCCATCTTCAGCTATGGTGATGTCGTAGCCTTGTAACAATTCAGTAGCCACAATGCGATTAATTTCATTATCCTCAACTAACAGGATTTTGAGCTCGCTATGCAAATGATCTTCTCTTAACGTTAAGCTGGTGGTCGAGTCGGTGTCAGGCAACTGTGGATTCTTTGGCCCATGCAGGGTGATACTGACACGGAAAGTGCTGCCCTCACCGGGAGTACTTTCGACCCCAATAGTGCCACCCATTAATTCCACCAGTTGCTGGCTAATAGACAAGCCGAGGCCTGTTCCGCCAAATTTACGGGTTGTGGAAATGTCCGCCTGACTAAACATCGAAAAGACCGACTGCAGCTTATGACTTGCGATACCGATGCCAGTATCTGACACCGCAAGGGACAATTGATAGCCATCAGCCGTAGTCGCTAACGTTGCGCTCACAGTGATTTGCCCTTGCTCGGTAAATTTTACGGCATTGCTTAACAGGTTGCTGATAATCTGGCGGATGCGCACCGGATCGCCACAGACCAATTGGTGGCAGTTTTCTTCTAGCAGTACAATCTCCACGTTTTTAGCTCGACTTTCCACCTGATAATGCGCGACGATTTTCCGTAGCATTACGGCAAGATTGAAATCGTGTTGCTCTATGGTTAGCTTGCCGGCCTCAATTTTTGAAAAGTCGAGAATATCATTAATAATATGCAGAAGGTTGCTGGTGCTTTCTGTTGCCAACGATACATAACGGGCCTGTTTGTCATTAAGCCGGGTCTCTTTCAGCGCTTCGAGCATGCCGTAAATACCATTAATGGGCGTGCGAATTTCATGACTCATACTGGCCAGAAACTGGGATTTGAGCTGCGTAGATTCTTCCGCTCGCAATCGCGCATCTTCAAGATGTCTGGCCGCTTCATGCTGGGCTGTGACATCCTGTTGAATGCCCAGGTAATGGGTAATCACATTATCCTGGTCAACCAGCGGCGTTAAACTAAGACGATTATAGTAGAGGCGGCCATCCTTATGGCGCATCTGCAGTGTCATCTCGCATTTTTTCCCTGCCAGTACCTTAGCTAAAATTTTGTCTGCGTACTGCTGAGTGGTTTGTGCACATAACATCTGATAAGTATTGTTGCCAATAAGCTCGGCTTTTCGGTAGCCGGTCATTTGCTCAAAGGCTTGGTTCACATATTCCAGTGGATACGAGGGTGAGCTGGTTTTAACAATGGTCATGCCCACCGATGCATATTCAATGGCCCGGTTTCTCACCTGTATATCGTATTCGAGCTGCAGTCGCTCGGTAATATCTTCGCCCACCAGGACATGACCTATAAATTCGCCTTGCTTGTTCTGCAAGGGGGCTAGTTGCCAGCTAATGTGAAGCACCTTTTCGTTTGCGCGGCTGTATTTGGCTGTGTACCCTGCGTTGCTCTCAGTAATATCCTGCACAAGGCTTTGGAAAAGCTGCGCTGGCGACAATTGGTATTTCTGTAAAAATAGCTCACCGCGCTGGTTGGTCAGTAGTAACTGATAATCGTTATCCACTACCAGTAGTAATTCCTGCATCGAATGAATAACATCCGAAAATTGATTATTCGAGAGCGAAAGCAGGCTGACATCCTGGATTAGTTTAGTGAAGGCCTGGTGTATTTGCTCCAGTTCCCTGGCCTTTTCGGGGTGGCGCGGTGGCAATTCAGAGCTGCGCGCTGCCTGCTGTAGGTTGCGGTGTAAACGTCGTAATGACGCAGACGACATATTGGCAGCAAGACGCGCGCTGTACAATGCGCTGATTAGCACCAGAGCAATAGATACTATCAATACCGGAATGAGCCAGAATACATTGCTGTACGCCGAGGTTATGGGTTCCAGACTAATCACCTGGTAATCGCGCCATGGCTTTTGATACAGAAACTGTCCGCTCTGCGCCGTACTGTCAAAGTAGCTACCCTGTGGATACAGCGCAGGCCGCGAACTGAGTAAAATAGTTCCTCCTTCACTCACCACCAGTTGAGTAGCTGGGTTGAGAGGAGCATTCAACAGCCATTCCAGACTCTTCAAATACATCACTAAGGCGCCTTCTGCAGCACCGGCCAGTTCAATTGGTGCAGCAATGAGGATCCCATTTTCGCTGATCTCGGTGTAGAGAGAGAGTTCTTGCAACACGTCGTTTTGCCACACATTGTCAAACTCGCCGGGCACTACCTGCCAGTTTTTTTCAAGCAGAGGGTGACCCGCGTAATTAAACAACGCCAGAGGAACGTCTGGAGCTTGGGTAATTTGTAGCGACTGGATAAACAGCGGGAGATAGTAATCGCGATACTGGGTGTCAATTAAACCATTAATGACCAAATCGTTACTGGCAATATTGTGCAGCTGCCGGGCGGTCATATCGAGGTTTCTCTCGAGATTTACCGTAACACTGTCAGCATAGTTTTCATGCAAGGTACTGAGGTGACTGCGGGCAGCGATAAAGATGGCACTACCAATAATCAGCAATGCTAAAAAGCTCAGTAAGGCGATTTGCGGCAGGGTGGCCTGCAATATTTTTCGACGCAGTGATGGCAGGTGGATCATTGACCATCCCCGGTGGCCAGTGTGTTCATTGTAAAGGGGGTCAGCCCACCCTGTTGGTTATAGACGGCCATAAAATAGTCGTCGGCATACAGGGCGTCGTGGCGTTCACGGGTAAAGGGTTGCTGATAGTGTTTAATCAGTCCGGCATAACCGGAGATGTTTTCCAGCGCTTCAGCTACGGCTGGCGCAGAAAGACTGTTAGCCTGATCCGCAGCCAGGGCTATTAAGTGCACCAAATCGTAAGCATGAGCCAGCCCGACAACGGCACGTATGGAATCAGCACTGGCCTGACTATCAAACTTTTCGCGATAAGCTTGCAACACCCTGGCCGCTACTGCTGGCTGGCGTTTCTGGTGAAAACTGAAGGTTTGTAAGATAGTTAAATCAAGTTGCTGCAATTTTTCACTACCAAGTACGCTGGCAAAGCTACCCCCGGCAAGTCCCCAGTGCGAAATGATTGGAATATTCGGTTGCTCCTGTAACACTGCTTTAGCAATCATTACCCCTTCAGGTGCATTAACAACGGTAATCAGCGCATCCGGGTTGGCACTGGTTTGTGCCTGAATTTCCTCAATGAATGTTTTCTGCCGCCAATTTACCCAGCTGACATGAGATATTGTTATACCATAATCCTGGCTGTATTGTTGCAGTGAGGCTAAATTGGAACGACCCCAGCCGGTTCGTTCCAGCACCAGACCGACAGTTTTAAATCCACGCTGCGACGCATGCTTTAACATCACCTTGGCGGCTTCTTCATCGCGCACTGATAACCGGTAAACATAGTTTGGCGTATAGCCGTTGTCGACGATGGCGGTGCCTGCGGCCCAGGGGCCCAGGTAGATCACCTCGTGCTCATGAATAGTAGGGAGTTCTGCCAGTGCAACGGGGGTATGAACGCCGCCCAGCACAGCCAGTAGGTTGGGCTGTTCAGCCAGCGTTTTAATATTATTAATCCCGCGTGCCGGGTTGCCCCGGTGATCCATTATTTTAAGCTGTAAAGGGCGGCCCAGTACACCGCCGCGCTCGTTAATCTCCGCAATGGCCAGCAATGCCCCTTGTTTAATCGCCTTGCCTCCTTCTACAGCGACTGCGCTCATGTCGGCATCCAGGCCAATAATTACTGGCGGTTGCTCTGTAGCTTGGGCAGAGCCTCTGCCAAACACCAGCACAACAGACAGCAATATCAACCGCACTAATAACAACATGAAGAGGTCTCCGGTAATGGCTTTGTAATTATTTTGCCGTAGATTATGGCTCTTAAAATATAAGCAAACTATAGCAAAAATATAATAATGATCCTTTAATTGTCTTGCACAATAAGTATAAGTGGCATAGTACTTGAAGGCTGCATGCATGGCAGTTTCAACTTGTGGTGGACAGCTTGTAGTACCCCACCGCTTTGAGTAAGAACACTGGCAATATCAAGGTTTAAATTTGCATCTGACAAATAACAAACTAGCTTTAAGATACAGACAGGAAAAAGTGGCATGCAAATACCAACAATCATCGACGTGGAAGCCAGCGGTTTTAGCTCTCACAGTTACCCCATAGAGGTAGGTGTGATAAGGAGTGATGGTGCGCGCTTTTGTCGATTGATTCGCCCTTACCCCCAGTGGTCACACTGGGACAAAAAAGCCGAGGCGCTGCATGGGTTAAGTCGCAACCATTTGCAAAAGTGGGGCAATGATGGCCGCGACGTATGCCTGGCGCTTAATCAGTTTCTGGCTAATGGCACCGCCTATACCGATGGCTGGGTGGTGGACCATCCCTGGCTTATTAAACTGTATGCCGCCGCTGGCGTAGATATGTCGTTTAGTGTCAGAGCGTTGGAGTATGTGCTTAGCGAGCGTCAAATGGAACTGTGGATGCGTACCAAAAATCAGGTGGTATCCCACTTTGGCGACTGCCGCCATCGTGCCAGTACCGATGCCGAAATTATCCAGCAAACCTTTATACGCACACTCCCGCATCAGGATACCGACCATCTTGCCCGCGCTGTTATTAATGGCTAAACCGAGCTGAGGTGAGTTATCCTGCTCATCGCTAATTCAGACAAGGAACCAAAATGAAAACGGTGGGCCTTATCGGCGGGATGAGCTGGGAGTCTTCCCTGACTTACTACCAGCGTATCAATCAGCAGATTAAGCAACACAAGGGTGGTTTACACAGTGCACCGTTGTTGCTCTATAGTGTGGACTTTGCACATATTGCCGAACTACAGCACAACAATGACTGGCAGCAACTGGCCAACTATCTGGCATCTGTTGGCGCAAGCCTTGAAAAAGCGGGCGCTGAGGCGCTGGCGATTTGCACCAATACGATGCATAAAGTGGCGCCGCAGATAGCAAACGTGGTGCGCGTTCCGCTATTGCATATTGGTGACGCGTTGATCGCCGAGAGCCAGGCCCGGGGATTTAGTCGTTTGGGTTTACTTGGCACTGCCTTTACCATGGAGCAGGGATTTTTGCGCGACCATCTCACCGCAGGCGGATTGTCGGTGCTGGTGCCGGAAACCACAGAGCGCCAATACGTGCATCGCGTGATCTACGAAGAGCTTTGTCAGGGAATTATCCACGAGGCGTCGCTTAGGCGCTATTTGCACATTATTGAAAACCTCAAAGCAGCAGGAGCCGAAGCGATTATTCTTGGCTGTACCGAAATTGGTTTACTGGTAACTGCCAAAGACAGCGCTCTACCGGTGCTGGATACGGCACTGTTGCATGCCGACAGTGTGGCTAATTTTATCCTGAGCGAGTAGCTGGCAGGGCACACTTAAAAATACCAGTCTCAAAAATAATAGTGCACACCCATAACCAGAGAGTTGATATCAATTTGGCCGGCGTCGCGGTATTCGTAGCCTACGGCCACACCAAAGCCGCGCATTTCACCAAACTGCCAGCCTACACTTGCCGCTCTGTCGCTGTCGCTGATCATTGGCACGGCACCAGCCTGAGGCGTTAGCGAGTACTGAGTAGAACGAATGGTTGCATATATCCACTGTGCAGAATTTACTGGCAGTGCCCGCCGGGCCGATAAACTTACTGCTTCCAGACCCACTACAGACATGGGGACTGTGCGCGCATCGCTGGCAAAACGGGCCGCATAAGAGCGATTCAATTCAACACTAAAATTCCACTTTGGCAGGCGCTTACTTTGATAGGCAATAAAATACTGCGTGTTTCCCACGGGCTGAGTAACCAGTGAAGAATCTGGCAATATGGCAGCTTGATTGGCCAGTAGCGGACAACTAAACATCGCAACCAAACCAAACAAAAACAAGCGGTAAAGTGGCTTGTTCATTGTGAGGTCTTCCCGTGTGAGAGTGCAAATAAAGCGTAGATTTACTTTACGCTGTGTTATTCCAGTATTTTTATATCGGCTTGCCGGTGCAAACAGCACCGCTTTTTTTGGCAGCCTAGTATCAATATAGACCTAATCAGAGCTGATACCAAGTGTGAAACGCACTTTTTTTAACCTTCGAATTTCGTCGATTTTGCTGGCGAAACAGACCCGCCTCAACTAGCTTTAAAGGTACTAATAAAATAAAAAAACAGCGCCCTAAAAACCATGTTGTTTATGAAGATGGCGTTGTAATGATATATAAAACAAAAGGTTAAATGCGTAGTTAATGAACAATATTGCTTTCTGGATTCAATCTGTACGGAACCACCGTTAAGGCGGCCACGGACGTTGCCCACTGAGGATCAAATAATGCGAGCAGACTGGCAAATTGAACGAAAATTTGTTGTTACTTACTTACCTGAAGGATTACTGGAAACGCGGAAACCGGTGTTGGTGAGGCAGGGTTACATTGCCGCACAGGGAGACCGGCAAATCACAATAACAGACGAAGGCGGCGACTTTACCATGACAGTCGAACAGGGCGTTGGCTTAAAGCGCCTCGACACTGAAATTTCCATTAGCGCAGAGCAGTTTAATGAGTTGTGGCCGCTCACCCAACACATGCGGGTTGAGAAAAAACGCTATCGCATCGGTTTTTTCGGGCATAAGTTAATATTGGATGTGTTTACTGGTCATCTGGACCCGCTAATTCTGGTTGCAGTAACTTTTGATAGTGAAGTGCACAGTCGCCAATTTCTACCGCCGGATTTTGCTGAACTGGAAGTCACCCACCGAAGGGAATATCAACATGTTCATTTGGCCAGAATGGGCTTGCCGGATGCCTTCGCAATGGCCAATGCTTATTAGCACGAACAAAAACGCCAGACAGGAGTCTGGCGTTGTAAGCAATAACGCGGGGCTTAAACCGAAGCGCGCAATGCTTCAGCTTTATCAGTCACTTCCCATGGGAAACTGTCGCGGCCAAAGTGACCGTATGCAGCGGTAGGCTGGTAAATAGGGCGTTCCAGGTCGAGCATTTTGATCAGGCCATAAGGACGTAAATCAAAGTGCTGTTTAACCAGCGCTACCAGGGTTGCCTCGTCATACTGGCTGGTGCCAAAGGTATCGATACTGATAGACGTTGGCTCAGCCACACCAATGGCAT
This sequence comes from Marisediminitalea oceani, assembly GCF_003731635.1. Taxonomy (GTDB): domain Bacteria; phylum Pseudomonadota; class Gammaproteobacteria; order Enterobacterales; family Alteromonadaceae; genus Alteromonas; species Alteromonas oceani. The sequence goes on along the minus strand of NZ_RCUA01000041.1, from coordinate 7,345 downwards.
AAGACACCTGAATTTCGCAACGCTTGGCCAGGCCCGCCGCTACAATATTCTTAGCCACGTAACGCCCAGCATAAGCTGCTGAACGGTCTACTTTAGATGGGTCTTTACCCGAGAAAGCACCGCCGCCGTGACGCGCCATACCACCGTAAGTATCAACTATGATCTTACGACCTGTTAAACCGCAATCACCCATCGGGCCGCCGATAACAAAACGTCCGGTAGGGTTGATATGAAATTTGGTATTGGCCGTAATCCACTCAGCCGGTAATACCGGTTTGATAACTTCTTCCATTACCGCTTCGCGCACGGTCTCGGTAGAGACCGAATCACAATGCTGGGTAGAAAGGACTACTGCATCAATGCCTACCGGCACGTTATCTTCGTAAATAAAGGTGACCTGGCTTTTCGCATCCGGACGTAGCCAGTCGAGCTTGCCTGACTTACGCATTTCGGCCTGGCGCTGCACCAGACGGTGTGAGTAAGTAATAGGAGCAGGCATTAACACTTCGGTTTCGTCGCTGGCATAGCCAAACATCAGACCCTGGTCGCCAGCGCCTTGTTCTTCCGGGCGAGTGCGGTCTACACCCTGATTAATATCCGGTGACTGCTTACCAATGGCATTAAGAACCGCGCAAGAATCTGCATCAAATCCCATATCTGAATGGGTATAGCCGATTTCGCGCACGGTCTGGCGAGTGAGCTCTTCAATATCTACCCATGCAGAAGTTGTAATTTCACCACCAACCAGCACCATGCCGGTTTTGACATAAGTTTCGCAAGCGACACGCGCTTTGGGATCCTGCTGCAGGATAGCATCAAGTACTGCATCGGATATTTGATCGGCAATCTTGTCCGGATGGCCTTCAGAAACTGACTCGGACGTAAATAAATGGGCTGCCATTACATGCTCCGTGTTTATTTAAATTTATATTCGGGGCGTATTGCTTACCTGAACACCGGAAGAAACAGTAAATATACCGTTCTGGCGCTGTTTTACGGCGGTTGTGTTCATTGTAGATCAATACACATGCGACTATTGTAGCAAGCTGCCGTATAAATACCAGTCTTTACTTCTGGACGTCTAAAAGTCTATTTGTTACGTTTGCTTGACAGTCTGGTGCTGACTATTGCCCGCCAGGGAGCATTGCTACTGTTATTAAATGCTCCGACAAGACCAAAACACATTGAACTGCACTGGCCGGTGGGTAACAATATGAAGCTCTGAGTGAAAGTGTATTTCTGTTTGCAGGATTGCCGTAAGTCAATGGCAGCGATTTGCAGCAAACACAAATACATTAGTACATCGCTGATGTGTGATTAATTACTGTAATTTGCCACATCAACTGGCACTCAAATACAATTCAGGAGTCAACATGCCGTCTCGTCGAGAACTCGCGAATGCTGTCAGAGCATTAAGTATGGATGCTGTTCAGAAAGCCAAATCCGGTCACCCCGGTGCACCTATGGGCATGGCAGACATCGCCCAGGTCCTGTGGTGCGATCACCTGCAACATAACCCGGCTGACCCGGCCTGGGCCAACCGCGACCGCTTTGTGTTGTCGAATGGTCATGGTTCAATGCTGCTGTATTCACTGTTGCACCTCACTGGCTACGAACTGCCTATCGACGAACTTAAGCAATTCCGTCAGTTACATTCTAAAACCCCTGGTCACCCTGAGTATGGTTACGCACCAGGAGTTGAAACTACTACTGGTCCGTTGGGGCAGGGTATTACCAATGCAGTAGGCATGGCGCTGGCTGAAAAAGTGCTGGCTGCGCAATTTAACCGCGATAACTTTGCGGTAGTTGACCACTACACTTATGCGTTCCTGGGCGATGGTTGCCTGATGGAAGGTATTTCTCACGAAGCGAGCTCACTGGCCGGTACGCTGGGCCTGAATAAGCTGATTGCGTTCTGGGATGACAACGGTATTTCTATCGACGGTGAAGTGGAAGGCTGGTTTACCGACGATACTCCAAAACGTTTCGAATCTTACGGCTGGCATGTGATCACCGATATCGACGGTCACGATCCAGAAGCGATTAACAGCGCCATTGAAGCGGCTAAAGCCGAAACCGGCAAACCGACGCTGATTTGCTGTAAAACCGTGATTGGTTTTGGCTCACCTAATAAGCAGGGTAAAGAAGACTGTCACGGTGCACCATTGGGTGATGACGAAATTACCCTTACCCGTGAAGCACTGGGCTGGAGCCACGCACCGTTTGAAGTGCCGGCAGATATCTACGCCGGTTGGGATGGCAAAACCAAAGGCGGCGAAGCGCAACAAGCCTGGAATGCGCTGTTTGCAAAATACGCCGAAGCCTACCCGGAGCTGGCCGCTGAACTGAAACGCCGTTTAAGCGGCGACGTACCGGCAGACTTTGTGGCTAAAGCCGACGACTATATCGCTAAGCTGCAGGCTAACCCGGATACTATCGCCAGCCGTAAAGCTTCGCAAAATGCGCTGAATGCCTTTGGTCCATTACTGCCTGAATTACTGGGCGGCTCGGCCGACCTGGCCGGCTCTAACCTGACCATCTGGAACGGCTGTAAAGGCGTAGAAAAAGACGATGCCAGCGGCAACTATGTTTACTACGGCGTGCGCGAATTTGGTATGTCTGCCATGATGAATGGTATTGCCCTGCACGGCGGCTTTAAAGCTTACGGTGCTACCTTCCTGATGTTTATGGAATATGCCCGTAACGCGGTGCGTATGGCGGCACTAATGAAGCAGCCGGTGATCTTTGTATATACCCACGATTCAATTGGTCTGGGCGAAGATGGCCCAACGCACCAGCCGGTAGAACAGGTCGTTGCCATGCGTGCTACACCCAACCTCGACAACTGGCGCCCGTGCGACCAGGTTGAATCAGCGGTAGCCTGGAAAGAAGCGATTTTACGCACTGATGGGCCTACCTCGTTAATCTTCAGCCGTCAGGGACTGGCGCAGCAAGAGCGTTCCGAAGCGCAGGTTGCTGACGTCGCCAAAGGTGGTTACGTACTGGTAGATTGTGACGGCACGCCGGAGCTTATTCTGATTGCCACCGGCTCTGAAGTACAGTTGGCTGTAGACGCTGCGGCCAAACTGAGCGAGCAGGGTAAAGCGGTACGTGTGGTGTCTATGCCTTCTACCGATGTGTTCGATCGTCAGGATGCGGCTTACCGTGAGTCAGTATTACCATCGGCCGTGGTGAAACGCGTTGCTGTGGAAGCGCTGTCTAAAGAAAGCTGGTATAAGTACGTTGGCTTTAACGGCGCAATTGTGGGCATGGACACCTTTGGTGAATCAGCCCCGGCCGGCGAGCTGTTCAAGCATTTCAACATCACTGTTGATGCCGTGGTAGAAGCTGCGCTGGGGCTTTAATTTGCCCCGGCCTTTAGGCTGCATAAAAATATGGTAAGACTCGCCATTAATGGCTTTGGCCGCATTGGCCGAAATGTACTGCGGGCACTCTATGAGAGTGGCCGCAATCAGTTTATCCAGGTCGTCGCTATCAACGAAATCGCTGATCCCGACGGCATGGCACATCTGCTCAAATACGATACGTCCCATGGCCGCTTTGCCTGTCATGTGGAACGTCAGGGCGAACAGCTCACCGTCGCCGGTGATGTGATCCGCCTGTGTCATCAAAGCGAAATAAGCGGCCTGCCTTGGGCCGAACTGGGTGTGGATATTGTGCTGGAATGTACCGGCCAGTATACCGACAAAGCCAGTGGCCTGGCGCATATTGAAGCCGGGGCAAAAAAAGTGCTGTTTTCCCAGCCCGCTGCGCCAGATATGGACAACACCATTATTTACGGTTGTAACGAAGACACCCTGTTACCCGAACATAAAGTGGTGTCGAACGGCTCCTGCACCACCAACTGTATTGTGCCGGTGATCCAGGTACTCGACGAAGCATTCGGAGTAGAAAGCGGCACCATCACAACCATTCACTCTTCCATGCACGATCAGCAGGTGATTGATGCCTATCATCCCGACCTGCGCCGTACCCGTGCCGCCAGCCAGTCGATCATTCCGGTGGATACCCGCCTGGCCCGTGGCATAGAGCGAATACTGCCTAAGTTTGCCGGCAAGTTTGAAGCGATTGCTGTACGTGTACCCACGATTAATGTGAGTGCCATGGATTTGAGTGTGACGCTGGCCACTGAAGTGACCATCGATAGAGTGAATCAGGCACTTAGTGCGGCCCGCACCGGACGTCTTTCAGGCATTCTGGATTACACCGAAGAGCCGCTGGTATCGGTGGATTTTAATCACGATCCCCATTCGTGTATTGTAGATGGTACACAAACTCGGGTGAGTCACCGCCAGTTGGTTAAAACCCTGGTGTGGTGTGACAACGAATGGGGTTTTGCCCATCGAATGCTGGATACCGCTTTGGCGATGTATCAAACGGGCAACGAATAATTTAATTTGAATTCAACAGGATGAGAAGGAAACCTTATGTCAATCCCAAGCATGTCAGACATTGAGTTGTCAGGTAAGCGTGTATTGATCCGTCAGGATCTCAACGTACCGGTAAAAGACGGTAAAGTGACATCAGACGCGCGAATCAAAGCGTCTTTACCTACCATAAAAGCAGCGCTGGAAGCCGGTGCAGCGGTGATGGTGATGTCTCATCTGGGCCGCCCAACCGAAGGTGAGCCTGCAGAAGAGTTTTCATTGCAACCGGTGGTGAACTACCTCAACGACGTACTGGATGTCGAAGTTAAACTGGTAAAAGATTACCTGGATGGCGTAGACATTGAGCCGGGTCAATGCATGATCCTCGAAAATGTGCGATTTAATAAGGGTGAGAAAAAAGACGACGAAGCACTGTCGAAGCAGTACGCTGCATTATGTGACGTATTTGTAATGGATGCGTTTGGTACGGCCCACCGTGCCCAGGCTTCCACCCACGGCGTGGCAAAATTTGCCCCACAAGCCGTGGCAGGCCCACTACTGGCTGGTGAACTGGCCGCGCTGTCTAAAGCGCTGGATAATCCGGCTCGCCCGATGGTAGCTATAGTGGGTGGCTCTAAAGTATCGACCAAGTTAACCGTGCTTAAGTCTCTGGCTGATAAAGTAGACCAACTGATTGTAGGCGGCGGTATTGCTAACACCTTTATCGCGGCGCAAGGCCACAATGTAGGCAAGTCGCTGGTAGAAATGGATTTAGTTGATGAAGCCAAGCGCTTGATTGACCAGGCGCAGGCCAATGGCGGCGATATCCCGGTACCCACCGATGTGGTTACCGGTAAAGCGTTTGCTGAAGACACGCCGGCCGAGCTTAAGCCAGTCAGTGACGTATCTGACGACGATATGATTTTTGATATCGGGCCGGACAGCTCAGCTGCGCTGGAAGATATCCTTAAAAATGCCGGCACCATTGTGTGGAATGGCCCGGTAGGGGTATTCGAATTTGATCAGTTCGCAAGTGGAACAAAAGCGCTGTCAGAAGCGATTGCCGCCAGTGATGCATTTTCAATTGCCGGCGGTGGTGATACGCTAGCAGCAGTAGATAAATATGAAATTGCAGATAAAGTATCGTACATCTCAACCGGTGGCGGTGCGTTTCTGGAATTTCTTGAGGGCAAAACTTTACCTGCAGTAGCGATATTAGAAGAAAAAAACCGCTAACAGCAAAGTAATGTCCCGGCGCCGGAATAGCAGTATTCCGGCGACACCTGCATAAGGATACGCAGGCTGAAAGACCGTTTAACAGAGCGTAGTAAAAACTGCTAAGGCTCTGATAAAGCGAGCTTTCCCATGCCTAATAAATGATTTCTCTTAACCCTACAACCGTTTATAAAAACGGATAAGAAAATAAGGAGTGTTGCACATGGCATCACAGGCTCAGCAAGCTATGCTGGATAAAATCATCACCCAAAAGGGCTTTATTGCGGCCCTTGACCAAAGCGGTGGTAGTACCCCAAAAGCACTTAAACTCTACGGTATCGAAGAATCAGAATACTCAAATGATGAGGAAATGTTCGACATGGTGCACGCAATGCGTACCCGTATCGTAACCTGTAACGCCTTTTCAGGTGAGCGCGTCCTTGGCGCAATCCTGTTTGAAAATACACTCGATCGTGATATCGAAGGGTTAGCTTCTTCTCATTACCTGTGGCAGAAAAAACGCGTAGTGCCGTTTTTGAAAGTCGATAAAGGTCTGGAAGCCGAGGCTAACGGTGTGCAACTCATGAAGCCTATGCCGCAACTCGACGAGCTGCTGGCTAAAGCCAATGCCAAGGATGTGTTTGGCACCAAAATGCGTTCAGTGGTTAAACTGGCCAACCACGAAGGTATCAAAGCCGTTGTTGAGCAACAGTTCGCAGTAGGTAAGCAAATTCTGGACGCAGGTCTGGTGCCGATTATCGAGCCTGAAGTAGACATCAACAGCCCGGAAAAAGCCGAAGCTGAAGCGCTGCTGAAACTGGAAATTCTTACTCAGCTTAATCTGCTGGGCGATGAAAAGGTCATGCTCAAGCTGACTCTTCCAACCGAAGCAAACTTCTACAAAGAGCTGGTTGATCACCCGAAAGTGATTAAAGTAGTTGCTCTCTCTGGTGGTTATTCACGCGATGACGCCAACGCCAAACTGGCCGAGAATCAGGGCATGATTGCCAGCTTCTCACGCGCCCTCACCGAAGGTGTGTCTGCACAGCAAAGTGACGAAGAGTTTGAAGCTACCCTGGATGCCGCAATCGAAGGTATCTATCAGGCGTCTCTGACCTAGTCGCTATTCGGGCTAAATAGGTTGTAATCCCGGCCACTGAGCCGGGATTTTTTATTTTACGTCGTAAAAGACCCTGTCATCCCGAAAACCACAGTCATCCCGGAAGTTTCGTAAAAATATCCAGGAGCTCTTTTTACTGTCATCCCGGAATTTTCGAAGAAAATATCCGGGATCCCCTGAACAGTTTTACTCACCTAAATAGGATTGTTTCAGGTAGCCAGGCGGTCAGGGAGATACCGGCTCGGAGGTCGGTATGACGGGAATAAAGTGTCATCCCGGAATTTTCGGAGAAAATATCCGGGATCTCCTGAACAGTTTTACTCACCTAATAGGATTGTTTCAGTTAGCAAGGCGGTCAAGGATATACCGGCTCGGGTGCCGGTATGACGGAGAAGGGCGAGTGTCATTCAGGTATTTCCAAGTACTCCGTCATCCCGGAAGCTGCGAAAGCAGCTATCCGGGATCTCCCAAACAGTTTTGCTCACTCAATAGGAGTATTTCAGGTAGCCAGGCGGTCAAGGAGATACCGGCTCGGTGGCCGGTATGACGGGAAAGTGTTATCTTCGCATTTTGTCGGGGTGCCGACAGCACCCAAAGGGGAGGTGGCTCCCCTTTGGAATCC
>NZ_RCUA01000040.1 GCF_003731635.1 Marisediminitalea oceani | reverse complement strand
TTATCAGCTTTTGGCTGTAAAGACTCCATCTGACTTAATGCAGATGGTCAGTCCGGTTTTATCCTCCACACCATTACTGGCTTTCACAGGCCGAACCTTACTCACTACTACAGCTTCATCTGCCACCTCGCACCAACACCTGCCTCGAGTCTCCTCTCGTACAAATGCTTCTGGCTTATCACCAGAGACGGTGTCAGGCTTCCCCAGTTACTGCACTGGCTCCCTGTTAGAAATTCCACCCTCAAACACAAAACAGGACTGACTGAGTATCGGGCTTCGCGCTATTTTGCACGCTTACCCTCCTGCCTTGCCGAATCAGGTTCACTTTCGTTGTGTACTTCTAACTTCCTATGGCTTCCTTCGAACCCTGCCGTTGGCCAGCAACGCCCTTGCCATTCGGATTATCTTCCCCTCAGTCAGGGTGATTCAGGTTTCTTTCAACCTGACGGGTTTGCCAGCTTCGCTGGGCAAACAAAAAAACCCGGCATATTTTGCCGGGTTTTTAGTTTATAGATTTAGCAACAACAGCCTATACGTCGAGGTTTTCTACGTTCAGGGCGTTGGCTTCAATAAAGGCACGTCGCGGTTCAACCTGATCGCCCATTAGCGTTGTAAACAACTGGTCACAGGCAATGGCATCTTCGATAGTGACCTGTAGCATACGACGGCTTTCCGGATCCATGGTGGTTTCCCAAAGCTGTTCCGGGTTCATTTCACCAAGACCTTTATAGCGCTGGATGTACTGGCCACGCTTCGCTTCACCCATGAGCCATTCCAGTGCGTCTACAAAGTAGGTTACCGGCTCTTTCCGCTCATTACGCTTAACATAGGCACCCTCTTCCATCATGCCATTAATGGCTTCGTTAAGGCCTTTAATGCGCTGATATTCAGCAGACTCGATAAAGTCTCTGCCAAGGTTATACTCGTAGTCAATACCGTGCATTCGCATGATAATAGCAATGTAGTATTCGCTACGCTCGGCGTCATGTTTAATTTCGTATTTGTATAACGCGCCATCGGTTTCCTGTGTTTCCAACGCGCTGGTGAACTCAGAGGCAAATGCAGCTAACGCATCTTTATCAGTTAGATCGTCGGTAGACAGTGTTTTGGTATAAATAAGTTTGTACCACAGGCTCACTGGCATTACTCGGTACATGCGCGCAATCATCTTTTCTACGCCCTGGTATTGCTGTACCAGGTTTTCCAGCGCCACACCTTTGATAGGCAGCGCATCTTCACTGGTATATAACTCAGCACCGTCCATTGCGATAGAAGTCAGGTGTTTGGTCAGTGAGTCGTCGTCTTTGAGATATTGTTCCTGCTTACCTTTTTTCACTTTATACAGTGGTGGCTGGGCAATATATACATAGCCGCGTTCGATAATTTCTGGCATTTGGCGGTAGAAGAACGTCAGCAGCAAGGTACGAATATGCGAGCCATCCACGTCCGCATCGGTCATGATGATGATGCTGTGATAGCGCAGCTTTTCCGGGTCATATTCGTCACGACCAATGCCACAGCCCAGGGCTGTAATTAAGGTAGCGACCTCCTGAGAAGACAGCATCTTATCAAAGCGTGCTTTCTCAACGTTAAGGATTTTACCTTTCAATGGCAGGATAGCCTGGTTTTTACGGTTACGACCCTGCTTGGCTGAACCACCTGCAGAGTCACCCTCCACTATATACAGTTCGCTAAGGGACGGATCTTTTTCCTGACAGTCAGCTAATTTGCCTGGTAAGCCGGCGAGGTCTAACGCACCTTTACGACGTGTCATTTCGCGGGCTTTACGCGCTGCTTCACGAGCGCGCGCTGCATCAATAATCTTGCTGGCTATGATTTTACTTTCTGTTGGGTTTTCCAGTAAGTAGTCAGCCAGTTTTTCGTTCATGGCAGACTCTACAGCCGGACGCACTTCAGAAGAAACCAATTTGTCTTTAGTCTGTGACGAGAATTTTGGATCAGGTACTTTTACTGACACAACTGCGGTTAACCCTTCACGGGCATCATCACCACTGGTAGAAGTCTTGGCTTTTTTGTTCAGCCCTTCCTTTTCCATGTAGTTATTCAGTGTACGAGTTAGTGCCCCACGGAAACCCGCTAAGTGAGTACCACCATCACGCTGTGGAATGTTATTAGTAAAGCAGTAAATATTTTCCTGGAAGCCATCGTTCCATTGCATAGATATTTCAACAGAAATCCCATCTTCTCGTTCGCTGGAGAAGTGAAATACCTTTTGGTGAATTGGTGTTTTGTTGCGGTTAAGGTATTCAACAAACGCCTGAATACCGCCTTCATAATGGAAGTGATCTTCTTTTCCGTCGCGCTCGTCTTTCAGTTTAATTGATACACCTGAGTTCAGGAATGACAGTTCGCGTAAGCGCTTGGCCAGAATTTCATAGTGAAATTCAACATCCGAGAAGGTATCGGTACTTGGCCAGAAACGTACTGCAGTACCAGAGCTTTCAGTATCGCCAATTACGGCCAGTGGCTGTTGTGGTACGCCGTGCTGATATTCCTGCTCGTGGGTTTTTCCTCCACGACGGATTGTTAGTTTTAGCTTGCTGGAGAGTGCATTTACTACCGATACACCAACGCCGTGCAAACCACCTGATACCTTATAGGAGTTATCATCAAATTTACCGCCAGCGTGAAGTACAGTCATAATAACTTCAGCAGCAGACACACCCTCTTCCGGGTGTAGTTCAGTAGGAATACCACGGCCGTTATCAGACACGGATACAGAGCCATCAGTATGAATTTGTACTTTGATTTCAGAACAGTGTCCTGCTAACGCTTCGTCAATGGAGTTATCTACAACCTCGAACACCATGTGATGTAGACCTGTTCCATCATCGGTATCACCTATGTACATGCCGGGACGCTTCCGTACTGCGTCCAATCCTTTCAGAACTTTAATACTGGAAGAATCATAATTGTGCTGTTCTGACATTCAGTTTTACTCCTCGTTCACGTTGCAATGTTCCACGTGAAACAATTTTTTGTCTTTATATTTATTCACAAATTCAAGTTGTTCTTGTTCTATGGCAGTAACAAAAACCTGGGTCTGAGTTTCTAACAACCCATCGATGAACCGTTCTCTTTTTTCTGCATCCAATTCGGCACCAATATCGTCGAGCAAAAAGATACTGTGCCTACTGGTTTCCAGCGTAAATAGCTTTGTCTGGGCTAATTGTAATGCAGCAACTGCCATTCTTAACTGTCCGCGTGATAGCACTTCCTGGGCCTGGGTTTTGTTTACCCTAAAGCGTAAATCTGCTTTATGAGGACCAACAGAGGTGTATCCCACCTTTCTATCGTAAGGCAGCTTTTTATTTAAAGCCTGCGATAAATCGCTATCTTTTTCCCAGCCCCTATAATACGAAATTTCGACAGAAAACTCAGGTAGAAATTGCCTACATGTGCTTTCGAATACAGGAATTAATCGGTTGACGTATTCGCCGCGTAATGCATCTATACGCTCCCCTAGCACGATAATCTGCTGATCCCAATATCCCGTGTCATTTTGGGCGGATTGTCCATTATAGTCCTTTAACAGCGCATTGCGATGCTTAAGTACCTTTCCATAGTTTTTTATCAGTTCTGAATAGGATTGTTCCACGTGGAACAATCCCCAGTCGCAGAATCGTCTTCTTTCTGAAGGTGATCCAATCACCAAATCGGTACTTTGAGGGGTGAACAATTGAATAGGCAGTAAACTCACCAGATCACTAAGACGCTTAAAATGTTCGCCATTAACACTACATTTGAACTGTTCTGAATTTCCCCGGGACAAACCAATCTTGAATTGTTTACCGTCGTCATTCTGGCAGCTGGCGAAAATCGTGAACGCATCGTTATCGTGCTTAATAACCGATTGGTGTTTGGAGGTTCTGAATGAACGGCCATATCCCAGGTAATGAAGCGCTTCCAAAAGCGAAGATTTTCCACTACCGTTTTTACCGGTAATGATACTTAGCGATGGCGACGGACTGAATTGTACAGACTCGAAGTTTCTAAACTTTGTGAGCTGCACCTTATCCAAAATCATAAAACAATACTTACGCTCTGGGTGAAATAAAAACCGGGGATTAAATACAACAAAGCCGAATATCGAGATTCGGCAATGTATTCAAAAGTTATAAAAATGATGGGCTCATTACACCTACAGGCGCATGGGCATTATAACGAACAAGGCTGCACCATCATCAGCGTCTTCGATTAGCGCACTGGAATTGGCATCCATAAGATTGATCTTAACGTTATTTGAATTAATAGAATTTAATACATCAATTAAGTAAGCAACGTTAAAACCTATTTCAAGGGAATCGCCCTGATAATCGATATCGACGATTTCCTCGGCTTCTTCCTGCTCTGGGTTGTTAGCCGTAATCTTTAATTCGCCGGAAGAGATGTTTAAACGAACACCGCGGAACTTCTCATTCGATAAAATAGCAGCACGAGAGAACGCATCTTTTAATACATCTTTACTGGCCAGGATAATCTTGTCGCCGTCTTTGGGTAGTACACGACGATAATCCGGGAAGCGACCATCAACCAACTTACTGGTAAAAATGAACTCAGTAGAAAACATGCGAATATGGTTCGCGCCAATCTGAATTTTTAACAGCTTGTCGTCGTCTTCAATCAGACGGGAAATTTCCAGCACACCTTTACGTGGAATGATAACCTGACGTGCTGGCAAGGTAGCGGCAGTATAATCAAGTCGACAAAGTGCTAAACGGTGGCCATCGGTAGCAACGGTTCTTACCAGGTTTTCTTCGGTTTCAAGAGACATACCATTGAGGTAGTAACGTACGTCCTGCTGTGCCATGGAAAAATGAACGCTGTCGATTAGGCGTTTAAGATTTGCACCTGATACTTCAAACTCAACTTCGCCTTCCCAGTCTTCGAGATTCGGGTAATCGCTGGCTGATAACGTTGAGAGAGTATAACGACCGCGACCAGCACGAATAACGGCTTTATTGCCATCAAGTGAAAAGTTGATTTCTGTACCATCAGACAAGCCACGACAAATATCAAAAAGCTTCTTGGCAGGTACGGTGATCTCACCTTCGGCAAAGTCCCCTTCCAGTTGTGTACTGGAAATTAACTCCACCTCTAAATCTGTACCCGTTAACCAAAGTGCGCCTTCACTAACTTTTATTAAAACGTTAGATAGAATCGGCAGAGTATGGCGTCTCTCTACTGCCCCGGATACTAGTTGTAATGGTTGTAAAAAGTTTTCCCGGCTGATGGTAAAGTTCATCGAATTCTTTTCTCACCTGTGTTGGTTTCTGTTAAGAAGACAGTGTTCTTATCAAGTTCTTATAGTCTTCTTTTATATCATGACTTTCTTCTTTTAGCTGCTCTATTTTGCGGCAGGCATGCAACACCGTAGTGTGGTCTCTGCCACCAAACAGATTACCCAGCTCGGGCAAGCTATGATTCGTCAATTCCTTAGATAACGCCATGGCGACTTGTCTTGGCCTGGCAACACTGCGGCTGCGACGTTTTGACAGAATATCAGATACCTTTATTTTATAGTAATCTGCGACCGTTTTTTGAATATTATCCACCGTAACCAGCTTTTCTTGTAACGCGAGTAAATCTCTCAATGCCTCACGCACAAAATCAATGGTGATTGGTCTGCCGGTAAAGTTTGCGTTGGCAATAACGCGGTTTAATGCGCCTTCCAGTTCCCGAACATTCGAGCGCAAACGTTTGGCGATAAAGAAAGCAACCTCGTTAGGCAGCTGAATATTATTCTCAGCCGCTTTACGCATCAGAATCGCCACCCGGGTTTCAAGTTCCGGCGGTTCAATTGCGATGGTTAGTCCCCAGCCAAACCGCGATTTAAGGCGGTCCTCTACCCCGTCAATCTCCTTGGGGTAACGGTCGGAGGTAAGAATGATTTGCTGATTACCTTCCAGCAACGCATTAAAGGTATGGAAAAACTCTTCCTGGGAACGTTCTTTATTGGCAAAGAATTGAATGTCATCAATGAGTAACGCATCCACCGAACGATAAAAACGCTTGAAGTCCTCGATGGCATTATTTTGCAGCGCTTTAACCATATCCTGCACAAAACGCTCGGAGTGCATGTAAATGATTTTAGCATCCTGCTTAGTATTGAGGATGCCGTTACCTACTGCATGTAATAAGTGAGTTTTACCTAAACCAGTGCCGCCATATATAAACAGCGGGTTATATGAGCCGCCTGGATTGTTGGCTACCTGGCTCGCCGCAGCTCTGGCTAACTGGTTAGACTTACCCTCAACAAAGTTATCAAACTGATAAGTGGGATTGATATTGCTCTTGTGACTCACGCCTTCCGGTATAGGGATGACCTTATTTACCGTCTGCCCTGCCGATGCTGGTGGATTAACCCTGGCACTTACCGGCGCCGGTGCAGCTGGCGGACTTTGCATTGATGCATTGTTGCCATTAGTGAAAGCGTTTGATTGTTGAGGAGGCTGACTGTAATTATCAACAGATGCAGAAAACGACGATCCCCTTGCCGATCCGCGGATCGGATCGCTGTCGGTGACACTTGGCGCCGGATTAGACGCAGCCGGCGCAGCACGACGTTGAACCACCTCGAAACGCAGCTGTGGCGCCTGTTTGCCGCCGCTGAACTCAACAAATAACTGATTGATCTTGTCGCGGTATTTTTCTCGAACCCAGTCCAAAATAAACCGATTCGGAGCATAAAGCGTTACAGCATCCTGATTTTGTTCTGATGTTAGTGGTCTTATCCACATAACAAACTGCTGTGTAGGGAGTTCCTGACGCAAACGCTCCAGGCACTGATTCCATAAAGACATATTATTATTATGCTCCGTTCTGGCTCTAGGCCTTATTTTTATTGTTATTATCGTTATTTAATGTTGTGTATAAATGCTGCGGGTCGCATCGACTAACAAACAGGTGAATTGTGAGTAAACTGATGATGTCACGCTGATCGATTAACTAGCTTGTGGATTATCTTACTTATTCGATCCAAAGTAAATCCGGATCAGCAAAAAACCCCGACGCGAAACGTTTAATTTTATGTTTATTAAAGAAAAATCTTTAAATCACGATCAGATCGCACAGTTGTGATCGAGGACCCTGTATAGGCGATCAGTAGCCGATCGTGTGCTTGACAAGACCTCAATTTGGTGGATCGCCACTAAAACTGTGGATAAATTGTATTGACAAAAATAATTATTCACAGTCCGCGTAATTTCTATTCGTGATAGGGCAACAAAATTAGGATTATTAAGCAGGGCAAGATCGTACTTTTGTTAAATTACTCTGATATCTGATCGATTTAATTCGTTATATTTATCATCATTAGTGTGATCAAATAGTTTTTTTGATGACACGAGTTAATTATGAGTTTTCTAAGCCATTTTTCAGAAGTTACCGATCCCCGCACGCAAATTAATGTTCAACATGACTTTATTGATGTGATATTTCTGACTGTGAGTGCAGTCCTTTCTGGAGCAGAGGGTTGGAGCGATATAGAAGTGTTTGGTCGAGATAAACTTGATTGGTTGCGCCAATACCGTCCCTTTGAAAACGGCATTCCTGTTGACGATACCATTGCCCGAATTGTTCGAGTAATATGCCCTGAACAATTAAATAAAGCCTTTATGAATTGGGTGAATGAAGTGCGTGTTGAAACGGGTAAGCCTCAAATTGCCATCGACGGTAAGACACTTCGTCATTCCTACGATGGCGATAAGCAAACGGCATTACATAGCATTACCGCCTGGAGCAAAGATGCAGGTTTAGTGCTTGCGCAACTGAAGTCATCGGGCAAGAAAAATGAGAATGCTTCGGTATTGGACCTACTCGACACGCTTAATATTAAAGGCGCTCTTATCAGTGCAGATGCCATGAACTCTCAGAAAAAGATAGTCGAGAAAATCAGCTCGGAGAACGCAGATTATGTGCTCTGCATCAAAAACAACCACAAACAACTACGCGATGAAATTGCCGCCTATTTCCATAAGGTAGAGAGGGATAATCCCGCTTGGATTGCCTGTAATGAACAGACTGATTCTGGCCATGGACGAATTGAAGTACGCCGGTGCCAGCAACTAAGAGTCAGTGAGTGGATAAGTGAAGCACAGCACTGGAAAGGTATACGCAGTGTTATCAAAATAGAGCGAGAGCGCCACCTTAAAGACAAAGAGGTGAGCACTGAAACGCAATATTACATCAGTTCACTGGATATTGACCCCGTTGCGGTCAACCAGGCTATCCGAGCACACTGGGAAGTCGAAAATAAAGTCCACTGGGTGTTAGACGTGACGTTCAAAGAAGATGATAGCCGAATACGCAAAGAGGACGGAGCGGAAAATGTCGGAGTGATTAGGCGGTTTTGTTTGAATATGGCTCGTTTACACCCCAAGAAAGCCAGCATGAGAAGCAAACTCAAAATGGCTGGCTGGGCCGATGAATTCAGAGCAGAGCTTATTTTTGGGTAAAAGTATGCGGTTGCCCTG
>NZ_RCUA01000004.1 GCF_003731635.1 Marisediminitalea oceani | reverse complement strand
TGATCTAAGTCGTTTTGACTCACTCTGAGAGGGTAAACTTCTATGCGGATTGGTATAATTCGGCCTTTATCGATTCCACCCGATCCGGATAAGCCTGTTTATCAATAGAGTCCAGCGCTTCACAGAGTTCATCCACACTGTAGTTTTTATAATTCGGTTCCATATGTTCTTTTTCTTATTGCTTCTGCTGGCTTAGGTTTTTTCAAGAGATTTAGCACCTGGTATTAGTGATAACCATATTGGTGATCATGCTTACCCGGCTTTGACTATCGCCATCTCGTAAGTCTATATCGATTTTTCTGCCTTTTTGTAACTGCTTTCTTAAATCATCGTGAACACAAACCAGATTCAAAACAGAGGCTTTCCACTCTGCTTTGAGTGTTAGTTTATTTGGGCGCTGATAATTTGTAAGTGATAGGTCGGCGCCATCAGAATAAGTAAAAACAAGCTTAATCACCGGCTGCGAAGTGCTGATGCTATTAAAGGTAATACGCTGTAATTCCGGCTCAAAATACTGCTTTAAGGCCTCGTGGTATTCCTCATCCTGCCATTGTGGGTAGTTACCGAAAAACAGCGTAAATATAAAAGAAAACACAAACACACCAACAACAATGTAGCCGTATTGTTTGACAAAAACAGCAACGAACCAGTCTGCTTTTTGTTTAAACCGCTGAGCTTTCAAGATAGCCTCATCTGCAAAACAGACCGGCTTTTATTCTGGCAGGCAGCGCCCATTGGCAACAATGGCCACATCAAGTGCTTTGTTCCGTGTCACTTTGTTTTTGCAATGCTTTTTGATATTGCTGCTCTGTAACAAACCACAAAAACGCTCCAAACAAGCAGCCGCCAATAGACCACACCACAGCTCCAATAAATACCTGTGCCCTCTGTATTATGCCTTGCTCGTTAAACGCATCGTTTACTACAAAGGTCATGACGATAAACATTGGGATACCCCAGCACAGCAAGCCTTGTACAAAGGTAAACCTTAAAGCCCCCTGCTTTCTTCTTTGCTGCCAGTTTTTAAAATCCTTTTCTTTCATATTTTTTGCGTCCTCTTGACCTTTAACCTCTTAGTTCCAAGCGAACTTGGCTGGTAACCTCCAACTGCGTAGGTTGCCCTTAAGACAACGCCACTGTTAAAAGTGCCATGCTAGGCAGCTTCCTTAGGGCCACGCCCATAAAAGTAACCAGACAAGGCAATCAATACCATTTGCACCGCAGAGGCCGGTATCACTATAAACAGATCCAGCCGTATATTGATGCTCTTGGGCAAAGAGAATTCCATTCCCAACCACGCACAAAGCATCAGCATAAACATGCCGGCAGAAAAAACAGAAAGTGGTTTACGGTGTCGGATAAAAGAGGGGTTTGTGAGCCTGACCGCTAAAAGTATAATCAAGGTGATAACGGGTATCAGACATACAACAAAAAACGCAATAAGGTAAATCGTTCTCCAGGGCTGCTCATCCATGTTTTCTGGCACACCAACCAGGGCGTTGCACCCTGCCAGCAATAAACAACCTGCTAAAACTAATATTATTCGCACTCTCTACCTTCCATGATTTTTAAACCTTACTTCAATATTTTCTGAGAGTTAACCAAATAAACACACCACCGTCCATTAGGCTTGCCAGAACCGCCTCTACTGTTTTCTATTGTAAACTTCATACACGTTTTTTGGTGAAGGTAACAACAGCTTGCCCTCACTGACGCAGAATGAATTTCTCTGCACATCCAGCGGTATTCTTGGATCTCTGAACTGCAATATAAAACAACCTTCGCTATCTGCATCGGATTCAATTGTATAGGCTGTATTCATCGGTTTCTGATCGGGCCTTAGTACTGAGTATACCGCCTCCGATATTACTATTTCCTGAGGCTTTAATATGGCTGAGAATTTAGCAACTTCCCCTTTAGTCATATCCGACGCTTTAAGGTTATCAATCGTTTCATCTATGTTTAGCACCCAATGACCAACGATACTGACTTTAGACTGCGGTAAGCGCTCTGCATGGAGATAGCTAACGAATAAGGCCAGACTGAATAAGAAAATCACCTGAAATTTTGTTTTCATTGTGTTGTATCTCCGTGTGGTCCTTTATGCGATACATTCCTCAGGCTGAAAAAAATAGCGAAAAGTCGCCTGCGCCTCACAGGTTTAAGGCACCTTCTCTGAAGTTGGCTCGCCAATACTCACGAGCCTGTCATTTTTAAAGTAAAAGCTAATATTCTGATAAATCACCTGTTCCTCATCATCCACAATAAAGGCATCAGGATTAGCCTGACGTAGAAGAAAAACTACGTCTTTTTTAGAAGTAGACTCTATGCCGGTAACAATGAGGTTTCCCAACTCACTAACAGCTTGCTTCTGTGAGTAAAGCTCCATTTCGGTGTATTTATTTGTTGCTGCCTGGTCTATAACAACCAAACACCAATAGACATTGGACACCAGCAGACCAATAAAACAACACCAGAATCCTGCCTTCCAGCTCTTAACCACCGTTAGTATTCCTTTTAGCCATTAACCGCGTTTCTCAAGCGCGGTTACCCTTTTACGAATGTCGTTGAGCACAAGCAAGCCGCCAAGGAATACAGCACCAAAAGTGGCCGCGATTATGAGCCCAAGGATACCGCCCAACAGACCTTGTAATTTAAAACCCGCCGCAAAACCCACCACCAGCATTACCCACAAGGCAATTTCCAGCAATAAGGAATATAACTTAACGACTAATTTAGATAGCATGCTTCGTTTCCCTGTTGTTATTGATTTACCATTTTGTTCAACGCACATCACGTTTCGCTTAAGAGCGAAGTGAGCTATCTGGCTATGATTAACGCTGGATTGAAGAATAAAAAGACCCGGCAAGAATTAACATTAAAAGCCCCAACACAACGTAAAAAACGGATATCGTATTGTTAGGCTTTATTGCGTTGGCGAGAAAAAATTCATTGATGCCGGGGATTAATTTAGCCAGTAAGTGACTGTCTTTGGAGTTTTTCAGCTTAAACTGGCCGGTCCCCATCCAGCTTTGCACAGACACTTGCAGATCGGTCTTAATATCCTTCAGTTTGATTAACGAAAGCTGCTCTTCAAATTCAATACTATTTTTACGCAGTGCGTAATGTAATGAATCTCTGAATGAATCATCAGAAATACCTATAGCAATATACCCATTCAATTGGATCCAGCAAAACACTATCAAAGCAATGGTTATCAGCGGGCTGATGTATGCGATTAGCCCTAAGTCAACGGGAGAGGATAAATGATATTTGAATATAAAAATGACTTTAGGTAGCAGAGCGAACAGCACTAACACAATGAATATTTTTGAAGGGATCAGCAAAGGTTTGTTTGAAACGATCACCTTAGTACCGATGAACAGAAAAAATATCGCCATGGCGGCAGTCACGAACAAATAGTACATGCTCATAATAAAATTCCTTTTTTATTGAGTAGCTAAACCCCATCCCTGGGCTGACTCTGCGACGCTAAGCGCTGAGCCTCTTATGCTACACTCCTGTTTAACCGCCTTAATCGGCGACAGTATTTGCCAGGAATGCCTCGGCTTGTTTGGGTGAACTTAGCCGTATACAGTTTATAGCTTGCGTTGCCGGGCTGTTAAACAGTTTGGCGTATTTCTTTCGGGTTTTCCAATAATTACTTAGCATCCACAGTACTACCGAATCGGAGGAGAAAAAATTACGCCTGAAAGACTCTTTGTTTCCCGTACAGGGCCAAACTTCTTCTTTTGTGTAGGCACGCTTAACTGAGCGAAACAGCATTTGTTTAAACGTATGCCAAAAGCCGTAATCCAGCCACACGATAGTATCGACGTATTGCCATTTAAATGAATTGGTTTTGGACTGATTGCCATCGAGTACCCATGACTCTTGTTCAAGCAAAGGCTTAAGTGTTGCGATAAAGTCTTCCAGCTCAAGATGCTGCCAGTTGGGTAACCAGAAAACGGCGTCCATTTCGATATACGGCACACCCAGTTTTGCTGCAAGTCGGTTGCTAAAATGTGATTTACCGCTCCCGCTGGTGCCAACTACATTTATTCGTTTCATGTTGTAAAGCCTTACTGGTGAGCAACCTTGTTGCTAACCACAAACTATTCTGTGGAGATGGTTCCGGTTAAGGTGAATCAAATATAACGTAGCCGGTACGGGCAGGCACAAAACCAGCGATAAGGCCCAATTTAAGCTAACTAGTCCTATCGATGCAAATAAAGAGGCCCCCATCCCTAACAGCAAATAAATGACCAATCGATATAATAGCGATCTTGAATCAATATGCCGCTTATCCAAGGTTAAAAGCAATACTACCCCGCGCAAACCGCTAAGGCCACATATTAGAAGCATCACAGCGCCCAATAATCCACTGGAGGGTTCAACGAAAAGAATAGTCGCCCAAAGCGGACTCACCATCAATGCAAAAGTCACCAGAAAGACCGAAGGCCCGTAAGACAAAATTAGTAGCGTTTTAAAAAGAGCACTGTTCATATTATTCGTATAGTCCTTTATTCCGATAATGAACATACAACTATTAACTACTTTAAAACAAAGCTTCAGCCCAGAGCAAAAGGGGCTTGTTATAGCCAAATAGAAATTAAAAACTAGCGGGCAGATTTACTTCGACGTTTTTTTAAACCTACGCGGCAAAAGCGCGAAAATAACTGAACAAATCACGATTATATATACTGAATTAAAAAAGAGGCCTACTGCGTTTAACGGATCTGGCTCGCATTGCGTTTGAAGGACGGAGCAAAACATAAAGTCCACTATGAATGATGACAGTACCCCAAGTCCAACAATTGCCATATAGCTGGATAACGGTTTTAGCCTTATCATTGAGACTGTAACTAATTTTGTGTAACTGCCTATCTCAACATACTCTATTAAGAGTTAAGGATAGGCAGATGAACATGAATAAGAAAGAGCTTGAAGCTTTCGCAAGGGAAGCAGCCAAAGGGATTAAAACACCTGAGGACTTGAACGAGTTTAGCCAGATGCTGAAGAAAATTACTGTTGAAGCGGCATTGAACGCGGAGATGGATGAGCATCTTGGCTACGAGAAACACCAACAGTCCACGTCTACCAATACCCGTAACGGCAAGAGCAGTAAACGGGTCAAAACCGAAGACGGCGAGTTTAAACTCGATACGCCTCGCGACCGTGAAGGCTCCTTTGAACCCAAACTTGTCAAAAAGCACCAAACCCGTTTCACCTCCATGGACGATAAAATCCTCTGGCTGTATTCACAGGGCATGAGCACCCGTGACATCGTCAATGCCTTTGAGGAATGGTATGGCGCAGAGATATCGCCCACGCTCGTTTCTCGTGTCACCAATGCCGTTATTGAGCAGGTGATTGAATGGCAATCTCGCCCTTTAGATGCCGTCTACCCGATTGTTTACCTGGACTGCATCGTAGTGAAGATTCGTCAGGATAAACGGGTCATCAATAAATCTATCTTCCTGGCTCTGGGTATCAACACCGAAGGTCACAAAGAACTGATGGGGATGTGGATTGCTGAGAATGAAGGCGCTAAGTTCTGGTTGAGTGTGCTGACTGAGCTTCAGCAGCGTGGCGTCGAAGATATTCTTATCGCCTGTGTGGATGGCCTGAAAGGCTTCCCTGATGCTATCAACACCGTTTTCCCTCAGACACACATCCAGCTATGTATCGTGCACATGGTGCGCAACTCACTCAAATACGTATCATGGAAAGACTACAAGGCCGTCACGACGGATTTAAAGCGGGTTTACCGCTCAGCGACTGAAGACGAAGCCTTGCTCGAACTGGAACGCTTCAGTGAAATCTGGGATGGCCAGTACCCACAAATCTCTAAATCATGGCGTAACCACTGGCAGAACCTTAATACGTTGTTCAGTTACCCTGAAGATATCCGTAAAGCGATTTACACCACCAACGCCATTGAGTCGCTCAACAGTGTCATCAGAAAGGCTATCAAAAAGCGGAAAATCTTCCCCAGTGACGATGCAGCAAGAAAGATGGTTTACTTAGCGATTCAAGATGCCAGCAAAAAATGGACAATGCCCATTCAAAACTGGCGTCAGGCTATGAGTCGTTTTATTATCGAGTTCGAGGAACGCCTCGAAAGACACATTAACTAAATGGCAGTTACACAGAATCTGTTACAGGCTC
>NZ_RCUA01000039.1 GCF_003731635.1 Marisediminitalea oceani | reverse complement strand
GGCCTTAAATACAGCTGACACAGTGGGTAGTACATAGCGTTAATATTTCTTATACTCAATGGCAGCCCCATGAAGGCCTCGACCTTCTTGGAGAAACTGTACGATCTGGGTATTACGCCCTCGAACAGTCGCCCCCGGGTCAGTAACGACAATGCCTACTCGGAGTCGTTGTTCAAAACCCTGAAGTTCCGCCCGGGGTTCCCGGTAAACGGCTTCAGAACGATCGAGGAGGCCCGCAAATGGGTACTGGCGTTCGTGCGCTGGTACAACACCGAGCACCGACACAGCGCCTTGAACTACGTAACACCTCAGCAACGCCATACGGGCGAAGCTGATCAGATCCTGGCCCAGCGAAAACAGATTATCGAAGCGGCGAAAGCCGAGAACCCGCGTCGCTGGTCTGGTGATATCCGAAACTTCAGCTTGCCGGAATCAGTCACTCTGAACCCGGAAAAGGCGGCCAATTGTTAAAGAGCTGATGACTTAAACGCGACATCTACGTTGACAGACTCCGAGAGGCAAGTTACACTCCATTGAGAGCCTTGGCTTACATGCGTACGCTGAAAATAAATGCACTTGCAGGGCTCTCGATATATTCGGAACTACAACAACAATGCCTCTCATGGAGAAGACCCAATGCGTGTTTATGCTCAACGAATACCAAGCGCTGTTCGCCTTTTGATCCTATCAACATTCGTTTTTTCGCTGTCCGCCTGCAATGACTCGTCATCTGGTCCAAGTGACCCGACTTCGGTTACGACCTCGGAGGGAACCGTCACAGGGCAGCTTGTCACCGACAGTAACGGCAGCGAGATGAAACAATGGCTCGGCGTTCCATATGCCCAATCAACGGAGGGAGCAAACCGTTTTCGTGCGCCCCAAAGCCTGGAGCCGAGGACGGATGTTTTGGAGGCGACAGATTTTGGTGATGCGTGCCCACAAACGCCGGCGCAATCTCCGTTTGCCATTCAAAGTTCAAATCCAGGGTCGACTACTTCGGAGGATTGTCTGAACCTCAATATCTACAGCCCTGCTGAAGGTGATAATCATCCGGTGGTTGTTTGGATCCACGGCGGCAATCTGGATACTGGTGCCGGTTTTCAGCACAGCGCGAAACCTGACAGGTTGGTGAAAGAAGGCATCGTTGTTGTGGCCATTAATTATCGCCTTGGCGTGCTCGGCTATTTGGCGCATCCGGCACTTACGGCCACCTCGCAAACGTCCGAGAAGGGATCAGGTAATTACGGTCTAATGGATCAGATCAAAGCCCTCGAATGGCTTCAAGCCAACGTTGCTGAGTTTGGCGGGGACCCGAATAACGTAACACTGGTCGGTGAGTCTGCAGGCGGATTCAGCATCAAGGGGTTAATGGCTGCCAATGATCGAACCAACGGTTTGTTTCATCGGGTCATTGTTCAGAGCGGTCCATACTTCTTCCAGGAAACGCCTACAGAAGCCGAGCAACGCGGTGCCGGATTTATGGCCAGCCTGTGCGCAGATGATGCATCGCCTGAAGCGGCAGAGTGTCTGCGTAACCTGACCCTTGAGCAAATTCTCACTTTGCAGGCCGGCGAACCTGAATTTCTCACTTTGCAGGCCGGCGAACCTGAATTCGGTTCGGAAATTGTTCAACGACCGGGTGTTCTTGAACAGACGGTGGCAGCCGCGTTGGCAAGTGGACAGTTCACGGCTGACCAGGTGTTGGAAGGCTCGAACCGGGATGAATGGCGTTTGTTTGTTGCTGCGGAGCAACTTGTGAGTGGACGCAATTCCCTTGAGGAACTACTTGCAGGAAGTTCGACAGCCTACCGGCAAGAACTGATACGGCGATATGGTTCAGTCACTGAAGCCAATGCGGACGCGGTGGTAGACCTCTATCCGCTTAGCAGTTATGACAATGCCGATATCGCGGTCTCTGCCGTGGGCACCGATGCGATCTTTGCCTGTCCAGGCTTTGGTAACATTGCGGCTGCCGCGCAACATATCCCGGTCTACGCGTACGAATTTGCAGACCGAAATGCACCGCTGCCTTTACCATTATTTGCAACAGGTCAACCCGCTTTAGGTGCTGCGCACGCCACTGAAATTCCTTATGTCTTTGCCTCTCAGGCTGAACTGGAAGCCGAATTCTCCGCAGATTCCGCAACGCTCGCCGAGACGATGGTGCGCTACTGGGCGGCGTTTGCCCGCACCGGCGACCCAACCCCAAGCGACGGGACTCTGCCTGCATGGCTGCCCTTTGTGAATCAGGGCTATCAATCACTGCAAGCGCCTGCCGAAAATACTGGTCCCTTCTCAGTGTTGTCCGGTGGTCAATCATTCAACCAGGCTCGAAATTGTACCCTTTGGTTGGGCGGTTGAAGCACTTTCAACGATAGAGAAACGCCGTTGATCAGCCCGGTGCGATCGGCACCGGGCTTCAAAAACTACCCAGTAAGCAAATGTGATATCCGCGGAGCAACGACGATCCGTCCCTCTGTTGAGCTTATGATGGAGCACCGAGGCAAACCTCAGCGATTTCTCAACCCATAATCAGATCCTTAGGCCTGGTTCTGTATACACATCTCACGCTTCGCAGACGTGAAGGCCCCTTTCTGAAAGGAGATCCTATGAAAAAAATGCACGCACCCAAGATCATGGTATGTTCAATCGCCATCTTGTCGGTTGCCGGCTGTGGGGGCGGCTGTGTGGCATCAATCAGTTGCTTGACTTCCTCTTTACTCAAGACCGTCGGCAACTTCCTTGGCACCGGCACGGTGCTGACTTTGAGCATCACATCAGGTCGATTCAAGGACTTATGAAATAAGAACGTTAAACCCGATAACGTGGCATTGATGGTGATGTTAGATGTACCTTGCTCGGCCAATGCGAGTTGGAATTGGCGCAATTCTTCAGCCGTGGCATCCTCTGGCGAGCGTTTCAAAAAGGTAGCGAGTTTCTTCACGCCTCTGATGTAGCCTATTTGCGTTTTAGGACTGAGCCTACGCATGGTCATATCTTCAATCATGCGTTGGCGTATGGGGTTGGATCCTTCAAAGTAACTCATGGTTTCACTCCTGAGTGAATTCAGGGCGACATTGCCCTTCCTTCAGCTTAGAAGCGGAGAACGAGATCAGAATATAATTAATGAGGTGGGGGCGGCACTACTACCGCGGAGCGGTTTAGTCC
>NZ_RCUA01000038.1 GCF_003731635.1 Marisediminitalea oceani | reverse complement strand
CGAAACTTCCGGGATGACAGGTTCAAATTCCCGTCGTCCCGGAAAGTCCGAAGGGCTTATCCGGGACCTCAAAACAGTCTTACTACTCATCCACCGTCTCAATACACAGCAAAAGTGGCATTTCCTTAGCAAAGTAGCCATTACAGCGAATTGTCGTTATGATGAATGAATAATGACAAATATCTTAAATTTTCACTCATTTGTCGCAATAATTATAAATAAGTCATGCTTCTGGGGAGTCATTCGTTGGTTCGCGTTTATTTCGATACACAACATCTGTATTACCTGCCTCAATACCTGCCGGTAGCCGAAAAATTAACTAACGCGGGTGTCGAATGTATCTTCGTTCTGTATCCCGAAGAAGGTTTTGACGAGCTCAAGAGAAGCGAGCTCGACAAAGCGGGAATGGCTTATCATTTCCTGGACTCGCCCAAAAACGCTCACCTTTTTTACCAGCAAAATAAAGCCGACTGGATTTTCTTCGGTAATCCTCCGCAATTTTGCAAGAGCGAGAAAGCGAAGATTCAGGCGCGCCTGGCGCTGGTTTTACATGGCATTGGCCCTAAAGCCATTTACTACACGGCATCCGAATTCCCGTTTGATGTGCGCTTTGTGGAAGGTCAGCAACGATTACAGCGGTTGCAGGAGAAGTTTCCGGAATCCGGCTTTGTGGACACCGGCTACGCTAAGCTCGATCCTTTATTCGATGGCACCCCAGCTTCTATTTGCTTGCGTGAATTAGGCCTGTCGCCAGATAAACCCACGGTGCTTTACGCTCCCACTTTTTATCCATCAAGTATCGAAAAATTCGATGAGTCGCTGCCGCAACTGCTGGCCGACTATAATGTACTTATCAAGCCACATTATTTCAGCCTGACCAAAGAACGCTACGAAGGGCAACGCGCGCTATTTAAAAAATGGGCAACCCATGAAAATGTGCATATTGCGGGTGTGGAAGACTATAACCTGATACCGTTTATGCAAATATCCGATGTAATGTTATCAGATGCCTCCTCGGCCATTTTTGAGTATGCCGCTCTGAATAAGCCGGTTGTATGGTGTGATTTCTATCAGACCCGCTGGAGCTATCGGGGCATTTTAAAGTTTCGCTTAGAGAAACGTCTTGACCCCGACCTACAGATGTTCCACGATCTTTGCACGCGTGCCACGTTGCCTAAGCAGGTACCCGCAGCCATTGAAAGCGCGTTGAATAATCCGGAAAAGCTTGAACCCCAGCGTTTGCAAATTACCCAGGACATGGTGGGTGCCACCGACGGGCAGTGTAGCGAACGTATCAAAGACTACATTCTGGCCAACAGTTAACTAACCTAAAAGATCGTCATCAGTGCGCTACTTATTTTATATTTCGCAGAATTACTCGTTCGAAATCCTTCGCCCGTTACAGCAAGAAGCGCATCAGCGTGGTGACCAGTGCGCCTGGTTTATTGAAGGTAACGAGGTGAATATCAGTTTGTTCAAGGAAGGGGAAAACCGCCTTAAGAGCATTGCTGAGGTGGTTGACTATAAGCCTGATGCGGTGTTTGTGCCCGGCAATATTGTACCGGCATTTGTACCCGGTCTACAATGCGCAAACGCCTGGGATACTGGCAGTTTTAGTCAGCGCTAAAATCTTAGCCAGAGTAAACCTTCATTTAGCTTTTTGCCATGCATACTTGTGATAGCTGCCCCCATGTGTTCACTTGCGTAGTCAGCAAAATCACTAAATGCTTTGTCTGATTTGGCATCTATATAAACCGAACACCTTTTCTCCATGCATCCCATGTTAACAATGGTAATATCGTCAGGCTCGTATTCACTCACGAGGCGCCTTAATTCTCTCTCTTTATCCATTGAGCGCTGGCCAAATTCTGTTGAGGACACTAACCTCTCAATATCTGTATGTTTAGCGGAGTACTCAAAATTTTGCTGATCCGTTTCAGTGTACTCGGGACTAACGTGAATCAGGTAGCCAGTATTCCCATTGCTTTCTATTTCGCTAAAAGCCAGCTGATAGTTATTCTCGGTCATTTCCGGCGATGCCTGATCCCACAATCCCATCAGATAGTCGTACAGCTCACCTTCATATAAGATGCCCCCTGCGTATTCACCATCAAGGAATAACTCAAGGTCGGATAACGAATCTACTGTAACTTCTGGCTGGGATTCAGCAGCAGGCAGAGGAGCGGGCTCACCCTCTGCGCGTGGCGCAGCGGATACCGGCTCAACGACGGTTGAAGTTTGCGCTGTTTCGATTGGTGTATTTTTAGTTGACGCCAGGTCAGGTGACTCAGACTGACTTAAAAGAAAATAGGCGCAGATGGCCAGCAAAGTAATGCTTATAAGACTAATTTTCACAACAATCCCTGTATACAGCACTAAAATCAAGTACTGGGTTTATACCACTGCGCCCCTTAAAATTAAACAAAATACCTATAACAATCATAATTTTAAATTAATAACGGACAATAAACCTTAGCCATTCACAACAGATTAAGCCCTCCTAAAGCACCATTTTCATCCCTCCACCAGTCATTTAAAGTAAAGCTAACTAAGCGCCGGGAGTCACCATGAAAAACATTTCTTTAGTCATTGCAGCAATTAGTCTGTTATTCGCTATTCGCCCGGTTTTTTCACAGCACGCAGAAGGCAGCGAGAGCACCAGTGAGTTAAGTTATGAATCCTTTGTAGCCAGCACTAAACCGATTAAATGTTTGTATGGTTATGCCGCAGAAAAGGTGGGCGATCACGATGCGGCCATTGCGATTTTTGAGGATTGCATTGAACGCTTTAACAGTGTGTATTCCATGATCTGGCTGGCGCAAATATATGATACCGGTGTTGGCGTTCCCAGAGATGAGAAAAAGGCCACGGCCCTGCTTAAGCGCGGTGCCATGACTAATGATGAAGCGGGCTATTCCTCATTGGCTCAATATCATTATGGAGTTGCACTAATAGAAGGTAAGGGTACCCCTGCCGACCGTGCAGCAGGCGAAGCCTGGCTTACCAAAGCCAGCCAAGCCGGAGTCCAGGAGGCAACCGATTACCTCAACCGTCTTCCGTCCTCCTAAAAGTGATATACAACCTGTAAATTGCCATCCATGCGTTTTGCATCGGTACCGGATGCCTTGCCATACCCGGCTTCCAGCCTTAACGCCCAGCCTTCTTTGACACCAAAGAAACGGTACTCATAAGACAAGCCTAGCCCCTGGGTAGTTTTTCTGTCGGTGATGACAATATTAAAAGCAGGGCAATTGGCGGGATCTGAACCGCAGGGTAAATCGGTTTTACGTGCACCCACAGCACCAACAAAACCGCCCCACACATGATGCCCTTCGGCCCACTGCACGCCAGCTGTAAAACCGTCGTCCAGACCAAGCTTATAATTAGCGTAATACTCTATATTATTGCCCTGTTTGAGGGTAATTGTAGGCGCCAGAATGAATGGCCAGCCACCGCCGGCACTAAAAGTGTCTGCGGTGACATTGGCGCCAGGTAATGCCAGCACCAGGCCAGCAATCAGAGAGGATGTAAGCCGGTTTACTTTGCTTTTGAGCATGCGATTCCTTAACGTGTTCCTGGTTATTAAGGTCGCAGACTCTACCTATCCTATGGTCAAGAAAGGGTAAAATTAATCACCATTGCGGTACTTTTTCAGCGGGGCTTTTTCGGAACAGGCTAATCCGATCCATTGGCTGACGCCGAACCCGCTGTAGCCGCAATTACTCCGGCTGTGGCCGCAGAGGACTGCTGAGCCTGAAGCTGATCGGCAATTAACGAGGCATTCTGGTTTTCGCTGGCAATAATGCACGGGCCGTAGCCCAGACCATCCAGCTTATTTTCCCACAACACCTTGCCATCTTTGGCGGCAACGCAGAATAAATGCCCACCTGAATAGGCAAACACTTTGTCATCTTCAAATAACAGGTTAGTGACACCAGAGGTGGATTTCAGTTTGGTGGCCCAAAGCTTGTTGCCCGAAGCCTTATCGAGGCAAACCAACTGACCTTTGATACCGAGAAAGAGCTTTTCCATCGTTAATACCATACTCGCTACAGATGCTAACCAGCCTACCACTAAATAACGCAGTCAGGATCAGTCAGACATACTTACTAACAAATATTGAGTTAGCTGTCTTCTTCTGAAGTTGCTGCCAATTGCTCTACTGCCGGTTTGTAGTTTTGCGCGGCGGACTTTTGCAACCACTGCAAACTTAACTCCGCATCCACCGGCTTGCCTGCACCGGTTGAATACATCACCGAAAGTGCATACTGAGCCCGGGCATTGCCTGCTTCAGCAGCTACCGAGAAAAGCTCGGCAGCTTTATTGAGATCACGCGGCACGGCGAGGCCAGTTTCATACAGCCAGGCGAGTTCGGTCATGGCAGCATAATTGGCGGGCGATTGTTCACTGAGCTTTATCAGTTGCGTAATGGCCTGCTCGCTGTCACCGCGCATAAGTAAGCGCTTAACGCTGAGCATGGGATCATTACTGTCCGGCTCATCACTAGTGAGCGTTTTTAGCAGCCGGCCGGCATCCTCATCACCATCTAAAGCAGCAACCATTAACCAGTGTCTGGCGGTCTCTGCCGCTACCATTTGCGGGTGTTCCAGCGCCATCAAACCTACCTGATAAGCGCCGGCGCGGCTGCCTGCTTCGGCGGCCTGCAAATAATAATCGCGGGCAGCAACCAGGCTTTGTTCAACGCCTTTGCCCTGCTCATACAGGATCCCTAAATTAAACAGTGCTTCGGCCTTACCTGCGCCATCTATTTTCTGCCACATGGCATGTGCCAGTGGATAATTGGCCATCTTGTATTCAGCATAGGCCATGTAGAGCTGTACCCTGGGTTGTGCATTGAGGAAATCGTCTGACAATTCCACGTTAGCCCTGGCCTGATTTAAGCTAATCAGCCATAGTAACCCAATCACCAAAATAACTGCTCGCATAGTTCACCTGCTCAACAACACTCATGAACTAAGCCTAAGTCAATTTTAGCCGGGATGATCTCCTACTTTAGGCCTTTTTTCGCAGACAAAAAAAAAGCAGGCCAGTGGATGAGGGCCTGCTAAAAGGATTCTAATAGAGTTAAGAGACACACTATTAAAACTACGTACGCAGTTAATGTAACCTCTCCACCAACCAATTGCAAATAATAATTATTATCATTACAGTTTTTGTATACCGGCCACCAGACTATCAATTACCATGCGAATTTTAGGTGATAAATGGCGGGTAGGCGGATAAACCGCCCATATTCCCTCATGGGCAATTTGCTGGTTTGGCAGTAACTCGATGAGCTCTCCGGAGGCCAGGTATGGCCGGATATAGTAATCGGGTAACTGAATAATACCGAGATCTTTAAGCGCCGCATCAATTAGCGCTACACCGCTGTTACATCGCAAACGCGGCTTTACCCTGACATTTTCCTGCTTGCCATTGCGGCTGAACTTCCAGTTATCTGAGGTACCCAGAATACACTGATGATTGGGCAATTCAGACAACGAGTGTGGTGTACCACGCTTTTCCAGGTAAGCCGGAGAAGCCGCCAGGTGCCAGGCACGACTGGAGAGTCGCCGGGCGATATAGGAAGAGTCTTCCAGCTCACCCAGGCGAATGGCCAGATCGTATCCATCATGGATTAAATCCACCAGTTGGTTGGTGAGGTTTAACTGGATCTCTAAGTCCGGGTGTGCCGCTGAGATGTCATTCACAATGGGAGCAATAATTCGCTCGCCGTAGGTCACCGGCGCGGTCATTTTTAACTTACCGGTAGGTTTTGCCTGCAGATCGGTAACCACTTTCTCGGCCGCGGTGAGCTCTTCCAGAATAGGTTTGCAATGGCGATAAAAGGTCTCGCCGGAGTCTGTGACGGCCACCACACGGGTGGTACGGTTAAGCAACTTGGTACTTAAGCGGTTCTCCAGTTTTGCCACCTGACGCGAAACCTGCGCGGTAGAGAGCCCCAGCCGCTTTGCCGCCAGGGTAAAATTTTGCGCCTCAACCACGGCGACAAATTCGTTAATACCTTCCCAGTTCGCCATAACACTCCGATTATTACCATATAGTAAAGGTTATTTACATAAATCAGCTATTGTTACTAATTCTATCAGGTCTACAATAAATGTATTGAAATAAATCAACTTAAGAAAACCAAGAGGATCTTGAAATATGGCAGATGTCATTACCTGTAAAGCAGCGGTCGCCTGGGAAGCCGGCAAACCATTAAGCATTGAAGAAGTGCAAGTTGCGCCACCTAAAGCGGGTGAAGTGCGCATAAAAATTGTTGCCACAGGTGTTTGTCATACTGATGCGTTTACCCTGTCAGGTGACGATCCTGAAGGCGTATTCCCGGCAATTCTGGGCCACGAAGGTGGTGGTATTGTTGAATCAGTAGGTGAAGGCGTTACTTCTTTAAAAGTGGGCGATCACGTTATTCCACTGTACACCGCAGAATGCGGCAAGTGTAAGTTCTGCCTGTCTGGTAAAACTAACCTGTGTAGTGCGGTTCGCGAAACCCAGGGTAAAGGTCTGATGCCTGATGGCACCACCCGCTTTACCTGTAACGGTAAAGAAATTTTCCATTACATGGGTTGTTCTACTTTTTCGGAGTACACCGTACTGCCAGAAATTTCACTGGCTAAAGTAAACCCTACGGCGCCACTGGAAGAAGTGTGCTTACTGGGCTGTGGTGTTACAACCGGTATGGGCGCAGTCACTAAAACTGCAAAAGTTCAGGAAGGCGATACGGTAGCGATTTTCGGTCTGGGCGGTATCGGCCTGTCAGCCATCATTGGTGCCACAATGGCCAAAGCCGGTCACATTATTGGTATCGATCTGAATGAGTCTAAGTTTGAGTTGGCTAAAAAGCTGGGCGCAACTGACTGCATCAACCCGAAAGACTACGACAAGCCAATTCAGGAAGTGATCGTAGAAATGACCGACGGTGGCGTGGATTACTCGTTTGAGTGTATCGGTAACGTTAACGTTATGCGTTCAGCGCTTGAGTGCTGCCATAAAGGCTGGGGTGAGTCAGTCATCATCGGGGTAGCTGGTGCTGGTCAGGAAATCTCTACCCGTCCATTCCAGTTAGTTACCGGTCGTGTATGGCGCGGTACTGCCTTTGGTGGCGTAAAAGGCCGCTCAGAACTGCCGGGCATTGTTGAGGACTACCTGGCAGGCAAGTTTGCCCTGAATGATTTCATTACCCATACCATGGGCCTGGAAGACATTAACGAAGCTTTTGACTTAATGCACGAAGGCAAGAGTATCCGTAGCGTAATTCATTACAACGCTTAATCACTACTCCCGCCACCAGTAACATGACCCACATTAGGGTGGCGGGGTAGTTTTTTCATTGCACATCGGAAGATATCATGACAATAGAAAATATCAGTTGTAATAAAAGCTTCGGTGGCTGGCACAAGCAGTATACCCACCGCTCTGAAGTGAATCGCTGCACCATGCGTTTTGCTATTTATTTGCCACCGCAGTGCAGCAACGGTACCAAGGTACCAGTGGTTTACTGGTTATCGGGCCTCACCTGTAGCGACGAAAACTTTATGCAAAAAGCTGGCGCGCAACGCGTGGCAGCTGAGCTGGGCGTAGCCATTGTGGCACCAGACACCTCGCCACGAGGTGACGACGTTGCCGACGATGACAACTACGATCTGGGTAAAGGGGCAGGCTTTTATGTCAACGCCACCCAATCGCCCTGGACAACCCACTATCACATGTACGATTATGTGGTAAAAGAGCTGCCTGCGATCATCGAAGAGAACTTCCCGGTTTCAGATAAACGTGCCATTGCCGGTCATTCCATGGGCGGTCACGGTGCACTGAGTATCGCGCTGAAAAACCCGGGTATGTTTGCTTCGGCGTCGGCCTTCAGCCCAATTACTAATCCGGTTAACTGCCCCTGGGGCCAGAAAGCATTTACCGCTTATCTGGGCGACGATAAATCAGCCTGGGAAGCCCACGATACCGTGTGTCTGATCAATGCCAGCAAAGCGCATACGCCAATGCTGGTCGATCAGGGCCTGGACGATAACTTCCTGGCTGAGCAGCTAAAACCCGAGGCGCTG
The DNA here is from genome assembly GCF_003731635.1 of Marisediminitalea oceani. Lineage (GTDB taxonomy): Bacteria > Pseudomonadota > Gammaproteobacteria > Enterobacterales > Alteromonadaceae > Alteromonas > Alteromonas oceani. The sequence continues at coordinate 92,148 of NZ_RCUA01000038.1, read as the reverse complement.
CAACATGCCGCTGAAGCCAATCAGTATCCGCTGACCCTGCGTCAGCATGAAGGCTACGACCACAGCTACTACTTTATAGCCTCGTTTATTGACGATCATCTGCGTTTTCACGCCGGTCACTTCTAAATTAGTCTGCATGAACAGTAAAAGGCTACAATCACGTGGCCTTTTTTGTCCCCGCTCGACAGTGCCAACTGTAAACATAAAGATAACAAAACCCGGTAATTTTGTTAGCGCTCCAATTCCAACTTGTACGACAACCCACAACCTAATACATTTATTACTACGCCAAAGGCCCCGCGCAGTATGAGGTGTGCCCTTTAAGGCCGCCAGGCGCGTTCACGCTCAATAACAATTATATGGTTTCCAGGTACTTACTATGCGCTTTAGCTCACTTAGTATTAAACAAAAGCTCATCTCTATTCTCATCATTGCGGTACTCGCCTCTACCCTGCTGGTAGGTACGGTTCAACAGTTTATTGCCCGCGATATGATGGAAACCAATATGGAAACGGCGCAGTTACCCAATATGGTAAAACAGGTAGCCAACCGGGTAGATAAAGAAGTGACTCTGATGAAATCAGTCGCTTTCAGCATTGCCAATAATCCGGATATTATTGCCTGGTCTGCGGCCGGTGCCGATAAGCAGGGCGAAAACCGGCTGGTAAATTATCTTGGTGAGATTGCCCGCTTTAACGATCTCACGGTAACCTCATTTGTCGACCGCAACACCCACAAATACTGGAATCAGGAAGGCTTTTTACGAGAACTTAAAAACGATCAGTACGATGGCTGGTTCTTCGCTTATAAAGACAGTGGTCAGGAAACCTCGTTAAGCTTGTACAACGAACCCGGCCAGGGCTATCGTTTATTTGCTAACTACCAGCAAACTAATGGCCGTGGCATGTCGGGAGTAGCCAAATCGGTTGATGAACTGGTTGACGTACTAAACAGCGTAAAAATCGCCGAGAGCGGCTTTATTTACATGACCGACGGTGAAGGCACAATCATCGCCCATTCCAATACCGACCTGTTAGGTAAGTCGCACTTACGCGATGTCACGTCCGGGCAAACTGCTAACCAACTACTACAACAGCAGACTTTTAACCTCGCCCGAGGGGAAGAAATGCTGTATGCCAGCACTTATGTGAAAAGTGCCGGCTGGTACGTTATCGCTCAGGTGCCCGAAAATGAGCTGTATTCGCAAATGGACAATGCCAGCCTGAGTATGATTTTCTGGTCGTTGGTGATTGCCGGTGGTTTTGCACTGCTAGGCGTATGGCTGGCCGGAACCATCAGTAAGCCAATTGAAAATCTCGCCGCCGTGTTTAAACAGCTGGGTGACGGCCACGGTGATCTGACCAAGCGAATTCCCCTGCCAGAACAGCGTGAAACCCGCCAGCTGGTTGATGGTTTTAACCGCTTCATCGCCAGTTTGCATGACATTATCTCACGGGTAACCGATACCAGTGCCAATCTGCGCCAGTCTGCTTTTGAGGTGGCCAGCCAGTCCAAAACCACACAGACCAATAGCGAAGAGCAGCGCGACCGCACTATTCAGGTAGCTACGGCGCTAACCCAGATGAGCCATACGGTTAATGATATTGCTTCGTCAGCACAAGCTGCTGCAGCCGATGCACAGGAGTGTTCCTCAACTTCAACTAACGGGCTGGATACCACTGCCCGGGCAGTCGCCAATATTAATCAGTTAGCCAGGCAGGTATCTGAAGTGACCGCCGTTATAGAGTCTCTGGATTCCCATACTGCCGATATTATTGGCATTCTCGATACAATCCGGGGCATCTCAGAACAAACCAATTTACTGGCACTGAACGCCGCCATCGAAGCGGCCAGAGCCGGCGATCATGGCCGCGGCTTCTCGGTGGTAGCCGATGAAGTACGCAGCCTGGCATCACGCGCGGCACAGTCTACCGATGAAATCCAAAGCAAAATTGATAAATTTAAACACGACTCCGACCAGGCGCTGGTGAAAATGCGTGACAGCCGCGAACAAACCGAAGAAGTAGTGAGTGCAGCACAAAATCTGGAAAGTCTGCTTACCTCCATTGCTTCCGGAATCCAGCATATTAATGATGTAAATATGCAGGTTGCCACGGCCACTGAAGAGCAGACTCAGGTGATTGAAGATATCAACCAGAACATTCAGCAAATCAGTACCAATAGCGATGATAATCTGCATGCGGCCAGACAAATGGTTGCCGTGAGTGATCAACTGGATTCGCTGGCCGCTGAGCTTAATGAACAGGTTAACCGCTTTACGCTGTAATAGAAAAACCGGGCATGAGTGCAGTTGCCCGGGTTTATACCCAATGATAAATCTGCACACCCTGACGGGCTTTACACAGTGAGCGAATGTGGCTATAAATTAGCCAACACACATTGTTAAAATAAGGATATTTTCACTATGAGTAACGCCCGCAGCCTGCGTATTTTCGCCCTTATCGGTTTAGTTTCTTTAACGGTATTTCTGGCTTACTCCACCTACCGCAACCAACAAAGCATTGAGCAGATTGAGTCTAAGGTTGTCAGCCAGAGTGAAGCTAAGGCGCGTCTGATTAGCCACTAGCCTAAGCTAAAATTCCCGCTGATAAGACAGCGCAATAAAGTCCAGGCCCGGATTAGGTTTCTTAAAGCCGGCATTAGAGTAATGGAAGTAACGCACGGCTACGTGATGCTCGTTGTTGTTTCCAAACTGCATCATCAGGCCCAGGCGATCTTCAAACTGATAGTGAGTGCTAACGTCTTTACCTGCGAAGGTGGTGTCTTCAATAAGCGAGAGACCAATCCCGGCTTCCAGAAACAGAGGAGCTTGTTTGATTGTGCCAATTTGCTTTACCAGCACCGGCGAGACCGCCAGCACAAAATCGGTATCGTGGTTATCTTCAGCCCCGTATTCCCAGAAATTAACACTCGCTTCCCAGTACAGCAGGATGTCATCGCTGATATATGACAACGGTCCGGCGTTGTAACGTGCGGCTAGCTTAATCCCTTCGACATCGCCCTCACCGCGGATATAGTCTACAGAGTAGCCAGGATTACCTGCCACACTCAGGGTTGGCAGTAATAGCAGGCAGAGGCTTAAAATTAGTCTGTTCATAAATAGAATTCTCAATCATCATAAGGCGATAACTGTATTTTAAATCCTAATTAAATGGATGATTGTTGCTTAATAAGATTAAATTCATTTCATAAAAAAGAATGATCTTTACAGACAGATCACAATCTCCAGGCACAATAAGATTTAGACAAGGGCCCTGTCTGTAATCCCCCGAAAAACCAGCAATGAGTTTTAATAATGGCAGTCTGGTCATGCCGCTATCATAAAGTTCGGATAGTGTATGATAGGTGTATTCACAGACACGGATAATCAGGCATGAGTAAAAACAAAGTCAGTGACATCATGGACGATCTGCTGGACAAAACCACTGGCGAGGTGTCGGTGGGCGATGTGGTCAACAAGTTTGAAAGCCGCGGGTTCGGGCCACTTTTGCTTCTGCCTGCTCTTATAGCCTTGCTGCCTACCGGCGCTATCCCCGGTGTACCGTCTATTTGTGGCGTAACACTGTGTATAATCTGCTTACAGATGGCAGTTGGCGACGAACATCCCTGGTTACCCGCCGTTCTGAAGAATCGCTCTCTGAGCCACGCAAAGCTGGAAAGTGCAGTAGAAAAGTCCAGACCCTACGTGGTAAAAGCCGAGAAAATACTCACTCCGCGCTTAACCGGGTTAACTCAAAGCCCGGCGTCGCGTTTTGTTGCTGTTTATTGCGCGCTGTTTGCCCTGAGCATGATCCCACTGGAAGTGGTGCCCTTTGCTGCAGCAGTGCCTGCCTTCTCCATAACCCTCACCGCGGTGGGAATGATGAGCAAAGACGGCGCGGTGTTACTGGCAGGCATACTGTGCCAGGCGGCAACAGGCATGTTACTGCTGCAGGTGCTCTAGCCGGTTTTAAAGTTGGCTACCAACAGGCGTAACTGCTCCGCCTGCTGCGACATACTGGCGGTGGAACCTGCCGCATTCTGTGTTCGCTGCTGAGCATTGGCCGATAAATCCCTGATGGCCACTACAGCACTGTTTACACCGCGTATTACCACAGCCTGCTCTTCCACACTCAGCGCTATCTGGTGATTATTGTCGGCAATCGCAGCAATAATATCCGTGACCTGAGCAAGCGAAGCGGCGGCCTCCTGAGTATGCTTAACCATTTCATCGCTGACAGAATGGGTACTTTGCATTGCCTTAACTGCAATTTCGGTAGCGCCCTGAAGCCCGTCTATAGACACCTGGATCTGGCCCAGCGATTGCTGGGTTTTAGTGGCCAGATTACGAACCTCGTCGGCTACTACCGAGAAGCCACGGCCATGTTCACCGGCACGGGCCGCCTCAATAGCCGCATTCAGCGCCAGCAGGTTGGTTTGCTCGGCAATGGAATTTATCACCTCAGCCACGCCGCCAATTTCTTCGGCCAGCCCGGCCAGTTTTTCCATCTGACCGGTAGCGTTGGCCACATCACTGGACATGGTCTGGCTGTTAGCCAGAGTTGAATTAAGCAGTGCCTGGCTATTACGGGTTTCTGCCAGTGCATTGCTGGCCTCCTTGGCCGCCCCGGCCGCGTGCTGGGTAACCTGTTCAATGGAAGCCAGCATTTCTTCGGCGGAGGTCGCCAGGCCATCAGCCTGTTCCAGCTGTGCCTCCAGATCCCGGGCAATCGACTGGTTGCCGGTATTCACAGAGCTGGCCATGGAGGAAGTTGTAGCAGACAACTCTTTCACTTCGCCCACAATCCCCCGGATATGCTCAATAAAGCGATTAAACTGTTGAGCCAGTTGCGCGATTTCACGATCGCCACTCTCATCCAGCCTCTTTGATAAATCTCCGCCGGCGTCGGCCAGCTTGCCCGCGCGATTACTGATTAAGTCCAGACTTTGGGTAATACTGCGCCCGGCCGCCAGGTTAATAAAGACCACCAGCACAATGCCAATAATAGTCAGCGTTGAAAGCATAATGATAGCGCCCCGCACGTCGGCAAAGCTCTCATCAATCCGGCTGGTCTGAACGTTGCCCAGAAGGGTTATAAACTCTGAAAAATCACTTAGCAGTGCTTTTCTTAGCTCACTCAGCCGCGCCGCATTGTCAATGTATTGTTCGCTGACTTCCTGGGCCTGAATATTGAGCTCCAAACCACGCCGAGCGGCGTTTTCAACCGGCGTGCCGGTGAGCGCAATAAGGTCTTTGCGGGTATTTTCGATGGCGGTACTGATATATTCGCGCAACTCAGGAACCAGACTACTATCGTTTATCATGCGCAGAAACAGGCGTTGGATACGATAGTTAGTGTCGGTGTTATTGGTGGCGCCAATGATGGTGCGCACTTCCCCTTCAGGCAACGACACCGGATCTTTCAGCAGCTTCTTCGCAACGTATTTTAAAAACGAATTTGACTCATTAATGGAACTGTCGGTGGCCGCCAGTAACTGCTCTTCCAGTTGCAGCATTTGCTGACGGTGGTCGTCAGCCCGGGCTATCCGATTAGCTATACCGGAAAACTCATTGGCCTCCACGTGTGTGGTCAGCGAGTCCGGGATATTTTTAAGTTCATTTACCGCGTCAGTTAGCACAGCTACGCTAACCTCACCATCAAAATAATTCACCAGCATAAACTGCGTTTGCCGGGCTTTTGCCGCGTAGCGCTCGATGGCTTCCACCGAGGATTGGGCATTGCCCAATACAGAAATCACAAAGAATGAGGTAATCAGGGCAATGATGGCCACAATGGCCAGTATAGCCACCGGCACGTAGAGCTTTCTTTTTAATGACGACAACACGGTAAGGCTCCTTACTTCGACAAACGGTGTTTTTATTCCCGGTTAAACAAGCCATCCAGGCTGTCTGGCAAGGGTTTTGAAGTCAGCTCTGTCCATAGAGATTCGGTAATTTGTGCTGGTTTACCCAGCAAGCGGCAACGGGCAATCACGCTGCCTAAAATAGCGTCGAGCTCCAACTCTCTGCCTTTCTCAAGATCAATTAACATGGAGGTTTTAATGGAGTTAAAAGACTTGATAAGGTTGAACATGTCATCTACTTCATCAGGGGTGATTTCTACCCCATCGTAAGCGGCTGCCCTGCCGGTCTCCTGCATGGCGCCATAAACCTTTTGGGCGAGCTCCGGCTGATGGGTTAACTCATAGGTTTTTTGTCGCGTGACCGTCGACAGCGGGTTCACCCCACAATTCACAATCAGTTTTTTCCACAGCTCTTTGCGAATATCATTACTTACCTCAAGGGGGACATGCTGGCTTTGCCACAGACTGGCCAAGGCCGTTAAATTAGAAGGGATGGTATTAGACGCGGGCCAGGGGCCAATAATGACTTTATAAATGCCAGTGGTTGTGGCCACCCCGGGCTGTGATATTTCGCCACCACTGCGCACCGACAAGCCGCCCCATACACGCGCCTGCCCAATTACAGAAGCCAGCAAAGGCTCGTTATCTACGCCGTTTTGCACCGACAGCACTGGTGTTTTGCCAGCGACTAACCAGCTTCCCAATTCGTTGAGCAACGCTTTGGTTTGCGTAGCTTTCAGCGCAATGACTATGACATCGAAATCATCAACTTTGCTGGTAGATTGTAATTCAGGATGAGAACAGGCAATGACGTCCTGATGGCGGGTTTCGCCATCGTGGATCACTGTAAGGCCATTACGCTTTAGCGCATCCAGATGTGCACCGCGAGCTGTGACAGTGACAGTTGCCCGGGCATTCGCCAGACGTTCGGCATAAAAGCTGCCAATCGCCCCACATCCAATTACCAGTATGTTCATCGGTTAACTTATTAACAAAATGTTATAAGCAACACATTAATAAGAGTTTTTATGATGTTCAACTGACAATATTGTTAGTGTTCAGTCTTACAATTTTGTCATACACATAAGCATTCCTTTCCTCTCTGCCAATAAGTGAAAGCATTTCATGTCGAGTGATTTGCCCTTTTTATCGGATCCTGCATCCAATCCGCTGGCTAAAACGTTAAGATCAGTAAGTTCCTTTTTTATTAGAGTTTGAGTTTTGAAATATCTGATTTTTTCTACCTCGCTGTTGGCCTCTGCCACAGCATTCGCAGATGGCCCGCATATTGAGCGCGTGGTGGTATTTGGTAAACAAAGCGACCTGATAGGTGAGTCGATTTCTGCCTCAGAAGGCGTAATCGGTACCGGCGACATTGCCCAGCGCCCGTTGCTGCGCCCTGGCGAGATACTGGAATTCGTGCCGGGCATGGTGGTTACCCAACACAGCGGTTCAGGTAAAGCGAATCAGTACTTTCTGCGGGGTTTTAACCTCGATCACGGCACCGACTTTAGTATTTCACTGGATGGCATGCCGGTGAACATGCGCACTCACGGGCACGGTCAGGGTTATACCGACCTTAACTTTATCACCCCTGAATTTATTCAGCGCATCGATTATCAGAAAGGGCCCTACCGCGCGATGCAGGGGGATTTTTCTGTGGCTGGCTCAGCCAATTTTTCGCTGATGTCATCTTTTGATCAACCCTTCGGCAAGCTTGAGATTGGCGAAAATGGTTTCCTGCGCACTGTGGCAGCCACTAACTTAGCAGTGGGCGAAAGTAATCTTGCAGTGGGTGGAGAATGGCAGCAATACGACGGCCCCTGGACCGATATAGATGAAGACATTGCGAAAACCAGTGCCTTCGCCCGTTTTCGACAGGTGACTGACGACAGCATCCTGCACATTACTTTTTTAGGTTACGACAACAGTTGGAATTCTGCCGATCAGATCCCACTGCGCGCGGTACAAAGCGGCCTGATAGATGAACTGGGCTCTTTGGATCCAACGCTCGGCGGTGAGTCCAATCGCTACAGCTTATCGGTTAACTGGCAATCGGCCGACTGGATGGTAAACGCCTATGCCATTTCCAGCGAGTTGAACCTGTTCTCTAACTTTACTTATTTTCTGGATAACCCTGAGGCAGGCGATCAGTTTGAACAGGTCGACGACCGCGCAATATATGGCGGTACACTTACCCGTTTCCATTCGACAACTGTAGGTGATTCTCACGTACATTTTACTGGCGGCCTGGAATGGCGTTATGACGACATCAGCGAAGTAGGCCTGTATCGCACCAACCAGCGCGTTCGTCAGTCGCCGGTTCGACGCGACAGTGTGGATGAGTATTCGGTGGCTGCGTTTCTGCAGGTTGATGTTGATATTACCGACAACTTAATTGGCCATGTGGATATCCGCCACGATTACCTGGCTGTGGACGTTAACAGTGATTTAAGCGCAAACAGTGGTGACGACAGCGATAACATCACCAGTCTCAAAGGCGGCCTGAGCTATATTTTAAATGATGCCTGGCAGGCCTATGTAAATGTGGGTCAGTCTTTTCACTCCAACGATGCCCGCGGCGCGGTTATCAGTATCGACCCAGCCACTGGCGAGGCGGCTGAACCGGTTGATTTGCTGGTCAGAGGCGAAGGTGCAGAAATTGGCTTAAGGGTGGCACGCTATCGCTACTACAATGCCTCACTTTCGTTATGGTATCTGGAGAACGACTCTGAACTGGTTTTCGTTGGCGATGCCGGTAACACAGAAGCCAGCCGTGCATCCCGCCGCTGGGGTGTGGAATTCTCCGCCTATTACTGGTTTACATCTAACCTGACCACTGATCTGGAATTTGCCTGGACTGATTCGAAATACCGCGAGGATGAACCCGGCGAAGGTAAGTATATTGAAGGTTCATTACCGGTAGTTGCCAGTGTTGGCCTTAACTGGCAAATGAACGATTACTGGCGCAGCGATTTGCGCGTACGGTACTTTGGTAAACGTACGCTGGATAGCTTTAAAGAACGCCAGTCCGACACCTTTACTGTAGTCAACGCCAGCCTGGTGTATGAAGTTGACCAGTGGCAGGGCAGCCTGTCGGTACTTAACCTGCTGGACAGCAACGACCATGATATCGATTACTGGTATGCCAGCCGCCTGCCTGGTGAGCCTGAAGAGGGTGTTGAAGACCTCCACTACCATCCTATTGAACCACGCACACTGCGCGCCAGCATTAGTTACCGCTTTTAATATATCGTAATCCATCTGGCTTAATTTCGGCAATTGACGAAATTAAGCCTTGCTCCTATGCTGGCCATCACGGCAGGACCCATCAGCGCCATTCTGGTGTGGATACTGCCCGCAGATTTTGCCGGCATTTTAGTGATAGGCCTGCTTCTGCCAAGCATTTTACTGCCTGCAGTGCTTCCCTGGTGGTTTTGGCGGACCGAAACACGCACTAGTTAAAATGTCGTTCACCTCAATATACTGCAGATTAGCGTCGTTTTCTGGCGCTAATCGTGAGCCTACCACCTGAAAGCTCTTTTTCGTATACGATTTTCTGTTTTAAAGGTCGCCAATCTTCGCCATTTCCAGCTTTTTTTATCCAATTAGCATTTTCTGCTGCATCAACCTAAGGCTTGATATTTTTCACTGCGCAGAGGGGATTTTTCAACGCAATTTGAGCGCGGCGTTACACTTATACTGATTGTGGAAGGATTATCCACTTAAAAAAAGAATTTCAGATAGCACAATAACAACCACAGGCTGTCGGATACCTCCTTTTGCCGTTGACCAGAGAACTCATTGGAGAACAACACAAGATGAACACCAACAGAATTATCGTGAAGTCAGTGCTTGCAGCTGCTGTATCAGTCGCACTGTCATCCACTGTCAACGCCCAGACTAACGCCGATGCCGATGACATCGAGCAAATTGAAGTTGTTCAGCAGCGTCAACCGTATCGTGGTGATATTCCTCTTAAATCAATGCCACAAAATATTGATGTCGTCAGTGCCGAACTGCTGGACGATCTGGGGGTTAATGACTTCCAGAGTGCTATAGACTTTGCCAGCGGTATTGCCCGCCAGAACAGTTTTGGTGGTATGTGGGACAGCTTCGCCATCCGCGGTTTCGCAGGCGATGAAAACCTGCCAGGCGGCTACCTGGTAAATGGTTTTAGCGCCGGCCGCGGCTATAGTGGTCGCCGTGAAACGTCAAACATCCAGGCTATCGAAGTCATTAAAGGCCCGGGCTCAGCATTATTCGGCCGCAGTGAACCGGGTGGTACCATTAATATCATCACTAAAAAGCCGCAGTTTTATGAAGAAGGATATATTCAGGCCACAGCAGGCAGCTACGACCTGTACCGCCTTGAAGGTGATTACACCAATGCCATCACCGACGATCTCGCCTTCCGTGTAAACGGCGCCTACGAAGATGCAGGCAGCTTCCGCGACGAAGTGTATTCCGAGAAACTGTCTATCAGCCCATCTTTCCACTACAACATCTCAAGCGATACCAGTCTGGTATATGAACTTGAATACCTCGATCAGGAATTGATTTTCGACCGCGGTGTACTAGTCACTAACTATGACTATTTTGATGTACCGCTTGATGTATTTTATGGCGAACCAAACGATGGTCCGGTGCAAATCGAAGCCACCGGCCATCAGTTAACCCTGCAGCATCAGTTAAACAGCGACTGGAGCTTACTGGCCGGTTTAAGTTATCGTGAATCTTCATTCGAAGGCTATGCTTCTGAAGTGGAACTCGGCGGACGCCAGTTAGTCACCGAGGAAGGCTTTGAAGAAACCGTTAATCGTCGCCGTTTGTATCGTAATTATGACGCCGAAGATTTAGCTGGCCGCATTGAATTAAGTGGGACTGTGGAACTGGCGGGCATGGACCACCATATTTTGATTGGTGCGGATGCCTACGACTACACCCTCGACATCTTGCAGAATCGCTGGCGCGTTGCCTGGGGCGTAAATGATACCACTTATGCGGTAAACAAATATAACCCAGAATATGGTCAGCCACTGCCAGACTTATCGCCAAATCGTTTCGATTCTGAGAACCAAACGTCAGTAGGGGTTTACTTCCAGGATCAGATTGATGTCACCGAAAAGTTCAAAATGCAGGTGGGCATCCGGGTGGATAACTATGATCAGGAATTTGAGAATTACCGCACTGATCCGGTGACCGTCTCATCGCAGTCTCAAACCACCACCAGCCCAAGATTTGGCCTGGTGTATGAGGCGTCATCGCTCTATACCCTTTATGCCAGCTATTCAGAAGGCTTCCGTCCTAACTCAGGGTCAAACGCGGCGGGCGAAACCTTTGAGCCGGAAGAAAGTAAATCTTACGAAGCCGGGGTTAAGTTTAATAATGAAGACGAGAGTCTGACCGGTACAGTAGCTTTGTTCCGTGCCGAGAAATCTAACGTTCTGGCCGCCGATCCAATTCCTGCTAATGCCGGTTTCTCAGACACTATTGGTGAAGCGGAGAGTCAGGGTATCGAAGTGGATCTAACTGCCATGCTCGGTGAGGACACTATGGTCACTGTTGCCTACGCGTTTGTTGATGCCACCACTTCCAACGACATTATCAATGCTGACTGGCTGGTGAATATTCCGGCGGGTACACAGTTACTGAATATTCCGGAACACAAGTTAAACGTAACGGGCATTCATTACATGGATATTGCCGGTAAAGAGTCTAAAGTGGGCGCGAGCGTAACTTATGTAGACGAACGCCCGGGGGAACTGATCGATCCGAATTACATCTTACCAAGCTACACCACGGTGAGACTGTTTGGTTCAGTAAACCTAACGGATTCACTTAGCATAAACGCCGATATCGAAAACCTGTTCGATAAAGAGTACTACGCCAGTTCTTACTCGGCTATGTGGACCATGCCAGGCGCACCTCGTCAGGCGAAAGTCAGCGTTAAGTACGCCTTTTAACACTGCTTAATCGGGCTGGCTGGACATTCCAGCTGGTCCGGACACTTCGAGAATTACCCTGTGCTACATGTAAATCAGGTGACTGTTTTCCATGATGACGGTAATGTGACGAAGACCGAGAAGTACTAAGAGGATAATACTGTGGCTGGCACTAAATTAGACCGCATTGACATTAATATACTGGCAGAACTGCAAAAAAACGGGCGGATTACCAATACCGACCTGGCGGATGCAGTCGCTCTGTCGCCAAGCCCATGCCTGGCGCGAGTTAAACGGTTGGAAAAAGCCGGCTATATCACTAGCTATAACGCAAAAATTGCGCTGGATAAATTAGGTGAAACGGCAACAGTCTTTACTGAAGTCACGTTAACCGATCACCACATGGAAGACTTCGCGAAGTTTGAGCGCAATATCCGCACCATTGATGAAGTGATTGAATGTCACCTGATCAGTGGCGGTTATGATTACCTGCTCAAATTTGTTACCCGTGGGATTACCCATTATCAAACACTGATGGAAGAGATACTGGAACAGGATTTTGGCATTGCAAAATACTTCAGCTATATCGTACTGAAGTCGCCAATCGAAAAACTCCACTATCCGCTAACCACTTTGTTTAAACCGGAAAAGTAGTAAGTGGCGCTAACCCTATTGTATAAAGGCCCCGCTGAGCGGGGCGAGTGCTGGCAGCAAGCCGTAAATGCTGCATTACCCGAAGTGCGCTGGTTTACCTGGCCTGAAGTGCCAGAGCCAGAAGCCGTAGATGCCATTATCACCTGGACAGTGCCTGACAATTATCAGCAGCAGTTTCCTAACCTTAAAGCCATTTTCTCCGTAGGCGCCGGTGTTGATCAATTCGCGCCGGCGTCACTCCCGTCTCATTTAAAACTGGTGAGAATGATAGACCCCTCGATTGCCACCCAGATGCAAACCTGGGTGCTAACGGCGGTCATGATGCTCCATCGCGACATATTTCGCTATCAGCGCCAGCAACACCAGAACCTATGGCAGCCCCACAGCGTTAAGCTCCCCCATGAATGCACTATCAGCATTCTGGGCCTGGGCGAACTGGGTAGCCAGGTGGCGTATACGTTAAGCGGGCTGGGCTTCGCCGTGCAGGGCTATAGCCGCAGCACCAAGCAACTCCCTGGTGTGCTAACTTTTTCAGGTGACACGCCGTCTGCTGAAATGCTGGGCAACACTGACATTCTGATTAGTTTATTGCCCTTAACGGCCAACACCAAAGGCATTCTTGACGCAGAATTACTGGCCAAATTGCCCAAGGGCGCCGCACTGATAAACGCCGGCCGTGGTGAACAGCTTGTAGCCGACGATTTGCTGTTTCATCTGGATGCCGGACACATCAGCGAAGCCATTATGGATGTGTTTGATCCTGAGCCATTACCCAAAAGCCATCCTTTCTGGGATCACCCGAATATTCATATTACGCCACACATTGCATCGGTGACACGCAATGACACGGCGGCATTACGACTGGTAGAAAACCTGCAACTCTGGCTGGCCGGTAAAACCATGACCGGTGAAGTGGATAAACTCAGAGGTTATTAAGGTAATTAAAAAGGCAGCACTGAGGCTGCCTTTTTTAGTGTCAGGTAACGCTTAATCGTAAACGCACACATAAACTTTTTTGTATTTTTCGATAGTCCGCCAGGTACCGGCAAAACCTTCCTGCATTAAAAAGGTATCACCAGCTTTATAAGTAACTGGCTCACCACCATCTTCTGTCAGCTCAATCAGCCCTTCAATGATATAGCAAAACTCAAAGAAGCCTTTTTTCACCGAGCGGTTAACACTGGGTTCGCAGGTCATTACACCCACTTTAATCTTGTCGTTGCCCGACGCCACGTGCGCCCACTTTTCCAGTAACGGATTACCTTCTAATAAAATTTTAGGATCGGCGTGGCTGGTAGCAGGTGCTTCTGAAGGATGCTGAACAACGGTTTGCAATAAGCTCATTTAAACTCCGGTTAATGGCAATGTGAATAAAATAGGAAGATAACCCCGTCCCTGGGAACACATGAAAGCATGAGGGTTTAGTATACGATTGATGCCCCGGCAGCTTACTCTGAAAGCGTTTTGCTGCGGGGCATAATTGTTGGGTTGTGTAGCAAAATCAGCGGATAATTACGCCGCTGATTTTTGCTTGATAAAGCTGCTGTAGAGTGACGGAATAACCACCAGTGTGAGCAAGGTAGAACTGATAAGCCCACCAACTATCACCGCCGCCAATGGCTTTTGGATTTCTGCACCCAGTCCGTCAGACAACAACATTGGAATGAGCCCCAACGCCGATGTCAGCGCAGTCATTAATACCGGCCGAAGTCGTGAACAGGCACCATCGAAGATGGCAGCACTCAGATCTGTGCTTTGTTCTCGCCGCTGATTGATGCTTTCCACCATCACCACACCATTCAATACAGCCACACCAAACAAAGTGATAAAACCTACTGAACTTGGCACAGATAAATAGTGACCACTCACATACAAAGAAAACACTCCGCCAATGGCGGCTAACGGAATATTCACCATAATTAGCGCAACCAGGCGAATATCGGTAAACGCAAAATATAACAGCAAAGCAATCAGCAACAGAGATATTGGAACTACCAGCATTAAGCGCTGCATGGCGCGTTGCTGATTCTCAAACTGCCCGCCAATCTGCACGGCATAACCGCCAGGCAGGGCAACCTCAGCTTCTATGGCGGCCTGAATATCGGCAACCACGCTGCCCATATCACGACCATCAACATTAGCCTGAATCACTACCCGGCGCTGCACATCATCCCGGCGGATTTGAGGCGGCCCAGACTCAATCGCCACAGACGCGACATCCTGCAAGCGGATCCAGGCCCCCTGAGCGGTCAGCAGTCGTAGTTCTTTGATGGCAGCGATATCATCCCGAAAGGCCTCGGCGTAACGCACCACGATATCGTACCGCTCATTACCGTTAATAATTTGCCCGGCTGAAGCGCCGCCAAGCCCATGCTGGACCAGATTCATCACATCCGCGACGTCCAGGCCATAACGACTAAGCTGCTTACGCACCGGCCGCACGACTAGCTGAGCTTCGCCGCTTATTTGCTCCATCGCTACGTCCTGAGCGCCCGCAATGCCGCCGACTACTTCAGCAATCTGCTGGCCATACTCAGCCAGTACATCAAGTTCGGGCCCGAATAGTTTGATTGCCAGCTCCGCTTTAACTCCGGAGAGCAGTTCGTCTATGCGGGTAGCAATAGGCTGCGAGAAGTTAAACAGTAATCCCGGATGCGCCTCCAGTTTATGGGCCATGGCTTCCTGCAGTGCCACTCGGTTGGTCGCGGTTTGCCACTCACTGACCGGGCGCAGGCCCAAATAGATTTCTATATTGTTTACCGGTTCCGGGTCGCCGCCAATCTCGGCGCGGCCAATTTTACTCACCGCATAGGTCACTTCAGGAAATTCCAGCAACATGCTTTCCAGTTTCGGAGCCACGCTTAGCGCCGTTTCCAGACTGGCTGAAGGTGCCAGTGTCACCCGCAGGTTAATGGTTCCCTCTTCCAGCTCCGGCGCAAACTCAGTGCCCAGCCGCGGGAGCAGCACGCCGGCAATCAATATCAACACCAATGAACTGCCAGAAACCCATTTTCGCTGTCCCATAGTAACCTTGAGCAGTCTCGCATAACTGCGCTCCAGTACACTAAGAAGAGGGTTATTGCGCTGCTTAACCGGCCGTGCGCTCAGTAAAAAGGTGGCCAGTACCGGCACAAATATCAACGCCACCAGCACGGCGCAAATGAGGGCCAGCATAATGGCGATGGCCATTGGCTGAAACAGCTTGGCTTCGACCCCCTCAAAACTGAACAGCGGGGTAAATACCACCAGAATAATCAGCGTCGCAAAAAAGACAGGTTTTGCCACTTCCTGGGCCGCAATCACCACTAAAGTGGGTATTTTATGGGTTTCAGTACTGTTTTTTGGTAATTTTTGGTAAATATTCTCCACTACTACCACCGAACCATCCACCAGCATGCCAATGGCTACTGCCATTCCGCCCAGAGACATCAGATTGGCAGATATCCCCAACATGCTGAGCATGGCCAGCGCCAATCCGATGGAAACCGGGATAGACAGCAACACCAGGACCGTTGCCCTCACGCTTAACAGAAACAGTGCCAGCACAATGACAATGAACATAAAGGCCAGCAACAGGGCTTTTACTACGGTATCTACTGCTTGGTTAATCAGATCCGCCTGATCGTAATAGGGTTCAAAGTGAACGCCCTCAGGAAGTGCTTTAGCAATTAAATCCAGCCGGGCATTAATGCCTTCGATAGTGGCATTGGTGTTAGCCCCCATGCGTTTTAACACCACACCGGACACCACCTCGCCGCGGTTGCTGATACTGCCATCGGCGTGCTTAACTGACATAGTCACGGCCCCCTGGCGTATTTCGCTGCCAAATCTGACTTCAGCCACGTCCCCCACTGTTACAATGGCTGCGCCTGACGTTTTCAGTGGAATTTGCTTAAGCTCCTCCAGTGCTTGCTGACCTGATGACAGCCAGCCAGTACCGCGGATCACCAGTTGTTCGGGTCCGCGCTGCATATACCAGCCGCCAGCATTGTTATTATTGCGGGATAAAGCATCCACCACGTCCTGCTGGGTCAGGTTATAAGACAAAAGCCGGTTGGGATAAAGATTTACCTGATACTGACGTACATAGCCGCCAAACGACAGCACATCGGTAATGCCATCAACCGGCATTAACATAAGCTTGATGAGGTAATCATTGAGACTGCGTAATGCCATGCTGTCGAAACCTGAGTCCGGTTCGGCAATCAACAGATATTGATACACCTGGCCAAGACCCGAGGTGTTGGGGCCAATGGCAGGCACTCCAACCCCCTCCGGGATCATCTCAGCGGCTACCTGCAACCGTTCAAATACCAGTTGCCGGGCAAAATAAATGTCCGTACCTTCCTTAAACACAACGGTAATGCCGGATAACCCGGTTTTGGAGATTGAACGTACCTCCTCAACATCGGGCAGCGCATACATTACCGCTTCGATGGGATAGGTAATCAGTTGCTCTACCTCTTCGGCTGCCAGCCCCGGCGCTTCGGTATTAATCGCTACCTGAATATTGGTGACATCCGGAAAGGCATCGAGATTAAGGCGCGGGATCATCAGTGCAGCCATCACACACAGCCCCACAAGCACCAGTAACAATACAAAGCGCAGCTTCACCGCGCGGCTTATTAACCATGCAAACATCATAAGCCCCTGTTAATGGTTATGTGGATCAAAACCGCCCTTGGCGATTTCCGATGCAACAAAAAAGGCCCCGCGACTCACATAGGTCTGGCCGGGCTTAACACCACTTATAGCCTGCCAGTCACCGTATTGCGGCCCGAGTGTCACCACTTGTGGGATCAAGTCACCGTCGTCATCAGCGATAAAGATTTGCCATTCGCCGTCAGCGTTGCGCATCAGCGCCGACTGAGGCACCGCCAGGATGGCGTCGGTTTGTGGTCCGTTAAAATAAATATCGACAAACATACCGGAGTGAAAACGATGGTCCTGGTTATCCAGTTCAAGGCGCACTGTACGCGTCCGACTCACCGGATCGATAGTGTGCGACTCCTGGATAACCGTACCAATTGCTGAAATATCGCCTACTACAACACTGGCCTGATCGCCCGGCTGTAAATGCAGGTCATCCTGGGCCGACAAGCGGGCTTCGACCCATAGATGCGCCTCATCAGACAGCAACATCAATGGCTGGCCGGGCTCAATGCGTTGCCCCTGATTGAACTCATCGGTCATGATAAGACCCGGCGTTTGTGCCGTAAGCGTATATTCTCCCAGCGGGTAATTAGTGTTTTGCTCTATGCGGGCAATGGTAGCGGCAGATAAGCCCAGCGCCTGTAAACGCCGATTGGCGGCATTGTATTCGGTTCGGGCACTGACAAAGCGCTTTTCACCCACCGCACTCTGCCCGAGTTTACTGACCCGCTGCCACTCCACATACGCCTGCTGGAGCTGACTCTGCGCGGTGATCATCTCTTCACTGAACAACGTGACCAGTGGCTGACCTGCCATCACTTTTTCACCCAGTGTGGCATGGCGGGCAGTCACCACAGAACTGACCCGAGGCGACACAATATAGCTGCGATAGCCATTTACCTTGATTTCGCCCGGCGCATAAACCTGTTCACTTAGGGTCATGGGTTGCAGCGTTTCAAGGTGAATATCGGCCGTCTGCCGCTGCCCATCACTGAGGCTCACCGTAGTGGTTTCACCTTGCTCGTCGTGGCCGTGTTCTTCGTCGTGACCATGGGCCTGCTCTTCAGTGTGTGCTGCGGTTTCTTGCTCTGGCTCATGAGCATGATCATGCTCCTGGGCTGGCGCAACAGAAGAGTAAAACAGGGCAGTGATACTCAGCACCGCCAGATATTTGTGTAAGTGTGACATGTTACTGCTCCGGGGAAATTAAAGAAGAAACCACATCCGCCAACCCGGCGGTGATATGCAGATAAGCAACGTAAGTTTGCTGGTAGTTTTGTTGCAGCGTCAGGCCAGCCTGCATGCCATCCCTGAGTTGCTGCACCTGCCATTGATAGTCAGCAAGACTAAGATCGCCCTGCGCATAGCGTTGCTGAAGTACTTCAACCTGCTCGGTCATTTCGTTATCGTGCAGTGCCTGCCATTGCTCAAAACGCAAACGGGTTTGCTGAAGTTGTTCGGCCAGGTTACGCACTGCTTCACGGGTATCGCGCATTTGCGCGTGCAGGCGCTCTTCGCTGGCCAGAGCCAGTTCTCGGGTAGCAAGGGCGACCTCGCTGAAGTCATTGCGAAACTGAACAGGCACAGACACGCTGACAGAAAACAGCGATTCCCCGGCCTGACGACCAACGCCAAATCCCACATTAGGTACCGGCTTATTTGCCATTTGTTGTTGCTCTGCGCTGGCAGTAGCGGCCAGCCACTCGAGTCGTGCCTGTTTTACTCCAGGCAAGGCGAGTAATTGTTGCGGCGCGGGTACCTGTGGTTGCGCCTGAAAGAACTCCTTGTTAACCGGGACATCCGCAGCCTTCTCACCAGCCAGTGTGCGTAGCGTTTTTTGTGCGCTTAACCATGCACTGAGGCGCTCGTTTTCCGCGACCATGCCCTGCGCCACTACTGACTTTGCCATGGCCAGTTCGGTGCGGTTAACCTCACCCGCAGCCAATTGTTGTTCGGTTAATCTGAGTAGCCGTAGATCCTGCTCTACCTGTAAGCGAGCAAGCTCATATCCCTGTTGTCCCAGCTGAACATCAATCTGAGCATTGAGGATTTGCGCCAGCAGATCATTAGTGGCTATCTGCACCGTTAGTGCACGCTGCTCAGCCTGCAGTCTGCCAACCTCCGACTGAGCCTCTCTTACATTCCACCAGTCAATATCCGATGACATTCCGATTTGAAAATTAGTCTCACTGCCCTCTCTTTCCACAGAGGTATCCAGGGATGGGTTATAAATTGGTTTATTCAGGGCTTGTGCCTGGTATTTTGCGGCACTGGTTTCGTATTGATAGGCCTGCATGATGGGGTGGCGCTCCACCGTGCTCATCAGCCAGTTGGCCCAGGGTTGCTCGCCGGCGAGAACCGGAAAGCTCAGTGCGGTCATTAACGCCGCACCGCATAATTGCAGTTTCATAGGTTAATCTCTTAACAAAGTTAATCATCCGGTTACTAACAACCGGGGCGCTGTAAACTTTCTTTGTTAAGCGATGGGCGGGCGCAGCAAATTACGCCAGAAGCCGGTGGCTGGGGGTTGGTTAAGGTTGTATCGCACCGCATAGTGGCCATCGACCGGCGGTGTTTTAATCAATAAAGGGAGAAAAATGTGTTGTGCGCCATGGCAATGACAACAGTGCTGACAGTCCAGTCCGCTGCTATCGGCGGTATTTTCTGGCGGCTGAGCCTGCTCAGAGTGAGTTTCATTATGGCGTGCCTCTGACAGATGAGAAGCCGTTTCCTGATGGGCAGCATGAGAGTCAAATACCACGCTCAATGCCTGCGTGCTCACCGAGAGCAGCAGTACCAGAACGAGAGAATTAACCCAGTTACCCATCAATCCTTGCCTTTTATCCAAATGCCTGTGAAACCAGACTGTAAATATGCGAGCCGCTGGCTCTGGCTGGTAAAAACTCACCTTTCACCATCAGACTGACCTCATCAACCTGCGCCAGTCCAAGCGACTCCAGCCACGGCTGAATACCTTTGGCCCGCTCAGTTAAGTCGAACCGAATAAAGCCGGTCTCACTGGCCAGCACCTGGCTGATTAAAGCTTTCGCGGTGTCGTCATCATCAGCCAGTACCGGCCCCAGGGTCTGACCATGACCGCTGGTACGCAACATCGCATAACCAACAGCTTTGCCGTCCCGATAAGCTACCAGGCCTTTGCCTTGCTGTGCCACGGCAGTAAGTAACGACGCCCGGCTGCATCCATAAGCAGCGGCATCTATTGTTATTATATCTGCCAGGTTGTTAGTATCAAGCGGTTTGATACCGGCATCTGACGACAGCGGCTCGACCGCTCCCGCCAATTGCCCCTGCACCTGATAGATTAAAGCGGCTTCGGTAAAGCCACATTGCTGATAAAGGCGTTTTCCGGCCACCGTAGCGACCAGTTGCAAGCTACGCTCACCGGTCTGGCTCATCACGGTATCCATCAGTTTGCGCCCCAGGCCATTACCCTGCATGTGAGCAGGCACCACCACTAATCCTACTGTGGCGTATTCATCTCCATAGTCCCACCATAAAATACAGCCAACGATATCACCCTGAGCATTTTCGATAATGCTGCCATTACCCTGCGAAAAATGCAGTTGCCAGTCCCCCATCCGATGCGGCCACTTTACTTGCTGAGTAAATTCAAGGCAGGTTGTCAGGTCGACTTCACGCATCTCACGAACGGTAAAAGCAGTGTTAGTCATTAGCGGTTCAGGCCTGTATTGCAGTTTGTGTTCAATGGCATTGATTTTACCGGCTGTGGGCAACAGATTTTGCTGTTTACTCTTCTCTGGCAGGTCAAATCTGTTATTTCAATCACCCTGTTGCGGCAGAAAATCCTCCACCAGCGCAGCGTGGAGTTTAACGCCGGTGGCGATGATCTCATCATTAAAATCAAATTCCGGATGATGCAGAGGAATATGTTTGCCCCCTTTGCCCTGCCCAAGCCAGATATACGCGCCTTCGCAGGCCTGTAACATAAAGGCGAAGTCTTCCGAGGTAAAAGCGGGCTGTGGCGCCTCAACCGCATTACCTACTGTTGCCGCCACAGCCAGTGCATGCTGTGCAGCCGCATCGGCGTTGATAGTTGCCGGATAGTAACGATTGTAATCAATACTGATTTGGGTGCCGGTAGCAATGCCTACCCCCTCAATAACCTGGCGGATAGCCACTTCAATCTGATCCTGAACCTGCGGATCAAACGTTCTCACCGTACCGGTAAGTTCCACACTCCCAGGCAATACATTGTGTGAGCTGCCGCCGCTTATTTGAGTAACCGACAATACCGCAGTAGACGTCGGTGCGATCCGCCGGGATACAATGGTATTGAGCTGTGTTACCAGTTCGCTGGCCGCCAGAATAGCATCCGGAGTTTGATGGGGCACGGCAGCATGGCCGCCTTTGCCCTTCACCTGAATAGAGAATTTATCTGCTGCCGCCATGATAGGGCCGGGGCGGGTAGCAATAGTGCCAGCCGGTAAGTCCGGCCAGTTATGGAATGCATACACTCGGTCGCAAGGGAATCGTTCAAACAGACCATCTTCAATCATGGCTTTGGCGCCAGCTTCACCCTCTTCAGCGGGCTGAAAAATAAAGTGTACCGTGCCGTCGAAATTTTTGCTGCGCGCAAGGTGGCGGGCAGCCCCAAGCAACATGGTTGTATGGCCGTCATGCCCACACCCATGAAACACACCGTGATTGCAGCTGGCATAGGGCAGGCCGGTTTGCTCAACAATTGGCAGGGCATCCATATCGGCACGCAGGCCGATAGTGCGGGAAGAATTACCAGCTTTCAGGGTACCAACCACACCAGTTTTACCAATGCCGGTGGTTACCTCAAGGCCGATGTCTCGCAGACTCTGGGCAACTTTATTAGCTGTATCGACCTCTTTAAAGGCGAGCTCAGGATGGGCATGGATATCACGCCTGAAGGCAATTAATTCTTCCAGTAAGTCATCAATATCATGATCATGTGAATTTGCCATAGTCCTTCTCCCGCAGCGTACTGCCTGTGTTAATTAGCCGTAGGATGTCAGTTTAGCGCGCCCGGCACACGCTTTTCGATCTGTTTAGCCCTGACTTTTTAATATAATTTGCTGTTGAGGGTGCCAAAGCGGCAACCAATGCTGCACCATCCCCCCTATACTGGATTCTCATTTATTCTCATACTTTGCAGCAGAATCTGCCGTGAACAAATCATTCGTTCAGGGACTGTTTGCAGCAATCAGTTTTAACAGGAAATATCTCATGACAATACAACCCGTCGAACAGTTGCTTGATACCCGCCGGCTTGCTCAGGCGTATATCAATGGCGAGTGGGTTGCCTTATCACAGGATAAGCCGTTCGATGTTATTAACCCGGCAACCGAAGAGCCTGCCGCGACCATCGGATTAGGCGGCAAGCAGGATCTGAATGCTGCCGTGGCAGCGGCCAAAAAGGCTTTCCCGTTATGGGCTGCCACACCGGTCGAAGAACGTCTTGCAGTGCTGGATAAAGTACTGGAACTAATCGATGAGCGCGCCGACAAGCTGGCCAACCTGATGTCACTGGAAATGGGCGCAACGTTAGGCTACGCCCTGTCTACGCAAGTGCCACTGGCAGCCGCGCACATCCGTGTTGCCCGGGAAAACCTGGCCAGCTATGAATTCACCAAAATGCGTGGCACCACGGCTATTACCCGCGAACCTATTGGCGTTGCAGGTCTGATAACGCCCTGGAACTGGCCACTCTATCAGGTTACCGCTAAAGTCGGCCCGGCCCTGGCTGTTGGCTGCTCAGTAGTGTTAAAGCCCAGCGAATTATCACCGTTAAGTGCCCTGGCCTTTGCTGAAATTCTCCATGATGCCGGCATTCCGGCGGGCGTTTTCAACCTCGTCAATGGTAAGGGAATGGATGTGGGTGAGCCTCTTGCCAGCCATCCGGATGTCGACATGGTCTCTTTCACCGGTTCAACCCGGGCGGGGATCCTGGTTGCACAGGCGGCTGCGCCAACCGTTAAACGGGTGGGTCAGGAGTTGGGCGGTAAATCACCCAATATTCTGCTGCCGGATGCCGACTTTGCCAATGCCGTTGGCCCCGGAGTCCAGGCTGGTATGCGTAACAACGGGCAGTCATGCAGTGCACCTACCCGCATGCTGGTGCCTCGCGAGCGTCTGGCCGAAGTGGAACAACTGGCTGCTACAGCCGCTGAGTCCATTGTAATTGGCTTTGCGGATAACGAACTGGCTACTCACGGGCCACTGGCCAATCGCCCGCAGTTTGAGCGGGTACAAACCATGATCCAGCGTGGCATCGACGAAGGCGCCCGCTGTGTTACCGGTGGCCCCGGTCGCCCCAATGGCTTTGAACGAGGTTTTTATACCCGCCCTACCGTGTTCAGTGATGTCACCCCGGATATGGCAATTGCCCAGGAAGAAATTTTCGGGCCGGTACTATGCCTTATTCCTTATGACAGTGTTGAACACGCCATTGAAATAGCCAACGACACGGTGTACGGGCTGGCTGCCCATGTACAGTCTGCCGACTTGGCAGCAGCCAGAGCAGTAGCCCGCCAAATCCGCAGCGGACAGGTACTGATAAACTATCCGGCCTGGGATCCTCAGGCGCCTTTTGGTGGCTACAAGCAATCAGGAAGCGGTCGGGAATATGGCATCGAAGGGCTGGAAGAGTACCTCGAAACCAAAGCCATTGTTGGCTACGACGTTGAAGCATAAAATTTCCGAGTAGGTAGTAAACACATGTCACCACAACTGAAACAAATTCCCAGCAATGAAAAAATTCCTGCAGAAGCCGATGTCGTCGTTATTGGCGGCGGTATTATCGGCGCGGCAGCCACCTACTTTTTATCCAAACAGGGCTACAAAGTTGCGCTGGTAGAAAAAGGCCAGGTTGGCTGTGAGCAATCCAGTCGAAACTGGGGCTGGTGTCGCCAGCAGAACCGCGATGAACGTGAGTTACCTACCTCCGGGCTATCGATGCGCCTGTGGGATGAGATGTCTAAGGATATCGGCTTCGATCTGGGCTTCAGACGCTGCGGTTTACGCTACGCCACCGACGACCCCAAGCAATTAGCACAATGGGATTCATGGCGTGATCTGGCTAAACAGTATGGCGTTAAAACCGTTATGCTCAATGCCAAAGAAGCCAACGAAATGATCCCAGCCCGTGGTCGCACCTGGATTGGCGGCGTCCACTCTATTGACGATGGCAAGGGCGAACCCGCTATTGCCGCGCCGATGATTGCCGAAGGTGCCCGTGCGCTGGGTGCAACCATTCATCAAAACTGCGCAGCCCGAGGACTGGATATTACCAACGGTAAGGTTGAGGGCGTGATCACTGAACACGGTACCATCAAAACCAACCGGGTACTGTGTGCTGCGGGCGCCTGGGCTTCAGCTTTCTGCCGTCATCATGGTATTAGTTTTCCGCAGGCCAGCGTGCGTCAAACCGCGTTTCGGACCAAGCCAATCAAGAGTATTGGTGATGCGGTCTATACCAACGGGGTTGCCCTTACACGTCGCTTGGATGGCACCTACACGGTTGCCATCAGCGGTACCGCCCGACTCGAATTTACGCCGCAGGGCATTCGTTACGCTAAGCAGTTCATGCCGATGTTTATGCAGCGTATTAAAGCCGTACAGTTTGGCGTTAGCAGTTCTTTCTTTAAAGGCCCGGAAGCCCTGAATAGCTGGACCAATGATGGTATTTCGCCGTTTGAACAGATCCGCATTCTCGATCCGGCACCGGTAAAAAGTAACCTTAGAAAAACCCTGGCAACGGTTAAGGCATTGTTTCCTGCACTGGAAGCAATGGAAATCGGAGAAAGCTGGGGCAGCTTTGTAGACTGCACGCCTGATGCCATTCCGGTTATTTCAGAAATTGATTCTGTGGAAGGCTTCTTCCTGGCAGCAGGCAGCTCTGCTCATGGTTTTGGTCTTGGGCCAGGCCTTGCACATATTGCAGCCGACCTGGTGACGGGCCGACAATCACAAATTGACACCCACCCCTACCGCCTGTCCCGACTGCTGGATGGCTCTAAAGTAAAAGTAGGCGCTATTTAACCGCGCCCTGAACCGCGTTCCTCCGTATGTGGTCGGCTGCGTTATCGCGCCGGCCACGTTTTTTATCCGCGCTTCAGTTGGGTAAGCTGGCATCGATAAAGGTTGCCAGGTCCGCTTTAAACTGGGCCATTGAAGGCTCATGCACATACATCATATGTCCCGCCTCATAGTAGGCTGTAGAGATATTACTACGCAATGCTGCCGGTATTTTAAGATGGTCGATCATGTACTGGGTAGTGAAGTGCGGCGTAGCCAAATCATAATAGCCCTGCTGAAACAACACCTTCATTTTAGGGTTCTGAATCATCGCATAGGATAAATCAATCAGAGTGTCGGGAAAGGGCATTTTGAAGCCAACATTTGGTTGTACATGACCCCAGTCCCAACTGCTGAACACATCACCAAATACCTTGTAATCCACCTCCTGCTCAGATTTGAGTTCGGTACGGTAATAATCCATAAAAGCAGCCAGTAATGGCGGGCCTATGGCGGTGGTCATAGGATCATAACTCATCGCTTCTGAATGCACCGACAAAGTGTTTCCTTTAAAGCGAGAATCAATGCGCCCAACCGTTTGTGCGCTTTCGCTTAGCACTTCCTTGGTAAACACCTGATGGTTTACCCGTAAATCTGCATCCAGCCAGTATTGCGCCTCAAGGCCTGTCAGGGCGGCAAGTTTTTCGGCCAGCGCCTTTTTCTTATCTGCCGATAATCGTACGCCTTTCAGTAGGGCCGGGGCATACTCGTCTATGGCGAAGGCTTCTGCCGCCTTAAGATGCTCCGCTAGAGTTGCTGGTTTGTTGTCAATTGCATCGTGATACCAGCCGGTGGCGGCAAAGGTGGGTAAAAACAGTACATGAGGCAGGTCGGTCTGACCAAAATCAAATCCATTCACAAACTGCAAAAACGGCGACACCAACATAATGCCATTCAGACTAATCATTTCGTTAGTAAGCGCCTGGGCCACACCCGCAGTGCGCATCCCGCCATAGCTTTCTCCCAGAATGAATTTGGGTGACTGCCAGCGGTTATTCTCAGTAATATACTGCTTGATAAACGCGGACACCGAGCGAATATCCTGGTCGGTGCCCCAAAAATCCTCACCTTTGCCCTCTCCTACCGGGCGCGAGAAGCCGGTACCAACCGGATCAATCATCACGATATCGGCCTTATCCAGAATGGTGAATTCATTAACCACATAGCCATACGGGCCATTATTGGCAAACTCAACGTCTTTAACCACTGCTCGTTTAGGACCGAGGATCCCCATGTGTAACCACAGCGACGCTGAGCCCGGCCCACCGTTATAAGCAAACAGAATTGGCCGCTTGCGCAGGCTGGTATCTTCTTTTACGTAAGAAGTGTAACCAAACAGTGCTATCGGCTCCTGCTTGGCGTTTTTCATCAGCATGGTACCCGCGGTAGCGGTATAACTGAGTTTTTTACCATTGATTATGATGCTGTGACTGGTGACGGAAGTTTTCGCTTCGGGTACAGGTGGTTTTTCTTCTGGTTCATCCTGAGCAAAGCCAGAATAACTTACCAGACACATACAAAGTAACGCTCGGTGGATAATAAAACGCATGGTCGGATCCCTGAATTATTGTAAAGGAACAAACAGGGTTTCTGATATTACAGGCAGTAAAACCGATAACGGCATAGACCACAGGAGGGACTCTGTTCGTTTTTGCACTTAAACGACAGCGCTGTACAAATACTAGACAAACCTACAGGCTAGCGCAATGACTAATGAGTGACTTTGATTGCACAGTCAGTTCTTCCCGGTGCAGCGAATCGGCGGGTCTAGCCGCAATACCAATATGCTAACACTAAAACCTGGTAATGCTACTTGAGGTAGGACTTAAGAATTTTATTAAGCGCCTCTACTTCCTCTGCTCGCTCTGCGTCACTGAGTCCCGGCTTACCCACATGTTCGCGGATGTGATCTTCCAGAATCGTGGTCATCAGTCCGTTTACGGCGCCTTTGATCGCAGTAACCTGCTGCAGGATGGCCAGACACTCGTTGCCATCGTTCATGGATTTTTCTACAGCATTTAACTGGCCGCGGATTTTCTTTACCCGCGTAAGTAATGCCTGCTGATTTTTATGGATATGCGCCATAGTCTGCTCTGCCAATTATCATGCTTAATGGTATACTGGGGTATAGTATATCAATAAACCGAACAGATGGCCTGTTATGACTAAAAATATTGCTGAAAAGTGGTCTCATTCGCACAACTTTTATGTGGATAGCAGCGAATCAGAGCGCAAGGTAAACCTGGTGTTCTTACTCACAACCATCACCATGGTGGTGGAAATTGTAGCGGGGAGCTGGTTTGGCTCGATGGCTCTACTCGCTGATGGCTGGCATATGTTTACCCATTCCGCGGCCTTTGCGGTTTCCATGTTTGTTTACTGGTATTCCCGTAAGCATCGTCACAGCAGCGACTATTCTTTTGGTACCGGCAAGGTCAATGCACTGGGAGGCTTTGCCAGCGCGGTGGCCCTGGCAACCGTTTCGTTATTCATGCTGATTGAGTCAACAGAGCGGCTATTTCTGCCCCAGGCTATCAGTTTTAATGAAGCCATTGTGGTGGCTATCATTGGCTTCGTGGTGAATGTCGCCTCGGTATTCTTACTGCACGATGATCATCACCACCATCATCATGGCCACGGGCACCACGACCACGACCACGACCACGACCACGACCACGACCACGACCACGACCATCATGAGCATAATCATGCGCATCACGATCACAACCTAAAAGCCGCGTATTTTCATGTGCTCGCCGATACCCTGACCTCCTTGCTGGCCATCGTTGCACTGATACTGGGTAAGTTTTATGGATGGCTGTGGGCCGATGCGGTTATGGGCATTGTGGGCGCAGCGGTTATTGGAAAGTGGGCCTGGGGCCTGATGACTCACAGCAGCGGTATGTTGTTAGATAAAGCCGCGAAACCGCAACACGCAGCAAAAGTCGCCCGCCTGATTGAGGAAGATGGCGCATCGGTGGTAACCGATTTTCACTACTGGCAGCTATCCGGCAAGCATCATGCGGCGATTGTCAGCGTGGCCACCAGCGCTTCGCTAACGCCTGATGACATCAAGCATAAGGTACGTCATCACCTGCCATGCGACCATATTACGGTAGAGATTAATCCATTGCCGAAACCATAGAAAAGCCCGCATTTAGCGGGCTTCCAATTGGCAGTTCCGACTCAGAGACTAATCTGGCACTGGCACCCGAACCGGTGCTTTGGGCATTGGTTTGATGGGTGACTGATAGCCTTTCAAACCGGCCAGCCCAACTTCAATGGCTTTATCCAGTTGTGGATCCTCGCCCTTTGCCGTTTTGCTGGTCCATTGCTCCACATTGATATCCGGTGCCACACCGTAGTTCTCAACCTGCCACTCACCATTCACGTCGTAAAAGCCCGACCGAGGCGCCGTCATGCTGCCACCGTCAATAAAGGCCGGTACGCCCCAGATGCCCACCAGGCCACCCCAGGTGCGTTTGCCCACCAGCTTACCAAGGCCATAGTAGTTAAACATGTAAGGCAACATATCTCCGCCGGAGCCCGACACTTCGTTAATCAGCATCACCTTGCTGCCCCAGGTACCTGCTGCCGGGCTGGTCAAAGGTTCAGCCGGCGCGTAGGGATTATTGAAAAAGCCATTAAGCTCCCGGCGCAACACATTAATGATGTAATCAGCGATAAAGCCACCATGATTAAAGCGTTCATCAATGATCACGCCCGGCTTGTTGGCCTGGGGGTAATAATAACGGTTAAAGCTGTGATAGCCTCCTTC
Source organism: Marisediminitalea oceani (assembly GCF_003731635.1). Lineage (GTDB taxonomy): Bacteria > Pseudomonadota > Gammaproteobacteria > Enterobacterales > Alteromonadaceae > Alteromonas > Alteromonas oceani. The sequence continues at coordinate 63,168 of NZ_RCUA01000038.1, read as the reverse complement.
TGCGGTTTCTGGCACCCACACGTAAGCGAGCTTTCCGTTGGACTTTTCTTCCACATACCGGCGGTTCTGTTCTACCCAATGCTGCTTACGTAGTTCATTTTCGTTACCAATGGTTTTAACCAGAAAGTCCTGTTGGTTGTTTTTTTTGCCTGGCTCACCGATGGTTACCGTTACCGTTTGGCCAAGGGTACCTTCGAACTGCGCATAAACGTTCTCTTCACTGGTTAGTGGTTTACCGTTAACAGCCAGCAGGTAACTGCCCTTTTCGATAAGGTGCGCATAAGGTCCCAACGGCGCCATAAGGTTTGCACCGGCAACAAATCTCTCACCGGTGTACACCCGGGTAAGCTTTATCCCGCGGTTATCAAGTTCATAATCCACACCCAGCAGGCCGACGTGGGATTTACCTGTTTCAGGTTTATCCCCGGCGCCGGTATAGGAATGCCCTATCGACACTTCGCCGCCCAGGGTATCGAGTAAATAGGTGAGATCCAGCGGATGACTGACCGAGGCAACCAACGGCTGATACACTTCATATATTTCATCCCAGTCGGCGCCGTGGAAGTTATCTACATACAGATAATCGCGCTGATAACGCCAGGCCTCGCGGAAAATCTGCTGCCACTCTTCGGCATAATCCACCCGTTTGGATAGCGCCAGCTTAATGGCTTTATCATCTTTACCGGAGCCCTGTGCGGCACTGATCAGGCGATAGGAAGAGCCACTTTTAACCAACAGGGATTTACCGTCAGCGGTGAGTTTAAAATCGCTGATCTTATCGGCCAGCTTTTTCATTTCACGCTCAGAGGCATTAAAGGTCATCAGGCTGGTTTGTTTGTCACCGGTATCGTCTGCATACTGACTGAGAAAATACAGGTTGCCCTCTTTGCCACCGGTTAAATGACTAAATTGTCCCGACTTAGCACTCACCGGCAAGATACGTTCAGCGAAAGCGGCCACCTGCACTTTGGTTTGTGATTCACCAGTCGGTTTGTCATTACCTGCTTCGTCATCACCGGCTTCATCCTCTTCACTTTCAGGCGCCGGCTCTTCATCGGAACGCTCCGGGAACAGCGGCATGTCTTCTGCGTTAAGTAGCGCATAGTACAACTGGTAGCTGGGCGTAAAGCTGATAGATGACATATCAAGCCAGGGCGCTTTAGGACCGTAATCCACGCTGCCAAGGAAGTACAACACTTCACTGTCATCACTAAAGGTAGGCCAGGTCACTTCAACCATGCCGTCGGTCAGCTGAAAGGTTTTACGCTCCATCACCGAATACAGGTGCAGTTCGCGGAAGAAATTAACGCCCTGTTTGGTGTAAGCGATATACCGACTGTCGGGAGACCAACTGGCCATCATCTGCCATTCAGGATGGACCCGTTTGTTGGTATCGATAACTCTGGTGGTCTGGTTTTCCCGGTTAGCAACCCATAACTGCTGCGAAGAGTCGGTAAATAACAGTCGTTTGCTGTCGGGCGACCAGCGCAGCTCATCGTAAAAGCCGCGCCCCGCCAGCGTGATTACCGTTTGCTCTTTGCCGTACTGATCGGCAATGATGAGTTCATACTCGCCGGAGCGATCGCTAAACCACGCGATGTACTGGCCGTCCGGCGACCAGGCTGCCCCATGCTCGCGTGCGCCGGAAGTGTCGGTAAGCGGCCTTGGCGACCCGTATTCTACCGGCACCGAATAGACATCGCCACGAGCCGTGAACAGCGCGCGCTGACCGGTAGGCGATACATCAAAGCCAGTGACCTGTTTATGCGCGTCAACGTAACCGGTACGGGCCCAGTAGAAGTCGGCGGCCACCTCTATATTTATCTTGCTGGCTGCAGCATTGCCATTTTTCAGATACAGATCGCCAAGGTGCTCATACACAACCCGGTTACCGTCCACTGCAAAACCCATAACATCATACTTATCCTGACGAGTAACCTGACTCACCGCCTTCGACTGCGGCGAATATTTAAATACATTCGTCACCCTAGAACGATTGGATAAAAAGTAGATATCGCCGTTTGACGACCACTCTGGATCCACATCGAAGTCGTTATCGAAAGGCAGGTCATATTCTTTCAGGCTGTCGATATTAATCACCCTCAGCGCCTGATTCTGGCCACCACGGTAATTACGCCAGCCTCTGTCCCAAAAGCCAGCTCTTCGAAACACCAGATTTTCCCCGCTGTTATCAAATGCACCATCAAACGCTCGCTGCATGGGTAATTGGCTCGGGTTCCCCCCTTTTATAGAAACAGTGAATAACTGTTGCCAGTTACGCGGCGCCGAAAACCGCGCCGAACTGAAGAGCACCTGCTGGCTGTCTGGTGACCAGCCTACGGCAGCGTCGGCGCCCGGATGATAGGTAAGACGCTGAGGCTCGCCACCGTTAACGCTAACCACAAACACATCACGGTTGCCTTCGTATTCACCGGTAAACGCTATGTAATTACCATCGGGCGAAATGACCGGCTGTGATTCACTGCCCTGAAAACTGGTTAGCCGCTGGGCTGTACCGCCGTTGATGCTGGTTTTCCAGATATCATTAGCATAAGTAAATACCAGGGTATCACCGTGAAGTGCAGGCTGCCGAAGCAGTTGTGTGGCGTTAGAGACAGCTGGCAGGGTGGCCAGCATGAGTGTGAGTAAAAGTCCTTTTAAGGTCATAAGCTGTACCTTTTTGTTTGTTATTATACTGCCGTAGTCATTCAGCTTAGCCTAATTAGTAAACAATGTAAGTATTAGCGCTTACAATCTGCCGTAGGACAATCGTAAGAACTGGCTAATTGGAGAGTAGTTGTCTTCAGAACGATAGCCTAAATTGGCTTTTGAGTTGTCCGTCACGTTATTCATTGCAAGGAGGCAAGCTTTGTTCCAGCGGATGAAACTGAATAAACACCGATTTTTCTTTACGCTATTCCTTTTATTGCAGATTGCTTATGCAGTGCGAAGCTATCCCTATAGTCAGGCAGAACTGGTCTGGCTCGGAGCCGGTGTGGTATTTACGGTGCTTTACTATTGGTTTGGCAGCGTGAGGGCAAGCCGGCATTGCCGGAGCGGGAGCAAAAACGGCTGGCGCTAATGGCGCACCAGCCGGAATATTGAGCAGTCGGTATTATCCCTTATGCCCGCGACTGGCGTGAGTCCAACCAGGTAGGATCCAGCGTTGGCACACTGTTTAGTAGCAACTCGGTATAAGGTTCATAAGGCCCAATGGCAAACTGTTTACCCGACGTGTACTGCACGGTTTTGCCTTTGTAGAGCACCATGATCTCGTCGCACAGGCTTTTTACCGTAGAAATGTCGTGGCTGATAAACACAATGGCAATATTGAGTTTCGCCTGCAACTCGCCCAGTAACTCAAGAATGGCCGCAGCCACAACAGTATCGAGTGCCGAGGTGACCTCATCACATAAAATAACGCTTGGTTCCGCCGCTAACGCCCGGGCCAGATTGATGCGTTGTTTCTGTCCGCCCGACAGAGCACCGCATTTGCGGTCTGCCAGGTCAGCAGGCAATTTAACCAGTTCCAGCAGTTCTGCTACGCGCTGCTTGCGCGCAGCACCTTTAAGGCCATGAAAAAAGGTCAGCGGCCGGCCCAGGATATCACCCACTTTATGAGCGGGATTCAGCGCCGTATCCGCATTCTGAAACACCATCTGAATTTGCTGACACTCGGTCTTGCTGCGGTCCACTATGGCAGGAGTTAACTCTTTGTTGTTGAGTAACATCGTACCGTTGGCAGCTGGCAATAAGCCGGCTATCACCCGGGCAAAGGTCGACTTGCCTGAGCCTGACTCACCAATAATACCTACTGTTTGCCCGCGCCGGACACGCATGGAAATGTCTGACAGAATTGGGATCTCAGGTTTACCATCCCTGCTTATCTTACCGTAGCCGGCATCGATATTCGCGATATCAATCACCACCTCTCCCGGCTCGTTATCCTTATAACTATCACTGTCCTGCACCGCGCTGAGCAGTTGCCGGGTATAGGCATGTTCGGCGTGGTTAAGAATAGTGGGGGTCGGGTTCTTTTCCATCATCCTGCCGTTTTGCAGCACCAGGATCTGATCGGCAATCTGGGCAACAACGGCCAAATCGTGAGATACATAAACCGCCGTAGTGTTGTACGCTTTCACTACGTCTTTAAATGCTTTTAGTACATCTACCTGAGTGGTGACATCGAGCGCAGTAGTGGGCTCATCAAAAATAATCAGTTCCGGCTCGCAAATCAGGGCCATGGCCGCCATCAGTCGCTGCAGCTGGCCACCCGATACCTCATGAGGATAGCGGCGGCCGATGGTCTGCGGCGACGGCAACGACAGTTGCTTAAACAGATCAATGGCTTTGGCCTCGGCCTGACTGCGCGACATCACGCCATGCATCAGGGCACTTTCTATCACCTGCTCCATAATGCGGCGGGACGGATTAAACGCCGCTGCGGCACTTTGCGCCACATAAGCGACTTTGCGTCCTCGCACGCCAGCCAGCTGGGCAGCATTCATAGCTGCCATATTATCCTCGCCCACGTGCACTGCACCGCCACTGATACGACATCCCGGACGAGCATATCCCAGCAGCGAAAGCGCTATCGTGGTTTTGCCTGAGCCAGACTCGCCGATGAGTGCAAGCACCTCACCACGCTTAAGGGTAAAGCTGACATCATGGACAATCGTTTTGGCCTGACCTTGTGGCCCGGCTTCAACGCGTAATTTCTCAACACTCACATGTGCAGTCATCTTACTTACCTCGCGCCGCATAAGTTGCGCCGCCGCGCAGACTGTCAATTAACAGGTTTACCGCAATGGTAATAGTCGCGATGGCAATGGCCGGAATAATAACCGCCGGTGCGCCTTCTGCCAGGCCGGAAATGTTCTCGCGAACCAGAGAGCCGAGGTCCGCCTCCGGGGGCTGAACGCCGAGCCCTAAAAAGCTCAGGCTACTTAGCAGCAGCACAACAAACACGAACCGCAACCCAAAATCGGCCAGCATGGGATGCAGAATATTGGGCAAAATTTCCTTTATCGCCAGATACAAGCGGCTTTCTCCACGGGTTCTGGCCACCGTAACAAAATCCATGTTTGCTACGTTGACTGCCAGCGCGCGGGCAATCCGAAACGATCCTGGCATATAACTGATAGCGGTAATGGTTAACAGTAATGGCACCGATGAGCCAAATGCGGCAATCATTACCAGCGAGAAAATTTTGCTCGGGATAGAAATCAGTGCATCCATAAAACGGGAAATCACTTCATCTGTACGAGGGCCACTAACGGCTGAAAACAGCGCTATTAAGGTACCAGCAGAGCAGGCTAGCGCCGCCGCTAGTAGCGGAATAAAAATGGTAAAACGGGTGCCATCGAGAATACGACTAAACACATCGCGGCCAATGTAATCGGTGCCTAGTACGTAATCGCCGCCGATGGGCTCAAACACATCATAAGCCACGATTTCGCTGCCCGAATGAGGCGCCAGCCAGGGGCCAAAGACGGCAATAAAAACCCAGAACATTACCAGCAGCGCACCCAGCTTGCCGGATAAGGGCATTGATTTTAATACATTCATTGGCCTAGCCTCCGGTTCGCAGTTTAGGGTTAGCCACAATGGCCGAGATATCAGCAACGAGTACCAGAATTAAATAGCCGGTACAAAACAACATGGCACAGGCTTGCAGGAGCGGCATATCACGGTTGGTTACGGCATCCACCATTAAGCTGGCTACGCCGGGATAGTTGAAAATAACCTCAACAATGACCACTCCACCGAGTAAATAAGAAAGGCTTAATGCCACGGCGTTAACGATTGGCCCGACCGCGTTGGGTAACGCATGGCGCAGCACCGCTCGTGACAGAGGCGAGCCTTTAAGTAGCGCCATTTCCACGTAGGGCTGAGAAAGCTGCTCCAGCACGGCCGCGCGGGTCATTCTTGCCATCTGCGCACTGAGCACAATACACAGGGTAGCAACCGGCATAGCAAATGCGCGGAAGTAATCATACACCCCGGCATCGGCAGGAATGTACGATAACGACGGCAGCCAGTTTAGTTCCACCGCAAAAATCAGCACAAAAATGGTTGCCAGCAAAAACTCAGGCACCGCTACCATCGATAACGTAAAGATGTTCATGGCTTTGTCGATGCGACTACCACTGTACATGGCGGCAACAATCCCCAGCACCATGGCAAAGGGTACAGCTAACAACGCAGTAAACCCTGCCAGCATGAGCGATTGTGACAGCCGTGAGCTAATCAGTTCGCTTACCGGACGTGCATTGGCCAACGATGTACCCGCATCACCACTTAGCAGTCCACCGAGCCATTTTGCATAACGCAGCATCGGCGGATCGTTTAAGCCATAAGCTTCCCGCAGCTCTGCCACCGCTTCGGGGGTAGCGCTTTGACCAAGCATTTCCTGTGCGGCATCACCGGGTAGCAGGTTGGCAATAAAAAACACCACCGCAGAAACAATCAACAGCGTAATAATTGATAAGCCAATCCGTTTAATAATCAGCTGGAAAATGACCTTCATTGATAACTCCTTAAGAAAATCAGGCGTCCAGCCAGACATATTCGGCAAAGCTATACCCCATCAATCCGCCTGTCGGGATAGGGAAATTACCTTTGATGCGTTTATCATGACCATCGATAAGATTCATAAATACCGGGATACTCGTTCCGCATTGCTCACTGATGAGCTCCTGCATATCCCAGTACATCTGTTTACGTTTTGCCTCATCACCTTCGCCCCGTGCCGCCGCCAGTAACTGATCAAACTGCCGGTTATTCCAGCCAGATTCGTTCCACGGTGCGTCTGATTTGTAGAACAGGCTGAACAGCTCATCCAGACTAACCCGCGGATTAATATTGCCGAACCCCAGTGGATGCTTCATCCAGTGATTTGACCAGTAGCCATCGGCCGGTACACGGTTAATGCCAAAGTGCATGCCGGCTTCAATACCGGATAATTGCAACAAGGCGGCCATATCTACCGAACCTTCCGCGGCAGGAGACGCGAACACCGGCACTCTGGCACCGGTTAAACCGGCTTTTTTAAGATGGTACTTAGCACGGTCTATATCATAGGGGCGTTGCGGTAACTCGTGGTTGAAGTACTTATGACTTGGCGCCACCGGATGGTCATTAGCAATGGTGGCGTACCCTCTGAACAGCGCGCGCTGGATAAGCTCGCGGTTCATCATGTACTTTACTGCCAACACAAAATCCGGGTTATTGGTGGGGTAAGCATCCTGACGCATGATCAGATTGGTATACAAACTGGATTCGGTCTGCATGATGTCAGCCGTGCCCGAACGGCGCACCCGTTTGGTTGAACGCGGGTTTATCGCCAACGCCATTTGAATATCACCAGAGAGTAACGCATTCACCCGCGAGGATTCATCGGCAATCCCCACCAGCTCTATTTCATCCAGATACGGTTTACCCGGCTTCCAGAAATTCGGGTTCTTCTCACCAACGGTACGCACCCCGGCGGAAAATTCCTTTAATCGATAAGGGCCGGTGCCATTGGCGGTTTGCGAGAAATCCGTGGTGCCATCGGCCACAATACAAAAGTTAGACGAAGCGAGCATCACCGGTAAATCTGCGTTTGGGGCATGTAACGTAATACGCAGACTCATTGGCCCGGTAACGACCACTTCTTTAAACTGAGCCGCAATTGGCGCCGCCCGGGATGTCACCGCTGGATCCTTATGACGCAGCAGTGAATACACCACATCTTGGGGAGTCAGGCTTTTACCATCATGAAAAGTTACGCCGCTGCGCAAGGTAACCTGCCAGTTTTGCTGATCCTCTGATTCAAAGGTTTCAGCCAGCGCCGGGTCTGCACCCAACTCACGGTTAAATTGAGTCAGCCCACTGTAAACCATATAAATACGGACGTAGTCGGTACTCAACGAGGCTTTGGCCGGATCCAGAGTATCTTTGGTTGACATCGAATTAGTTGCCACCCGGATCCGTCCGCCATACCGGGGTTTAGCCGGCGGTTGTTCATTACTCATTTGAGCCAGTACATGGGCAGGTAAAGCAAGGCCGCTGGCCGCGGTTACTAACCCGGCAGCGCCGAGTGATTTGAGTAACGCTCTGCGACTACCTGAGTGTTGCTCCGCAACCTTGTGCATGGCGGCAGCTTGGAGACGCTTATTGGTCATGGTCTTCCCCTATAAATTACGGTTCAGGCGATTACGAAACACTAGTGCAGCATATCCTGCACTTTGTAATACATGCCGACGAAAGGTAAAAACCAGGGTTTACCAAAATGAAAAGGCACGGCTGGCCATTGGGTGGTGAGCCAAGGGCAGTCAACCGACTTACCGTCGATGATATCGGCCATCACCTCGCCCATATGAATCGCCATTTGCACGCCGTGACCGCTGTAGCCCATGGCATAAAACATGCCCTGGTGCTCGCCAACTTTGGGCAAGCGATCAGCGCTCATATCCACCGTGCCGCCCCAGCAGTAATCAATTTTACTGCTGGCCAGTTGTGGAAACATGTCATCCAGCGACTGGCGCAGGATCTCACCACTTTTTAGATCAGAGCGCGGATTCGATACCGCAAATCGCGCCCGGCCGCCGAACAGTAAACGCCGGTCAGCGGTTAAGCGGAAGTAATTGCCGATATTTTTACTGGTTACGTAAGAGCGATTGCCCGGAAACAGCGAGGCACACAAATCCTCACTTAATGGTTCCGTGGTCACGGCAAAACTGCCCACCGGCACTATTCGACGTCGAAACCAACTAAATGGCCCCGGTCCGCTGCCGCCAGTAGCGATAAGAATCGCTTTCGCTTTAATGGTTTGCTGTGGAGTGGTGACTACCCAGCTTTGCTCACCGGTTTTATCAATTTTGATAACCGGTTGATGCTGAAAAATGGCCACGCCCTTTTCCAGACAGCGAGTTGCCAACCCATATACCATTTTGCCCACATGCAGTTGCGCGCCTTTAGGCGTTAGTAACCCGCCATAAAACTGATCAGAGCCGATTTCCTGTTGTAAAGCCGTAGCATCGAGCAAACTGGCTTCAGGATCCACGGCTTTAGTCAGCGCTTCATGGGTGCGAACCAATTTGTCGAAATGCTCAGGCTTGGCGGCGAGTTTGATTTTACCCGCCCGGCGAAAATCACAGTCAATATTTTCGCTACTGACAATACGTTCTACCGAGTCTACTGCCTGATTGTAAAACTGATAAAAAGACTGCGCCTTTTGTTCGCCATAAGCGGCAACCAAACCGGCATAATCCTGAGCGGTGCCATTATTGCACTGCCCGCCGTTGCGACCTGACGCTTCACCGCCTACCACACCAGCTTCACAAAGCGCCACAGAAGCGCCTCGCTTGGCTAACGCCAGCGCCGAGGATAATCCGGTAAAGCCACCACCAACCACCAGTACATCGACGGGCTGTTCAGGTAATGCCGATTCAGTTGTGCTTATAGTCGGGGCTGTATCCAGCCAGAAAGACGCGCTTTTCATCGAATGCTTTACTCCAGGCCAACTACGCCGGGCAGTCCGCTGATATCCTGAATTTCAGTGTAGCCATAGAATGGGTTGGCCGGTTCATGACCGCGGTTAACCCAAACCTTGTTCTTAATACCAATGTCATGCGCCGACATCAGATCGTAGCGGAAACTTGAAGACACATGCAGAATGTCCTCAGGGTTACAACCCAGGTTATCCAGCATGTACTCAAACGCTTGCAGACGCGGCTTGTAGGCCTGAGCTTGCTCGGCGGTATAAACATGAGCAAACGGCGCTTCCAGATTAGCCACGTTTGAGTGAATTTGTTCATTCATAGCGTTAGACAGTATGACTAACGGAATTTCCGCTGCCACTTTTTTCAGTGGTTCTACAACGTCCGGATGCGGGCCCCAGGTCGGTACTGCGTTATAGATAGCAATACTGTCTTCGTCACGGTATTCAATGCCCCATTTTTTACATAAACGGGTAACCGCATTGCGGATAACTTCCTGATAAGGCTTCCACGCGCCCAGCACTTCATCGAGCCGATAGGCCGAGAAGTCTTTCACAAAATGTGGCATTTGCGCCTCAGTAATGCGATCGGCAAACAGTTTTTGCGCCATAGGCGCCATCTCAAAATAAATCAGGGTGCCGTAGCAGTCGAAGCTAATATACTTGGGCTTAAATACACTCATTGTTCTTTCCAGCAGTTGTTGTTCGTTTCAGTACTTGTTTTTGCTTTACAGCGACGTACTTGTTTCAAATCTATTACACCATGCGCCGGCACTCATTAAATGCCAAATTAAATCCGCAGTTTGCAATGTGAATTCTGTTTTAAGGTGTCAATCAGCAGACTATGCTGCATCCTGAACTACAACGATAATGATTACAAAGCCGACCATTTCAGCCAGCTTTATAGCCTTTCCCGCCCCATTCACGCTGCAATGCGCGCCTGGAGGGGAATGACAGTACAATCAAACTTTAAAAGCTTATCGCTGCAATTTATCTTCGCCCAAACGGCACAGCAGATTTTGCTGAGAACAGCAGAAAAACAATATTTCACCGCTTTTCTTTACCGGCTATCGACAGTTTTTACACCGCAATGCCCGTTAACATGACTGATATAACCAATACACCTTTTCATGTTTCAGGTGTATTCCTTGTTATCAAGTATAAAAGAGTGACCGACGTTGCCTTGCAGCCTTCTACTCTGCAATACAATAAAAATGGAAATTAATCATGCAAACGCCTGCTTTGACAGATCTGGACAGTAAATATCTCGTCCATCCAGTATCCAATTTTCGCGATCATCAGGAAAAAGGCGTGAAGATACTGACATCCGGTGATGGGGCCTGGTTAACCGCCGCTGATGGCAATACCTATCTGGATGCTTTTGCCGGTTTGTGGTGTGTAAATATCGGCTATGGCCAGCAACGAGTAGTTGATGCGGCTATCACACAGATGACCACCCTGCCCTACGCTACCGGCTATTTCGGTTTTGGCAGTGAGCCTGCCATTGTATTGGCAGAAAAGCTGGTATCAATGACGCCTTCATCGTTGCAGCACGTCTACTTCTCGTTGGGCGGTTCTGATGCGGTGGATGCGGCCATTCGCTACATCACCCATTATTTTAATGCCATCGGCAAACCCACTAAGAAACATATTATATCACTGCAGCGCGGCTACCACGGCTCATCGTCTACCGGCGCCGGTATAACCGGATTGCCAGCGTTTCATGCTAACTTCGACGTCCCTACGCCACAGCAACATAAAATCAGCTGCCCTTATTTATACCGCAGCGAATTCACTACCGGCGAAGAGCTTATTGCCGCCTCGGTTAAGGAACTGGAAGACAAGGTTGCAGAGATTGGCGCCGATAATGTGGCTGCGTTCTTCTGCGAACCGGTGGTGGGTTCTGGTGGCGTTATTGTGCCTCCGAAGGGCTGGCTTAAAGCCATCGCCGATACCTGTAAAAGGTTAGGTATTCTGTTTCTGGTGGATGAAGTAATTACCGGCTTTGGCCGTACCGGCAAAATGTTTGCCTGCGAGCATGAAGGCGTTGAGCCTGATTTAATGACCATTGCCAAAGGTCTGACCTCCGGTTATGCCCCTATGGGCGCCGTGCTAATGTCAGACGAAATATTTAATGGTATTGCAGATGGCCCTAACAAAGCGGCGGTGGTGGGTCATGGACAAACCTATTCTGCCCATCCGGTAAGTGCCGCAGTAGCACTGGAAGTCATTAAAATTTATGAAGAAAGCATGCTGGCTCATGCACAGTCTGTAGCGCCTTATTTTGAAGCTAAATTAAACGCCTGCATGGCTCATCCTTTAGTTGGCGACGCGCGCAGCATTGGCTTATTAGGCGCAGTCGAACTGGTTGCCGATAAGGCCACCAAACGCCAGTTTGACCCGGCTCTGAAGTTAAACGAGACCATTGCTGACATCGCCTGGAAACATAAACTTATTTTCCGTGCGTTTGGCGACAATATCCTCGGCTTTGCGCCGGCACTGTGCTTCACCGAATCAGACTTCGACGCGTTGTTTGAACGCTTACAGCTCACCCTCGATGAAGTACTGGAACTCGACATTGTAAAACAGGAGATGAAAGGCTAATGACCACTTGTAACATCGCCGTGATTGCCGGAGACGGTATTGGTAAAGAAGTCATGCCGGAAGGTCTGAAGGTTGTTCAGGCAGCGGCTGAAAAGTTTGGTTTAAGCCTCAACTTCCATAATTTTGACTGGGGCGGTTGCGACTACTACCTCGAACATAACCGCATGATGCCGGAAAATTGGAAAGACATTGTGGGCGATATGGACGCCATTTACTTTGGTGCCGTTGGCTGGCCGGATACCGTGCCCGACCATATCTCACTGTGGGGGTCTATTCTGACCTTTCGTCGCGAGTTTGATCAGTACATCAACATGCGCCCGGTCCGAACTTTTGAAGGCGTTAAATGCGCTCTTTCAACACCCAAGGCCGACGAAATCGACTTTATCGTGGTACGGGAAAACACCGAAGGTGAATATTCCTCTATCGGTGGCATCATGTATGAAGGCACCGATCGCGAAGTGGTATTACAACAATCGGTCTTCAGCCGTCATGGTACCAACCGCGTATTAAAATACGCCTTCGAAACCGCCATGCGCCGTGCAGCGAAAAACTTAACAGTGGCCACAAAAAGCAACGGCATGGCTATCAGCATGCCCTGGTGGGACTCGCGTGCCGAGGCAGTAGCACAAGATTATCCTGAAATCAGCTGGACCAAGCAGCACATCGATATCCTCTCAGCCCGGTTTGTAATGAACCCTGAGCGCTTTGATGTGGTAGTGGCATCCAACCTGTTTGGCGATATTTTGTCGGACTTAGGGCCTGCGTGTACCGGCACTATCGGTTTGGCGCCTTCTGCCAACCTCAACCCGGAGCGTAAATTTCCTTCTTTATTTGAACCCGTCCATGGCTCTGCGCCGGATATCTATGGCAAAAATATCGCTAACCCTATCGGCATGATTTGGTCCGGCGCCTTAATGCTTAGCTTCCTGACCCAGGATAGTGGCGCCGGTGCCAGTGCGCACGATGCTATCGTTACCGCCATTGAGAAGACCCTGAAAGGCGCTACGCTAACCCCGGACTTAGGCGGTGAGGCAAGCACTCAGACCATGGGCGACGCAATCCTGGCGAATCTGTAATGAGTAAAACGAAACAATTTGATCTGGCCTCGCTACTTAGCGAGCCGCTACTACTGAACACCAAAAACTACATTAATGGCAAGTGGCAGAAAGCTGTTTCGCAGCAAACCTACGAAGTCATTAACCCGGCATCGGGTGCCAGTATTGCAGGTGTAGCTAACAGTGATGCCATAGACGCAGCCAATGCCGCTCGTTCAGCGAAAAAGGCTTTTGCCAGTTGGCAACTCACGACCCATCGTGAACGGGCTAACTTACTGGAAAAATGGCATCAGCTGATTATCGAGCATACCGATGATCTCGCATGCATTATGACTTCTGAACAGGGTAAACCCCTTGCTGAAGCTAAAGCCGAAGTAGGCTACGGTGCGTCCTATGTAAAATGGTTTGCCCAGCTCGCCATGCAACTGCGCGGCGATATCCTGCCCAATAGCGTACCTGGTCGCCTGCAAACGGTAGAAAAACGACCGGTTGGCGTGGTTGCTGTCATCACGCCATGGAATTTCCCATTTGCCATGCTGGCTCGCAAGATTGCACCGGCACTGGCCGCAGGCTGTACCGTAGTGGTAAAGCCCGCCGAAGATACGCCCTTAACCGCGCTGGCTATGGCAAAACTGGCTGAAATGGCCGGTTTTCCTGACGGCGTGATCAACGTGGTTGCCGCTTCACGAGAACAAACCGCTATTGCGGTGGATGCCTGGCTCAAGGATGTACATGTTAAAAAGCTAAGCTTTACCGGCTCAACTCAGGTTGGGCGGTATCTGGCAGAACGCGCTGCCAGCTCGCTGAAAAAGCTGTCGCTGGAGCTTGGCGGTAATGCGCCCTTTATCGTCTTTGAAGACAGCGATATCGACGCAGCCATTACCGGCCTGATGGCTGCAAAACTGCGTAACGGCGGTCAAACCTGTGTTTGTCCTAATCGTATTTACGTAGCTAATGCTATCTACGACGAATTTGCCAGTCGCCTGGTGGATAAGGTGGCGGCGCTGAAAGTGGCAGACCCATTCGATGATGACACCCAGATTGGCCCAATGATTAATCAAAAAGCCATCGATAAAATCAGTGGTCATGTAAAAGATGCCGAAGCCCAGGGCGGGATTATTCTGTGCGGCAACATTGAGCCCCGGGAAGGGTTATTCTTTGAACCCGTAGTGATTGCTGAAGCACATAACAAGATGGCGCTGTTCAGTGAAGAAACCTTCGGGCCCGTATTACCGCTGTTTCGCTTTAGCAGCGAAGAAGAAGCTATTGAAGAAGCCAACAATACCGAGTATGGCCTGGCAGCCTATTTCTATACCCAGGACCATCGCCGTATCCATCGCGTTAAGGCACAGCTTCAGGCTGGCGTCATTGGTGTAAATGAAGGCGCAGTGGCCAGTGAAGTAGCGCCGTTTGGCGGGGTTAAGGCCTCAGGGTATGGCCGTGAGGGCTCACATTACGGACTGGATGACTTTCTGCAAATCACTTACGTGTGCGAAGGCAACCTCTATTAAGTTGCCTTCGCTGCTATTTCACAAAACAGCCATACAAAACACATACACAAAAACGGCCAGTCACTACTGGCCGTTTCTTTATCAGAAAAGGTTAGTGCGCGATGCCAAAATTACTGGTTAATATTGCTGTTATCACAATCACCAGAGTGCCGATAAACGCCTCGCCAACGATAGACTTTTTAACTTTGCAACGGTCCTCGCTGACCGTCAGGTTAGCCACCAGATACCACTTATGATACGCAGCAAAACCTAACATCACTGCGACCAGCACTAATTTACAGCCCATCACGAGCAAATAGTCAGTATTGACCTCTCCACGAACGTTTAGCAGCAGTAACGCAAACAAAGCCGCACCGCTGACTAACAATAACCCGACCCACAGGGCAGCCTGATTACCATAAGCGTGAAGCTGCCTCCGCAGCAACTCAACATCCTCGAGCCGGCACAGGCGAATAAGCGGATATAAACTGCCAAGCCACCATGCAGCCATTAACACATGTAGTGCCACCAGCAATTTGGCAAGCCAGCTTGCTTCAGCTGTGTGCCCGCTGAAGGTAAATGACGCCGCAAACAATGCACTGGTCAAAAGCCAGCTACATACCCACGCTAAAGATGTATTCGAGCCGGTATAAAACTTATTTCCCCACGCCGTACACAGCATTGCCATGAGGATAGCCAGCAGTCGGAATTGTGTTTGAGTGCCGATGCTGGATTGCCAGCTTATTTGCAGCATCAGGCTATCAGTCATACCGCTGAACCCATCGTCCAGTAACATACCAGCTGAGAGCGGCACTACCGCTGAAGCTCCCAAAAGACTGATGAATAAACTCACCCACTGCGCACGCAGAACAGGCTTATGCCAGTCAGTGTGCACGGTAAGATCATTGCTACGGCCATGGCGCAAAAACAGGCGCATGGCATTCATGCCGATAAAACTGACAACGCCAAGGTAGTAAGCTACCTTGGCGATGGAGAGTAACGAGAGCCAGGCCATCAGACTGGCCCGAAGGACAAGTTAATGCCCGGCATGATGATTGTGACCGGCTTCTACCGTAAAGGTAAAGAAGTCTTCCATTTTATGGCCGTCATTACCCATCACGGTCCACTCAACGTCATAATCACCCGCAGGTAATTCAGGTAGCTTCCAGCTCATCGTCTTCGCCGCTTTAACCACCGGCTTAAAACCAAATTTAACCGGTTTTCCGTTATCATCAGACAATTTTAACTTAATGAACTTCACGTCACCTGAAAACGTTAGCGTGAGCATCTCAGGCGAGGCTGAAACCGTGCTCTCCTGAGCGGGTACAGTGCTGGCTAAATGCACGTGCGCACTCACGCTCGCACTCAGCAATGCAGTCGCCATTAATGCTGATTTAACCCAGTTTGAAAATGTTGTCATAAGTTTTGTCCCAGTTAGAAGTATTTAACCAGCGGATTTTTGCTGTTGTGTTTAAATTTAGAAAAGGCTTTCGTTGGCCAATACAGGGCAACGGCCAGAATCACAGCGACCAACCAGATTTGCCATACATAATCAAAGGCAAATAAGTCGCCGTAGTTAGGACCTACCGCCGCCAGAACTATGCGGTAGCTGACCAGCAACACAAATAAATGCACGATGTAATAGAACATCGGCGCCGAACCAAAAGTTTCTATCGCTTTGGTAAAACGGTTATTCACATTTTCCAGGCCAGCCAGTACCAGGAATGCCGCGCCTAGGGTAAAGAGTACATAGTCCAGTGATGGCGGGTACTTAGTATAGTTTATAAAGGACATTACCGTATGAATGGCATCCTGCTGTACTTCCCAGGGAAGCACTTCACCATAAATATTAAAACCACGTAATATCAATAACAAGGCCCAGAAACCAAGGCCCAGCTTGACCAACGTCGACTGACGCTTAGCCCCTTCAACTGCGCGGGAGTAAAGTGGTCCCATGCAGTAACCCAGTAAAATCACACCAATCCAGGGTAGCACCGGATACGACGCTTTAATACGGAAGCTTTCTGATTCAAAAATAATCCCGCGATCATGCAAAATAGCCCAGATAGTGTAACCAGCTTCATCAGGGTTAAAGCTGATTGGGCTTAGTAAGTTATGCGCACAAACAATCAATAACCCCAGTGCCAGAATGGCTTTATAGGGCAGTTTACACAGCGCTGATAAGGCAATCATGCTGATACCAATTGCCCACATCACCTGTAACCATAAGGTGTCGTAGTTACCCATCCACAGCCAGTTAATGATGGCGATCTCTACAAAGACGATAAACAACCCGCGTTTAAATAAAAACGGCGTTGCCGATCGTGGCGCTTTATTGTGCGGATGAGAATATAGCCAGGCAGAAAGACCAGTGAGAAACACAAACACAGGCGCACAAAAATGTGCAGTGGTGCGGGTAAAAAATAATTCCGGACTGGTAGTATCCAGATCCATCGGGTCACTTACATTCTGATGAAAGAAGAATCGTTCCCGAACGTGATCCACCAACATAAACAGCATCACTAATCCACGCAGGATATCGATGGATGCGACCCTTTTCTTAATCACCTCTGTGGGTGTTTGTGCTACTTCACTCATTTTTCCACCTTGCTTCAAGCAGTTGGGCTGGTGTCGTCCAGCCCGATATTATTGTTTTATATTAAGGTTTTATTCTGGCGCGTGAGGCAAAACAAATGACAACGTCGCCAGTAACTCATACTTATCAATAATTTTAGGACGGTCAGTGGGTGCATCAAATGTTGCAACCACAACGTTCAGCCCCTGGTTACGGATAGGTAAAGTGATTTTTCCGTTTTTGTCCGATACCACAGGCTCTGCGTCCGGATCGTTCACGAAATCGTTTTTAACCAGTGCTCCTGCTACTGGCTTGCCTTTATGCAGAACCTGATAAGTTTGCATTTCGCCCAGCATCAGCGGGAAGCTGTCGCCAACCGGCACAATTTGCAGTACCTGATCGTCGAGCGCTGGCACTTTACGCAGCGGTCCACGTAAATGCACGGCATACTTGATGGTTTCTTCACTTAAAATGGCATCAGGCAGTTCATCACGGCCTTTACCAATCCAGTGACCTTCACCGGTGTTAGACCAGATACCGTTATTTAACACCGCTGACACAGCAACCGGGTAGTCGTCGCTGGTGACCAGCAGTAACGGGCCACTTGGGGTTAATTCTACATCCACACTATCCCAGTCTTCATCAAAACCATTTACCGCACCAAACTTTGGTAAACGGGCAACAGTATCAAGATCGTCTGCGCCGACACCATACACAACGGCCAGTTGCTTGGCACGCTCAGCGAAGTAAATACCGTGGGCGGTAGCTTGTGCACTGATCAGTGCAGTAAGCGCGAGTACACCTAATTTCTTCAACATTGTTGTTTCCTCAAGTTAGTTTTTTGTTTTAAGCGAATGATAAAAACCGGCTACGGTTACTGTGACAGTAACCGGTTGTTCCGACATGTTTTGCCAGTACCAGCCGTGCGTGCCCTTAAATGGCGCTTTGAAGATGCCGTTATCACCGGCGATTGCTTTTGCTTTTTTATAACTTTCAAATTCATCGCTATTGAGCTTTTCACCATGCATATCCATATACAGTGGCGCACCATCGGTTTGCCAGGTAAAGCTCACTCCGTTTCCTTCGTCCATTAACGCTTTGACTTCAATACCTTCATATTCCGGGATCTCAATAGTCAGCGTTTTGGTTGCATACTCGCCCTCGCTGTTAGCCAGAATAAAATCGGCACCAGAGCTAATTTGCATTTCTTCACCTGCCACAGCAGTTTTCATACTGGTTAACCCAAGCAGGCTGCCAATGCCGGTAAAGTCTTTATTATATTCAGCAGGCAATACCACAGTTACCGATAAAACCACTGCCAGTAATGAGGCGATGCCCAGCCCTTTAATTACTTGTTGATTCGATACATCGACGTGTTGTTGGGTAGTCATACTGTGCCCCACATATATCCGGAAAGTTGAAAGATAGTCAGCGTTACGCCCGCCGTTACCAATGCCATATTTGAAGCAAAGGCATAACGGGTAAAGTGTTGGCTTTTACGAAGCAGAATAATCAGCATTAACATGCCAAACAGCGCAATCATCTGCCCCATTTCTACACCCACATTAAATGAGATGATGTTGCCCACCAGACCATCTTCGGATAGCGTAAAATCCTGTAATTTCGTTGCCAGACCAAAGCCATGAAACAAGCCAAAGACTAACACCGCCCCTTTGGTGTTGATGTCAAACCCAAAGAAACGCGGAAAAAAGCCGATGTTATCCAGTGCCTTGTACGCCACAGATAAGCCAATGATGGCGTCGATAATGTACGCATTGATATGAATACCGGACAACACACCAAACAACAGGGTAATACTGTGACCTAAGGCAAATAAGGTAACGTAAATCCCCACATCTTTGAGTCGGTACAGGAAGAAGATCACCCCAAACAGGAACAATAAATGGTCATAACCGGTGACCATGTGCTTCGCCCCTAAATAGATGTAAGGGATAATCTGTAACCCTGTGCTCGACTCCAGAAATGCACGGTCGCCATCAGCCACGCCATGCGCGGCGGCAAACGGCACTACCAGCAGGAGTGTAAACGTTAACAGAGCTTGATTAATCCAACGCATAAGTCTGACCTACAGCTTATACTTGGCAACAATTTTAGATATGCCGTCTTCAAGGGTCAGCATTGCCAGTACCTTATCACCAGGATTAAAGGTTAAGTCGCCTACGTACTTATTGCCTTCAGCGGCGGGAACTTCGACCATCTCTTTACGGTTTTCACCTTTAATCTTAACCTTTAACGCTAATGCAGACGCATCCAGAGGCTCTCCATCATAAAATACCCAGATGCTGACCTTGCCTGCTTCTTGTTTCATTTCGAAGGTGTATTCACCGACTACTTTTACTTCGCCGCCATACTGAGGGTGGTCATTTCCATGAGCTAACACCTGCGGTGCCATCAATGGTGTGGTTAGCAATGAAGCTAGCAATAATAAATAATGTGGTTTACGCATAGGACTCTCCTGTTACAAAAATAATACTTAAAGGTGGTGAGCAGAAACGACTCTTTGCGCTTGAATAACTGACACAAAGCACCGAATTTTTTCTCCTAAAAAACATTAAACGCTGCGTTAATATTTACTTTGGGATCGCTCAAAAATCATAAAACCTATCGCCGGTCGGTTTTTAAAGCGCTCCAATCGGCCATGCGCTTTAACACTAATTAACGTTCTAAAATGAGTTCGATATAATGATGCAGGCTGTCCATGGACAGCAGATTAGCAGTAAGCACTGCCAGTGCGACCAGACCAATTGTGGCCGGAATAGTCATATTGAATGTTGCAGGTTCAATCAGAAAGCGAACCCGCTGGGACACAAAGTCCTGACCAAAGGATACTGCCAGGGGCATTTGCCACTGGCGCTCTGATTTACCAAAAGCGACCAGCGCGGAAGCCACATTCAGCGCACCGGTTTCACGTCCTGCCCGACTATCAGCTTGTAATTCAGATGCAAGATCAAAGGCATTGCGCAGTGTCCGGCGTAGCGAGGTCGGATAATAAGCACTGGCCAGACTAAACAGCCATTTTTGTAGTGGGTCACGCTGGCGCTGATGCGCTGCCTCATGAGCAAGAATACATTGCAGCTGAGCATCATCGAAACGCTCCAACAGGCCCTGAGATAAATACACCTGCGGCCTTAACATACCAGCAGTAAAAGCCAGCGGCATGGCAGTTTGTAAACAAACAAACTCATAGCCACTGTGGCGCTTAACGCTGCCGTCGGCCATCATTAAGGCGCTTTGCAAACTCGCCCGGTGCGCCCGCACCAGCCAAACATGACGCGCCAGGATCCATACTGTTGCCACTGACCAAACGCCTAGCAAACCGCCATGCCAGGTCAGCCATTCAAATTCGAACAGGTGATGCCAGTGAATGAACATTTCGAGCGGTGCCCACATCACGTCGGTGAAGGCATTTAAAATAAAAGCAATACTGCAAAACAGGCCAATAATGATCGGCAGCATTACCCAAGCTGTCAGCAGGGTTTTCTGCAGGGCTGCTGGCACATTGGGAATACGGCGAAGTACAGCGCGACTCACCGGCCATTGCAGCAGTAATGTGAACCATGCGCTCACCACTGCCAGGCTAAGCACATTCAGGAAGATTGCTGTAGTAAACATTTCAGCGCTCCTTATTCTGACGCAACCGTTCACGTTGCGCCTGAATCATTGATTCCAGAGCATCAAGCTCCTGCTCTTCAAATTGTCCTGAATATGATTGGAATGCATTAATAAATACATTTTCATCCATTGCGGTAAAGTCACGTGTTGCATTGTCGATAAGCGTCGCAATCAGACTTTCGCGCTCTACCCGCGGTGTATAAAAATACGCGTGTCCCTGTTTATGGCGGTCGAGTAGTTTCTTTTTATATAACCGCTCTAACGTTGTCTGGATGGTATTGAGGTTACCGCCTTTATTGCGGGTGAGTGCCGCAAATACCGTTTTGACATCGGCAGGCGACCGTTGCCATAAATAATTCAGTACTTGTTTCTCTAAGTCACCTAATACCATCAGACGTTTCCTTAGTGTCTAATCTTAGTCTTGCATAACCGCGCAACATTGAATTTCTTTTTTGCTATCTGTTTTAAGCATAAAATGCTGTAGGCAATCGAACCGCACCATTAACTACTGAGCGGCCCGGCCGCGCGTTTCGCTTGACCAATCATTCGCTCTGCGCCTGAGAGCCCGGGTTATCTGGCTTGTCACGGTGTAAAATACGATATAAACCAGGGATAACAAACAGCGTAAGCAGTGTTGAGGAGATTATGCCGCCAATCACAACTGTCGCTAACGGACGCTGAACTTCTGAACCAATACCGGTATTCAATGCCATGGGAATGAACCCCAGTGAAGCGACCAGGGCGGTGGTCAGTACCGGTCGCAAACGCGTCAGTGCACCTTCAAATATCGCTTGTTCCAGCGTATGCCCATTACGGCGCAATTCACGAATAAACGACACCATTACCAAACCATTTAAAATGGCGATCCCTGACAGGGCAATAAAGCCAACGGCTGCCGATATCGAGAAAGGAATATCCCGCAGCATCAGGGCAGCAACCCCACCGGTTAAAGCCAGTGGTACACCGGTAAAAATGATCATGGCATCTTTTACCGAGCTCAAAGCCAGAATAAGTAAGCCGATAATCAACAACAGAGTTACCGGCACCACGACGCTTAAACGAGCAGAGGCCGATTGCAGTTTCTGATACGTACCGCCGTACTCCACCCAGTAACCCGCCGGCACATCAACTTTACTGTTGATAGCTTGCTGAATATCAGCAACAAAACTGCCCAGATCCCGTCCTCTTACGTTTGCGGTTACCACCATACGGCGTTTACCGTTTTCACGGTTAATCTGGTTGGCGCCGGAAACCAGCTCCAAATCCGCCAGTTCTTGTAATGGCATCACATGGCCATCGGGTAAATTCACTGGCAAATAAGCCAGCGCTTCAATATCAGCACGACGAGTCTCATCGAGTCTAACAACGATGTCAGAACGAATATCCCCTTGATAGAATTTTCCGGCGATCGTGCCCCCCATCGCCGTAGCCAGCTGATTTTGCAACTGTGCTTTACTGAGCCCAAACTGCACCAATTTCGCGGTTTTAGGCACAATATTGAGCATCGGCAGACCCGTCGTTTGTTCCACCTGTACATCGGCGATTCCTGCTACGCCAGCGATTGCGCTTTCAATCTCGCTTCCCATTCCGGTCAGCACATCGAAGTCATCACCAAAGACCTTAATGGCAAGTTCGGCACGTACGCCAGCTAACAACTCGTTGAAACGCATTTGGATAGGTTGCAGGAACTCGTAACGGTTGCCCGGAATCGGCGCAACAATGGCTGCCAGTTCATTGACAACCTGTTCTTTGGGCTTGTCAGGATCCGGCCACTGCTCACGAGGCTTTAAAATAATAAAGTTATCAGCAACGCTCGGCGGCACCGCATCAGTGGCAACATCGGCGGTGCCGATTTTGGCAAATACCCGCTCAACTTCCGGCATTTCGCTGATTTTTTCTTCAAGAATTTTTTGCAGGGCCACGGCCTGACTCAGTGACGTACCGGGGATCCTGAGCGCATGCATGGCAATGTCCCCCTCATCAAGATTCGGCGCAAATTCACTGCCCAGTTGGGTGGCCTGATAACCAAATACCATCACCAGCGCAGTAGCCATCGCGACGACCAGCCAGCGCGCTTTCAGCACGAACCGCAACGCAGGACGATAAAGATACTCTGCACCTTTAATAATCGGGCTGTGCTTTTCTTTTACCGGCTTGTTAAACAATAACGCGATTGTGGCCGGCACAAAGGTTACCGACAGCACCATGGCACTCAGCAGAGCAATCACCACGGTCATGGCCATCGGGTGGAACATCTTGCCTTCGACACCTTCCAGCGCAAAAATAGGTAAGTACACAGCCGTTATAATAAATACGCCGAATAACGCCGGGCGAATGACTTCTCGGGTGGCATCAAATACCACTGCCATACGCTCTTTTACCGGTAAGATCTGATTGCCCTGCTGACTCAGGCGACGCAAACAGTTTTCCACGATAATAATGGCGCCATCTACCAACAAACCAAAGTCCAGCGCCCCTAAGCTCATCAGATTAGCACTCACCCGAGTTTGCACCATCCCGGTAATGGTCATCAGCATGGCAAACGGAATAACCAATGCCGTTAAAAACGCTGCGCGGAAATTTCCCAACAACAAAAACAGCACCACAACAACCAGTAACGCGCCTTCGGCCAGGTTGGTTTCAACCGTTTGCAGGGTCTTGTCAACCAGCTTAGTACGGTCATACACCGCTGTTGCGACAATTCCTTCAGGTAAAGAACGGTTTATCTCTTTCAGTTTTTGCGCCACGGCGTGGGCGACAGTGCGGCTGTTTTCACCTATCAGCATAAATACCGTACTCATGACCACTTCACGGCCATTTTGGGTTGTCGCGCCGGTACGCAGACCCTTGCCGTTTTGAATTTCAGCCACATCCTTAATGTACACCGCCGAACCATTCACCTCGGTAAGCGGGATCTTGCCCAGTTCGTCAATACTGTCGGCTTGTCCCGGCACCCGCAGTAACCACTGTGCGCCGTTTTGTTCGATAAACCCGGCGCCACGGTTTTGGTTGTTTGCCGCAATGGCATCCACCACATCCGCCTGTGTTAATTGATAAGCAAGCAGCTTTGCGGGTTTAAACGCAATCAGCACTTCACGTTCGTAGCCGCCGATCGGATTAACCTCGACCACACCCGGCACGCGCATCAGTTGCGGGCGAATCGTCCAGTCATGTACCGTGCGCAGATCCATTGGCGATACCGGCGTGCCATCAGCGTTAGTCGCCCCCGGCTCGGCATCTACCGTAAACATAAAGATCTCGCCCAGCCCGGTCGCAATAGGCCCCAACTCAGGCTCAAGTCCAACAGGCAACTCAGAGCGCGCGGCAGACAAGCGTTCATTAACCAGCTGCCTGGCAAAATACACGTCAGTGTCATCACTAAAAATCGCCACCACTTGCGACAGGCCATAGCGGGAAACCGAACGTGTATAGGTCAGGCCGGGCAATCCGGCCAGTGCAGTTTCCAACGGAAAGGTCACGCGCTGTTCGACTTCCAGCGGGGTATAACCAGCCGCCTCAGTATTGATCATCACCTGCACGTTGGTAATATCCGGCACAGCATCAATGGGTAATTTGGTAAAATTCCATACGCCAAGTCCAGCCACCATCAACACCAGTGCCAACACCAGCAGTTTGCGTTTTATCGAAAAGCGTAATATCGATTCCAGCATGCTTCAGCTCCTAGTGGTCGTGAGAAGCGCCGGACTTTTCAATGTCGGCTTTAAGAATGAAACTGTTTTCTGTGACGTATTCAGTACCCGGCTCAAGTCCGCCAAGCACCTCTATCCACTCACCACCCTCGCGACCAAGTTCGAGCATACGAACTTCGTACTGCTCACCCACTTTGGCATACACGACAGTGAAATCACGAAAGCCCTGTAATCCAACTTTTTTAACCGCCAGCGGCACATCAATATTGGCGACATTGATACGGGCTTTAACAAAACTACCGGTGGTTAAACGGCGATCCGGATCGGCCACTTCAACCCATACAATACGCGCTTGATCATCGCGAACATTGGGTTCAATAAATGACACGATGCTACTAACCGGTTGCTCGGCACCTTCTATCTCAAGGGTGACATCACTACCGATACTGACCTTGTTATAATCCGCGGGATATACCGCCAGACGAGCGTTGTATTTATCGGTAGCAGTAAGTGTTAACAAGGTACGCCCCTGAGTTTGTTCACCAGTATTAGCTTGTTGAGCGGTAACCACACCACTGGTGGGCGCTTTAATTGTGTAGGGTTTTAAACTCTCGTTACTCTCTACTGTAAATAAGGTTTGTCCTTTGCTTACCTTGTCACCGAGTGACACATGGCGGCGTTGTATTTCACCGTCAAAGCGAGCGCTTATGTTTGTTATGGCGCCGGGCGGGAGCGACAGTGAGCCATACGCCGGTATCGACTGATGCAATGTTGCTGCTCCGGCAAATTCCGTTTCGATTTCCATTGCATCCGCCACTGCTTGTTCAATGGTGGTTCGCCCTTCGTAATTGTCATATTCCCAGCGATAAGACTTGCCGTTATGACGTGCAGTAACCGTCACATAAAACGAATGGGGTTCATAAATGACCATGTCACCACGTAAAAAATCCCCCTGGGCACGAAAATGAATATCATCCACTACATCACCCAAACGGGTGAGTTTAACGTTAAGTTCGACCTGCCGGGGATTTACCGGCGTACCATTACTGGTTGCCCAAACCCGAAACTCTGGCGGTACACCAGTTTCAAAAATGGCCAGCTCTATGGCAAACTCCTCTTCGCGCAGCATTCTGCCGCGATGCGGTCCTTTTTCAGGCTCTTCCTGGGCAGCTTCTGCCGGAGCAGATGAGGCAACGGCACTCGATACTGGAAGTCCCCAGCACAGCATGAGTGCGAGGCTTAACGATGATAATAGTTTATTGTTCTTCATAGTTGGTCTCATTGGGAAAGCGAAGTGCCGGTGAGGCGCTGAATTTCGATATGCTGTAGGTGCAGGCTCTGATAAGCATCCAGTAACTGTGACTGCGCACTGAGTAATTCATGGCGTACATCACTCCACTGGTTGTAACTTAACTGACCAAGCTCAAACGCTTTCCTGGCTTCCGAAAGCGCTGATTCGAGAGTGGGGACGATACTGTTATCAACTTTTTCAATAACATGCATTGAGTGCTTCATTTCCTGAAGCAACACAAACAGTTGAGCATCAAGCTGTTGCATTAAGGAAGCCTGCTGACTGTTAAGCACCTCCTGCTGCGCTTGTAAGGCGGCGATAGTACCGGCGTTGTAATCGGCGTTGCCCCAGGGAATGGTAATGCCGGCAACAAAGCCAAAATCGTCAGTGGTTTCATATCGTCTCACACCAGCTGATAATTGCCATTGGGGACGAGCTTCGATACGGGCCCGTTCAATTTGCGATTGCGCGATACGCTGAGCCGTAGCAAAACGTTTTACGCTGGGATTACGTTTTAATGTATCTACATAGGGCTGAGCGGCAGGTATGACTGGCACATCGAGTAAATCACCTGCTAGCTGGAAATTTGTATCTGGTTGGCCCCACAGCGCACTTAGCTGATACTTCGACGCCTGAATCTCATGTATTAAGTCTTCTACCGCCAGTTCACGTCTGACAAGTTCAGCCTCTCCCAGTTTGCGTTCGATCGCCGAGCCTTTACCTGCTGCGATCCGTTCATTAATAGCGCTTAACACGTCTTTGGCTTGTTCTACGGCGAGCTTATTAAGGGTCAGGCGTTCAGTTTTAATCAGTACTTCAATAAATTGACGGGCTGCTAAAGCGGCCAAATCCAGCGCTTTAATTTGTTTGTCGATCTGTAACTGCTCAGCTTCGCTTTCGATGGCTTTCACGCGACTATCAATTTGTGCCTGTTCCAGTAGCCAGGAGAAAGTCAGCGTTGTTTGCATACTTTTCAGCCCGCTGTAATCGCCGCTTCCCATCGCGTCTTCTACCATCAGACCAATTTGCGGTCGTTGTGCGGTAGCAGCTTGTCTGATGCGTCCCTGCAACACATCCTGTTGCTTCACCAGTGCTTTTAAGTCAGCATGATTATTCATCGTGAGAGTTAACACGTCACTCATGGATAATGATGCTGACGGCAGGCCCTCTGCTGCGAATACAGACAGGCTAACCAAGCATCCGATCACCCCGGCAAAAAACCGACCAGCAATCGGTTTTTTACATAGTTTTCGCTGTGGAATTTTTTTCATTACTTACCTTATTCGTTAACAGCTAAATTCGACTGAACCTGAGGTCATGCTTAACAGGTTATTTTTTATGATTACGTAACGAGCGCTGTTGCTCAATGAGCTGCTCGAGCGCATCTAGCTCGTTGTCATCCAAACTCGCCGACACTGATCCAAACGCAGCGATAAGGCTATTTTCACCTTCTTCAATAAAGTCACTGGTAACATTACTGATCAACTTATTTATCAGCCCTTCACGGTCGACTTTGGGTTGGTAAAGGTAAGCATGCCCGTGCTTTCGCCTACTTAAAACACCCTTTTTGAATAACCTCTCTAACGCACTTTGTACTGTATTAAGCGAACTTTGACGTGTCTGACTTACCACGCGATGCACCTGTTTAACATCTGCCTCCGATGTTTGCCAAAGATACTTAAGAACTAGTTTTTCTAAATCACCGAATTGCATTTTATTGCCTCTGAACACTTTTAACACATGCTCGCAAAATGAAAACCGACAGGCAATCGGTTTTTAACATAAACAAATGAACGAATGGGTAATAGTGTAAGGCATTATGCTGGCAGAACTGGTTGTAAGTGGCCTGCCAAACAGAATAAAACTTTAAAAATTTGTCATTAAGCGTATTTACTGTGGTGTAGCAGGCCGAAAAGCGCTGTACTTCCTTATGGTTAGCCAACCTTAATAAGGCATATAAAGGTTGCACGGGTATAATGACCTAAAACCAGTTATTATCGGTGCGGTAGTTAAATCGTGGTGAGATACGTTGCATGTCAAAACTCATAAAAATAACCTGCCTGTTGCTGATAGCCTGCGCGATTGGCTGCACTCCGGCCATCATCGAACAGGAAAGTGTGACCTCTCCCTACGATAATCCGCCTACTGATCCGGACAATACCTTCAGCCAGACTATACAGCCTATCCTCGACAAGCGTTGTGTGGTGTGTCACGCCTGCTACGATGCGCCCTGCCAGTTAAAACTTGGCAGCTACGAAGGCATCACCCGCGGTGCCAATAAAGCACCGGTCTATCATGGCGATCGTCTGCTGGCCGACAGCCCAAGCCGCTTATTTATCGATGCGCAAAGCCCGGGAGAATGGCGTGGCAAAGACTTTTATCCTGTACTCGACGAAATCAGCGAGTTTAATAACCAGCTCAATAATAGCGTGCTGGCCTCCATGCTGGCGCTAAAGCAGTCCCATCCTACTAACACTAACGAACCCCTTGGCGACAATTTTGAGTTTGATATTAACCGTGAGATGCAGTGCCCGACGGTTGATGAATTCCCCGCATATCAGAAGGATCATCCGCAGTGGGGTATGCCTTATGGTTTACCGGCCATTGCTCAGAAGGAACATGAACAAATCATGGCTTGGCTACAGGCAGGCGCACCCGCGTCGGAACCTGCTCCGGTGCCGGCTTCAGATCAGCAAGGAATAGCCAGGTGGGAAGCTTTTCTCAATCAGGACTCTTACAAACATCAGCTGGTCAGTCGCTACTTTTATGAGCATTTGTTTATTGCGCACATCTATTTTGAGGATAAACAGGGCAACACCCGCTTTTACTCCTTACAACGAGCACTGACACCGCCGGGCGAGCCCTTTACACCACTGGCAACAAGGCGTCCTTTCAGCTCACCTTTCTCCGAGCAGGACAGCAATACTAATCAGCGGGTTTACTACCGTTTTATGCCGGTGAAAAACACCATCGTCAGCAAGTTACATATGCCCATTAAGCTCGACGAAGTCCGCATGGAAAAATGGCAGGGCTGGTTTATTGAACCCGAATATGAGGTTTCAGAGTTACCCGGCTACGCGCCGGAAGTTGCTTCCAATCCGTTTGTGGCGTTTGCTCAAATCCCGGTATCGTCGCGTTACCGGTTTATGATTGACGAAGCTCAGTACACCATTATGCAATTTATTAAGGGGCCGGTTTGTCGTGGTCAAATTGCCCTTAACGTAATCAACGATCATTTCTGGGTGATGTTTTTAAATCCGTCCAGTGACATTCTGGAGCATCAGGATGCATTTTTACGCGACGCGCGAAATACCATCAGCATGCCCGCCGAAGAACAATCTAACGCCATGCCCACCAACTGGATAAAGTACGCCAGGCAGGAGCGTCAATATCTGGAAGCCCGCAGTCAGTATATTGCGCAGCACGCCCAGGACGAAGTGCCTCTCGATTTAGACGTCATCTGGCAGGGCGACGGTGAAAATGAAAATGCTGGCCTGACGATTTTGCGCCATTACGATGCCGCCACCGTAGTAAAAGGCTTAGTGGGTGAGCGCCCACAAACAGCATGGATCATTACTTACCCGCTGTTTGAGCGCATTCACTACTTACTGGTGGCGGGCTATGATGTGTACGGCAATGTCGGCCACCAGCTTAACAGCCGTATCTACATGGACTTTTTGCGGATGGAAGGGGAGTTTAATTTTCTTTCGTTGTTGCCGGCGCAAACCCGCCAGACGGTGTGGGATAAATGGTATCGGGGCGTGGTTAGCCCGGTGGAGAAATATGTTGCCGATGGCCACCAGCTAAGTGGCGAAACTGCCATGACATTCAACACCGAAGAGCCTCTCAATGAATTATATCAGCGGGTAAAACACCACCTCGCCGATGTGCTGAGCCCGCGTCATGAGCTGTCTAACGGCTTCACCGACGATACCAGTTTAACCGCGCTGGAGCGTATTACGGCGACCAACGGCATTCCGGCCTCGTTGTTGCCACAGAGCAGTATCGTGCTGGTAGAAGATGAAAGCGGCGAGGTTAAGCATGTCTATACGTTGCTAAGCAATAACGCCTATACCAATATCTCGCATATTATTGCTGAGGATGCCAGACGCCTGCCGGAAGAAGATACACTAACCCTGGCTTATGGTTTTGCCACCTCACACCCCAATGCCATTTTTCACCTGAGCGAACAACAGTTGCCCGCCTTTAGTGAGCACATTGCCGGTTTGCAAAACGAGGCCGACCTGCAGCGACTATATGAAACATTCGGCGTACGACGCACTGCCACCGATTTCTGGCAGGTCAGCGATACCATTCATCAGTGGTACAGCAAAACCTATCCACTGGAGTTTGGTTACCTGGACTATAACCGGCTGACTAACTGGTAGGCCCGCCGGGTTGCCGGTTGCTATCAGCCGGCAAATACCACCAACTCGATCACGGCAAGGGCCGCCACGCCGGCCAGGGCACAATACATATTAGGGTCACGTACTTTTTCTTTTAGCCAGCCGTGCAGCTTTACTGAGGCTGTCTTTTGTATCATGGCAGACATATCTGCACTCCTTAGAACGTAAGCTAAAGCGATGCCTGAGCAACACCGTTAACATTAAATTAACAGCCTTTGGATTTTCTGCGTATTAGCCAAATGATTAATTTCTGCACCGACCCTGTTAAAACATTAACAAATTGAATAATTACAATGAGTTACTTAATTATTAAAAGTTTCGATAAGTCTTATCAACAACGCTGATAACCCGCTCATAACCACCATTACTGCAGATGATTTGCTTACCGATACACCTCCCCACATAATAAAAAACAGGGAGGCCTTATGAATCAACTACCACCAGAACCGGAAAAACCCCTTAACAGTGACTGCTGTGGCGGCGGCGCTTGCTGCCCTTGTGTGTGGGATGTTTACTTTGAAAAACTCGCTGAATGGCGGGAAGCCAAGCGGGCGTTAGAAACCCAGGCCGCAGAGACAGAAGATGGTGCTGCGCAAAAACCTCGTTAACGTTGCAGCAAAGGAATAGCTCAAAACCTGTTCACTTTTCAATCATACAGCGCTACCCTGACGGCAGTCTTTGCAAAGGATGCCGACAATGAGCCAGCTTCAACCTGATTACTTTACCGCAGACAGTGAAGTGCAATCACTGGTCAATCAACTCCAGCAACTGCGCAGTAAACGCGTGTCCGATATCGTTGACGAAGAGGGTCATCAGTATATCGACCTGGTGATGGAAGGTGGCGGGGTTCTCGGTTTGTCACTGGTTGGCTATACCTACGGCCTGGAAGCGGCTGGTATTCGTTTTCGCTCGGTGGCCGGCACCTCGGCAGGTGCCATTAATGCCTTGCTGGTGCAGGCGCTCGGCACGCCATTTGACGCCAAAAGCGAAAAGATGATTGCCGCTGTGGCCAATATGCCCATGGCCAGCTTTCAGGATGGCAACAAACTGAGCCGCCTGGCAACAGAGGCCTGGCTGGCCGGTAAACACTGGTTGTGGAAGTATTCTGTTTCGCTGGCTATCCTGCGCTCTTTACTAAAACACCTTGGTCTTAACCCCGGCACCACTTTTCACCAATGGCTTAAGGATATTCTGGCCGAAAATCACAGTGATTCATGGCAGGCCTTAAAGCAACAAATGAATACTCCTGTACCGGGACTGCGCTTTGACCCGGTGCCATTACCAGAAAACATAGAGGTCCCGAATGCGGCTTCTTTTGACCCGCAAAACTGGCAGGTAGAGTTAAAAGTCGTTACCGCCGAACTCTCCAGTACCACCAAAATTGTGCTGCCCGAGCGGGATGGAAAGCTGTTTTACTCCGATCTGGATCAGGCCAACCCTGCCGACTTTGCCCGGGCTTCCATGTCAGTACCGGTTTTCTTTTATCCGTTTAAGGTACCGGTACCCAAAACGCAATCGGTAACCGATGCCTGGCAGGCGCTGGGTTATAAAAAGAAATCCATGCCCGACACCGCGGTGTTTGTTGACGGCGGATTAATTTCTAACTTTCCCATTAACCTTTTCCATACCACCAATTCGGTGCCTAAAATGCCGACCTTTGGCGCCAAGCTTGGCATTGAAGAGTATGTTGCAGGAAACATTGATGGTATTAAGCCCTACCTGGGTTCATTGATCGGCGCTATGCGCCACGACTCGGATGAAGAGTTTATCCGTAAAAACCCCGACTACAAAAAGCTGGTAAAAAGCATTGATACCGGTGAACATCACTGGCTGGACTTTGAGTTGTCGAATGAAGCGAAACTCGACCTGTTCAAACGTGGCCTGGCCGCTTCGCTGGAGTTTTTAGATAATTTTAACTGGTCGGAATATAAAAAGACCCGCCTGACTCTGGCGGGTCTTAAATAATAACGGTAACCGGCTCATTCGAGCCGGCCTCTCGCTATTAGAGCCGTTTCACATTATCCCCGCTGTCGCGGTCGATAAGTTTTACAAACGGGTCAACACCAACATATAACGGCTTTTCAGCCACGGTAACGGTTATGGTATTTTCGCCGCTGACAATTTTGTGTTTGGCTTTGTAGAGCACCTGGCTATCATCGGTAAGTATCGACGGATCACTGTTAAACACACCAATATCTACCCACTCCTCAAGTGGCTGTTCGGTTTCCATGCCCTGACCGTCGGCGGCATATTTTGCGCCACTAACGGTAATGGTTACCTCATAGCCCTCTTCTAAAGGTGCCGTCTCTACTTCATCCACTTTCAAATCATACAGGGTGATTTGCTCGAAGATATCGGCAATAAACGCCTGTTCTTCCGGTGTGGCTTGTGCATTTAGCGCAGCCTGTAAATCCAGCGTAGTCGGGTAGGGATCTGACTTAAACCGGAAGTCTGTCATTAACTGTTCAAGCGCCGCATTTAGCCTCTCTTCGCCTAACCGGTCAAGAATCGACATCATTACCACAGAGCCTTTACGGTAGTGAATGTACTGCTGGTTTTCACTGCGCATAAACGGCATTTCCTCTAGCAGTTCGCTACTGCGACCACGTAAGTAGCGGTCCAGTTCATAGGTCAGAAACTTACGGATCATGTTTTCGCCATAGCGCTTCTGCAGCACCATAATAGCACTGTACTGAGACAGACTTTCCGACAGGATCGCACTGCCCTGCACATCGGCAGCGCCAAGCTGATGCCCCCACCACTGGTGGGCAACTTCATGGGCGGTAACATAATAAACATAATCAATGTCTTCACTGTTACGCAGATCGGCAGTAAAGCCAATCACCTCTGAATAAGGCACGGTATTGGCAAAACTCTGCGCAAATGAGCGGTAGCCCGGAAATTCAATAATGCGCATTTGTTTATGCTGATAAGGGCCAAACTCGGCTTCAAAGTAATCCAGTGAGTCCTTCACACTCTGGATCATGATATCCACATTCCAGGCATGTTTTGGATCGTAATAGACTTCGATATTCACGCCGTTATGCTCGTCACGCTTGACCTCGTGACGGGCAGACAGGAAGGAATAAAAAGCCACCATCGGCGCATCCATTTTGTAATGGAAGTAACGGCGGTCGTTCTCGGTCCATTCTTTTTGCAGGTAACCCGGCGCAATGGCAATCTGATCGGCAGACGTTGAAATAGTGGTTTCAAAATCAATAAACCCGACGCCCGGACCAAAGAAGCTTTGCGCGTACTTGCTGGTATCTTCCAGTTTATTTGCCCGCGGACGCTCAGGGAGATCCCGCTTACGGCGCTCATGACGATCGCTAATCAAATAGTCACCACGAAAGCCGAATATCGGGAGCAACTCGTAGTTATTAATGAAGGTCCCGTTTTCTGCCACCATCAGATCAAATCCGCGGTCTTTGAAACCCGCATGGTCGCGAACCACGGAAACACTGCCTGCCAGCTCTTCGCCGGGCATCATAGGCTTATCAAACTCCAGCCAGGCAGAGTTAAACTCGTCGATAATTTCCACCACCTGGGCACCGGGGATATCAATATGCCACTCCGGTGTATGGCGAGGAATAGACACCAGCGCCCGGGTAATCGGTGTATCCCGTTTGTTTTCAAACACCACCTCGGCGGTGGCTTCTATGCGCCGCTCTTCAGGATAGATATCCACCAGCGCATTCGCTTTGGTAACAATCGGAATGTTGGCGTCTTCGTATTGCACAAACTGACGCTCATACTCGGCCTGTCGGTCGAGACTTTCATCCCGGCCGGTAAACTCATTAAGCACTTTGGTGTTGTAGTGGATATACCCGCCGGTGGCAATAAACACTATCAGGCTGGCGGCCAGCAGGCCTTTGCCGGTGCTGCCCATCTGATAACCTAGCAGCTTAAAACGGTCTTTAAGCTTGCTCTCCGGACCGCGCTGCCACAGTCCATAACCAATCACAGACAATGCCAGACTCAGCGCTCCCCAGTACAACATGTACCAGTTGAATCCGGTTAAGAACCAGCCGTAACCATTGAGATCGGAATACAATACCTGCGGCGCATTACCAAACGTCCACATATTGTGTTCCACACCCAACTGATTCATCACCAGAGTTGAAATGAGGTAAGCAGAGGTAATCAGCATACCCATGTACTTATTAGGGCTCAGTACCTGAATAAAGAATGCCAGCACGGTCACCCACATCCAGGGTAACAGCTCAACATAAAACAGCTCAGTGATATACAGTCCCAACTCCAGATTGGTATAACCTTTGGTTAGCTGGAAGAAAATGGTGAACAGCATGCCTATGACATACAGAACAGCCAGCACTGCCCACATGGAAAACAGCTTGGAGACCCAGAATACCGCGTTAAATACCGGGGTAGACTCGATAATGTCGCCCATGCCGCTGCCCCGCTCGCGCCAGACAATTTCGCCACTGTAATAAATCACCACTATCATCATGGTAAGGCTGAAGTTATCTACAATGGCCTGGGTCATGTTTTGCGTAAGAGGCCAGTTGTCGGTGCCATACAGGCCGCCATAGGCCACCGCGTAAAGCGAGGTGAGGTTAAAGATGCTGAACAGTACCAACACAATCATCGCCGGGCTTAACAGCACCTGACGCATTTCAAACCCAAGGTTAGTGACAAACTTGCTCCACTGATAACCGCCGCTGGCTTTGAAACTAATGCGATTACCCTCTGGCGCTGGCACTCTGGATGCCTTGGAGGGCTTAACTTTTTTACTGCCCTGTTGCCATTTGAAAGAAAAGATACCACCAAAGGCAAACAGAATTACGGCACCGATGCCCAGCCAGATAAGGCGGTTCTGCAGTAATACACCATCCAGTGTGATAGCTGTGACGTTTTTATCAAATACGGTCCAGTAACGGCTGATTTCACCAAAGGTTCGCAGTGCAAAGGGGTCGAGTAAGGCGGCAATTTCGCGATACTCGGGCTCACTGGTGATGACACCGCCCACCACGTACACAATAAAGATCCCCAATGCCGTGAGGTAGGCTGCCATCATCGAGCGTACGCGCTGCGCCAGAGCGAAGAAAATCATCCCGAGGGATAAAAAGCCCGGCACAATAATGTAGAAAAAGGGCGCTAAATAGAAACTCAGCTGAGTGGCACCAATCCGCTCAGGATCGACCCAGGGCATTAATGAACCAATCAGTACACCAAGCGGCACTGCCGCAAATACTGTCAGAGTCACCAGCGTTGAGCCGAGGAAGCGGCCTAACTGGTATTTGGCCGGATTCACCGGTCGGGTATAAACCAGCTCACTCATTTTGGTAGTGTGATTACGGGTTGCAGTACCCGCAATAAAGTTTACCAGTAAGAAGAGCGCGAAAACGCCCATAACCAACACAGTTTGAGCAATTGCGTAGCTGCCGTTATATAAGACATTACCGCCGCCACCAATGCGCACGCTGTCGGTAGTGGTTGCCATAAAAGGCAGTAAAAAGAACACCAGGGCGGTTACCGTAAATGACGGCTGGCGCAGGAAATAGCGCCACTCAAAAGCCAGGCTTTTCCAAAACATAGTAACGCTCCTTATGCGGCCTGGGCTGATTTTTTGCGTGATTCATAAAGGGTGGAGAAGTACACGTCCTCAAGATTCGCTGGCGCGGCCTCAAAGCCTTCGGGCGCGTCATCGGCCATAATATGCACCACATGTTTACCGGCAATCAGCCGCGAGGAGATCAGGCTGTACTGTTGTTCAATTTCCTTAAGCTCTTCCTGGCTAACCTGCTTACACCAGATCCGGCCTTTGAGCTGATAAGTTAATTCAATAGGGTTTCCTTCAAGGAGGATTTGTCCCTGGCCCAGGACCGCCATGTTAGGGCAAAGCTCAGACACATCTTCAACAATATGGGTAGAAAGGATAATCACCTTTTCTTCCCCCAGGCTCACCAACAGATTGTGAAAGCGATTGCGTTCCTCCGGATCCAAACCGGCGGTGGGCTCATCTACAATAATCAAATCCGGGTCACCCAATAATGCCTGAGCAATCCCAAATCGCTGACGCATCCCCCCCGAATAACCACTCACAGCCTTATCTCGGTGCTGCCAGAGATTAGTGTGTACCAACAAACCTTCTACTGCTTCTTTACGTTCGGCTTTATTGTTTAAGCCCTTGAGGACAGCCAGGTGGTCAAGCAGACGCTCGGCGCTGATCCGCGGATATACGCCAAAATCCTGTGGCAGATAACCTAATCGCTGGCGCAGTTCATTAGGTTGGGCAATGACATCGGTACCGTCGAAGACAATGCTTCCCTGGTCAGGCGCCTGCAGGGTAGCGATGGTACGCATTAAAGAAGATTTACCCGCGCCGTTTGGCCCTAACAGGCCAAACATACCCTTGGGAATATTAAGGTTGATACCGTCCAGCGCACGTACGCCATTAGAGTAGGTTTTGGTAAGTTGAGTGATTGAGAGCATGGCCATTCCGTCTGCTTATAATTGTGTGATTTTCACACTACCCTATTAAGCTGGCCAGGTAAGCTTTAAATTTGTAACGATTTATAACACTCTTGCTTCATCTTTGTCCGGGCCGGGGTTCACAGTCCCTGGGCATATTTTTGGGACTGGTCAGGGCCGCCTCAGTGGAGTGCACCGGCACGTCAACTTTGCCACTGGCAACTACTTCACCAAGCTGCCACAAACGCCATTCGCCGCGCTCGTAAACGTCCCATTGCTCGTCACTGGTAAGTGGTTCGGTGGCAATAACACTGACCACATCCTTTGGTGTGGTTTCGGCGGCAAAATCAATCTCTACTTCCACGTCTTTCAGACAAGCGGGACCAAACGGCGCACGCCGGGTAATACTGGCCAGCTTGGTGCTGCAAAAGGTAAACAACCAGTCGCCGTTACTCAGTAAACAGTTAAACACCCCCTGTCGGGCATATTCCTGGGCCAGGCCAACCAGAGTTTGGGTGAGTTGAGCAGGCATGGCATCCCGGGGCAGGCTGTGACGCACCTGATTCATGATGTCGCAGAACAGCTCTTCACTATCGGTATCTCCAATGGCTTCGTACATGCCCACCCGTCGGGAGAACCCAGGGATCTGGCCATTGTGTGCAAATACCCAGTTGCGCCCCCACAGTTCGCGAACAAAAGGA
Source organism: Marisediminitalea oceani (assembly GCF_003731635.1). Lineage (GTDB taxonomy): Bacteria > Pseudomonadota > Gammaproteobacteria > Enterobacterales > Alteromonadaceae > Alteromonas > Alteromonas oceani. The sequence goes on along the minus strand of NZ_RCUA01000038.1, from coordinate 25,844 downwards.
TGAGTATTGGCCAGATTAATGTTGCCAACGTTAGCCTGGCGAATATGGCAGATAGCGGTTTTACTCTTGATCGGCAGTTTGCCAACAAACTCCGCTATGGGCGAGGTGGCACATGGCTCGGGATCGTGAAACAGCCGCACTCCTTTACCCTCGTAGAACGCCACACCCCAGCCATCTTTGTGTGGCCCGGTGCCGCCACCGCGCCGTGTTAGTCCGGTAAAACTAAAACACAAATCAGTGGGCGTATTGGCACTCATGCCGAGCAATTCACACATTGGCTAACCTCAAAATAAACGGATATGCGGGAAGAATAATCACTGACACCGGGGGATTCAACTCTCAGGTACAGTTATTACCATCAGGTTTAAGAAGCAAACCTCCGGAGCATCTTCAAAAGTTGTGGGAATACTCACATTGATCAATATAAATAACTGTTAAATATAGAAATTTAGCAAAAATAACTGCTTAAATGACATTGACACGTTTTTTCACCAATTTATACTATTTTGGGCTGGATGCCTGAGAGCTTATTGCGGTAAGCTATTGGGTAGTATTCAGGTCAACAGAATAACCAGCACGCCTGACCCGGTGTGCATCTCCTTAATAGTAGCGCAGCAGGTATTAATACCTGAAGTTTAGCTGCCCGTATCCGAGCGATAATTAATAATAATGACCTTTCCAGACCTCACCAGAGCTTTTGAACTGTCTTCCAGATTACTGGAAGCCAAAACATTTCACGACCTGAATGTCGTGTTAATGAATACATTGCTTGAAATCGACACCATCGAAAAGGTCTCTTCCTACGAAATTCTGGGCCGGAATTACCGTGACGAACGGACGCCAGAGCCACTCATTCGCAAATTCCCCCTGTCGCTGGCAGAAGACTTCAAGGATGAATTCACCGATATCGTGCGTGACATCAGCCTGCATGGCGAAACCGGTGTGTCCTTCCTGACCTGTGACAGGCAGGAGTACATTTATATTTACGTCAATCGCGGCGAGCCGCCTGAAAAACTGGTGTTAATAAAGGGCGTTGTGGACGAATACAACCTGGAAGTGGTGCGCGGTCTGGCAAAGATTTACGATCATCAGATTCGCCTGTTCGATACCAAGGAGCGGGATATTCTTACCCGTCTGAATAACCGCCAGACGCTCAGCAGCACGTTTGAGCAGGTGCTGGATTTCTACCGCAATAACGCCAACAACGAACTCAATTCCTATATCGCACTGCTCGATATTGACCATTTCAAAACCATAAACGATAAATTTGGTCACCTCTACGGCGACGAGGTATTAATCCACTTCGCGAATATTATGCGCACCACCTTCCGCCATTCCGACTTTTTGTTCCGCTATGGTGGTGAAGAGTTTCTGGTGATCATTAACCAAACCGATGAAAACGGGGCGCTGGCGGTGCTGGAACGATTCCGCCTGGCAGTTGAGAATTATGAGTTTCCCTCAGGTAACGTTACCGTGAGTATTGGTTGTACGCCAATCAATACAGAACAAGCCGTGCCGCTGATGATCGAAGTTGCAGACGAAGCGCTGTACCTGTCAAAATCAAATGGCCGGAACCAGACCAATATTCTCGAGCGCTCAGCAAAACAGTTTGTTGATAACGATATAGAGTTTTTCTAGACCGGCTCTGCACTCAACTTCAGCAGTCAGGCCTGAAGCAAGGCATTTTTAAACGGAAAGTGACTTTTGGCACTGTTTACCAACCCAGGCTAAACAGTACCCTGAGTCCGATTAACACGACAGGGAATATAACTGATGTCACGTAAACTCACTCTTTTGCTGCTAGCCGGCAGCTTACTCACGGCTAATTTAACCTTCGCCGATGCACCAGCAGATCAGGTAGATAAATTACTGGAACAGGCGCAAGCCTTGTTGGGCTCTGACATCGACGATGCCGAAGAAAAAATCGAGGAAGCTCTCGAGCTCGCCCCCAAACGTGCCGATGTGCACTTTTTATGTGGTCAGGTCATGGGGATTCAGGCCAGCCAGTCGATTTTCTCGGCCCTCAGTTACGCCGGCAAATCCCTCGACTGCTTTAAACAGGCGGCCCTACTTGAGCCACAGAACACTGACTATAAGTTTGGCCTGATGATGTTTTATCTGGGCGCGCCAGGCATTGCCGGTGGCGATACGGAGCTGGCCTGGCAACAGGTAAACGATATTGCGGCACTCGATGAACAGGCAGGCATGCGCGCCAAATTAAACTACTACCGTCAGACCGATAACGATAATGCCTATACGGAGACCATGACCAGCGCCCAACAACGCTACCCCGACCATGCCGAGTTCTATTACCAGCATGGTCTGGCACTACAGCAACAGGAGCAATACGAACAAGCGCTGGCGCAATTCACCCAAGCTACCAACGCCCCTATTGACGACGAAGAAGCACACTTCAAGCTAAGTGCCCTGTACCAGATAGGCCGCAACGCGGTGTTTAGTAAGCAGTCAGTTCAGCAAGGTATCGAAGCATTACTGGATTATGTCGAGGCAGTACCAGCTGACACAGGCCTGCCATCTGAGCAATGGGCTCACTTTCGACTGGCCCAGCTCTACCGGCTAACCAGTGCAACTGATGCGGTAAAACAGCACCTCAAGCTCGCGGCAAACACTGACGATAAGCAATTACAGGACAATATCGACGACTTTTAGGTGTCCAGGCTTATGCTGAGTGCCGCGAATGTCGGTTAACGCTAAGCAATGCAAAGTTATGCAAAGCCTGCAATAACCGCAACGTTTTAAGGTCCATTGAGTACTTTAACTCTCTGGACTTTTGCTATGACTACAAACCTTCAGCGCCGCCGAATGCTGGTGAAATCAGCGGCGGGCATCACCATTCTGGCGCCAACTTTTCTCTTTATGGGCTGCAACAGCAGCAGTACCTCGCCTTCTGCCGACTCAACGACAACCGAATCTTCCTCGGGTAGCAATACCGGTGGCTCATCAAGCAGTGGTGGTAGCGTGGAAACCACCACAGACTGGGCATCCGGCGGAACGGTTTCGATAACGGAATCATTCCCTGATGACAGCTTATTCGATGCCGGAAGCAACTGCTCGGTGGAGCTCACAGAGTCACTAACGGAAGGCCCCTGCTATTTCGACAGTGATTATCGCGACGATATTTCGGAGCAACAAACCGGTCTGCCAATGATGCTGTGCCTGCAACTGGTTGATAGCGACTGCAACCCGTTGTCAGGTTATGAAATCGAGGTATGGCACTGTGATGTTGAAGGGAGCTATTCAGGTGATAGCAGCGACAGCGTTGACGGTAATGGCTTTAATTCGTCTTTCTGTACCGGTAACGACAGCACCGCTCTGGCTGCAAAATGGTTTCGTGGTATTGCCGTCACCAACGCCAGCGGCAGAGTGAATTTCTACAGCTGTTTCCCCGGCTGGTACAGCAGCCGGGCTATTCATATTCATTTTAGGGTTAAGAGCAACAATAGCGACCAGCTTATCTCTCAGTTTGGTTTTGATGACGATTTCGTTGATGCCATTTGTTCAACCCACCCCGACTACCTGAGTAGAGGCGAACCCGACACCCACAATAGCCGCGATACGGTTTTCGACGGAGATGAGGATGAGCTTTTCAATATTGCGCAGAATACCGATGGCTCTTTACTGGCCTGGAAACGCATAATCATTTCCTGAACCCGTATTCACAAATTGGCGACCGGGGTATCCTTAGCGGGTACCCGACGGTTGCTGTTAAGCAACATATAAAAGCTGGAGGCAATCAAACACACCGCCAGATACACCAGCCCCCTGACTGACCAGAACAATATTAGGGGCTAACAGCGGGGAAACGTGTTTCCCTTGCAGCATTTTAAAAGTACCCTCATCATAGGCGCTAACAAGTAAAATGCCGTACAACCCTTCAGTAACGGAAGATAAATGATAACCATCAAGGATATTGCCGAAGCGGCAAACGTTTCCCCTGCGACTGTTTCACGAGTGATTAATAATGGCCCGAAGGTTGGCCCGAAAACTCGCGAGCATGTAAAAGCGGTGATGGACAAAATGGGCTATCGGCCCAACATTAACGCGCGGGCGCTGGTCACACAAAAAAGCACCTCCCTGGGACTGGTGCTGGCAGAGCTAATGGACCCGTTTTTTGCTACCTATGCCAATGCCATCGAAAATGTCGCACGCAAAGCCAACACCCAACTGTTAATGAGCTCCGGCTCCGTGCAGGCAGATACCGAGTTAAAGGCCATCGAAACCCTGCTGAATCACAGGGTAAAAGCCATGGTGGTTCACGCCAAATTTCTTGATGACGACACGCTGATTCAGCTGGCCCGTCAGGCCCCCGGCTTTGTGTTAATCAATCGTTATATTGACGCCATCAAACATCGTTGTGTATGGCTGGACAATGTCGCCGGCGGGCGAATGATGGCGGAACATGTGCTCAAGCTCGGTCACCGCAAGATTGCGGTTATCAGCAGTGATTTTGCCATTGAGGACCGCGTCCAACGCGAACAGGGGATCAGGGAGTCCCTCGCTGAGTGGGGAGTTGACTTAAGCGACTCACAAATAGTCCATGCCGCCCCTAACCAGGAAGGCGGTGAAATCGCCATGCGCCAGTTGCTTGCGTCCGGCGCCCGCTTTACGGCGATTCTGGCCTACAACGACGCCATGGCTGCTGGCGCCATTAATACGTTGTATGACCACAACCTTGAGGTGCCCAGGAACGTTTCCGTGATGGGCTTCGATGATGTATTACAGGCACAGTTTTGTCGCCCAAAGTTAACCACCATGAACTATCCTATTGAATTGATGGCATCCCAAGCGGCCAGCCTGGCTTTAGACTACGCTCAGGGTAAGCAGCCTGATACGGACGTTACCTATAAATACCTGCCCACCATTGTGGCCAGAAACTCCGTTGCCAGATGCATCGGATAGCGCGAGCTTTTTATTAGAGGCGAAAACTCTAAGCGCCGCCTCTAATCAAGCTAATGTTTTTCTTGTCAACCGTCTTTGTAGTGATAGCTGTAGCCGTTCAACGCCGGCGCACCGCCAAGGTGAGCGTAAAGCACCTTAGAGCCTTCCGGGAAGAAGCCTTTTTTGGTCAGGTCGATAAGGCCCTGCATAGACTTTCCTTCATACACCGGGTCGGTGATCATCGCTTCAGTCTTCGCCGCCAGCCGAATAGCTTCGTTAGTTTCCTCAGAAGGGACACCGTAAGCCGGATAAGCGTAATCCGGGTTAATGACGATTTCGTCTTCACGTACCTCGCGGCCCAGTCCTACCAACTCTGCCGTTTTATTAACGATACTGGTGACCTGCTCACGGGTTTGCTCAACGGTACCCGACGCATCAATACCAATTACAGTATCGGCACGGTCATGATTGGCGAAACCGACAATCATACCGCCCTGGGTAGAGCCGGTTACAACGCACACCACGATATAGTCAAACTTAAACCCCAGTTCTTTTTCCTGAGCGATCACTTCTTCGGCAAAACCAATGTAACCCAGCGCGCCGTATTTGTGTACCGAAGCGCCAGCCGGGATTGCATAAGGCTTACCGCCAGCGTCTTCTACCGACTGAATGGCTTTCTGCCAGCTGTCTCGTATGCCAATATCAAAGCCGTCATCCACCAGGCGGCTGTCGGCGCCCATTAAGCGGGTCAGCTGGATATTACCAACCCGGTCGTAAACCGCGTCATAGTGTGGCACCCATTTTTCCTGTACCACCACACACTTCATACCAATCTTCGCTGCCGTCGCAGCAACCATGCGGGTATGATTAGACTGTACCCCGCCAATTGACACCAGCGTATCGGCGCCACTGGCCAGTGCGTCCGGCACTATGTACTCGAGCTTTCTGAGCTTGTTGCCGCCCAGCGCCAGGCCGGAGTTACAATCCTCACGCTTGGCATAGATATCAACCTTACCGCCAAGCGCCTCACTCAGACGTGGCAAATACTCGATTGGTGTTACCCCAAAGGTAAGTGGGTAACGCTCAAAGTTACTGATCAATGACTTCATAAACCTGTTTCCCAAAAAATGACTGATGCTCACTGCGCTGCCAGCGCGGGCCTTCCTGCTTTTTGTAACATTTATCAGACCTGATGCCTGTTGTGCGTTATACTGCACAGCGATAACCCACCATACCACTGTGCGTTATAGCGCACAAACAATTATTTCGTTATGGCAGAACAAGAATTCAAACAACATATCGCACAGCACTTAAAAGCATTACGTAAAGCCCAGGGCCTGAGCCTGGACTCGGTAGCCCGCTTAACCGGGGTCTCCAAAGCCATGCTGGGACAGATTGAACGGCAGGAATCCAGCCCGACAATTTCGACTTTGTGGAAAATTGCCAGTGGTTTAAATGCTTCCTTCTCCGCTTTCTTTGCCACCAGCTCAGACGAACGAACCAGTGACGAAAACTTTCCGGAAGATCCGAACATGAAGGTAAAAGCCATTTTTCCGTATCGTGATGACACGCGAATGGAAGTGATGGAAGTCAGCCTGCTTAATTTTCATGAACAACAATCCGATCCTCACGCGACCGGCGTTATTGAACATGTGCATGTGTTAAATGGCGAACTGTCGGTATATTTTGATAATGCCTGGCATGAGCTACAGGCCGGACAAAGCCTGCGTTTCTACGCTGATCAGCCGCATACCTACAAAGCCCGCGCTGATTACACCGTTTTTCACAATATTATTTGCTACTAACCTGAATCAGGCGCGCGTTTCGGCGCTACTTTCTTGCATTGCGGCGCGCCTTGCGTAACTGATACTGCAGTTGTAGTTCGCCCATGATTTTTTGGTGTAATTTATAGTAGCTTTTTTCCAGACCACCGATACAGGTATTAAGGTCCGCCATATCGGTGTAATTGAGCTCGGTCATTACGTCCTGGCAGACGTTATTAATGATGCCTATCTGGCGGGGTGAAAATGCCGCTTTCCATTTGGATAAGCTCGACTTTTCAATAGGCTTTTGGGTATTCATATTGGAACGGTTCTGACCAAACTCCAACGGCTTTTTATAATACTCAAGCATGCCGTGATCGAAGTCTACATCCAGGAATTCGCAGATTCTGGTTAACACTTGCAGGTTGTCTTCTATCAGGTTTTCGTAGGTAAACCATAAGCAGCGGTGCCGATTAGCACAGCAAAATTCCAATTGGGTAGCAACTTCATCCTGCCAGAGCAGAGCTCCGGTATATGGATTAGTCCCAAGTCCCCAGGCATTATCGATATAAGAGGCAACCACAGCTCGCGGGTCACGAATTATCACGATAAATTTACTGCCCGGATAATGCTCAGCTAATTCATCAAGGTGCGGCGTTAACATCGGATCTTTCCAGCCCCACTGAATACCTTTTGACTCCAACAATGTAACATCAATAGCATGACGCTCAAGCAGCCGTCCGGTTATTCTGTCGTGTAGAACTTCGGTAGTGTAGGGTTTATCAAAAACACCGTAGGCCCCCATTTCATTTTGAATAAATAAACCTGGATGTGCCGACAACATTCTGGTTAAAAGCGTGGTACCGGAACGCTGCGTACCAACAATGAAAATGGGTTGCTGCATTGATTAAAAAACTCAAATTAAGAAGTGGATATATCTTGCTTTAAGATACGGGGGGCTGCAAGTAGCATATCTACTTTCATGGCAACCCTGTATAAAATTCAACCTGACAGTGACGAAAAGCTGATTACAGTACCATTAACACAGCGCTAATTATGACACCTGTGATGAGAAGCTGAACAAGACAAAAACCCATTATATCTCTGGCTTTTAAGCCCGCAATTGCCAGTACCGGAAGCGCCCAGAATGGTTGGATTAGGTTTGTCCACGCATCACCCCATGCCACCGCCATGGATACCTTACTAACATCTGCACCAAGTTCGAGTGCTGCCGGCAAAACAACGGGGGCTTGCACAGCCCATTGACCGCCACCAGATGGAATAAGCATATTTACGATACCTGCACTTAGAAAACTGTAAAGCGCCAGCGTATCAGCTGTGGCGGCACTAATTAGCCATTGAGAAAGTTCCCTCGCAAGACCCGACTGAACCATTATCGCCATAATCCCTGCGTAGAAAGGAAACTGTAGCACAATCCCACTGGCTCCCTGAATCGCCTGCTGCATGCTATGCAATAAACGCTCAGGCGTACCGTGTAAAATAATAGCAAGGAACAGAAATACAAAATTAATGATATTAAGGTTTAGCGTGCCGCCTTTGGTGAAATGCAGACAAAGATAAGCAACACCGGCCAGTCCGGCCAATAGGGCAAGAATAGGGTTACGTTCAAGTTTTTCTGCCGGGCTAATATGCCCGGATGGAGTTGGTGGTTCAGGCTCTTTCAAATGCTTCGCTTCAACATAGACCCGTTCAGCTTCCGGCGGCATCATTGCCCTGTTTACGACTGGCATAATCACAAAAAGGATCGCCAGAAGCGTCATATTCAACGGCGAGAACAAGGTATCGCTGGTGTTGACAACACCAATCAAATCTTCCGCAAAATGACCAGGGGTAGCAATAGTTAGGGGAACAGACCCAGCCAGTCCACCGTGCCACACAACAAAACCTGAGTAAGCACTGGCGACGAGTAGGCGATAGTCCACTTCAATTCGCCGCGCTATAGCTTTAGCAAATAATGCTCCTACAACCAATCCGAAGCCCCAGTTAAGCCAACTTGCTAACATAGATACCAGCGTAACAAGGACAATAGCTTTACCGGGCGAAGCCGCTAAACGAGCAATAGTATTCAGTGCGTTCTTCATTATTACAGTACTGGCCAGCATATGACCTGACACCAGAACCAATAACATTTGCATGGAGAATGTGAGCAGGCTCCAAAAGCCTTCTCCCCAATATTCCAGTACCTGGGTCACTGGTTGTTGTTGCATAATTACTGCAGCACCCATAACCACAATAGTTAACGCTAAAACAAAAACAAAGGGATCAGGAAGGTATTTTTCTACCAAATTGACAAAAGGTTTCGCGGCAGCGCCGAGCATTGTTAATTTCCTTATGGCCCTGTTTCTATGTTTACACTTGTGTATTACTGTAGCGTCAGATTAAACAACAGACCACTGCTGTTTGTCTTTGAGACATTTAGCAAAATTAAAATTGGTTCCCAGCCCGTTCAACTGACAAATTTCAACTAGTCGTTTTCGGCCTGCCAGGCCAGAATAGCTTCTTCTGCGGCGCGAAAGGCCTCAATCCCGGCTGGCATGCCGCAATACACGGCAGAGTGCAGCAGGACTTCCTGGATTTCCGCCACGCTACAACCGTTGCGCAAAGCCCCTCTTACGTGGCCTTTAAGCTCGGTAGAGGCTTTCAGCGCAGCCAGGGTGGCAATAGTCACCAGACTGCGGGTTTGCTTATTAATGCCATCGCGAACCCAGGTTTCGCCCCAGGCGTTACGGATAACCATATCCTGCAGTGGCTGGCTGAATTCAGAGGCGTTATTCATGGCCCGGTTAACATAGGCGTCGCCCATTACTTCACGGCGTATTTTCAGCCCCTGTTGATAAGTATCATTGTCTTTACTCATATCGCCTCCTGCTTGATGGGTTGTGGCTCTGGTGGATTTACTGCATACAATAAACCAAAGCGATGGTTACCCTGTATAGCACGTTGGTACAATATGCCTCCGGTTAGCAGCAGGGCAAGAAACTCAGCCGCTGGCCCGGCATACCAGATCCCCCATTCTCCCCACATTAACGGCGATACAAAAATTAAGGGCAGGGCAAACAGATAGGTTTTGGCAATACTTAATATGCCCGCCCGTCTGGCGTCACCGATACTCTGAAAATAAAAGCTGATCAGCATTAGCGGGCCCAGCAGGAATAGCGCAAGGCTTACCACCGGCAGTAATCTGGCTATTTCGCTGGTTACCGCCGGGTCGTCAACAAATAACAAGCCAATATCGGCGCGCAGCCACCACAACAACGCTTCGGTTACCACGCCGTAAAGCAGGGCAACGCCCACGGCAATACACAAGCTGCGATTAGAGCGCTGATATTGCTCCGCGCCAACGTTGTTGCCCACAATACTTTGCATGGCCAGGCCCAGCCCCAGTAATGGCAAATAAATAAAGGTCATTACCCGGGTGATCACGCCATAGGCGCTAACTGTAACTTCGTAGCTGTCGGGCAGCCATTGCTGCAAACTAAACAGAATCGCCCCCGACGTGAGTGCCACGCCTACGTAGGTCAGACTTGATGGCGCGCCCAGTGACAAGAACTCGCGCCATCGGTTGCGCACCAGCGTTAATGCAAAAAGTGGTAACCCGAGACGATTTTTGTGGCTGCGGCGAAAACCCCACACCGCACACAGCGCAATGATTTGGGCGGCAATGGTGCCATAGGAGGAACCCGCCACGCCAAGTTCCAGCAGCACGATAAACACATAATTCATCACGCCGTTACCTACGGTGGTCAACAACGAAACCAGGGCAATAAAACCGATATGGCCCTCGCTACGCAGACTGTCTGAGGCAACTCCCAGCCAGAATATCAGCGGCGCTCCGAACATGATGATACTCATGTAGGTAAAACTCATTGCGGCCTGCGCCTGATTACCATTGTTACTGGCCAGCGCCAGTGCCTGACCGCTCAGGCTGAATACCGTCAGCAGGATAACGCTGATAACCAACGCCAGGGTAAGTGCCTGAGCATAAGCGTTGCGTGCTTCATCATGTTTGCCTGCACCACACAGGCGGGCCATTACACTGGCAAAACCGCTGGCAATCCAGGTCGACAATGCAATCAGTACCATAAATAATGGAAACATCGCGGTCACCGCTGCCAACGCATCGGCTCCCACAAAGACACCGATAAAATAAGCATCCACCAGATTAAGCGAACCACTCACCACCATCATCAGAATAATCGGCAGCGCGGTTTTCAAAAACACCCGCGTTAACGGCGGGCTAACGTAGGGGTTGTGGCTAGTTTGTTCCGTCATGGGAGTCATTTCCTATGCTGAGCAAGCGGTTAAACTTGTCCTGATATATTGCCTGCAGCGCCTCGGGCCAATTGCCTATCGCCTGCGAAAACGCCGCTTCGTCGAGGCGATATAGCGCTCGGGAGGCCGCTTCAAAGCCGGCTTCATCCTCAAATACACGCATCATGCTGTACAGCTGATCCTGCTTAATGCGTCGTTCCTGCGGTGGTGTCATGCTGCTCATTGCCGAGTCAATCAGGCGGCGCAACGTCGTAGAGGCGCCCCCTCGTTGTACCGACAACCACTCCCAGTGCTCAGGGAGTAAGGTGACTTCTTTTGAGATTACGCCAAGCTTAGGACGCCCGCGTTTTTTAGCAGGCGGCACCAGTGCAGCAGGCAGGCGCTTAATCACCTCTTCGGCATCGCCGCGCCAGTCGATGTCCACACGCTTACCATTGTCCAGTTTGTATAAATAAGGTTCGGCGTCGGGGAACTGCTTTAGAGCTTCGCGAATAACCGCTGGCAACTCACCCTGAGCGATCAGCGATTTATTGTGTATCGCGATATAGGTGCTACTCATGATTTTTATTTCCTGATTAATTTTACCGGGGTAAAAATAGCAAGCGCACAAATTCAAATCAATATTACCCGGGTAAAATTAGGGTGAAATCTGGCTGGAAAATACATGAGGCGCAAAAATAAAGGGGTCAGAGTACATTATCGCTCTGGCGATAATGTACTCTGACCCCTTTATTTTTTATTTTTGGGTGGTGTTGTTAGCCTACGGCTCTCGGGCGCAGTACCTTGCCCATGCTGCGGTCGCGCATACGGGCTGAAATTTCACGGCCAGCCCGTTTTACTGAAAGAGCGGTGCGGTCGAAGTCAACCTGTCCCATTTCACTTTTGTCCCAGGCAACCCCCACCGAACCTATGACTTCATCACCGGCGTTAAACACAGGGGCGCTGGCGCCAATCATACTGCGGGTGAACTCCCCGCTGGATTTTGCATAGCCTTCATTGCGGATAGCCGCCATATTAGCGCGAAATTCATCCCAGCTTTCACCCAGCCCGGCATCAATAATTTCGTCCTGGCGACGATTATAGATACTGCGCAACCTGTGTGCCGATAAATGGGCAAGAATGACTTTAGACATGGCTCCACGCAACAATGGGCGGCGTTGCCCGCGACCCATCAGGTCAGCCGGACTGAACGGTACCAGAGACTCACGAACACACAGCACGGAGTTCTGAAACAGGGTACAAAGTAACGCAGAGTGGCCAGTGGAATCACACAGTTCCTCAAGCACACCTTCCGATGCCTGCAGCAGCGGATCGGTATTGCGAATCTGCAGGTCGAGTTCAATAATGCGCGGCCCCAGAATATAATAACCATTGCCTACAGCACTTATCAGGCCGGCACTGGCCATGGAACGAATGTAGCGATAACCAGTGGAGCGGGACACTTCAAGCGCGGTAAGAATTTCATTGGTAGCCCAAAGCGGGTTGTCTTCGGTAAAGAGGTCCAAAATACTGAGCATGCGGGTAAGACTGTTTGCACCGGCGTCACGCTCCTGCTCACCTGCGTCGTTCATTTTGTCTTTACTGATTGGCTGTTCTTTTTTTGTCATGATGCATAATGACCAAGCATTAACCCGGTGACTTTTAAATATTCAACATACCAACGTATTGAGGGCAACTCAACTAATCCGTTAAGAGCATAGATGAATACAAATAAGTTCATTTTGATAGCCAGTGAAACATAAAGCTTCTTTAATAAGGCTCCAAGGCATTTATAGGGATATAAGGTTTTGCTTGTCCATCTCTCGATTAAATTTCGTATTTTATTCATAGTTTTACTTTTTATTACGGGGTGCAACGCCACACCACCCAGCGAACCGATTGGCAATCCGGTCGGCAGTCCAACCGCCGGGTCACAGGAGTTTACACTTGCCGAAGCCCGTTACGGGCATTCCGTTGCCAACGATGGCGACAAAATCTATGTCTTTGGCGGCACAACCAATGATGGCTTTTCCGGCGATATCGAGATTATCGATCCGCAAACCAAAAAATCGCAATTACTCAAAAACAAACTTATTCCAAGACGCTATTTCAGCGCCGTGTGGGACGGTAAAGAGTCGGTTTATATTATTGGCGGCATGAGTCTGGAGGGTAGACGTCCGTACCTACAATCGGCCGTTGAAGTGTTTAACACCCGCACCCACGAAGTCACCCAGGCCCCATCGCATACCCGTGCCACCCGTATGAACACGGCAGTGTATTCAGACGATAAGATTTACGTGTTTGGCGGTACCACTGCAGGCGCCGGCCTGCGCAAGGGACTCAAACATGTCGCGTGGGTAAGTGTGTATGACACCAAAACACAACAATGGACCGAGTCAGACGATATGCCGTTAGCCTTTGCCACCGAGGCTGTTGTTTATAAAAACGCAATTTATTTAGCCGGCGGCTTCAACGGCAGAAAACAGTTCGATACCTTTTATGAATTTACGCCTGCTTCATCACAATGGCGCGAACTCACTCCCCTGCCGGTTGAAACCAGTGCCCACTCCATGACCATTATCAACAATAACCTCTATACGTTTGGCAATTACGACGAAATGGAACAAACCCTGCGCTATAACTTTGATACAGGAGATTGGAGCAACGCAAACCTTCCCCTGGCTCCTCGCCGCCATACTGCAAGTACGACCCTTGGTAATGACATTTATGTTATCGGCGGTACGGAAGGTCGCTCCGGCTTATTCATAGACAGCGTGCAGATCTTTACCTTCTGAGAAGGGGCTTAGCGCCCCTTTTAGGCAAACCAATGACGGGTGCGGTTAGCAAACCACACTAACGACAACATCACCGGCACTTCTACCAACACGCCCACCACGGTAGCCAGTGCCGCACCGGAATGCAGACCAAACAACGAAATGGCTACCGCAACGGCCAGCTCAAAGAAATTAGACGTGCCGATCATACACGCCGGGGCGGCTAGGTTATGGGGCAGTTTCAGCTGTTTGGCAATAAAATAGGCAATGGCAAAAATACCATAGGTCTGGATTAACAGCGGGATTGCAATTAATACAATGGCCTGGGGCTGATCAAGAATGGTTTCTGACTGAAAGCCAAACAGCAACACCACAGTAGCCAGCAAACCAACGATAGACCAGGGCTTCATGGTTGCCAGAAACTGGTTCAGGCGCGAGTGATCATCGCCTTTATCAAGTTTTTTACGGGTTATGGCGCCAGCTACCAGCGGGATTAATACATACAACACCACCGACAAGAACAGGGTATCCCAGGGTACGGTGATATCGGTTACGCCAAGCAGCATACCGGCGATTGGCGCGAAAGCGAAAATCATAATAATGTCGTTAATCGACACCTGTACCAGGGTGTAGTTAGCATCGCCTTTGGTTAGCTGACTCCACACAAACACCATGGCGGTACAGGGCGCTACGCCTAATAGGATCATCCCGGCAATGTACTCAGTTGCCGTTTGCGGGTCGACCCAGTCAGCAAAGAGTCCTTTAAAAAATAACCAGCCCAGCAGCGCCATGGTAAATGGTTTTACCAACCAGTTAATGACCAGGGTCAGCGCCAGACCTTTCGGTTTTTTACCTACGTCTTTTAACGACGAAAAATCAATCTGCACCATCATCGGGTAGATCATCAGCCAGATAAGCACCGCAATGACCAGGTTAACGTGAGCGTACTCAACACTGGCTATGGTTGCGAATATGCCCGGCGCCAGACTACCCAGCACTATGCCTGTAATAATAGCGAGCCCGACCCATACTGATAAATAACGTTCAAATAATCCCATTACCTGACTCCTTAAATAGAACGCTGGTTAACCCGCTCACTGAGCTTCTCGGCTGACTCCACACGCTCTGAATAACGGTCGACAAAATAGTCCTTGTTGGTGCGCAGCAGCAGGGTAAATTTCATGAGTTCTTCCATCACATCGACAATGCGATTGTAGTAAGGCGAAGGCTTCATTCTGTCGTTCTCGTCAAACTCCATAAAGGCTTTGGCCACACTGGACTGATTAGGAATAGTCACCATCCGCATCCAGCGACCGAGCACCCGCAGCTGGTTCACCACGTTAAACGACTGCGAGCCGCCACATACCTGCATTACCGCCAGGGTTTTGCCCTGCGTAGGGCGCACGCTACCTACGCTCAAGGGCACCCAGTCTATCTGACTCTTAAAGATGCTGGTCATGGAGCCATGCCGTTCAGGTGAGCACCACACCTGCCCTTCAGACCACATCATCAGCGAGCGTAATTCCTGCACTTTGGGGTGGTTTTCATCTTCCGTATCGGTTTGCGGCAATCCTTCAGGATTAAAGATTTCAACCTCTGCGCCCATACGGCTTAGTAGCCGCGCACATTCCTCCACCACCAGCCGGCTAAAGGAGCGTTTACGAAGCGATCCGTAGAGTAACAATATACGCGGAGCATGGGCGACAGCCTCGGTCTGGCATTTTTCAAAACTGGGGCTATCCAGCTGCGACTCATCAATATTGGGCAGTGAAGTATCGTTAATGGTCATTATTGCGCTCCCAGTGCAGCCAAAGCGGCTTTAAGTTCGGCGGGCGATGCGCTTAGCTCTGCCACTGGCAACAGCTTGTTCACCCGTTCTGTGATTTCGCTGATGCAGGCGCGGAAGGCCGCTGCTTTTTGCTCATCGCTACCTTCCACTTTCGACGGATCGCTCAGGCCCCAGTGCACTTTGACAGACTTTCCGAACCACACCGGGCAACTCTCTGAGGCTGCTGAGTCACATACAGTCACCACCACATCCGGCTCAAAGCTCTCAAATTCATCCCACGATTGGCTGGTTAGCCCTTCAGTGGGCACGCCGGCTTCAGTGAGATACTGTAAAGAAAGCGGATGCACCACACCGGAGGGCTGACTACCGGCACTGCGGGCAGTGATTTTATCACCGGCCACATAATTGGTAATGGCTTCAGACAAGATGCTACGGCAACGATTATGGGTACAAATATACAGAATTTTCATGACGACCTTTGCTTTATGCGTAGTTACTGACAGCCCGGCCCTTGCTGCCGGTACTGATGAAGTTTATCGATGGCGGTACTGAAGTAAGACCGATTGTTATCAGCGGCCAGGCGGATGACATCCAGCGCCCAGCCAGGTAAATCCTGGTGCAGCCGGTAATACACCCACTTACCGCGCCGTTCATCCTGCAAAATACCACAGCGTCGCAGTTCGGCTAGATGACGGGATACCTTGGGCTGATCGAGCTCAAGTGCGGCAATGAGATCGCATACACAGGCTTCCTCAAAATGACTTATCAGCAACACTGACTGCAGTCGGGTGTTATCCGACAGGCATTTGAAAAGTTGTAATGGCATCATTTAACATATACCTTAAATCACATATGTAAAATATCATATATGTGTTATTGCATATGTCAAACACAAAAAAAGCGGTGATAAGGTTGCTCCTATCACCGCTTCTAAAGTCAAGACTGAAGAGAGAACTTATCCTTGCCCTGGCGCGTAAGGAAATTTGCGCGACTGAAATTCTTTCAGACTCCCCGCCGGTTTTGGCAGACCGGTAGGGATGGGACGTTCAGAAATCGTCTGGAAATACAGCACACTGGCATCCCGCCACCATTGGGCTTCCTGTTGTTGAATGCTCAGGGCCATTTCCACCTGACGAAACTGGTTGGCATCGATGTAGGGTTTTACCTGCTGCCAGCGCTGCTGCATGTCGCTGACGCCATCAACACCCCGGTAATAGTAACTGACCAACTCGTTCCATAGGGTCTCGCCATTCTCCAGTTGATAATCCCACGGCAAATGATGGAACCATAGCAACAATTCCTTCGGTGTCGTTTCAGGATTAGCGAACTTTTGTTGCCAGTAAGGCGCATACTGACTAACAGCATCAGTGCCAGACGCGGTGCGATCGAGGCCAATACCCTGTTTATCTGCACGATGGTAATACACCGGGTTCCAGTCTGCTCGCCCCAGGTTGTCTACCCATGGACCCGGCCCGTAGTGGTGACCAGAGTCCATCAGGTGATGCAGGCCAAGCGGTGTCATGTATTCCACAACATACTCCCGCGATGGCATCATTATGGCCTCCACCTGCCGGACGGCTTCTGGTTGCACGGTGAGCGTTTGCTTGATCCATTCATTGGCGATTTGCTTTGCGCTTAGCGTATGATCCCAGGCTAAACGGCCAAAGGCATACCAGTTAGACTGAGCAAAGATATGACCGGTCCAGTTGCGCTGCATGCCGGTATTCGCTACCCCGGCGATACCGGTAAGTTTGTGGTTGTACAACGAACCGTCCACCACTTTAGCCACGGTCGAGCCCGGGCCTTTAACATGAGTATCGGCATCCATCGCCTCTTCAAACAACGTGCCCAAATAAGCTAAGTGAGTGGAAAAACCGAGGTATTCCTGGGTAATTTGCAGCTCCATAGCCAGCGGCGTTTCTGGCGTAGCGCCAAACAGCGGGCTGAACGGTTCGCGCGGCTGAAAATCGATAGGGCCGTTTTTCACCTGCAAAATCACATTGTCCATAAACTTCCCGTCCAACGGCACAAACTCATCGTACGCCTGCAGGCTGCGCTCTTTGGCCGGATTATTGGCGTACACAAAAGCCCGCCAGAACACGACGCCGCCATGGGGCTTTAATGCGCTTGCCAGCATATTCGCGCCTTCGGCATGCGTGCGACCGTAATCACCCGGGCCAGGCTGCCCTTCGGAGTTGGCTTTCACCAGAAAGCCGCCAAAATCCGGGATTAGCTGATAAATTTCCGCCGCTTTGTGTTTCCACCACTTTTGTACCTGCGGGTCGAGGGGATCTGAGGTGTCCAGCCCGTCCAGCTGTTGCGGTGAACTAAACTTGATCGACAGATACATTTTTATGCCATAAGGACGCACAATGTCGGCCAGCGCTTTAACCTTTTGCAAATACATGGGAGTAAGCATCAGGGCATTGGCGTTAACATTGATTGGCACCATACCATTAATACCAATACTCGCATTGGCTCTGGCGTAATCGTAGTAACGCTGGTCTTTATCAAGTGGCAGGCGATGCCAGTCAAAAATCGACTCACCAGCATAACCACGCTCTGTGTGACGGTCTAGGTCATCCCAGTGATTCAGTAAGCGACGTTGAATTTTTGGGTTTTGCAGTACCGACAACGAATCCAGCGGCTGTTGAATAAACACCAGACGTAACAGGTGATAACTGCCATACAATAAACCAATATCCGTTTTTGCGGTGATCAGGATATCGTTACCGTGGCGCTTAAGAATAAAGCCTTCATCACCGAGTTGCGCAGTCACATCAGCCTGCAGGTTGAAGCGTGCCTGAAGTTCGGGGGTAATCTTTTGTACTAATAAGGTACCTCTCGACTGCCCTACCCGGTTAGCAAACGCCCGGCGAAATTCATCGCGAATAATATTGTGGGTCTCGGTGTGGCCAACCACCTTTAGTGTAGCCGCCGGCAAGGCCGCATCGATGACATCGTAGCGCTGCCAAAGACGGTAACCGTCTTCGCCGCTAAAATCCGGCACCGCCATTACCCGGGCGCTGATCAGTAACAATAAACAGACAACAATTCGCACGCAAAACTCCAATGACTAACACATCATACAGAGCCTATCACTGCCAATTTTGAGCGTCAGCGAATAAGTAAATTTAGTGTTAACAACATAATAAAACGTAATAAGAAATAAACTTTGTTGTAGTCAGGTATTTCCAATTGTCTTCCGGTCCACGAGAAATATTAAGAGCGAACAACTGCAGGGCGCAAAAACCACCGACCTTTATTAATCATTAAATAGTTACCCAACAGAATTAACAGCAGACCCACAGAGCTGCTATGAGTCCAGTGATAGCCCTCGTACAGAGCAGACAAACTCAGCGCCACGACCGGAAAAAGTACCGTGGTGTAGGCAGCGGTACCCGGTCCAACGCGACTGACCAGAGAAAGATAAGCAGTGAAGCCAATCACAGAACCAAACAATGCTAAATAAAACAGGCTAAAAGTGTATTCAGCGCCTGTTCCCCAGGCAAAAGGCACACCACGAACCACACAGATAGCCAGCAACAATACAGTGCCGTACATCATGGCCCACATATTACTCTGTAGCGGTGTGATACCCGCTTTGCCATGGCGAACTGAAATCATATTACCGAACGAGAAGAATAAGGTACCCAGTGCTGCCAGACCACACCCTTTTAGAGTAGTAAGCCAACTGTCATCGAGGCGAATTTGTGGCGCCATTAACAATGCCAGGCCAACTACGCCAAACAAAGAGGCAAGCCAGACATAGCTTTCTACTCTGGTTTTAAAAAATATCCGGCCGTTAATGGCATTGTAGAGCGTAGCAAGGCAAAAGATGACTGATACCAGGCCAGAGGGAATATAACGGGTAGCGTAATAGAAACAGATGAAGTTGAGCGAAAACAGGCAGGCTCCCTGCGCAAAAAAATACAGTTGATCCTGCCGAGTGCCAATCCGCCCCTTTTTCAGCAGTATCACCAGAGGGATCATTATTG
This sequence comes from Marisediminitalea oceani, assembly GCF_003731635.1. Taxonomy (GTDB): domain Bacteria; phylum Pseudomonadota; class Gammaproteobacteria; order Enterobacterales; family Alteromonadaceae; genus Alteromonas; species Alteromonas oceani. The sequence goes on along the minus strand of NZ_RCUA01000038.1, from coordinate 6,349 downwards.
CAGTGGCCAGCCCAAACCGATAAAACACCGACACCACAACATCCACATTGCCCAACTGATAATAAATAGCCAGCCAGGTGGTCCCCCAAATGGCGACGGTTGTTACATATAAAAACAGTGTCATAAGCTTTACTCACAGAGAAGGAAAGCCAGGAGCATAGCCTCGGTAGCGCAGAAAAACTGGGACATTCCTGACATTTTGGGACGATCCTGCGGTTATTTTACGTCTTCTCTTTACCAGGCGTTAAATTATCCTTTGCCCGCTCCCGGCGTTGATGAATAATAGAACAATGACGAAACAGGCAATCTTCGACACCTTATCCCATTCTAACGCCACACTCAGAGGGGAGCTGCGCCTGCCTGATGATATCCGTCTGGCCGCCTGGCAAAATGAGCTGGACAGAGTGAGTTATCATACCGACGAAGTACACACGCTGTAGCTTTACACCACGGGCGGTGAGCAAACTTATCGCCTTGATGGGCGCGGCTCACAGCGGAATGGCTTTAAGGATGCAATTTGTATCATCCCGCAACAGCAGGAATCGGTGTGGGAGATCCAGGGACGTTTTGAGTTTACTCACCTCTATTTTACCGACAACCACCTGCGGGAGTTTATTGCCCGGGAGCTGGATCTTGAGCCCCGTTTGTTTGCCCTGCCGGACCACTCATTTCTGCAACATGTTCCACTGGCAGCTGCTCTGCAGCAACTGGGGCAGCCTCAGGACTGGCATGACGACATCCACCAGCTTCACATTCAATCGGTAGTCCAAAACGTGTTTGCCGAATTATGTAAGATGCAGTCACGCAGGGCAGCACAAAAGGTGCGCATTTATGGTGGTTTGAGTTTACGCAGCAAAAAAACCGTGCAGCAATATATTGAGGATAACCTGCAACACTCCATCACCATTGCAGATATTGCCAGCACGGTAGGGCTTAGCGAGTTTCACTTTGCCCGGGCATTTCGTCAGTCATTTTATACCTCTGTGCATCGCTACATCGAATCACGGCGAGTGCAGCGTGTGCGTGAACTACTCACTCAGGGGCAAAAGCTCGTTGATATTGCTGATGCCGCCGGTTTCAGTGATCAAAGTCACTTATCCCGGGTGGTAAAACGGCAAACCGGTGTGACGCCTAAAAGCCTAAAGCGCTACCTTAACTGCCAACCGCGCTAAACCATTCCAAGGCCCAGTTTTCCGGAAAGCTAAACCCACTACACTGGTGGTTTTACTCCGGACAGACAAATGATTATCCGACCTCTGCTGTTATTACTCAGCGTGCTGCTATGCTCCGCCACAGCAGCGCAAAATTCACCACTACAACTGGCCGAGTCCTATAAGGGCGACATCGCCATTGGTGAATACCTGGTGAGCGAAAAGCTTGACGGTATTCGGGCGCGCTGGACAGGCACTCAGCTTATTACCCGTAATGGTAACCCTATTTACCCGCCCCCTTGGTTTACCCGCAACTGGCCAACTGAACCTCTGGACGGTGAACTGTGGAGTAAACGGGGCAGCTTTGAGGAGATTGCATCCACCGTACTGAGTCATCACCCTGATGATCGCTGGCAGGCAATTAAAATGATGGTGTTTGACCTGCCTGATACCGACCTGCCCTTTGAAGAGCGCGTCGAACGCATGCAAACACTAATCGCTCAAGCCAATAACCCTAGTCTGAAAATGATTGAACAGTTCACCTTGGATTCGCTACCTGCGCTGGAAGATGCCCTGGATAACATTACTCAACAAGGTGGCGAAGGACTCATGCTCCATCATCGCCGGGCGCACTATCAGCAGGGGCGCAACCCGGGTTTATTAAAGGCCAAACGCTACCAGGACGATGAAGCCAGAGTGCTTGCCCATCTGCCCGGTAAAGGCAAGTTCAGGGGCATGATGGGCTCATTGTTAGTGGAATCCCGCCAGGGTCAGCAGTTTAAAATTGGCAGCGGTTTTAGCCTGGCCAACCGCCAGTCGCCACCAGCAATTGGAAGCTGGGTAACCTATAAGTATTATGGTCTTACCCAGCGCGGCATTCCGCGTTTCGCGAGCTTTCTGCATGGCCGGCCGGAGGAAGACAACCCCGTTAAACATTCACCGCCGGATTAACTAACGTCAGAACCTAACGATATTCAAGGCTCCAAACCGACAACTACTGCCTATTAGACTGTACAAGCAGTGCAAAACGATCCATCCTAGGCATAACAACAAGAAACACCAGCAACGAATGAGTGCACTCGGCGAAACCTGATCACACTGCACAAATCCTTGCCCGGTGACATCAAGCCTACAAGACACGCAAACTAGTTCAGTAACGGCTACTATCACAATCACAAACTGCTACCCGAATTCTGAGTAGCAAGTTACCAACGCCGATTCTGTTTATACACTCACGCTAAAGCACGGTTTATCGTTGCTTTGCATACGACTTACAAGGAAATAACCTGGGTATGTGGTTAAGCACAGAATGCAATCTTACCTTTGATATAACAACACCTACCCCGTTTATACTGATGTTGCGGCCTCGGAATGATTTTAATCAGTGGGTGGCTGAGCAAACCTATACCATTTCGCCTAATGTCCCGGTAATTGAATACAACGACAGTTTTGGCAATTCGTGCCAGCGGTTAGTGGCGCCGGTTGGCACGTTTTCAGTGCGAACCTCGGCTAAGGTGTTAACGTCGCCGGCGGTGATAGGCGACCGCTGGGCAGGATTTAACGAAATAGACACCCTCCCCAATGAAGTGCTGAGTTACCTGCTGCCTTCACGCTATTGTGAATCGGACCGCTTTGTAGAAATGGCCCACAGTATTGTGGCCAATTGCGTACCTGGCTATGAGCAAGTCGCGGCTATCGAGGACTGGATCCGAACCAATGTGCACTTTAACCCTGACTCACTCTACTTTCAGTTATCCGCTACCGAAGTGAACCAATCCCGCGAAGGTGTTTGCCGTGAGTTAGCCCATTTAGGTATCGCGCTATGCCGTAGCCTGTGTATTCCGGCCAGAATGGTGGTGGGTTACCTGCACGGCTTAACTCCTATGGACATGCACGCCTGGTTTGAAGCCTACGTGGGCGGTCGCTGGTATACCTTTGATGCTACCCAGCCTTCGTCCGACGGTGCGCGTGTAGCGATTGCCTTTGGTCATGACGCCTCAGATGTTGCAACTTTCACGCAGTTCGGCCCAGCCGTACAACCCAAAGTCATGACGGTTAACGTAAGTGAAATCGAACCGCCTGATGAGGCTAACCAAAAAGCCTGAAGCACCTGCCAGCAAACCATTCAACAAAACAGGCCTTAATCGTATGAGGCCTGTTTTTTCACCTATCACAATAGCAATTTTGCGATGAACGCTCAGAGCGTATCCTTACCTCAATAACATCTTCTCTTGCTACTTTCTTCGAAGGCTAAATTTGAAGAAGTGGCACTGTGAAATAACTACTATTGCAATGAAAACCCTATAGTCCGGTGGCAGCACTGAAATTCCGGAAACACTGTAATACACTGATTTAAAAGACGAAAACACAAATTCCAAAAGTGGTCTCTGACTTGCACCCGTCTCTGAAAATGTTGATATCAGGAGACAAATAATGTCAGAGACAGTAAACACGGTAAATCCTACCACCGAGCAACTCGTTGCAGAATACACTCTTATGTCTGAAGCTGAGGCGAATCAAGCAGTCGATTCGGCCAACACGGCTTTTCTGTCATGGAAGAAAACCAGTTTTGCCGAGCGCGCCGAGCTGATGAATAACCTTGCCGACCAAATCGAAAAACAGTCTGATGCCATTATCGGTTTGATGGTTAAAGAAATGGGTAAAGTGGTAGAGCAGGGTAAGCAGGAAGTGGAGCTCTGCGCTGCGATTTGTCGCTATACCGCTGAAAACGGTGCCAGCGTATTGGAAGATGAAAACCGCGTATTTGAAGGCGGTACGGCGATAATCACCTATCAGCCGCTTGGCGTTATCCTTGGGATCCAGCCCTGGAACTTTCCACTCTACCAGGTGATTCGTTACAGCGCGGCGAACATTATGGCAGGCAACACAACCGTTATGAAGCACGCTAAGAATGTCTTTGGCATGGCTGAACTTATTGAAAAACTCTACACCGACGCAGGCTTTCCGGAGCATGTCTATCAGTCGCTGCTTATTGATGGCAAAACGGCCAGTGCACTGATTAAACACGATAAAGTACGCGGTGTGACGTTTACCGGCAGTGATGGCGTAGGTAAGTCAGTGGCAGAAACAGCCGCCAGCTTAGCTAAGAAGACGGTTCTGGAACTGGGCAGTAATGATGCGTTCGTAGTGTTGTCAGACGCCGATGTCGAGACTGCCGTTAAAGCCTGTGTGCAGGGGCGCATAGTGAATAATGGCGAGACCTGTGTGGCAGCAAAACGCTTTATTATTACTAAGTCGGTTTACGACCAGTTTAAAACACAATTTTTAACAGCGTTTAAAGCTCTTAAAGTGGGCGATCCGCGCGATGAAGACACCGACCTTGGCCCGATGGCCCGTGAAGATCTCCGTGATGAATTGCATAAGCAGGTAATGGAATCGGTGGCAAAAGGCGCTTCTATACTGCTGGGCGGCGAAGTGCCCGACGGTAAGGGCTGGTTCTATCCGGTAACTATTCTGGAAAATATAAAGCCGGGCATGCCTGCCTATGACGACGAATTATTTGGTCCTGTCGCTTCGTTTATTAAAGCTGAAAACGATGCTGAAGCCATGCAAATTGCCAACGACTCGCGTTATGGCCTCGGCGGCGGCATCTTTACTACAGACAAGGAAAAGGCAATCAAACTGGCGCGAGAAGAGTTTGATACCGGCATGGTGAATATCAACGGCTACTCTTTGGCTCAACCTAACCTGCCATTTGGTGGCGTTAAGGACAGTGGTTATGGCCGTGAGCACGGTGGCTTTGGAATGCGTGAATTTGTTAACGAAAAGACGATTTTCATTTCTGAATAAGACTAGCGGTCATTAATAGAACGGGATGAGTGGCTTAAAGCCACTCATCTACATCCTGCCCACCCAGTATTGCCATAATTTCAACCTCAACACCATTGAAGCGATAGTAAATACTGTCGGCACCATAAGCACAACGCCTGTATCCCTTTCGAATATGCTCAACTGATTGATATGCAGCGGGGGTCGTCGCTATTTTTTCAAAAGTATGAAAAAAAACCTCAAAGTACTTATCCGCCTGGAGTTCGCCATATTCGGCAAAACCGTAGGCATAAATGCGTTTGAGATCCTGTTTGGCGTTCAGCGATAACTTGTATCGATTCATCTATCGTTTCAAATCAGCTTTAAATTCTTTCAGCATATCTTCGGGGGTTTGATCAACGAAACCACTATTTTCTGCACTTTCCAGCTTTTGATTGATTGCCTCGGCGCGTCGTGCCCGGCGAATCAAATCGTTTACGAGTTCACTTTTGTTTGCATAGTCCCGGTTTTCTTCAACCTGGCTCTTCAGCCATTCATCATTTTTTTCAGTCAGGGTAATACTTTGACGAGGCATAATTATCACTCCACCAGCTAGCTATTGGTGCGATTTTACACCAGACATTCTTAAATGTCTGCTTGTTGTTGATCACAGTTACCCAGAACTATTCATGAGAGGGTCAAACATAATGAGAGCGCAGGATTCTGTTACGGTCAAATGCCGACAAAGAACAATTGCCCTTATCAACATTTAAACAAAATCAAACAAAACAACAATTTACAATCATTTTATTTGTCCACCTCATTTACCTTATTGTTAAATTTTGTTAGCCTCCCCCGCGATTTCCAATAGAGTGGAAATGTTCTTTAAATAAGGATTTAGAAAAAGTGCAAAAAACAATAATAGCTGCCTGCCTGTCTACATTACTTGCCTCTCCGGCGCTCGCAAATACTGAGAACGAATCCCAACAATCCAACGGTAAATTTAGCGCTGGGGTAGGTTCATACGCGCTTGTCGTTGAAGCTGAGTAAGCGATCATTTTAGACCGTCTTTTCCCTGCGGTGCTACTCCGTAAAATAGCCTCCGTAGATTTTACTAACGGAGACTTTACTGATGGCAACAAAAAGACGTACACGCGAGCAATGGCAGGAATTGGTTGATAAGCAAGCAGCAAGCGAACTGTCGGTCAGTGAATTTTGTGCACAGCATGCGCTAACAGTATCAAATTTTTATCTGTGGCGTAAAAAACTGAGCGATGATAGTCAATCGCTTGCGCAGCAGGATAACTGGCTTGCTTTTGATATGCCCACGAGTGGGAACCAGAGTGCAGGCTCTACCTGGGAGATTGAATTAGCCTTGCCCGGTGGTGTGGTGCTGCGGATGAACCGGGCCGCCTGATGTTACCCTTATC
>NZ_RCUA01000037.1 GCF_003731635.1 Marisediminitalea oceani | reverse complement strand
CCGCGCAGCCCTGGCTCGTCGTCCGTGACGAGCCTACGGATTACCTGAAACTTTTTGTCTGCCAATAGTTCGCAATAACCGAACGGGTTAAAAGCCGGTGTTTTAACATCGCATTGCAGCCTTGGAACATCCCTTCATATCGGCCGCTGAGCCGGTATCTTCTAAAAGGGCTGTCTATCCGAAACAGTATTATCGAGTGAGCAAAACTTTTCAGGAGATACCGGATAGCGGCTAAAGCCGCTTCCGGCATGACGGGGTGGGGTATTGGCCTTCAAAAAACATCGTCATACCGGCCGTCGAGCCGGTATCTTCTAAACAGGCTGCGTATCCGAACAGTATTATTGAGTGAGCAAAACTTTTCTGGAGATACCGGATAGCGGCTAAAGCCGCTTCCGGCATGACGGGTGTGGAGGAGTCTATTTTGTTATCTGGTGTATCTTGTACTTTAAAGACCGAAGGCGTAACGCAGAATAAATACCAGTGCCAGCAGGTAAGTAATAACGCTGATTTCTTTGTGTTTACCAGTGCCCAGCTTTACACCCACATAGGTGATAAAACCCAGCGCTATCCCTTCACTGATACTGAAGGTGAGTGGCATAGCCATAAGCGCAACGACGGCGGTAGCGGTAGCGCCAAGATCATCAAACTCAAGATGACGAATCGATTCCATCATTAAGATACCTACCATCACCAAAGCAGGAGTAGTGGCCATCAGCGGAATGATTTTCATCAGTGGCGTTAAAAATAGTGCCAGCAGAAAGCAGATACCCACTACAATAGCGGTAAGGCCGGTGCGGCCACCGGCTGAAGCGCCGGCTGCTGATTCTACATAACTGGTTACCGGTGAGGTACCTAAAGCCGCGCCGACCACACTGGCTGACGCATCAGCGGTCATCGCAGCGCCAATTTTAGGCAGTTTGTCTTCTTCATTGAGCAGGTTTGCCCGGCGCGATACACCAATCAGGGTACCGATGGTATCGAACATGTTGACGAACATCAGGGCAAATATCAGATCCCAGGTTTCAGCGAAATGCTCCAGCGGATACATAATGTCCATGGCAAACCAGGTATCACTGATAGGCTCAGGCATGCCGACAATAGCCTCTGGTGTAGGCGTTAGCATGCCGTCTTCAGTAGGAATAATAAATCCCATCAGAGTAAGCAGAATAATAGAGAGAAGAATACCGCCGGTAACGTTTTTCTTCACCAGTATTACAGTCAGCAGAATCCCGGCGAGGGCAAGCATAACCGCGGGGTTGGATAAGTCACCAATGGTTACAAAGGTTGCCTGGTTAGACACGATCAAACCGGCATTTTTGAGACCGATAAACGCGATAAACAAGCCGATACCGCATTGCACGCCTATTTTCAGAGACGGTGGAATGGCTTCGGCAATTAAGGTTCGCACCCCTGTAAGGGTTAATAATAAGAACAGCACACCGTTCCAGAATACGATGCCCAGGGCGGCTTCCCAGGGGATTTCCCGGGTCATACAAATGGTAAAAGCAAAAAAGGCGTTAAGGCCCATACCCGGTGCCAGTGCAATCGGGTAGTTGGTCATAAACGCCATTAGCATGGTGCCCAAACAGGCGGCCAGCGCCGTAACCGTAATTAAGCCGGTAGCCGGCATGCCGCTTAAGCCCAGAATGCCCGGGTTAACCACCAGAATATAAGACATTGCTGCAAACGTAGTCAGGCCGGCGATCACCTCGGTTTTAATGGTGGTGCCGTGGTCCTCAAGTTTGAAAAGCCGCTCTATCAGCGATGATGACATAGTGAATCTCTTTTATGGTTTGTAATTGTTGAGTGTGTTGGCTTAGTGCAAGCAAAAAACTGACCATTTAGTCAAAGAGTTGGTCTGGTATCTGCTAGACTTTCACATATCACAATAAACGGTTGGTACCGAACAGACCAATCTTACTATAAATCAGTTTGATGCAGGCTATTTTGGCATGGAGCCATTCAAAGATGCACCTAAATGGTGAATTTGCCTGACAACAGTGCGCGAGGGAGCCCGTTACGCGATGAGACTTATACATTTAATTGAGCAGTTGCCAAAAACCGAATTGCACCTGCATATAGAAGGTACACTCGAGCCAGAGCTTATGTGGGCGCTGGCCGAGAAACACGGGGTGTCGTTACCTTACGATTCCGTAGAGGCCATTAAAGCAGCCTATCAGTTTGATAATCTACAGAGTTTCCTGGACCTGTATTATCAGGGCGCAGATGTGCTGCGCGACGAAGAAGATTTCTACCAGCTGATGCGCAGTTATTTACAGCATTGTCATGCCGATAACATCGTGCATACCGAGATCATGTTTGATCCGCAAACCCATACCGAAAGGGGCGTCGGATTTGATGTGTTTATGCCGGGTTTCCTACGCGCTATTGATGAAGCGAAAGCTCAATGGGGTATTAGCGTATACCTGATAATGTCGTTTTTGCGCCATCTCTCTGAGGCATCGGCTATTGAAACGCTTAATAACGCTCGGGACTATTACCCGGTTATTAAGGCAGTGGGGCTGGATAGTTCGGAGCAGGGTAACCCACCGGAAAAGTTTGTGAAGGTATTTACTGCCGCCCGGGCGTTGGGGTTTAAAAGTGTGGCCCACGCCGGTGAAGAAGGGCCGCCGGAGTACATCTGGCAAGCACTGGATCTGCTTAAAATAGACCGCGTCGATCATGGTGTCAGAGCCGAAGAAGACGAACAGCTAATCAAGCGTTTACGCGACAGCGGCATGGCGCTAACGGTGTGTCCGCAAAGTAATATTAAGTTGTGCGTGTTTGATAATATGGCGCAACACAATATTCTCGATCTGCTCGAGCAGGGGCTGTGTGTAACGGTTAACTCTGACGATCCGAGCTATTTTGGTGGCTATCTGAACGACAATTACAAAGCGTTAATGACCCATCTGGCGATGAATGAAACGGCGCTGGTTCAACTGGTTAAAAACAGTTTTATTGGGTCCTTTTTGCCGGCCGAGGAAAAGAATAAGTGGCTACGGTGTATTGATAACCTGGTGGCCAAAGCCGCTTAAGTCATTAAATGTAGAAAACTCAAAGGGGCCAAAAGGCCCCTTTGTTGTTTACGCAGTAGGTTCTGCAGAATTACTGCTGACCCGGCAGGGTATCCTGATACTTGTCCCAGTTAAGGACAATTTCATCAATCACGGTACTACCGACTGTATAAGCGGCTTCCAGTGATGGCAGCATGCCGGCATAGCCAGCGCCGGAGCTTTCCGAGGCGAGGTTTTCGGCAGCGGTCATGCCTGTTGGCTGCATGGTAAAGTTACTGGCAGTACGTAACACCATCACGCGTTTTTTATCGGCCAGACCGGCGTTATCCAGGTAGGTCAGAGCCTGATAGCTGCCGGTGTCTTCCATGCCGGAAGTCATAAAGTTGCCTTTGCCGTTGGTCCAGAAAGCTGTCCAGTCGTTTGCCCAGTCGTTAAACAGTTTGCCATGCCAGAAGGTAGATGCGGACAAGTGGTCGCCGCGTAAAACTTTAGGAGGCAATTGCGCTGCCGGCATTTCGGTGTACTTGCTGCGTAATGCCAGCATGGCATCGGTATCCATTAACTCGATATCCTTGGTGAGGTTGAATGCCCAGTCTACCAGCGTGGTATTCAACTGAAAGACTTCACCGTTACGGGCAACAACCTCTCCTTCCTGCTCTGGATAAGGTTCGTTGGCAAAGAGAGGGAAGTAACCTGTTGACCAGTCTTCCGGGATTTCCCGGGCATCAATCTGATGCGCCAGATCGCCGTCAACCAGGTAATCCGTCCATACCGCAGAGCCAATAGAACCATCCTGAGGGTCGATACCGGCAATACCCGCAATCAGCCAGTAGGCTTTGGTTAAATCAAAGCGAGAGTCCAGTCCCAGCGCGGTAAACGCCGATGAAGCGCGGGCAATCCCCATACCGGTGACCATGCCTAGTACGCCTTTCTCGGGGTTGTAATAAAGGTCGTGGAAGCCGTGAGGGAAGGGATACTTTTCAGTCAGGCCGTAACGCTCTTTCCAGAACTGAAATTCGCCGGGGCGATCACCTTCGTCTTCGCCAATTTCAAACATGGCAACAACAACGGCTTTTACTTGCAGTTTTTCGGCGCTTTCAGCCGGTGTTTTTACCGCTTCTGCGGGAGTGGTTTGTGTAGGAGCATCCGTGCCCGGCTGGCAGGCGCTCAAAGCCAGACAGCTCAATAAACTTAATAAAACGATACGCATAATAACTCCGTTAAACAAAAAAACTGCATGCCAAAGCATGCCGTTATTATCGTACAAAATGTAGCTTAGAACTTATAAGAGAACTTAGCACTGAAATGGCGAGGTAATTCCGGTAACACTATTTGTCCGCCGAACAAGTCCGGGAAGTTAGCACGGAAGTAACGCTCATCGGTCAGGTTTTTCACTGTCAGGTTCACGCCAAAGTTTTCGTCCTGATAAGACAGACCTGCGTTAACCACGGTATAGGCTGGAAGCGTTACCGCACCAGAGAAGCCTGACTTTGTAGAATCAGCGTCAATAACGCTAACGCTGGTCGCATAGCCATTCTGGAAGTCATAGGTTGCCGTTAACGAGTAAATGTTTTCCGGAATACCGGCTTTAATCGCGCCAGGGTTAGTCGACCCTTCACCAACAGCAAAGTTACCGATTGGCAGACCACCGTAGATAGCTGATGGATTTTCCAGATCAGGGAAGTCTTCAGCACCCAGGAATCCAAACTGGAAGCCGTTGTCTAAGGCTGTAATATTAACCACTTCAGTATTAGAGTACCCGGCGGTTACTACTAAACTTTCGTTAACTACCCAACGCAGTTCAAACTCAGTCCCTTCAGTTTTAGTGGTGTTGTTGGTGATAACCATTTGCGAGTTAAGGTCAGTACGCTCTTGCTCATAGATTGACAGGGCGAAGTACAAAGTATCTTCCAGAAACGAACCTTTAACACCGTATTCAACCAGCTCTGAGGTATCCATAGCGGCACCAGACTCGATATTGGCAGTCCAGATTTCCGCACCCTGACCGGCTACCAGAGTAGTCTGGTCAGCAACCGTTACATAAGGGATCAGGCCAAACGGCGTATTATAAGAAATACTGGCATTCCATGAAGTACCGTCGAGTGTGTTTGAGGCACTGACCGGAGCGGTTACGTCACCTTCACCACCAAAGCCGAGAATGGACTGGCCATCTTCAGACAGGCTGATAAATGAATTGGAACCATTGCCGAACAGCAGTTTATCAACCGGTATACGGCTTTCCAGATCGACGCTGTCGTAGCGTGCGCCGAGAACAACATTAAGACCCCAATCCCAGGTCAGATCGGTCATTACCGCGAAACCCAGATCCAGGTAATTACCGATGTAATAATCAGTGTAGTCGTTGTCATAGCGAGTAGACAATAAGCGTCTGTCCAGCGCCGTTGATGGCATAGTCAGGTCGCGACGGTCAAAGAACTCGTGGTGAAAATCATCGCCGTGCTCAAAGTCGGTATAACGCAGAGAGGGTGACACCTGAACCTTGGCGTAAAGCGAATCAAACTCATAGTCGGCGCTGAATACCACTTTGTCCTCAACAACCCAGCTGTCGTGGAACTGCGAGAAACCATAAGCATTTTCGTTGATATTTTCGTAGGCTTCGTAAAACAACTGGTTTTTGATTTCCCAGTTAGAGTCCGAATAGTAAATAACGTCAAAGTACAACGTTGTTACATCATTTTCCAAACGGTCATCAGCGGCAACCAGTACCTGATTACCTTTAAGTTTAGCGGTACCCGGATTATCCAGTTGCATCAAATCGTCAAAATCATCATCCGTCCAGCCAGCTGGCGTTGGAGTATAAATGAAGGGGTTGATAAGATTTTCGACGGCATCGTATTCCTGATGCGAAATCGAGCCATCGCCATCAGTATCCAATGGCTTGGCGGTACCTGTAATGTAAGTACCGTTATCAATCAGGTCCTGTGTTAATCGGTTCCAACCGGCAACCTGATTACCCGCGTAATCGTGGTACATACCACCAAACTGAATGTTAACGTTATCACTCACATCAACGTCAAAAGCTGCCTGAATGATAGTTTGGTCGGTCTGGGTGTTGTCATAATAACTGCCAGAATTCTCAAGCTCACCGTACACGTAGAAACCCATATCTTTACCAGCGATGGTCGCCGGACCACCCACTTCAGCGGTCAGAACGCTTTTATCCCAGGTGCCCATGGTGTAAGACATTGCGCCAGTAGGCTCATCAATGTACTTACCACGTCCCACTGCAGCTGATTTTGGATTAAAGTTCAGATAACCGCCAATTTTAGCCGGACCATAAATTGGCGAGGCCGGACCACGAACAATATCAACCCGGCTTGATGCACCAATTGGCGTAGGGTAGTTACCCGGGTTGTCCAGACGCTTCATGCCACGGAAATAAGCTTCACCAGGGTTACCACGAATATCCAGGGAACCGGCTACACCAAAAAATGACTGGGTAAAGGTACCTGGAGCGAAAGCGACCAGTTCGTCAATGTCGGATACGTTAAAACGTTCCATTTGCTCATCAGAGATGGTTGATGCAGAACGAGGCGTTTCCAGAATTGACTTACCAAAACCGAAAACAGCTTCGACGTCCTGGCCAGGTAAGCTGCCCAGAGAGCCTTTTACTTCAATTTTTTCGATTTCAGCATCAGATGGCTCTTCCTGCGCAAAGGCAGCAGTTGATAGCATCAGACTGCTGGTGACGGCCAGCGCAATCGGCGCCACACTAAATTTGGTCGTTTTCATGGTGTTCCTCATGTTCTCGGATTTTTTGTAAATTTAAGTGAGATTTATCTATGCAGACTTGCACACTGCAGGTTTAGTGCCAAAATCCTGTCCATGTGGTCAGGGTTGGTTTTATTTTTAATTGATTGATATTTAAAGATAAAACTTATGGCCCGACAATGTCTTTTCGTTACTTAATTGTTAACGACGAATGTTTGTTCAGTGCGATGCACCATTTCAGGGAGTATTCTCTGAACACTGCACCATGTAAACCTGAAGCCCGATCAGAACCGGGCCAACTGTTTACTTCTCTGTACATGGCTGTTGCTTTGTCACGTCAGATTGCAAACTATCGGTACTGGTGTCGGCTACTTTACTGCCTGGCAACACTACGGTAAGAACAATTGCGGTTAACCCTGCGGTGGTAACCGGAGATACAAATATGTTGGCCAGCCACGGTGGCAACTGAGCAAGCACGTCTCCGACCATCATTACGCCCAGCCCCATGCCAAGCGAACACGCGGTAATCAGGCTGTTGCGCTGAGTCAATGGTTCGCTGGTCAGGATCTTAACACCGCCCACTGCGACCATAGCAAACATCACCAGTGTGGCGCCGCCCAGCACAGGTTTTGGAATTGCCTGAAGGACTGCACCGATAAAGGGAAATACGCCAAGAACTACAAATACTGCCGCCACAAAGTAGCCCACTTTACGACTGGCTATGCCTGTCATCTGTATTACGCCGTTATTTTGCCCGAAGGTGGTGTTGGGAAAGGTACAAAAGATGGCCGCCATCAATGAGTTAAAACCATCACCCAGAATGCCGGCCCGGATCCGTTTGAGGTATTTTTCACCGCGGATCGGTAACTGACAAAATAAACTGTTGGCGGTGAGATCGCCGGCCGTTTCAATAGCCGTAAAAAAGTAAATTAACGCAATAGGTAAAAACAGCGACCAGTCAAAGTTGAAGCCGTATTTAAAGGGTTGCGGAAAGCTGAAAACCGGTAGCGATGTCAGCGCCGTGAAATCGGTCATGCCAGCAAAAAAAGCGATAAGTGTACCCAGGCTCATACCGATAAAAATGGCGGATAATCTTAACCAGCGGTTACGATGGGCATTAAAGAAAATAATCACCAGTAGTACAGTTAGTCCCAGGTTTAAATTATCCACACTGCCAAAATCATCGCTGTTAAAACCGCCCGCCAGATCTGTCATGCCGACCTTTATCAGCGAAATACCAATGGCAATAATCACAACACCGGTGGTAATAGGGGTTATCACGCGTTTCAACTGAGTAATAAACTGGCTCAGAATAATTTCAACGAAGGCGCCCCAGAAACAGACGCCAAACATCATGGCGAGAATATCGTCGTTGGTTCCTCCCCGGGCCTTAATTGTCGTTCCGACCATCAACAGAGCGCTGATAAAGGCAAAGCTGGTGCCCTGAATCGCCACCAGACCACTGCCTACCGGGCCAAATCCCCGGGTCTGGATAAAGGTGCCGATACCGGTAACCAGCAGTGCCATACTGATCAGGTAGGGCACCTCAGCCTGTAAACCCAGCGCCGATGCGATGATCAGGGTAGGGGTTACCACGCCAATAAAGCTGGCCAGAACGTGTTGCACCGCCGCCGTCAGGCTAACCATAAAGCTAGGTTTATCTTCCAGTGCGTAAAGTATGTGATGCTGTGACATTCGCTATCCTTGATGACACAAAGTGGGTTGATAGTCGCAGATAAAACGCCGTTTAGGGGCGGCTTGCGGTAATGGCGAAACGCCGTCTCCGGCAAGAGCTTCTGCAAACTGGCGCAAACGCTGTTCATAAGCGTTTAGCGCGGTTTGTTTATCATCTTCGGCTAAAAAGCTATGCTGAAGAGACTGGCGGGCAAGACTGGTGAGTTCCTGCCAGGATAAATTAAATTCTTTAACAGCTACGTAGTATTCATCGGTAAGGGTGCTGTCCCACATGCCGCGGTCGTCAGTAGTCAGTGCCACCGGAATATTGGTGCGCAAATACTCCGGAAATGGATGGCTGGCATAATTCTCAGTATAGTCGAGCAGGCGGTTACTGATCAGGTTAATTTCAATCAGGTACGGGCCATGGCGCATCAGCAGCAAGGTGTCCGGATCGGTAATGGTGTTCAGGCCGTGGCCGATGCGCTGGGCACCAAGCAGCAGGGTGTCTTTTACATGCTGGTTAGGTTCATCAACTTCACCGGCGTGAATAGCCAGATTAATCGCCGGATACTGGCGGCGTAATTCCCGTAACACCGGCAGGAAACGCAGAGGATAACCTTTGTCGTTATCCTCGCGGCCCACCATGTTTATGCCCACATAGAGGTCGCGATGCTGATCGACAAAGTCATACATCCAGCGCAAATGCTTTTCTGCATGGGGTAAAAAGCGCAGCAGAGCGTATTGAAAACGCACCGTAACGCCGGTTTGTCTGGCGGCTTTTGAGGCCAGCATATCGGTATAGACCTTCAGCGACGCTGCCGGCGACATTAACTCGCCCTCAGGAGTAATACTGCGATCCACATTCACCTGAGTCTCAAGGTACTGCAACCCCTCTGCCGCGAATGCCTGCATATTTTTCAGCAGGATGTGGGCGCCAATATGCGGATTATTAGTCAGTTCGTTAAGTCGTTGCCAATGGCGCTCGAAAAACTCATTGCGCCCTTCATGGGCTTTGTCCAGGCGAATACTGTTGAGCCAGGCGAGTCTGGTATTTTCGTCGAGCTCACTGAGTCGTTCATATTCCTTTTTTTCACAGTCGCTGAGGGCGGCATAGGTGGAGGCCTGAATGGTTCTGAATAGCAGGTTCTGTGGATTGGGACCATACTCATTGGTACCGTAGCCGCGGCATTGCAGTAAACGGGTTTTAGTGTAGTAACGGTAACCACCATTTTGTTCCGGGCGGGTGGCAATGTCGTACCACCATTCGCTAAAGCCGGCACCACTTAAGTGATGGTGCAAATCGCCGCCTTTTGGCAGTGACCACAGCAATTTATAAAGGGTCTGGTCACTGGCACTCTGCTTGAATTCCCGGAACCAGGTGTTCATGTCGGCACTGAATACCGACAGTGAAGTCAGCGTCAGGGCGGCGGCAAACAGGATACGAAACAAAGGGGAGGCTGAACGGCGGCTATTGCACCGGTAAAACATACTGCACATATTGCTCACTGTAGACATAAAAAAAGACGTTACGGGTGAAGCAATAATCTGACCATTTGGTCCGAATGGCGGGGCAACATTTAAGTTGCTGTATTTTAAAGATTATAATTACGCTGTGTAGTTTGCGCTTGCGGCGTTAAAAAGCCATTGCACCAGAGAGGGGCGTGACTGACTCATGAGCAGCCAGCCCCATACGGAGAACTCTGTGCGTCTGATTAATAAGGGAAGCCGTCGGGCAGGGTAACAAAAATCGAATGACGGACTTCATTGTACATGGCGCGGCTGCAATGGCCTTCGCCTTCGGTATCTTCAAGTAATAACACATCACCGGCACCGTAAACGTGGCGCTCACCATTGGAGACGGTAAACTCAGCGCGGCCTTTTAAAATGAACAGTAACTGGCGTGTCGGTGCAGGGTGCCATTTAAAATCGTAGTCGGCTGGCGTTTCGCGAAAAATAATCGAACCTGCAGGGATCTTCTCTGATAATAAGCCGATTGGGCCGCCATCTTTAAGCGGGATTTCGGCTTCACCAAAATGGCTCTTGCCGTCTGCATCGTTATAAATTCTGGGTATCTTCATGCGTATCATCCTTCTACTTGATAAATGGCCTAAAAGTCGGGCGAAAAAGCGTCTAAAAATCGATAAATAACCTGTAAGCTGGCGGCAACGTCGGCGCTGGTGACTGATTCACCGGGGTGATGACTGATCCCGCCTTTGCAGCGCACAAACAACATGCTTACCGGGCATATAGCATCCATGGCCATGGCATCGTGGCCGGCTCCAGAGGGTAAACTAACAGCGTTATGGCCGCTAAGCTGAATAGCCTGGGACAATGTTTGCGAGAGGTAAGGATCGCAATGCACGGCATCGGCATGGTGGGTTTGCTGCCAGTTAACATCCACATGGCGGCGCTGGGCAATGTCGCGGAACACTTCTTCAATCAGCTGTAACGCTGCATCCCGTTTATGGTCGTGCTCGCTACGGATATCCAGCGAAAAATTCACCTGACCAGGGATCACGTTTACTGCACCGGGTTTGGTTTCGAGTCGGCCGACGGTGGCCACAATGCCAAACTGGCTGGCAATGGACTCTACCGCCAGCACCATTTCGCTTGCGGCAACCAGGGCGTCCTGGCGCATATCCATGGGGACCGTACCCGCGTGCCCGGCCATACCGTTTAATTGCACATTCAGGCGTTTTGCGCCAGCAATCGCGGTTACCCAACCTACTGGCAGGTTCTTGTCTTCCAGTACCGGCCCTTGTTCAATATGCACTTCGAGATAGCCCAGCACGCTGTCGGGCTTAAGCGTTGCATCGCCAACCTTATCGAAAGCCAGACCAAACTCGGCCATCGCTTCAGGCAGTGACACCTTGTTTTCATCACGCAGTAACTGCCAGTCCTCTTTCCAGCGGCCGGTTAAGGCGCGGCTGCCCAGCAGGGTAGAGCCAAAGCGGGTACCTTCTTCATCGCCAAAGCCGACGATATCAATGTGAAACGGAAAACGGATGCCGTTTTCGAAACAATGATGCACCACCGCCAGCGGTGCAATTACGCCTAACATGCCATCGTATTTACCACCGTTGGGCACAGTATCTAGATGGCTGCCGAGCACCAGTGAGCGCGCATTGGCGTCGGTACTGTGATAACGGCCCCATTGATTACCCGCGGCGTCCTGCCAGACTGTCATCCCTGCCTCGCGCATCCACTGGGCCACTAAATCGTTAGCCTGACGGTGCTGTGGGGTCAGATAGCGACGGTCAACGATGCCGGGCGACTGAGTAATCGCACCGAGCTGATCGCAACGTAACATCACCTGGTTGGCCAGGCTGGCAAAATCCATCATAGTGATGAACCCGAAAAGCTATCCAGCGCGGCGTCAACACCACCACCTCCAGGCAGTTTATGCCCGGCGCGGCGTAACACGGTTTCCAGTGACTGCAGGGTATGCAGTACGGCATCTTTACGCGCGTTGTATCCCATGGTGCCAATCCGCCAGATACGCCCTTTAAGCGGGCCGAAGCTGGTACCAATTTCAATATTAAAGTCCAGCAGCAGTTGCTGGCGGATTTGCTCGCCATCCACGCCATCAGGAATTTCCACGCCCACTACGTTATGCATTTTGTGCGCGAGGTTACCGAAAGGCTCAAGGTTCAGCGCCTGCACACCGGCCAGCATGGCATCGCCGGCCTGCTTATGGCGGGCAATACTGTTATCAATGCCTTCCTCAATCAGGTTAATGGCGCATTCCCGTGCACAAAACAGCATAGAAGCGGCTTCGGTGTGGTGATTCAGGCGTTCCTCACCCCAGTAATCAAGCAGCATGGGAATATCAAAGTAGTTGGAGCGTATGCGACTGCCCGAACCCGACTGGTGGACAGATTCGCGAATACCGGCTTCTACGTGATGACGTTTGCGTACCAGCTCAACATAGCGTTCGCTTAAGGTAATCGGTGCGCTACCCGAAGGGCCGCCTAAACATTTCTGCAGACCAACAGATACCGCATCAAGCTGCCATTCATCGGTTTTAAACGGGTTACCGCCAATGGATGCAGTGGCATCAGAGTAGAACAACACGTCGTAGCGACGGCAAATCTCACCTAAGTGCTCCAGAGGCTGTAGCATGGTGGTGGAGGTATCGCCCTGAACTACCGCCAGCATTTTAGGCTGTACTTCGCGGATGGCTTTTTCGATTTGCTCAGGCTCAAACACTTCGCCCCAGGGCACTTCGATACTGTGTACCTCGGCACCGGCACGTTCGGCAATCTCACACAACAGATGACCAAAGCGGCCAAAAATAGGCACCAGCACCTTATCGCCGGGTTCCAGTGCAGACACCAGCACAGCTTCGATACCCGCGCGTGAGGTACCATCGACTAACAGGGTGTGGTGATTATTGGTTTCAAATACCTGACGGTACAACGCCATCACTTCATTCATGCAACTGGTCATGGCCGGGTCGTACTGGCCAACCAACTGTTGCGACATGGCCGTTAACACCCGGGGATAGCAGTTTATCGGGCCGGGGCCCATCAGCAGTCGGGGTGGCATGGTTAAGGGTTTCATCTTTTCTCCTAGAGCACGCTCTGAGCAAGCATTCTTACGCCGGTGATAAGCAGTACCACGGCAAACACTTTCTTGAGCTTTGCGGCATCCAGTTTGCTGGCCAGGCCAGCACCAACCGGTGCGAATAACACAGTAAGGGGGACAATGGCGGCGAAGCCAATCAGGTTAACCAGGCCGATGGTGCCATCGGGCGCATCGGCCGGCGCCTGACCAAAAATCAGCATGGTTATCGCTGCTGGCAGCGAGATGATCAGGCCAACCGCTGCGGCGGTGCCCACAGCACGGTGCGCCGGATAATTACAAAAGGTCAGAGTAGGGACGGTAAGTGTGCCACCGCCAATGCCGACCATGGCGCTGAATAAACCAATGCAAATGGCAATAATTCGCTGGCCAAGGGCGCCGGGTAAGTCGTTAAACCAGGCGCTTTTGCTGCCAATAAACATGTTAATGGCAGATAAGCTGGCGATAACGCCAAACAGTAAGGTTAATACTTCACCGTTCACCTGGGTGACCGCGTAGCTGCCAAGCAGTACGCCCAGCAAAATAAACGGGCCCCAGCGTTTGAGCAGGTCGCTGTCGACGTTACCTTTTTTACGGTGCGCGCGGATTGAGCTAACCGACGTTGGAATGATTGTTGCCAGTGAGGTTGCTGTGGCAATCAACATGGCTGAGTCGGCCGATACGCCCAGTGCCTGAAACAAAAAGTACAGTACCGGCACAATAACAATACCGCCGCCTACGCCGAGCAGGCCTGCCAGAATACCAGCAAATACGCCGGTGGCCATCAGGGCCAGAATTGTTGGCAGTAACTCCATGAATGCATCCATTACTGTACTTCTCCTGTTGCGGTATAAGCTTGCGCGAAGGCCTTGCCATCGCTGCGCGGATCGGTGGCCGCTTCGGTGGTCTCATCCGGGTGTAATACCACTGCGCCGGCATGGCCCATGAGTTCATTGCAGGCATCTACCACCACCATATCGTGGCCGCGGGCCAACAGATCTTCACCAACGTATTCGTTAAGGTCGCGTTCCACTTTGAGGTTATGCGACTGGTCGCCCCAGGTACGACCCAGTAACCAGCGGCCAAGGGCAATGGATTTATCCAGTGGCTGATTGTGGTATACATAGCGGCTGAACAAGGCCGCCTGAGTTTGCGGCTGACCTTCACCGCCCATGGTGCCGTAGCTGATGCGCCGGCCATCATTAAGCTCGGCAAAGGCCGGGTTTAAGGTATGAAACGGTTTTAAGCCTGGCTTGAGTTGTTGTAAGTGGCCGGGCGTAAGGCTGAACGACGTACCACGGTTATTCCACACAATACCGGTTTGCGGGCTGACTACACCGCTGCCATATTCCCAGTACAGGCTTTGGATATAGCTGACCATGCGGCCCTGGTTATCACAGGCGCCCATCCAGATGGTGTCGCCCAGTTTGGCTTCCTGAGGCCAGGGCAGAGCACTGTCGAGCTTTATGGCTGCGGCCATTTCATCCAGTGCTTCATCGGTCAGGAAGCTGTCGAGTTCAACACTTAAACGGCCCGGATCGGTAAGGTATTCGTTGCGTTTAATAAAGGCTTGTTTGGTACATTCAATCAGCAGGTGAACCATATCGACATCGCTGTTACCCTGGCTGACCACGCGGTCGTACAGGGCCAGAATAATTAACGAGGCAATGCCCTGAGTAGGCGCTGGCAGGTTGTAAAGTTTGCCTTTCGAGGTTGAGACACTCAGCGGCGTAACGACTTTGGCCTGGTACTGGTTAAAATCGCTCAGGCGAATCGGCGAGCCTGCCGCCTCAAGATCGGCCGCCAGTTCGCGGGCGATATCGCCATGATAAAAATCACTCAGGCCGTTGTCGGCCAGGCGCTGTAAGGTGTTGGCAAGCTTAGTGAGTTTAACAATTTTGCCTTTTTTAAGGGCCTTGCCCTTAATTAAAAACTGGCTGAAGTGTTCATCACCGGCTAAATCATCGAAGGTTTTAAAACTGGCATCCGACATACTCTGGGTCACTTCAATGCCCCAGTTAGCCTGACTGATGGCGGTGGCCAGTAAGTCCTGCAGCGGCATAGGTGATTGCCAGTTGGCACTGATCTCCAGCGCTTTTTGCCAGCCAGCTACAGCACCGGCCATGGTTAACGCCGCTTTGCCTCCACGCGAGGGGATAGCATCCAGGCCCTGATAAAAATCGCTGTCGGCCAGTCCGGCCGCGGTGCCGCAGGCGTCGATAGCCACCGGCGCTTTGCCCGGTTCACTGATTAGCCAGAAACCGTCACCACCGAGGCCGTTCATATGCGGGTATTCCACCGCAATAGAGGCCGCTGCGGCGACCATGGCTTCAATGGCGGTGCCGCCGCGTTGCAGGATATCGTTGCCTACTGTCGATGCAGCATAGTGTGGTGCGGTAAAAGCAGTGTGTTGTTGTTTTGTCATGCTTTCTATTCTTATTCCGTAAGGGTACGAGCCAGAGCGAACAGGCTGGTTTCACTGCCCGCAGGGCCTATCAGTGATAAGCCACAGGGTGCGTCATTCAGGCGAAATAACGGCAAATGCAGTTGTGGTAAACCCGCCAGTCCGGCTAAGGCAGTTAATGATAATAATTGTTTTCGGTAGTCGGTCAGTTCGGCCGCGCTGGCTGTTAACCGCGGTGCGCAACCCGGTGTGGTGGGCAGCACTATGGCGCGGTTACCGCCTAGCAATGACGCTAAAAGCTGACGTACCTGTTGTTGTATGTGTGTTGCGTGTTCTACCTCGGCGTCGCTGATTTGGGCGCTTTGGTTAAATCGCTCGGCAATATCCGGTGCAAAGACCGGCTGAGTGTTTGTGATCCACTCACCATGAGTTTGCCAAATCTCACGCCCCTGTAACACTCTGAATGTTTCAGCCAGCGGTAGCTGTTCCAGCTGACTGAAATCACCTGTCTGGCTAGCAATTGGCAGGGACGCAAGCCATTGATTAGCGGCGCTTGCCTGCTCACTGTTATCCACTGCCGTTTGGTACACCACCAAAGACGACAGAGCCGGGTTATCTGTCACCGGCGAGTCGAATAAACAGTTCATGCTGCGTTCGAGCACTTCAAGGCTTTTTGCCATCACACCGATGGTATCGAATCCGGGCGCCAGGGCGACCAGGCCGTCGGTGTTGATACGGCCGTGAGTAGGGCGCATGCCGTACAGTGCGTTATAACTGGCCGGTACCCGAATAGAGCCGCCGGTATCGGTGCCCAGACCAATGTCGGCCAGGCCGGCCGATACTGCTACGGCCGAGCCACTGGATGAACCGCCGGGCAGGCGCTCAGGCGTTAGTGGATTTTGCGGCGTACCGTAATGGATATTTTGCCCGTTTAAGCTGTAAGCCAGTTCGTCGGTAATGGTCTTGCCTGCAACTTTGGCACCCGCTGATACCAGTTTGGTCACGGCGCTGGAAGTAGTCCCGGCTACCGGGTGCGTGGCCAGCCAGTGGGGATTACCCGCGGTGGTGGCAGTCCCTTTGATAGCAAACAGGTCTTTCACTGCCACGCGCAGGCCCGACAACGATTTAACGCTATCGTTATCTGCATTGGCAGCAGGTGTACTGGCTTGTTCAGCAGGCACCACAGTGGGCGCTGGTTGCCAGACAAATGGCGAACTAACGGTAAAATGATCCATGAAGTTTAATGTTACAGAAGGATAGCCCTATGAAACAATCGTTTCACCAATAAGTCAAGTGAAACGTTTGTTAAATTGTTGTTGTTCTTGTTAACAAAGCAGGGCGTTTTACGCGCTGAGTAGTTGTTAGAGGCATGGTATTCGCCTTGCCAGCGGCAAAAGTGCTAACTGCCTTGGCAATTTTACGTTCACTCTGTATCGTAAAGTTATTACTTCTATCCGCGTGACTGCTCTTTATGGTTCGTTCGCTGCTGCCAATTTCTGCACTGTTGTTGTCTGATGCGCTGTTACTACTGGGTCATGGTTTACTGTTGACGCTCTTGCCCGTGGCCGCCAATCAGCTGGGTTTTACTGCCGTGGAAGTCGCCTTAACCGGCTCGGCCTATTTTCTGGGGATCATCGGTGGTTGTCTGGCGACGCCCCATGTGCTGCAGCGGGTGGGGCATATCCGCGGGTTCGCGGTACTGGCCTGTGCTTATCTCATTTTCACCCTGCTGTTTGCCTGGTTACAGTCGTTTGTGTTGTGGCTGGCGCTGCGCTTCGCCCTGGGGGCAGGTGTGTCCGGGCTGTATATGATTATTGAGAGTTGGCTTAATGAACGCGCTGATGCAAGTAATCGCGGTACGATTTTGTCGTTTTACTCAATGCTTAACCTGTTGATGATTACCCTGGCTCAACAGTTGCTCCTTTTGGCGGATGCCAGTTATCCGTTACTCTTTAGCATCGCCGCAATCTTTGTTGCGCTGTCGATTATACCTGTTTCGCTAACGCTGTCGCTGGCACCGGCGAAGGTCAACAGCGTAACAGTGAGTTTTAAGAAAGTCTGGCAGCATTCGCATATCGCCATGATTGGCGCAGTGATCCTGGGCCTGGTGACGGGCGCTTTTTGGTCGCTGGGGCCGGTGTTTGCCGCCGAAAGCAACTTCAGTAATGCGCAACTGGCCATGTTTATGTCGGCTACCGTTCTCGGTGGCGCCTGTTTTCAGATCCCGGTAGGGCGTTTTTCTGACCGCTACGACCGGCGCATTATTTTAATTTACAACGCGCTGGCTGGCGGTTTGATATCACTGGCTATAGTGCTGGCGTCATACTGGTCAGGGTTTGCTGGCTGGCCGGCAGCAATACTGGCGTTTCTCTGGGGCGGTACCTGTATGACCTCCTATGCCATTTGTCTGGCTCACGTGAATGACAATGCCACGGCCAAGGATTTTCTGCCCATCGGCAGTGGAATGCTCATCACTTATGGCATCAGTTCTGCCATCGGCGGGCCATTAGCCGCTTTTCTGATGGGGATTATGGGTGCAAAAGGACTGTATGCCTACATGACCTTCTTTTTATCATTGTTTGCCGTTATCGTAATTGTTCGCCGTCGTAGCCACGTGCTACCTGATACCAGTGACTCGCATCCTACTTTTCAGCCGTCGGCGGGTATTACCACGCCTGCGGCATTTGAGATTGATCCGCGCACCGAACATTTACCAGAGCATGATACGACTGATGCCAGTGCGTCAGGTTGAAACCAGCTTTAGCCCTGGCTAATTGGGAGCAGTTGCCTGTTAGCCAGCGCGTTTGTGGCTGGCTGCCAGTAAGGTGCTTAACCAGAATAACCCCGTGGCCACGGCCAGTGATAACCAAACTGCATGATGCCGCAGCTCTTCGGTGCCGCCCATTGCCGACATCGTCATATAGCTCCACGGATACCAGACCCAGTATTCTGAACTGCCTATTTGGACAATCCCCATAGTGGCCATGACCGCGACCGAGAGCGGTACAATAATATTACCAAATCGCCAGCTCACCGCATGTTGGATGATAAGTACGGGCAGGGAAGTCAGCATCAGGGCTGGCATCGCGCTGAGTAATACCATGCCGTATTCCGTTTCCCCTGGGGCTCCCAACGCGGTCATCAGTAAGGTGGCAAGCAAACCACTCAACCATAGCCACAGCAGGGCTGATGCGGTTAACAGCACGCCAAGGAGTAGTTTGGCAATATAGAGTGAGTAGAGGTTGACCGGTAGTGCCAGCATCAGGCGCCAGCCGTGATTTTTGTGCTCATTACCATTAATGGCGCCGGTGATGAGCGCAATAAACATCGGCAGCATAAAGTAGCTCCATAACGCCATGACACCCATCCACCAACGTTGCCAGGCCTGGGCGTCAAAGCCTGCCAGGTTCTGTGATTTAACGGCTAATCCGGTGGAAAACAGCACCACCAGAAGAGGCAGGGCAAATACCATCAACAGCGTTGATGTGCGCTTGAGCTTGAGACACTCAACTGCCAGCAGCCGGCTCAGGCCAGGAAATGGATTAATCGGTATGTTCATTGGTAAACCATTGCTCTAACGAGGTTTTACATTGGTAAGACTGAAATAACTCAATGCCTTCATTCACCAACAGGGCATGTAGCCGCGGTTGCTCATCACGGGGCAGCCCCTCGACCCGTAACGTGTTGGGATTAGTCATCTTGCTCTGAAAACCGTGTTTTAAAAGTACCGTATGAGCAGCGTTAGCGTCGCCCACTTCCAGTGTCATATTGAACTGTTGCGCGGCTTTCCAGCTTGGGATATCTGATTCAAAACGAATGCGGCCATCCTTTAATACCGCAAAGCGAGTGGCCATTTTTTCCACTTCATCGAGGTTATGCGTAGAGAAAAATACCGTGGTGCCGGTGCTGGCCGGTAGTTCACTGAGCAACTGACGGATATCGCGAATACCGCTGGGGTCGAGGCCGTTGGTAGGCTCATCGAGGATAAGCAATTCAGGATCACCCAGTAAGGTGTGGGCGATGGCGAGCCGCTGTTTCATGCCTAACGAAAACTGGCCGACAAGCCGTTTGGCTGCGTCGGTTAAGGAGACCACCGCCAATACCCGGTCTATCTCACTGACCGGCAGGCCTTTAATACCACAGCCAATGGATAAAAACTCGGCGGCGGTAAGGTTTGGGTAAAGGCTGGGCGCATCAATCAGTCCGCCAAGGCGGTGTAACAGGCGGTAATCTGGCACAAAACGGGCTGAGCGAGACAGTAAAGAGCGGCGTTTAGCATACAGGCTGTCACCGCAAATTGTAACGCTGCCAGCATCCGGCGCTTCCAGGCCAGTGAGCACTCTGATGGTGGTGGATTTACCTTCGCCGTTATTGCCTAAAAACGCATACACGCTGCCATAAGGGACAGCCAGGTTAAGCTGACTTAATACCTGTTCACCTGCATAGGTTTTGCTGATCTGATTAAGCGCCAACGCGTTTTCACTGGGTTGACTGAGCATCCGTATTGCGTCCTTTTCACTTAGTTCCTGTAAGTAGCGGGTATTTTACGCTGGCGGCCAGGTTCGCCAAGCTTTTGATTGTTTCAGAATATGAATTACAGCAGCTTATTCCGGATCAAGCTCACCCATCTGAGCATAGAGCTGACTGATGGTCGACACCCGGTGATCGCCTTCCTCTCCCAGTAAGGTGTAGGCCTGGTTACAGATTACGGATACCAGACTCATGGGCGCGGCATAACTATCAAAGGCGAACTGGTTGCCCAACTGACACACCAGGGTATGGCCGACGCGGTCCTGATAAACCTGACCGGTGGGATCAGTAAGCAAAATGGTGCGCTGCGCCGGTAATGCTTCAATCATACGGGCAAAAATACGTGGGCGGCGACGAAAGCCAAACACCACAATAACTTCGTCGTCGGCCAGATCCATTAAATCTTCACTAAGACTCTGCCCCGGCTGAGGTAATAACCGCACATTGGGCCTGATCTGCTTGAGTTGCTGGCGGCAGTGCAGGGCCACCGGATAACTGTTGCGATAGCCAATAAGCGTGATCCGCGGCGCCTTGGCCAGAATGGCGGCAATTTGGTTAATTTCTTCGCCCGGAATCGACTCCAGGGTACGTTGCAGGTTGCCAAGCTCGGCAGCGATATAATCATGCTGGGTGAGCGTTTGTTTAACCGGAATACCGGCGTCACGCTGCAGCACTACGTCCTGTTTGGCATCCTGATGGGATGCATAGCCGAGTTGACGAAACAGCCTGCTAACGGTGGCTTTGGAGGTATTGGTTTTGGCCGCAATTTCGGCGGTGGAGTCGCTGATTATGGTCAGCGGAAACTGTTGCAGGTAATTGGCGATAGCCCGCGCAGAGGGTGACAAGTCGGTATACTTGTCACGAATTCGCGCTAAAACACCATTATTATCAGCCACTTCAAAGTCCAGCTAGTATGTATATTTCATAATTAGTGTAGCCGACTAAGCGCCAAAGGGGTATCTGTTTTTCCAGGCACAAAAAAAGAGCGCCAGTTGGCGCTCTTTATATTATCGGTTAGTTGTTAAGCATGAGACAGTGTGGAGCTGTCATCATGCTTCGGCGACTTTTTTCCACTATCCTCGATAATCGACACTGCCGACTCCAGAGCTTCAAGTAAGGTAGGGTAGGTGAGAATTTCCGCAGAGGAAGCATTCACATTACCCAGCACTTCTTTAATTTTATCGGAAGCGCCACATACCATCAGTTGTCGGCCGGAACTCTTGGCATCCGATGTTACGGTCTCTACGGCCATGGAAGCGGATACGTCCATGGTGGGCACCCTGGAGAAGTCCAGAATGAGTACCCGGGAGCCAGGCTTGACCCACTCGCGCACATGGTGACCTAAATCAGCCGCCGCACCAAAGCTTAACGGGCCGCCAAAACTAAAGATACTGACCTTGCCCTGGGCTTTTTCAAGCAGGGCGTTTTCTTTAGGATCGTTGAGCGTATCCGGAATTTTCTTCAGTTCTTCGATTTGCAGCTGGGCAATCTGACGAACGTAAGCCAATGCAGCCAATACCACACCAACGCCTACGGCTGTGATCAGGTCAACAAATACGGTCAGACCCAGTACCAGCAGCATCAGCGCAAAGTCCCAGCGCGGACCGCTGTGAGCACGTTTCAGGTAGCTCCAGTCCACAATATCCAGGCCCACTTTTACCAGAATACCGGCAAGTACGGCATGCGGAATAGCACTGGCCAGCGGGCTCAGGCCAAGCACAACAGCCAGTAATACCAGCGCATGAACCATACCTGATAAGCGTTCTTTACCGCCGCTGCGAATGTTAACCACAGTACGCATGGTGGCGCCGGCACCGGCAATACCACCAATCAGACCGGCTACTGTGTTACCAATACCCTGACCAATCAGTTCCTTGGAGCTGTCGTGACGGGTACGGGTCATGTTGTCGGCAACCAGTGACGTTAACAGACTGTCGATAGCGCCCAGAATGGCCAGAATAAACGCCGCCTCAAGTACTAATAACAGCGTAGAGCTTTCAAAAGTAGGCAGATGCAGGCTTGGCAGACCGGTTGGAATGTCGCCTAAAATGGGTACATTGGTAATGAACAGGCTGACATTGGTACCGATAATTAACGCAGCCAGGGCGCCCGGTACATACTTACCGAGGCTGGCTGGCCATTTATAGGCAATTACCAGTGTACCAATACCCAGTGCCAGCGTGGCAAAGTTTATGTCGGCCAGCGCGGTAGGGATATAACCCAGTGCGCCCAGAGTTCCCCCTGGCGGCTCATGACCCAGTAACCGGCCAATCTGCAGAATAATAATAATGGCCCCGATCCCCGACATAAAGCCAGAAATAACCGGGTAGGGCACCAGGCGGATATAGTTACCTATGCCCAGAAAACCAAATAAAATCTGGAATAAACCAGCCAGTAACACGGCAGTAAAAATGAGCTCTACGTTGCCCGATAAACTGGCAAATAAACCGGCCAGCACCACCACCATAGGTCCGGTCGGGCCGGAGATTTGCGATGGCGTACCACCGAACAGTGCCGCAAAAAAGCCCACCGCAATGGCGCCATACATACCTGCCATCGGACCAACACCAGACGCAACGCCCAGAGCCAGTGCCAGCGGCAGTGCAACTACGCCGGCGGTAATACCGCCGGTAATATCGCCACGAACATTAGCAAATAAGTTCTTCATGACTTTTCCTTAACAGTTGTTAGGTTTACTTGTGTTTAGAAACCAGCTCGGTGGCGTATTTTTCGTCCATGGGGCCAAACTTACCGGTTTCTTCCTGATAACAGGTGACTTCTGCAGTTTCAATGTTGTAAAACCAGCCATGCAGTTTTACCTGTCCGGTGGCAAGCTTCGCAGCGACCGCCGGATGGGTTTTGATGTGTTGTAACTGTTGTACCACATTTTCTTCGGTAACTAACTGTAAATGATCTTCTGCGTTCAGTTCATCACAACCGCATTTCTCTTTTACTACTTCAGTCGCTACCCGGCAGTGACCCAGCCATTCTTTCACATGGGGCAGAGCGGATAACGCCTCCGGGTTAATTGCTCCTTTCATCGCGCCACAGTCAGAGTGACCGCAGATTACGATATGCGTAGTACCAAGGGCGGCTACGGCAAACTCAACCGATGCAGTCATACCGCCGGTTTCGTTGCTGTGCGGGGGGATAACATTGCCGGCATTACGGCAGATAAATAAATCACCCGGTTCAGTTTGAGTTACCAGGTTAGGGTCGATACGTGAATCAGAACAGGTAATAAACAATACTTCCGGATTTTGGCCGTTAGCGAGTTTCTTAAACGCGGCTTTTTTTTCCGGGAACACTTCATTTTGAAACTTTGCTACGCCAGAAATGACATGATCCATACCAACTTACTCCTCGTCGTTTGTAAGATTTATGATTGTTAAAATATTGTTATATTATAGTCTCATAGAAAAATAGCTTACCTCGTGATAGTTATAGGCTATAAGTCCAGGGAGTTTTATTCAACTAAGGTGGGATAGATATAACAAAAAGGCAGCCAAATGGCTGCCTTTTACGTTAACGTTCTGCTGTAATGGCCAACCCGGTTGGGGGGGAGGCTGGCGCATGACGAAGGTTAAAACTTAATGGTCTCGACCCGAATGTTTTTGGTTTGTGCCTGGTCGATATAATCTTTAATCATTTCCTTCACATCAAATGCAATGGACTTGGTGTTAGAGAAATCCAGCACAACTTTTGAGTTACCCGGGATCGAATTGAGCTTTTTCAGAATGCTTGGCTTGTTAAAGAAAGAAACGTCCTCGGCCAGAACAATATGATGAGTCTTTTCACCATGGTCTTCATTGATGGTTTCTTTAAACTGATAAGCATTAAGGAAGCTGCTTTTCAGGGTAAAGAAGATGCTCACGCCCAATCCGGCAAATACACCCGTTAACAGGTCGGTAAAAATCATCACCACAATAGTGGTTACAAACGGCAGGAATTGTTCCCAGCCATTCTGATACATCACTTTAAACATGACCGGCTTGGTCAGCTTATAGCCTACCACAATCAGGATTGCAGCCAGTGACGCCAGCGGGATCAGGTTGAGCATGGAGGAAATCGCCAGTACTGCTACCAGCAGGAATACACCGTGCATAATGGCTGACAGCTTGGTTTTACCACCAAACGCGATGTTGGCCGAGCTTCTTACTATTACCTGAGTAATTGGCAGGCCGCCTACCAGACCAGAGATAATATTACCCATCCCCTGAGCTTTGAGCTCGCGGTTAGTTGGCGTAACATTTTTCTGCGGATCAAGCTTATCGGTGGCTTCCACGCATAATAACGTCTCAATACTGGCAACGGCCGCCATCACGATAGCAATGGTGAGTACGTCCATATTGAAGATTTGCGAGAAATCCGGAAACGCCAGTTCCTGGGTGAAGTCACTGAAGCTGTTAATTACCGGTAGTGAAACCAGCATGCTCGGATCCAGCGGAGTACCGGCCTGGCGCATCATTACTGAAGCCAGAATACCTAACAGTACTACCACAATCGGGCCCTGAATAAGCTGGAAAATTTTGTGACGCGGCACCAGAAACTTATCCCAAATTACCAGCAGAACCAGTGATACGCCGGAAATCAGTATCGCGGCAGGCGACATCAGACTAAGCGCATGTTCGATAGCAGAGAAGGTATTCTCGCCATTAGCATGCATAAACGCTTCTTCACCGAGGAAGTCGGCATGCCAGCCAAACAGGTAAGGAATTTGTTTAAGGATGATCAGTAATCCAATACCGGCAAGCATACCGGTGATCACTGAAGTGGGAATAAAATACGCAATAAAACCAGCCCGGGCAAAGCCCATAATAAGCTGAATAACACCGGATAACACCACAGCAACCAGGAACAACTCCCAGCTGCCCAGTGTGGCAATAGCGTCAAATACAATTACTGCCAGGCCCGCAGCCGGGCCACTAACGCCCAGCCGTGAACCACTAAATAAACCGACGACGATACCGCCGACGATGCCTGCAATAATACCGGAGAACAGCGGCGCACCAGAGGCGAGCGCAATACCCAGACATAAAGGCAGGGCAACGAAAAACACCACGATACTCGCGGGTAAATCGTTTTTTATTTCACTGAAAGATAGGTCCAATTTCATTTACAAGATCCCTGTTATTTATTTGCTACCAATTGCTCCTCGGCGGCAAAAGCAGATTCCATTGGCACGAATTTACCGGCTTTCTCATCGTAGTTAAGTACTTCAGCAGTCTCGATGTTGTAGAACCAGCCGTGCAGTTGTACCTGACCAGTGGCGATTTTAGCCGCTACCGCAGGGTGAGTGCGCAGATGTTGAAGTTGCTGTACTACGTTTTCTTCGGTCACCAGCTGTAAGTGGTCATCTTTATTCAGTGAGTCACAGCCACAACGCTCTTTAACTACGTCGGTAGCAACGCGGCAGTGGCCCAGCCATTCTTTTACATGAGGTAGCGAGGTAAGCGCTTCCGGGGCAATGGCACCTTTCATCGCGCCACAGTCAGAGTGGCCACACACAACGATGTGGGTAACACCAAGCGCTGCAACAGCAAATTCGATAGAGGCCGTCATACCACCAGTCTGGTTGCTGTGTGGCGGCACTATGTTACCGGCATTACGGCAGATAAACAGGTCGCCTGGT
Source organism: Marisediminitalea oceani (assembly GCF_003731635.1). Classification (GTDB taxonomy): domain Bacteria; phylum Pseudomonadota; class Gammaproteobacteria; order Enterobacterales; family Alteromonadaceae; genus Alteromonas; species Alteromonas oceani. The sequence continues at coordinate 44,064 of NZ_RCUA01000037.1, read as the reverse complement.
TCTGTTTGTGTGACCAGGTTAGGGTCGATACGTGAATCAGAACAGGTAATGAAAAGCACTTCAGGATTTTGACCAGTGGCGAGCTTTTTAAACGCTGCCTTCTTTTCTGGAAAAACTTCTTGTTGGAATTTTGCAACACCAGAGATAACGTGGTCCATTTAGTCGCTCCTAAATATGAAAATAGAAAATTATATAAAATACCAAATCATTGTTACCTGATAGGTTAATAGAAAAATAGTTTACTTCGTGATAGCCTAAGGCTATATGTTGGCATTATTTATTTGGACTTAAGTTTATGGTCACCTCAACCAAGTCAGTTACCTACACGCAGTTTCGCTACTTTGTGGCACTGGCGAGGGAGCTAAGTTACCGCCGCGCGGCGCAGGTATTAGGCATAAGTCAGCCAACCCTGACCTCACAGATTAACGTGCTGGAGAAAAGCCTCGGCATATCCCTGTTTGAACGTTCCCGCAGTGGCACGTTGCTGTCGCCGGAGGGCCGCGCCTTGTTACCGCTGGCAGAGGATGTACTGCAATCGTCTATCCGTTTTGAGGAAAAAGCCCGTGACATTGCCGGTGGTAACCAAACTACCTACCGGCTTGGGGTGCCACCAACATTAGGGCCGTATTTGCTGCCATTTATTTTGCCGCAGTTACACAAAAGGTACGCCAAGCTAAAGTTCTATGTGCGGGAAGCTGCGCCCACGCAATTGGTGCAGGGTCTGTTCGATGGACATTTTGATATCATTATCTCGCCGGGCTCCCAGGAATCCTCGCAACTGGTAGCGAGTAAACTGTTTATTGAGCCACTTAAGTTTGTTGTCCCCAGTGACCACGCTTTGTCCGGCCTTCGTTATATAGAGCCGGAGCAAATTCATGGCGAAACGGTGTTAACGCTGGAAGAAGCCCACCATTTCCACCATCAGGTTCATGAGATCTGTATGAAAATCGGCGCCCAGGTGACCCGGGATTATGAGGGCACGAGTTTAGATACACTTCGGCAAATGGTGGTTATGGGGATGGGCGTGGCATTTCTGCCCGGCCTTTATGTTCACTCCGAACTGCATCAACCGGACGAACTGCACGTGTGTGAATTAAAAGATACGCCAATTGAGCGTCAGCATAATCTGGTGTGGCGGAATACCGCGCCGGGGCGGGTATTTTTCCGTGAACTTGGCAATGAGATCCGGCGTATCCTGTCTGACACCCTTGGTCATGCGGTTAGAGTGGATAGCTGATAACTCACAAAATTCCTCTCGGTAAATCGGCCAGGCGTACTGGCCGGTAATATTTACCACGAACACCGCAGCTTTTACCTTTCATTTTAGCCTTTGCGCTACCAACACCTGTAAAACAGTGCGATGCCGACTATAGCCGTTACTTCAACCAGTTGATTTCCCAATACTTTGGCAAACCGCCCGATGTCTTGGGCGATTGTGCATACATATTGCGTAGCTCATCTGCCTGTACAGCCTTTATAAAGAAGGGCTTCAGCGCTCGGTAAAAAGTATAAAAAATGCGCTGACTCATCGTTTGTCATGAGAAAATAGTATAAAATTCACTATAGCGTCATAAATTTTTCATATTGTTGTGGGTTTCGTTAATGCAAGCAAAACGCTGGCTTGAACTGTTCAGCCTGTTTATTGTACTGCCGCTGCTGTTTCTGGCCGGGGTAAAACAATTTGGACCTTATCTGCTGGTGTTGCTGGCGGGGGTTGGCGGCGTTTGTTTGTGGCTGCTGGTGTCTGATCAGACTTTTAAACGGGTTCGGTTATGGAACTGGCAGGAAGGTAAGCCTCATCTCAAAGCTTCACTTCGCCTGTTTTTACCCTGGGCGCTGGCAACTGCAGCTATTGTGTACTTCTGGTTACCGGAGTCATTCCTGCAATGGCCGGCCGAACAAACCTCCCTATGGCTGTTAACCTTACTGCTTTACCCATTGTTTTCAGTGATCCCGCAGGAAATTATCTACCGCACATTTTTCTTTCACCGCTATAAAGCTATTCTGCCCACGCATTCACTGCGACTGGGAGCGAGTACCTTTTTATTTGGCTTTGCCCACGCTATTTACGGTAACTGGCTGGCAGTAGCGCTGTCGGCAGTAGGCGGCGCCATGTTTGGTATGCGCTATCTGCAAAGCCGCTCCACGGCGGTGGTAGTTATTGAGCACTCTTTATGGGGCTGTTTTTTGTTTACAATCGGCCTGGGTTCCTACCTTTCGCTACAACATACGGTGTAGCTGATATTCCGTTAACCGGGCGCGGTGGGGGATAGATGACAGCGCCCCAAAAAGCGCTGCCATAATTTTACATGGTCCTGCATAGCCTGCTGATAAGCTAAGAAACTAGTTTGCTGGACGGTTAAAAAAGCTCGGAACGATTCGGGCAGCGCTTCTTCCTCGCGCCATTTGTTTAGCAACGGCGCAAACTGATAGTTAAAATCGTTGATATGGCCGCCGAGGGGCTGGATCCGCTCAATGAAAAACAGGTAAAACACATTGCGTAAAATGTTTGCCTGCTCTGTGGCACTACCATCGGGGCAGGCTGTGTTAGCAAGCAAGGGTTCCAGCTGTGCGGTAAGAGTGGGCAAGCGCGTTGCTATCTGATGCTGAGCCTGCCAAACTGAAGCGGGCAGGCGAGTGGCGCCAATCGCCTGCAACTGTGCTTCCAGGCTCTGCTCTATACCAGTGGCGGGTGACAAGTAACTGTCGAGCTGCCGGAATAATGTGAGTTGGCCGGCAATGTCTACCGTATCGGTAAACAACTGATCTGGCTGAGGCCGGCTAAAGGCGGCCCGGGTCTCGTCGCTGAGCACCAGCATATTACTCCAGTGCTCAGGGTAGGCAGCCTGCTTGGCCGCATACCAGCTTTGCATAGTAGTGAGCAATTCACGGGCAGGCTCATCACTTTGTTCGCTTACAAAGTTAATGCAGTCTGATAATGCCGCTAATAGCTGGCGTTCATACACCAGACGCTGAGAATAATGCTGTATTTTCCCCAGCGCGGTGTTGCGCTCGGCCACCAGGTTGCCCAGCTCACACTGCTGCAACTGATAAAAACGGGTCAGGTTGATGTCCAGCTGCGCCGGCGCCGAAAGCAGCATTTCACGCTGTGGATAGTCAGCTGCTGGTTGCTCTTCGGCTGTGGTTAGCCCGGTATCCAGTACCCGCGCCAGCCGTTCGCTGTATTCACTGATATCGTCGCTCACCTGATGCGTTGAACAAGCGGTTATACACACTAATAAAGCGAGGGAATATAGCACCCCTCTGGCACGGTGCTGCCAGCCAGACTCCTGCAATGAATTGCCCTTAAAGTAGTTGTTGATTCAGTTGTACGATGTCGTCCTGCGCGGCCTGCAGGTAATGACCGCCAAATAATACGGCATGATTAAGGATGTGGTAAAGCTGGTAGAGCTTGCGCCGACTCCGGTAACCCTCATCGAGCGGCCAGATAGCGTTGTATCCTTCGTAAAACGCATCGGGCAGGCGGCCAAATAATTCGGTCATGGCTACGTCGGTTTCTCTGTCGCCAAAGTAGACAGCTGGATCGAATAACACCGGTTGATGGTGATGAAAGCCCAGGTTACCGCTCCACAGATCGCCATGTAATAAGGACGGCTGTGGCTGATAGTCCTGCAGAAAATGGTAAATCTGCGTGGTACAAACATCAATGTTACACCACACATGGCCTTGCCGCGCCAGCAGTTCCAGCATGGCCCCAATGCGGCTTTCAGCAAAGAAAGTGGCCCAGCTGTCGGTGGCAGTATTCACCTGTACCGAGCGGCCAATGTAGTTATCCCGGGGCCAGCCATATTCCGGGCCGCTGGTAGTGCGGTGTAAATGGGCCAGCTGTTTACCGCAGGTCAGCCAGTCTTCGCTGGCACTTTGCGACAGTTTTAGATACTGCATTACCAGGTACTCGTGTAGCTGGTGTTCTTCTTCCAGCACGCCGTAACAAATCACTTTTGGGGTACGGATACAGGCGGCATTGGCGAGCGCTTTTAAACCGTCGGCCTCGGCGTCCAGCTCGGTATTGTCTACCGAGGTCAGAGTACGGTATTTAACAAAGTAGCGCTGGCTGTCATCGCGAATAACCGCGCATTGGTGGGTGTCGCCTCCGGCTACCGGTTGACGGTTCTGACAGACAAATAAGTGGCCGGAGTGCTCACTGATTTGTTCGCTGATAAATTGCCACATGGTTGTATGCATCTTCACACTTTTCCTGAGTATGGAATATATTTGCCTATTTGCCAGTTCCAGCCACGACGATCAGCAGTGTTTTCGGCGACATTAATAGTCTGAATCCGACAAACCGCTCAACATAACAAACGAGAGCGCTTGATTTAATGTACTTTTTTTGTCTTTATAACAAGTTACTACCATAACAATACGTTGTTTCTTCTTATGGCGCTTTCAACCAAGCAAATAGGGCTGGGGCTCGGCCCGGCAGTTTTTCTGGGTATTTTACTGGGGTTTAGTCCTGACAATCTGAGTCAGCAGGGGGGGGCTGTGCTGGCCGTTACCCTGTGGGTGGCAATCTGGTGGATCACCGAAGCCATACCGATTAGCGTAACGGCATTATTGCCCATTGTATTGTTGCCGCTATTTGGCGGTGTGAATATCGCCGATGTCACGGCTTCCTATGGCCACAAATACATTTTTTTATACATGGGTGGTTTTATTCTGGCGATTGCGATTGAGCGCTGGAACCTGCACCGGCGTATCGCACTGACTATCATTTATGTCGTTGGCAGTAACGTGCCACGTATTATCCTCGGCTTCATGTTGTCTACCGCGTTTTTGTCGATGTGGATTTCCAACACGGCCACCACGGTGATGATGTTACCCATAGGCGTGGCTGTGGCGAGTCAGTTTCTGGGCCATTCAGCACTAAACCCCAAAGAGGGCGAGCAGTTCAGTAAGGCGCTGATGCTGGCTATTGCCTATTCAGCCTCCATTGGTGGCATGGCCACGCTTATTGGTACACCGCCTAATCTGGTGCTAGCCGGTATCCTGCAGCAGATCTATGGCATTGATATCAGCTTTGCTACCTGGTTTATGTTTGGTTTTCCTATCAGCGTAGTGTTGCTGACAATTTGCTGGGTATACCTCACTCGTTTTGCCTTTGCCTGCAAAGACAGTCAGTTTCCGGGCGGACGTGAGGAAATTGCCAAACTGCGCGAGGCCCTCGGGCCCATGAGTTACGAGGAAAAGCTGGTGCTCACAGTCTTTGTGGGTACCGCGTTGATGTGGGTGTGCCGCTCTTATCTGCAACACTTTGTGCCGCAGCTCGACGATACCATTATTGCCATTACCGCCGCGACGACTTTGTTTTTGTTCTCCTCGAAAGATAAAACGCAGCCCATCATGACCTGGGAAGAAGCGGTCAGAATGCCCTGGGGCACCATAGTGTTGTTTGGTGGCGGAATTGCCATTGCCGGTGGCTTTCAGAAGTCCGGGCTGGCAAGCTGGATAGGGCAGCACCTGGTATTACTGGAAGCCCTACCGCTGTTTTTACTGGTGGCGATTTTAATTGCAGCGGTTAACTTCCTGACTGAGATAACCTCAAACCTTGCTACTACCACGGTTCTGCTGCCCATACTGGCACCCATGGCACTGGCGCTGGATGTGCATCCTTATACGCTGATGGTGGCGGTGACCGTTGCTGCCTCCTGTGCTTATATGCTGCCTGTGGCTACGCCACCCAATGCCATTGTGTTTGGCTCCGGTTACCTGAAAATTGCCGATATGTTTAAAACCGGTATATGGATGAACTTTATTTCGATTATTTTACTGTCCTTTGCAGTGTACTGGCTATTGCCAGCACTGTGGGGCTTTGAATTGAATGGTTTTCCGGCGGGATTTAAACAGTGATGGTTCAGACTGCACTGAAAGCTTTTTTTCGGTGCAGCGCTGCCCGCAAAGGTAAAATACCGGTGAAAAAAACGGCGAAATCACGGCGCGGGGTTAAATCACGGCCAAACCGGTCACTCAGTCATTGCATGTGGCGTCTCAATGGTTATAATCCGAGCCTAATTGGGAACTTACCCTTAGCCGCGGTCGGCGGTATTTTCACATCAGACGTTAACACAAGTGGCACAGAGTAGGTGTCACCACTGTAAGGATATTTCATGCCAGTTATTACTCTTCCTGACGGAAGCAAGCGCTCCTTCGATAACCCTGTCTCAGTTTTAGATGTTGCCAACGATATCGGTCCTGGTCTGGCTAAAGCCACCGTTGCCGGTAAAGTGAATGGTGAACTGGTTGACGCGGTTGATATCATTGAACACGATGCAGACTTACAGATCCTCACCGTTAAAGACGAAGAAGGTCTGGAAATCGTTCGTCACAGCTGCGCGCACTTATTAGGGCATGCAATCAAACAGCTCTATCCGGATGTTAAAATGGCCATTGGTCCGGTCATCGACAACGGCTTTTACTACGACGTGGATATGGAGCACTCGCTGACCCAGGAAGATATTCAGCAGCTTGAAAAGCGCATGCTGGAACTGGCTAAGACCAACTACGACGTAGTTAAGAAAACCGTTAGCTGGCAGGAAGCCCGTGATGCGTTTGTAGAGCGCCATGAACCTTACAAAATTGAAATTCTGGATGAAAACATCAGCCAGGATGACAAGCCAGGCCTGTATCATCACGAAGAATACGTGGATATGTGTCGTGGTCCTCACGTACCTAACATGAAGTTTTGCCATCATTTTAAACTGATGAAAGTGGCCGGTGCTTACTGGCGTGGCAACAGCGACAACAAAATGCTGCAACGGGTTTACGGTACAGCCTGGGCAGATAAGAAACAGTTAAAAGCTTACCTCACGCGTCTGGAAGAAGCCGAAAAACGCGATCACCGTAAAATCGGTAAAACGCTGGATCTGTTCCATTGGCAGGAAGAGGCACCGGGTATGGTGTTCTGGCACAACGATGGCTGGTCTATCTATACCGAACTGGAAAAATACGTGCGCGATATGCTGCGTAAGTACGCCTACGACGAGGTGAAAGGGCCATTAATGATGGACCGTACCCTGTGGGAAAAATCCGGACACTGGGACAAGTACGCCGAAAACATGTTCACCACCGAATCAGAAAAGCGTGAATATGCCATTAAGCCCATGAACTGCCCGGGTCACGTGCAAATCTTTAACCAGGGCCTTAAGTCTTACCGCGATCTGCCATTACGTATGGCTGAGTTTGGCTGTTGTCACCGTAACGAACCATCCGGTGCTCTGCACGGCTTAATGCGGGTACGCGGCTTTACCCAGGACGACGCGCATATTTTCTGTACCGAAGAACAGATGCTCGATGAAGTGTGTAGCTGTATCGATATGATTTACGATGCCTACGGCACCTTTGGCTTTGAAAAAATTGAAGTTAAATTATCTACCCGTCCGGAAAAACGAGTGGGTAGTGACGAAATCTGGGATAAAGCTGAAAAAGCTTTGGCCGACGCACTGCACAGCAAAAATATCGAATTTAAATACCTACCGGGTGAGGGCGCTTTCTACGGTCCGAAAATCGAGTTTACCCTGTATGACTGTCTGGATCGCGCATGGCAGTGTGGTACCGTGCAGGCCGACTTCTCTATGCCAGGCCGCTTAGGTTCGTCATACGTGGCAGAAGACGGTGAGCGTAAGGTACCGGTAATGATTCACCGAGCGGTACTGGGCTCTCTGGAACGCTTCATCGGTATCCTTACTGAAGAGTATGCCGGGTTCTTCCCATTATGGCTGGCACCGAAGCAAATGGTGGTGATGAACATTACCGATAACCAGGCCGAATATGCCCAACAGGTGGTCGATTCACTGCAAGCTCAGGGCTTTAGAGTGAAGACCGACTTGAGAAATGAGAAGATTGGTTTTAAAATTCGTGAACATACGCTAAAACGCGTACCTTATATGCTGGTGGTTGGCGATAAAGAAATGGAAGCAGGCAAGGTTGCTGTGCGTTCTCGTCGTGGTGAAGATTTAGGCAGTATGCCTTTACAAGACTTTATTACGCTGGCGGGTGAAGAAATCGCTGGAAAAATCATCAAATAACGGTATACTCGCGCATCTAATTATGCAGCGTGGCTGTCGTTGTACTATGCAAATAAGCAAGTGTCTGATTTCCATATAATTTGTTGAAAACAGGGAATCAGGTAAAGATTAAAGTAGTTGGAGGAATAGCACATTAAAGGCGCTAACAATAAGGCTCAGGGTGATAAAGCCCGGATTAACGATGAAATTACTGCAAGAGAAGTGCGCTTAATTGGCGCTGATGGAAGCCAGGTAGGCGTTGTTTCGATAAATGAAGCAATGAGTTCTGCCGAAGCAGCAAGTTTAGATCTTGTTGAAATTAGTCCGAACGCTGAGCCGCCAGTCTGTAAAGTTATGGACTACGGCAAGTTCCTCTTCGAAAAATCGAAGGCTCAGAAAGAGCAGAAGAAAAAACAGAAGCAAATTCAGGTCAAGGAGATTAAATTTCGCCCTGGCACTGATGAAGGCGATTACCAGGTAAAACTGCGCAACCTGCGTCGCTTTCTGGAAGGTGGCGATAAAGCCAAAGTCACGATCCGTTTCCGCGGACGTGAAATGGCTCACCAAGAGATTGGCATTGAACTTTTAAACCGCGTTAAAGGCGATTTGGAAGACATTGCTAACTGCGAGTCTTTCCCACGTCGTGTGGAAGGCCGTCAGATGATCATGGTGCTCGCTCCAATTAAGAAGTAGTAGTGGTCTTTAAAGTTTTTGGGAATCTGCACCCCAAAACACCCTGCTGCAAACATTAACTGGCTATAAAGGTGACTGCACACCGATAATTAGCCACCCTAAACAATGCGGAGTTTTAGCAATGCCTAAAATGAAAACTGTTAGTGGTGCTGCCAAACGTTTCAAGAAAACGGGCTCAGGCCGCTTTAAAAGCAAACAGTCTCACTTACGTCACATCCTGACTAAGAAGAGCTCTAAGCGTAAACGTCACCTGCGTGGCAAAAAACTGGTTCATGACTCTGATACTAAATTAGTTCAGCGCATGCTGCCTTACGTTTAATCGAGGAGACTGAATAATGGCAAGAGTTAAACGCGGCACTATTGCACGTGCACGTCACAAAAAAGTTTTAAAACAAGCTAAAGGTTATTACGGTGCTCGTTCACGCGTTTATCGCGTAGCGGTACAGGCTGTAACTAAAGCTGGTCAATATGCTTATCGTGACCGTCGTCAGCGTAAGCGTCAATTCCGTCAACTGTGGATTGCACGTATCAACGCTGCGGCTCGTCAAAACGGTATGTCATACAGCCGTTTCATTAACGGTCTGAAAAAAGCGTCTGTCGAAATCGATCGTAAGATCCTTGCCGACATCGCAGTTCATGACAAAGCGGCTTTCAGCGCATTAGTCGACGCGGCTAAAGGCGCATTAGCTTAATTATTAACTAATTAAGTTTAAGTTCTTTCGGAAAACGGCGAGCAGGATGCTCGCCGTTTTTCGTTTCTGCAAAAAAAATTCCTCAGCAGGCTAACTTGACGGCCAAAAGCAAAAACGGCAATACTAGCGCTTCATTAAATATAGAAGCCCGCCAATGCAGTAACTGGGATGAAATTGTCTGGTACGCTGTTACTGTTATCGCAGTACAATTTAAAAGGATTTAACCATGGTCTATGTGGAAATTACCGGCCTTATATTGTTCATTGTTTTAATGACGCTGGGCTACAGAAAAAATAACCGCAATCTAATGCTGATATCTGCCCTATGTCTGCTGGTTGGGCTGGCCGGCCCTGATTTTGTCAGTGGCTTTATTGAAGGCTTTAACGCCGGTAAACAGGCCGCTTAGTTTTTCGACCCGCCGATAAAAACGATTCCTCTCAAAACATACCAGCGGCAATAATACCTGCTCAAAATAGATGAATGCCGCATGGCTGTTAGCCTGTCTTATCATAACTTGCTGATTATCATCTTGTATTAATAAAACCTTCACCCATTTGTCATGTGGCTGTCACCGCATTTTCACACCTTGTGTTCAAGCTATTCGCGCAAATTTAATCCGGGTACAGCACTCAGGCCGCTGTATTCATGCACACACAAGATGGAAAAAATAATGCAAAAAGAACTATTTCGCGGTATTCGTTATTCTGCGCTGGCGCTCGCCATTGCAATGGGATTATCAGCCTGTTCACTGGACGGTGACGACGGCGTTGATGGAGCAACTGGTGCTGAAGGCCCACAGGGCGCACCAGGCGAACAAGGCCCGCAGGGAGAGAGCGGCGATTCTGTAGGTAAATTAACCCGTATCGCTACCGTACCACTGGGTGCTGAAGTCACTGGTATCTTTCTTACTGACGAGGGCGATCTGTTCTTTAACGTGCAGCACCCATCAGGCACCAATACCGCTACTAACAGCATCAACAGCATGCCCATTAACACCGGCACCGTGGGTGTACTGGCCGGCGTAAACTTTAATAATCTGCCAGCGACGTTACCGGATTCACCGGTACCTGCTTCACAGGAAGAAAAAGAGCTGGTGACTACTGCTATTGGTCAGTACCAGGTTCTGGGTCAGACTGGCGATACTTATAACGGTGAGCTGCCTGAAGGTCTGGGTCACATTTATACCCTTGACGGCGGTACGCTGGTACTGGAAAACGACATGCCTGACTTTAACGGCTTCCTGCCTACCGGCGAAGGCCAGGGCTACCTGTTTTCTAACTGGGAAGAGCTGCCAGGCGGCATGAGCCGTATGCAGATCGAGCGTGACGAGCAGGGCATGTGGACCGTTACCGATGTTATGATGCTCGACTTCTCGCCAGTATGGGGCACAGCCGCTAACTGCTTTGGTTCAATGTCTCCTTGGGGCACGCCGTTGACTTCAGAAGAGTGGGTAGTTGATTCAACTGTCGACAGCACCACTGATGCCAGCTGGAATGATCCTAATGAAGTAGCTACCAACGCGCGTATCGGCCGCATGTGGGAAATGACTGCACCAGATGTACCAAACCCGTATAACTACGGCTACATTGCTGAAGTCACTGAGCCTGCTGCCGATGAGCCAGTTATTGTGAAGCACCTGGCGATGGGCCGTTACGAGCACGAAAACTCAACCGTAATGCCTGATGGCCGCACCGTATACCTGTCTCAGGACGACACCGGCGGCGTATTGTTTAAGTTTGTTGCTGATGTAGCGGAAGACTTAAGTGCCGGTACTTTATATGGCGCCAAACTGACCCAGGATGTGGGCCAGAACGATCCGGCTACTACTGGCTTTGATGTTGAGTGGGTAGAGCTGGCCAGCGGCGATAACCTTACCATCCGCGCCTGGATTGACGAATACAACGGCATTGGTACCGACGACTACGTTGACGGCGAGAGCTCTTATATCACGCTGGCCGATGTGGAAGCCTGGGCCAATGGTGATGCCACTTACCCAACCGTAGCTAACGGCGGTGGTAAAGTGACTGCCGGTCAGGCTATGGACGATCGGGTAGCTTTCCTTGAGTCACGTGCGGCGGCCAAAGCCATGGGCGCAACGGCCGAGTGGCGTAAGCTGGAAGGTATTTCAGTTAACCACAAACGCGCTCAGGAAGCGGTTGAAGGCGTGGATACTATTGAAGGTGAAATCGTAACCGATGCTTACGTTTACATCGGCATCTCAGATATCGACAACACTATGACGGACGGCGAAGGCGACATGCAACTGTCTGCCCGCGTTAAAGACTGTGGTGGCGTTTACCGTGCTCGTCTTGGCGAGAACTACAACATCTCTCGCATTGAGCCTGTGGTAATGGGTTCTACTTACCGTTCAAGCCTGACTGGTGCAGAGCGTTGTGATGTGGACCAACTGTCGCAGCCGGATAACGTTATCGTTATGAACGATGGCCGTATTCTGATTGGTGAAGATGGTTTCCAGGAAAACAATACCCTGTGGATGTATGAGCCAGCTCAGAAGTAAGTAACACACTGTCAAATTTGTCCGGGTGCCTGGCACCCGGATTTTTGCGTTTAAGACACTATGAAAAAAACAACGATCACACTGACAATGCTAACGCTGATGAGCACCATGCTTCTCAGTGCCTGCAAAGACGAAAGCGCGGTTCAAACCAGTGCACAAGATACGGTTTATCCCTATTCAGAAGGGGATGATATTCCCGCACTGGCGTACATGGAGCACAATGAAGTGTATAACCCTGAGTCGGTTATTCCGCCGCAGTGCTACACCAAAACCAACGGCAAAAATAACCCGTGTTACGCTTGCCACCAGAGTTACGATAATAGCGAGAATCGCCCCAACCAGATGGGCGACGGTACCTTGCAGGGCAACTACGAATTTTCGGATGTAGGGCTTACGAACAGCTGGAAAAACCTGTTTGTTGACCGCCGCGAACTGATTGCCGGTATCAGCGATGAAGCGATTCTGGATTATATCGGCGAGGATAATTACACCGCCAGCACCGCTAATGGCTTGCCTGCAGAAATGCAGATTAAACAACTCAGTTACCCCGCTAAAGCCTTCGGCGAGCATGGCATAGCCAATGACGGCAGCGGCTGGGTCGCGTATAACTATAAGCCTTTCCCCAGCACGTTCTGGCCCACCAACGGTTCAACCGGTGATGCCATGATCCGTCTGCCCGAAGCGTTTCAGCAGCGTAAGGGGGAATACAGTGAAGATGTATACCTGGCTAACCTGACCCTGCTGGAAATGGCCCTTAAGGATGTGAATAGCCTGGCGGTGCCGCAACTTAATGAGCAGACTATCGGCATGGATTTAAATGGCGACGGCGCGCTCAGTGAGGCAATTACTCACATTCAGCGTCAAATTCACTATGTTGGTGATGCCAGCGACATTGAGCTGAGCTATCAGCTTTACCCCCAGGGCACCGAGCTATTGCACACAGTGCGTTATATTGGTGTGGATGATGAGGGCCAGATCTACAATGCGCCGCGGATGAAAGAAGTGCGCTATATGCAAAAGGCGTTGTTTCGCAGTAAGGAAAGCCTAGCCTCAGCTTACTATGCAGAAGCCAAAGACAAGGCCTTTGAGAAGCTGCCGCAAACCCGATATTTGAGCGAGGAAAAGGGCATCGATAATGGCTTTGGCTGGACGCTGAATGCCTATATCGAGGATGCCCAAGGGCAACTGCGGCCGCAGCATCAACAGGAGCTGGCTTTTTGTAATGGTTGCCACAAAACCGTGGGTTCAACCTTTGATCAGACCTTTTCCTTTGCCCGCAAGGTGCCCGGAGCCAAAGGCTGGGGTTACATTAACCTGCATGAGATTGACGACGTGCCCAATATTAACGAGCAGGAAGGCGAATTTCTTACTTACATGAAACGTGTAGGGGGCGGTGACGAATTCCGCCAGAACGCCGAAATGCTGGCTCGCTGGTTCAACGCAGACGGTGAGCTAAATGAAGCAAAAGTAAAACAGGCTAACTCGGTGTATGAGCTTATTACCCCGAGCCCCGAGCGAGCCCTGGCGCTGAACAAAGCGTATCAGACCATCGTAAAGGAGCAGAGCTACCTGTTTGGCCGTGATGCAACTATCACCGAAGCGACTAACGTATTGAGTGAAATCGATGCCGAGCAACCGCCACTATTGCCAGAACATCGCTATCACTGGGATATGCGCCTCGACTGGTTTGCTGAAAATGAAAGCAAAGTGGCTGATAACCGTTAATCAGTAAAGCTTAACCGGCTTAACGGCCGGTTAAGCTGTTGCCATAGCCGTTAATGCCTGCCACAAAAACGTCGCCACCGGCCCCCGGGGGCGTTTCTTTTCCCGCACCAGGTTTATCTCGCCGCGAATGGATGAGGTCACATCATCTAATACCAGTTGTACCAGTGTGCCCGTTTGTAGCTCTTCGGTAATGGTATTTTGCGGAATATAGCCCCAGCCAGCCCCGCGCAATAACAGGCCTTTTTGAGTGTTTGTGTCGTTGGTTCGAATGGTTGAGCTTGGCACCACTCCCATGACCTTTTCAATATTCAAATCAATATCAAAAGATTGTGGCATCAGTAACGGGATGTCCCTGAGCTGACTGGAAGACGTGGGCGGGCGGTCATAATGGCTAAGGAGGCGTTGATGGATAACCGCCACCACATCAAAGCGGCCGAAGGGCTGGGTTTCAAAACTGGCCAGTTCGTGAAACGAATGGGTCCAGGGGGATACCGCGATATCAGCCGTACCATCTATAAGCCGCTGAATAGCTCCCAAGCGCTGCACCGCCGAAAGATATAACTCGGTTTGGGGAAATCGTTGCTGAGTGTCGATGATGGCGTCGAAAAAGCTGTCCTGCTGGCATATAGTATCAAAAGCAAATTCGATTTTACTCTCATGGCCCTGTTTTAAATGAAAAGCGAGTGTGCCGATATCCTTTTCCTGACGTAACAGGTAAAGGCAGTGGGGCAGTAAACGCTGGCCGTCAGCGGTCAGTTGCAATCGATTTGCCGTTTTTTTCAGCAAGGAAAGCTGTAATTCCTCCTGAAAACGCTTGATAGCAATGGATAAAGCCGGCTGGGTTTTGTGCAGTATTTCAGCCGCTCTGGCGATACTGCCTTGCTCAGCGACGGTAACAAACATGCGTAATTGCTCTAGTGTCATAAATTAAATTTAAGTTTTTAGTAAAATAGATTAAATATTATTTTGGTTTAAGTTGGCGTATATTGCCAGTGCCTAGTATCAGGAGAGATTAAGTGAACCTCATGAGTCTGACTCGCAGCAGCCTGGTCGCTGCTGCGCTGTTAATTGCCATTACCGGTTGCAGTGGTGAAGCGGAAACCACGGCCGCCGAAAATCAAAATAACAAACTGGTGAAAACCATTACCTTAAGTAGTGTGGATCGCGGTGGATACCGTGAATTTCCTGCGGTGGTTGAAGCCAGTGAGGAAGCAACCCTGGCTTTTCGGGTGTCGGGTGAGCTCAATTCACTGAATGTGACTGCCGGTCAGCACGTTGAGGCGGGCGATACCATGGCCACACTGGATCCGACTGATTATCAGATAGCCGTGGATCAGGCCAAAGCCAATTACGATTTGGCCAAGGTGCAGTTTGACCGCGCTAAAACCCTGCTCGATAAACAACTGGCTTCTAAAGCCGGTTTTGACGAAGCTCAGGCACAGTTAAAAGTGGCTGAAGCAGCATTAAAATCGGCCCGTACAAACCTGGCCTATACCGAATTACACGCGCCCTTTGCCGGTCAGGTTGCGCAGCGTTATGTAGAAAACTACGAAAGTATCACTGCCCAGCAACCAGTCTTTTCGCTGCAAAAAAACACCGTGGTGGATGTGGCCATTCAAATCCCCGAAGACATGCTGTCGAATGTGGATAAAGATAGCCAGTATCAGCCGGAAGTGCGTTTTGATACCCACCCAGAGCAGGTTTTTCGTGCCAGGCTCAAAGAATATGATACCGACGCTGATGCGGCGACCAACACTTACAAAGTAGTCTTTCAACTGGCCCGCCCGGAAACCTTTAATGTGTTCCCAGGCATGTCGGCGACTGTCCGAGCGCAACTCGATCAGATCCTGAAAGTGAAAAACGGCGGCTGGAACGTGCCCGCTGCGGCCATTTTTTCAGACGGCACCGGCGAAAGCGAGCAGAGCTACGTGTTTGTGGTTAATAGCAGTAATCAGCTTGAAAAGCGCGCCGTTACCTTAGGCAGCATCACCGACGACGGTTTTGTGGTGACCGGCGGGTTACAAAATGGCGAGCAAATTGTGGCCGCCGGCGTGCACCGCTTAAAGGCCGGTGAAACCATTCGGGTCTGGCATAAAGAGCGGGGGCTGTAAGGGTGAACATTGCCGGATATTTTGTTAAAAACCGCACCACGAGCTGGCTGGTCACGCTGATCCTGCTCATTGGTGGCACTGTTGCCTTTTTTGGCCTGGGCAGACTGGAAGATCCTCAGTTCACCATTAAAAAAGCCATGGTGATCACCCAGTATCCCGGAGCTTCGCCTACTCAGGTTGAAGAAGAAGTGACATACCCCATCGAAAACGCTATTCAGGAATTACCTTACGTCGACAACATCACGTCGATTTCCACGGCGGGCCAGTCGCAGATTACCGTAGAGATGAAAAGCATCTATCGCAAAGACGCGTTGCGCGGGATTTGGGAAGAGATGCGTCGCAAAATTAATGATCTCACGCCATCCCTGCCATCCGGTGTTTATCCGCCCAGAGTAATGGATGATTTTGCCGATGTGTATGGCATGTTGATAGCCATCAACGGGGAAGGGTACCAGTATAAGGATATTAGCGATTATGTGGACTACCTCAAGCGGGAGCTGATCCTGGTAGAGGGCGTTGGCAAGGTAACCGTTCAGGGCGAGCAACAGGAGCAGGTGTTTGTTGAAATTGCCCGCTCACAAATTGCATCACTGGGGATAAGCCCCAGCCGCATCAGCGCCTTGCTGGTGAGTCAGAACCAGGTGTCAAACGCCGGTAAAGTCAAAATTGGTGATGAGTACATCCGCATCAATCCCACCGGGGAATTTGAATCCGTGCAGGAACTGGAAAACCTGCTGATCAGTCAGGCTGGTGCCTCAGAACGAATTTACCTGGGAGACGTAGCACGCATTTACCGGGGCTACGAGGAAGTGCCGTCTAATCTTATCCATTACAACGGCGAGCAGTCGCTGTTACTGGGCATATCCTTTGCCGATGGCGTTAACGTAGTGGACGTGGGCGAACGTATTATGGAGCGTCTGGATGAGCTGGAATACATGCGCCCGGTCGGGATGCAAACCAGCTTTATCTACAATCAGCCCATCGAAGTAGATAATTCGGTACAGGGGTTTATTCTTAACCTGGCCGAGGCCGTTGGCATTGTAATTGTAGTGCTGCTGATCTTCATGGGCGTTAAATCCGGCCTGCTGATTGGCCTGATCCTGCTGTTAACCGTGCTCGGCAGCTTTATCTTTATGCAGCAAATGGAGATTAACCTCCAGCGTATATCTTTGGGGGCGCTGATCATTGCACTGGGGATGCTGGTGGATAACGCCATTGTGGTGACCGAAGGCATACTCATCGCCATGAAAAGGGGCTACAGCAAAGCCCAGGCGGCCTCTTACGTGGTGAGTCAGAATATGTGGCCGCTTTTGGGCGCCACAGTGATTGCTATTATTGCTTTTGCGCCCATCGGCTTATCCAGCGATGCCACCGGTGAATTTGCCGGCAGCCTGTTCTGGGTGTTGTTTGTCAGCTTATTGTTGAGCTGGGTTACCGCTATCACTCTCACGCCATTTTTTGCCTCATTACTGTTTAAAGATGCCAATAACGCCGGCGATGATGAACTTAAAGGCAGCGAGGAGCTCTACAACGGCCTGATTTTTGATGTATTCAGCACCATTTTGCATGTCGCGCTCAAGTTTCGGGTGGTGACTGTAGTGGCCATGGTGGCCTTGCTGGTCAGTGCGGTGATTGCCTTTGGCAGCGTTAAACAGTCGTTTTTCCCTCCTTCCACCACACCGATGTTTCTGGTGGATATCTGGCATAAGGCCGGTACCGATATTCGCGTGAATGCAGATAAAATTAACCACATCGAACAGCACCTGTTAAACGAAGACGGCGTGGAAGAAGTTACTTCTACAGTGGGTCAGGGCCTGACCCGCTTTATGCTGACTTACCAGACTGAGAAAAGCTATGCGACCTATGCACAACTGGTGATCCGGATGCGCGATGGCGAGGCGCTGGAAGCTCAGTTACCGCGTTTGCGCGATTACATGGAAACAGAATTCAGCGAAGTATTTTATAAGATAAAACGGCTGGAGATTGGTCCTTCCACCGATGCTAAGATTGAAGCGCGCTTCAGTGGCCCGGAACCAGCCGAACTGCGCCGCCTGGCTGAAGAAGCTAAAGCGATCCTCGCAGCCGATAGCGGCGCGCGTAATATTCGCGATAACTGGCGTCAGCAAACCAAAGTGATCCGTCCTATCTTTAATGAAGCGGCCGCCCGCCGCGTGGGCATCAGTAAAGCCGATCTGGACAACCTGCTGTTAACCAGTTTTTCCGGTGCGCAAATAGGCGTTTACCGCGATGGCACGGACTTATTGCCTATTATTAGCCGGCCACCGCCGCAGGAGCGCTTAACCGCCGATAACCTGGAAAACCTGCAAATTTATTCGGCTACGGCCCAGCAGTACATTCCGGTAACGCAGGTGGTAAAACGCTTTGATATCAGCTGGGAAGATCCCATTATCATGCGTCGCGACCGTAAGCGTACACTAACGGTAATGGCCGACCACGATATACTGGGTAACGAAACTGCATCAAAGTTATTCTCCCGCGTACGGAGCAAAATTGAGGCGATCCCGTTACCGGATGGCTATGAGCTGGAGTGGGGCGGCGAGTTTGAAGCTTCAAGTAAAGCGCAGAAAGCCATTTTTGGCTCGTTACCGGTAGGCTACTTGATCATGTTTATTACCACCGTGCTGCTGTTTGCCTCTGCGCGCATTGCCGGCATTATCTGGGCCTGTATTCCGCTGGCATTAATTGGTGTGAGTTATGGATTGCTGATCACCGGCGCGCCCTTCGGGTTTATGGCTTTGCTGGGCTTTTTGAGCCTGTCGGGCATGATCATCAAAAACGGCATTGTGTTGGTTGAACAGGTGAAGCTGGAACTGGAAGAGGGTAAAGCGCCGTATTCTGCGCTGTTTCACGCAACACTCAGCCGGGTAAGGCCAGTTTGTATGGCGGCAATTACCACCATCCTGGGGATGATCCCGCTGTTGTTTGATGACTTCTTTGCCAGCATGGCGGTGGTGATCATGTTTGGACTGGGCTTTGCCACGCTGTTGACGCTGGTGTTTGTACCCGTGCTCTACAGTCTGGTGTTTAAAATTCAAAAATAGCCAGCCGGCAGGTTGCATTCGCAACCTGCCTTGTAACTCTTGCACTAACAGCCTGTAAGAGTTTTCTATGATGTCTTCGTTCTGGGTATCATATTTCTTAATATATTGAAATATATAGAATTAATTTTTGGTATAACTCTCGCATTAGTCCTTATGTTGTTTTCATATGCGCATCAGTTTTTCAACGCTTGCGCAATTTTCAAAGACAAGGAGCAAGATATGAATACCGATATCGCTAAAGCTAAGTGGAACCAGTTAACCGGTAAAGTTAAGCAGAAGTGGGGCAAACTTACCGATGACGAAGTAGAACAAATGGAAGGCAACTTCGAAGAGTTTTACGGCAAAATGCAGGAAAAGTATGGCATGAGCCGCGACAAAGCGCGTCAGGAATTTGATTCGCTGAACAGCTAATACAAGTGCCCCGGACAATGCCGGGGCTTGTACTTTTTGAGCTGAGCTGAGCTGCGCTTAGAAAGCGTAGGTCAGTGTTAGCGAGAAAGTGCGGCCTGCTGAGGGCTTAACTACCACAGAGTCGAACAAATCTGCTGAGGTGTAATATTCCTCGTCCATCAGATTATTAACCTGTAGCAGTCCGGTGAACGGACCCTGCGCATAACTGACCGAGCCGTTGACTACGGTGTAGCTTGGTAACATTACCGTTTGCATGATGTCGGTGTAGGTTTCATCTACCCAGGTAAGACCAAGGCTACCGGTAACATCGCCAGCACCCAGCTCCTGTGCCCAGGTACCATAAATGCTAACAATATTATCCGGTAAGCCGCCGCGTTCCATACGGGTGTTCATGCCCACAAACGCCGAACGAGGGCCGGCAATACGACCGCCGTAGACGTCTTCAGGGTTCAAACCATTCTGAGCCGCAAAATCGGCACCGTTGATTACCGCCAGTGCACCGTTACTGACTTCCTCAGTATTGGTATGAGTAGCCGTTGCCAGTATCGACAGGTTCTCATTTACCAGCGCACGCATTTCAAACTCCAGGCCGTCACCATATACGGCAACCAGTGCACCGGTTTGACTGTCACGGTAGGTTTTATCCTGATCGTACCAGGCGATAGCGGTATACAGGCGGTTATCCAACAGGTTCATCTTCACACCGATTTCCTGCAGGGTAGACTCCTGAATGTACTGGCTGTTTTCAATCGTGGTTGGAATGATGCCGCCTAACTGGTTGGTACTCAGAGAGTTAGACTCAGAGTAAGTCACGTAGGGGATAATACCGTCGGCATTGTAAGACACGCTGGTATTAAAGCTGAACGCGGTGTCACTGCCTGAAATTACGCCGTTACCCTGTGGATCGCCAAGGTAGGCCACCCAGCCGTTTTCAGACTCCACATCAAAGTAATCATACCGCGCGCCGAGTAATAAATTCAGCTTGCCGTAGGTGAAATCCGTCAGGAAGAAAGTCCCCACATTAGCGGTTTTAGACAAATGCACTTCGTTGAAATTACGGGTTAGCGTACCTTCTACGCCGGTGACGTTGCCGTCGGCGTCATACAGTAAAGTGGCATTCTGGTAGGGGTCGAAAGACGCCGGGGAAATACGGTCGTTAGCCGTTGGGCCCACAGTGATATCCCTGAAGTCAAAGGTTTCGTCCATCCAGGCTGCATAGTTATCGAGCTCTTCATTTCGATAGTTGACGCCCACAATACTATTGGCCATAAAGCCGTCGCCTTCGTATTCGAAGGTCAGGCTGCTGCGTAACTCATACAGGAAAGCATCGGGATAATAAGCGGTAAAGCCCCAGCTTTGAAACTTGGTATGATCCATGTAGTCGTAAAACGCTTCGTTTTTCCACACCGTGCCGCTGTCGAATTCGTGGGTAATGTCGAAGTAAGCGGTAATTGCGGTAGTGTCGGCATAGTCATGATCATCAATAAAGGTCGTCTGATGATCAATTTGTGCCGTACCAACATCAGTTAGTGCATAGGGGTTATCCAGCGTGCGGTCGGCCAGGAAGTTACCAAAGCCACCGGCACAGCTCACTTCAAAGCCGTTATACATGGCATTGCCGCTACCGGCATCCGCCGCCGTACACCAGCTGTTAACGTTACTGAAGGCGTTGTTGAGGAAGCTGGGTGCAAAAGGTGCAATGAAAGAAGACTCCTGCGGTAACAGGGTATCTGCCCCGATAGGATTATCTGAGTTGCGAATTGGCGCTGCACCTGTGATATAGGTGCCGTTATCAATTAAATCCTGGGTTACCCGGTTCCAGCCAGGTACCTGAATACTGTCGGTGGTTTGGTACTGTACGCCAAACTGCAAGGTGGTGTTGTCCGACAAATCAAAGTCAACGGCGGCCTGGACCAGCTCGCTGGAAGGTTCATAACCGTCGAAAAACGACTCGGAGTCTTCAACTTCGGCAAATAGCTGCAGACCGCCGTATTTGCCACCGATTTCCAGCGGAATCCCCAGACTACCGGAGATGATGCGCTGATTATATGACCCCACGGTAACCGACAGGTCACCGGTAACTTCATCAATATATTTACTGCCGCCAACCTTGGCCGACTTAGGCGTATAGTTGAGCTGGCCACCCACACTGCCGCTGCCGTATAACGGTGAAACCGGCCCACGCATTACCTCGAGTTTTTCAGCACCACGGACAATGGTGTTGAATGCACCCGGGTTAGCAATCCTACGAAAGCCACGGAAGTAGTTATCAGCTGGCTCGCCGCGGATGTCCATGGCGCCTTTAATACCGAAAAATGAACTGGTGAATGCACCAGGGGTGAGGCGCACCAGATCATCCACGCTGCGCAGCGCAAACTTGTCGACCAGGTCTTCACTGATTTCGGTAATTGAACGCGGCGTCTCATACAGGCTTTTATCCAATCCAAAAGCACTGCTGTTTTTGCCATCCGGCATGATTGAGTAATAATCAGTTTTCTTACCCAGTACATCGATTTTCTCTACGTCAGCTTCACTGACTTCTGCTGCTTCCTGTGCATAAGCGGAGAACTGGCTGCTTAGAAAAAATAACGCAATACCGGCCGCTATCGGGTTAAACGAATAGGTGTGCTTCATAGAATTCCCTGTTGAGTGTTATGGAAAAGTCCCGCCACGGCAGAGCACATCGCGTGCCAAAACCTGACCAGTTGGTCTGAATTGGCCGAAAGTATAATGTCATATAATTAATTTCGGTGTGAGGGAAGTTAAATAAAGTTGTTTTATTCCAATGTTTTGAGTTATTAATGAGCATGGCGTGATTTTTTTCGCTGGTCGCACCACTGGATTGGTAAAATATGAATGACGAAACGCTATGTGCACGGTTTTGCACCAAAAAAACACCTCGCTGCACGATAAACAAACAAGAATTTGCGACCAGTGACCAGCGTATTGGCGCGGATTGGTTTTAATACATTCAGGTGGTTATTTGCTATAGTCAGAGCATAGTAAACAAACAGGAGCAGCTTGTGTTAGTACAGCAGGAAACCGGCCTTATCGTTATTGATGTGCAGGGCAAACTGGCAAGATTGGTCGACAACAGCGACGCCATGATTAACTCAATAGCCACTATGATCAGAGCCATGCAAACCCTGGGCATTCCGGTGCTGTTTGTCGAGCAGTTGCCCGATAAACTCGGGGCGACGGTAGAGGAACTCAATCAGTTTATTCCTGCCGGAGAAGCCTTTGCAAAAGCCACCTTTAGTGCACTTCGCACCGAAGGCATAGAGCAGCAGGTTAAGGCGCTGAATCGTTCACAATGGCTGGTGTGTGGCATCGAAGCCCATATCTGCGTGTACCAGACTGTGATTGATTTACTGGCCAGTGGTAAACAGGTGCATTTGCTCAGCGATTGCGTGTCATCCCGTAATCCGGCCAATAAACAGCTGGCGCTGCAAAAAATGCAGAGTGCTGGCGCCCAGCTCACCGGTGTGGAAATGGCCTTGTTTGAACTACTTGAAAGGGCTGACACTGAGCAGTTTAAATCGATTCTGCCGCTAATAAAGTAGCCTGACAGAGCAAAATAATCGCCGGATAGGGTGGTTTTCGCCCCATTTGCCGGTTTTTTTGATTTTATTTGCTGAAATCAGCTTGTTAGGGTAGCCGCGGCTTTTATCCTTTGTGTAAAATAACGGCCTTTTATTTACCCGCTGCTGCGGCTGTCCCGCACGGGGCGATAACAGCAGTGGGTGTTAGCAGCATATTAAGTACCAAGTTGGGGAAATCATGGAGCTTGAAGCGATAGTCAGTCAGGCCAAAGCGCAGATTGACGCTGCCAGTGACGCAGCAACGCTCGACCAGGTTAGAGTTGAGTTCATGGGCAAAAAAGGCAAGCTGACCGACCTGTTAAAAGGGTTAGGGCAGTTGTCGGCCGAAGAGCGTCCTCTTGCCGGACAAAAAATTAACGTAGCCAAACAAGAAATTCAGCAGGCTATCAGCGCCAAAGGCGACGCCTTGCGCAGCGCTGAGTTAAACAAAAAACTGGCTGAAGAAGCGGTTGATGTGACCTTACCGGGCCGTACCGAGTTAAACGGTAACCTGCACCCGGTGTCGCGCACCATCGCGCGAATCGAACAGTTTTTTGGCGAGCTGGGTTTTGCGGTAAAAACCGGCCCGGAAGTGGAAGACAGCTTTCACAACTTTGATGCGCTGAATATTCCGGCCAATCACCCGGCCCGTGCCGACCATGACACCTTCTACTTCAATCCTGAAATCATGCTGCGTACGCAGACGTCTGGCGTGCAAATTCGCACCATGGAAGCCGAGAAGCCGCCACTGCGGATCATCTCGCCAGGCCGTGTTTATCGTAACGACTACGATCAGACTCACACGCCAATGTTCCATCAGGTAGAAGGCCTGATGGTAGACAAGAATGTCAGCTTTACCGAGCTCAAAGGTATTCTGCATGACTTCCTGCAAAACTTCTTTGAAGAGTCCTTGCAGGTGCGCTTCCGTCCGTCTTACTTCCCGTTTACCGAGCCTTCTGCCGAAGTGGATGTGATGGGCAAAAACGGTCAGTGGCTGGAAGTTCTGGGCTGCGGTATGGTGCATCCTAATGTACTGCGGGCGGTGAACATCGACCCGGAAGAATACACCGGCTTTGCCTTTGGTATGGGCGTAGAGCGTTTAACCATGCTGCGTTACGGCGTTAACGACCTGCGCGCATTCTTTGAAAACGATCTTCGGTTCCTCAAGCAGTTCAATTAAGGCAAAGCAAAATGAAATTCAGTGAAAAATGGTTAAGAGAGTGGGTTAACCCCGCCGTATCACGGGATGAGCTGTGCGAACAATTGAGCATGGCTGGTCTGGAAGTTGATGGTGTAGAACCGGTTGCTGGTGAATTCAGCGGCGTGGTGGTAGGTGAAGTAGTGGAATGTGGTCAGCACCCTAACGCTGACAAGCTGCGAGTCACCAAAATTAACGTAGGCGATGATGAACTGGTTGATATTGTCTGCGGTGCACCAAACTGTCGTCAGGGCTTAAAAGTTGCCGTTGCCAAAGTGGGCGCGGTACTGCCGGGCGATTTTAAAATCAAAAAAGCCAAACTGCGTGGCGAGCCATCGTTTGGCATGCTGTGCAGCTATTCTGAGCTGGGCGTGAGTGACGACCACAGCGGTATTATTGAATTGCCGCTGGACGCGCCGGTAGGTGAAGACATTCGTGACTACCTTGGTCTGGATGATGTCACTATCGAAGTCGACCTTACCCCTAACCGTGCTGACTGCCTTGGTCTGCGTGGTGTTGCCCGCGAAGTGGGCGTACTGAATAAAGCCGATGTGTGCGAGCCGGTTGTTGCACCGGTTGCTGCGGCTATTGAAGATAAACTTGCCATTAGCTTAAGCGCACCTCAGGCGTGCCCGCGCTATCTTGGCCGGGTGGTTAAAGGCGTTAACGTTAAAGCTGATTCTCCTCTTTGGCTTACCGAGAAACTGCGCCGCAGCGGTATCCGTAGTATCGACCCGATTGTCGACGTAACCAATTACGTACTGCTGGAGCTGGGTCATCCGATGCATGCGTTTAACCTGGCTGCCATTGAAGGCGGTATTAATGTTCGCATGGCAACGGCTGGTGAAAAGCTCACCTTACTGGATGAAACCGAAGTTGAGCTAAAAGATAACACCCTGGTCATTGCCGATGACAACAAAGCGCTGGCTATGGCTGGTATCTTTGGTGGTCTGCATTCCGGTACCGACGAAAATACTACCGACATTCTGCTGGAAAGCGCGTTTTTCCACCCGGATGCGATTATGGGTAAAGCCCGTCAGTATGGTCTGCACACCGATGCCTCACACCGCTATGAGCGTGGAGTGGATCCGCAATTACAAGCCACGGCAATGGAGCGCGCTACCCAGCTGATTTTAGAAATCTGCGGCGGTGAAGCCGGTCCGGTGGTTGAAGCAGTGAGCGAAAGTGATATTCCGACTCGTGCCGAAGTGACTTTACGCAAAGCGCGCTTAGCTAAGGTGCTGGGTATTGATATTGCCGCTGACACGGTGAGCGAAATCCTTGCGCGTTTAGGGCTCGATGCCAAAGAAACCGATGAAGGCTGGGTAGCTACGGCACCAAGCTATCGCTTTGACATTGAGATTGAAGAAGACTTAATCGAAGAAGTGGCCCGGGTATACGGTTACAACAGTATTCCTAATCAGGCACCGGTCGCGGCCTTGTCGATGTTACCGGCAACCGAGAAGCAGTTATCGGTGAATACCGTGAAATCGGTATTGCTGAATCGCGGCTATAACGAAGCCATTACGTATTCGTTTGTCGATCCAAAAATACAAAATGCACTTTTCCCTGAGAGTAATGGCCTTGTGCTGCCACATCCTATATCGGCGGACATGTCGATTATGCGGGTAAGTTTATGGCCGGGACTGTTACAGGCAACGTCATATAACCAGAAGCGACAGCAACAGCGTATTCGTTTGTTTGAAACCGGCCTGCGGTTTGTTCCGGATGCAGAAGCACCAAACAGCATTCGTCAGGAACCGATGCTGGCAGGGGTAGTTGCTGGTCGTCGTTATGATGAACATTGGGATGCTAATGACAAGCCGGTGGACTTTTTTGATGCAAAAGCAGACGTTGAAGCACTTTTAGCATTGACTGGAAAGGAAAAAACGGTCACTTTTAATACAGAAACGCATTCTGCATTGCATCCGGGTATGTCGGCGGCGATTTACCTGGACGATAAATGTGTTGGCTGGCTGGGCGCGGTACACCCGCAGTTCAGTAAGCAACTGGGCACTAACGGAAGAGTGTTTCTGTTTGAACTTGAATTAGCGGCCCTCACAGACCGCAAATTACCTCAGGCACAGCCGATTTCGAAGTACCCGGCAAACCGCCGTGATATCGCCATTACGGTTAAACAAACCGTGAAAGTAGGCGATATAATAAAATTTGTTGAAAAAATTGGCGTAAATCAACTAGTTGGCCTAAACTTGTTCGATGTGTACACAGGACAGGGAATTGCTGACGGTGAAAAGAGCCTGGCATTGTCTTTAATCCTGCAGGATCCGGGCAAAACACTGGAAGATGCGGAAATACAAGCAGCGGTAGATTCAGTGATTCAAGGGCTTGAGTCGGAATTCGGGGCAGCGTTAAGAGAGTAAATTTTATGGCACTAACCAAAGCCGAAATGGCTGAACACTTATTCGAAAAACTGGGTATTAATAAGAAGGACGCTAAAGATTTAGTGGAAGCGTTTTTTGAAGAAATCAAAGGCGCACTGGAATCCGGTGAACAAGTGAAACTATCCGGTTTTGGTAACTTTGATCTGCGCGACAAAAACGAACGTCCTGGCCGTAATCCAAAAACCGGCGAAGACATTCCGATTAAAGCGCGTCGGGTGGTGACATTCCGTCCGGGTCAGAAGTTAAAAAGTCGCGTGGAAAATTCCAAACCACCGACAGAGTAAACCTCGTATCAAAAATGCGGGCCGGTACCTTCCGGCTCGTTATTTTTATCACCACTATTGCTGTTAACCGAGCCATCGGTACATAGAGCGGTACAGTCGCGCAATGCGTTTTGTGCTCAGGCGTAGTAAACTATCCTTTCTCAATTTCTTTCCAATATGTTGTACAGGTTGTTATGTTTTCAAAGAAAATCGTCGTAGTTATTGGCTTAATCCTGCTGGCCGTGGTCGCTTTCTGGCAGTTTAATGGGTCTGATGATCCCGTCATGCCGGAGTATGATGAGGCAGAGCTGGCGTCAATGGCGTTTCGGCAGCAAATTCTGCATGCCAGTGATCTGGTAGCAGGCATGGCTACTGCGGTAAAAAATGACGACCAGGCGGCCATTGAGCAATGGCAACAAAAAGCCGTAGAGGTGGCCAAAGCCGCCGAGCTGACCGACAGTGATATTACTTTTATCAGTTCAGAGAAGGGCCGTGAGTACCTGGTCTTTCATGCTAAACGGGCTTTATTTAACGAGGCTTTTGAACAGCATTATTATCAGCTGAAGGGCATTGATGCCTTAAAAACCAAATACCCCGAGGCCCGTGATTTATTTGCGGAGGCCGATCGGCTGATTGCCGCCCGTGATGCCATCATTATGGATATTGCGCGTGAGCTTAGCGACACAGAAACTCCCGGCGAAGCAGATACTAAACAGGCCAAGGCAATGTGGCAGGAACGTTTTCGCCAGTCAGCTGACGCATCTGTATCTGAAGTCGAGTAAATTACTACCAGCGGGCCAGGTAGTCGGCCAGTTCAAAGAGTTTATCTATTTTGTCACTGCGCTTTATCCATCTGTCCCGCAAATGCGCCATCCCCTCAATGTTTTCAGGACGGTGTTCACTCATTAATTGCTGGCGTAACAGGGCTCGCTCTTTAGGGTTAAGCATTAACTGTTGTAATTGGGATAATTCGCCGCTGTCCAGCCATATACCACCGCAGCCCGGGCATTCATCAATTTCCACCACATGCAGTGGGCTGTAAAAACGACGAAGCATTACTGTGTCATCGCAAGCAGGGCAATTAACCCGCTCATCCAGTGCGGGCAGGGCATGATGAAACTGGCGCAGGTGCTTTTCCAGCGCGTGGCCGCGCTCTTCCTGTGGAGACTCAAATAGCGCCAGCGTCTGGTTTGCTAAAAACACACCGCCACAGGCTTCGCTCACAAATACTGGCACTTTACCCACGTTGATGCGGGTGAGTTCACTTTGCGTTCGCGGGCACTTCATAGAAAGACTTTCTAAACTATGCGGCGAGCGGCGCAAAGGTGGCGCGGGTCAGACTGGCAAGTAATTGCGGGGCGAGTTCGATTTCCAGCCCGCGTTTACCGGCACTGCAGTAAATCAGTTCGAACTGAGTTGCGCTTTGGTCGATAAACGTGGGTAAGGCTTTCTTCTGGCCCAACGGACTGACACCGCCAAGCACGTAACCGGTAGTGCTTTCTACTTTGGCCGGTGGCGCCATTTGTGCTTTTTTGGCTCCGGCCGCTTTAGCCAGTTGTTTGAGGTTTAACTGATGGGTGACCGGTACAATAGCGACCACGAGTTTCCCCGAGTCCAGTTCGGCCACCAGGGTTTTAAACACGGTGGGCGCCTCCAGGGCGAGTTTTTCAACCGCTTCCAGGCCGAAGGACTCGGCCTGTTTATCATGCTCATACCTGAGCACCTGGTGAGCATGTTTACCGCGCTCGAGCAGTTTTATTGCAGGGGTCATTGTGGCCTTTCTCAAATTACCGGTTAGTCGTTTACTCTGGCATAAAAGTGAGCGTATGCAAAGGCTTACCTGGCAATAGTGGGGTCATGCGATGCTTAGCATAGTCATCGAAACCGGCTTTATAAAATGCCGAGAGCGGATGACCGGACTGCCCACCCGGAATGGTTAATACCGCTTTATCGAGCTGGCCGGGGCGCACAAACAAGCGCTGGGAAGCACCGAAGCTACGGGCCTGAACCGCCGGCATGAAAGTATCGCCATAGCCGGGAATTTCCGGCATGTTTAACGCCTTGCCGAACACCGGGATCTGTCCGGCAAAAGGATGGGTAATGGCTTGCTTATTGACCTTACCCCAGGCCAGGGTCGATAAATCCTTTGACGCGCCGTGTTTATCCTGCAACTGTTGCCGCGCCTGCTCATACTGGCTCAGCATATAGCTTTGCCAGTCGTTCTGGCCCTCTGGCAACCACTGGGTGTTTTCACTGCGAATAAGCTGCCAGATAGCCGGTTCGAGGTTACTGGATACAAACCGCAGGCTCAGATGCTTGGGTTTAAGGGCTTCGCTAAGGGGCGCAAATGTGGTGTTAATTACCTGACGACGAAAGTGCTTCACCAGGGTGTAGCCTACCGACTCGGCGCAGGCACAGTTTTGCCAGTTATCCAGCGCTTCGATATCGGCGGCAAAGTAGCCGGAATTGCGCTTTAATAACTGACGGAGCAGGGCATGCCAGGGCTGCAGAAAGCGCGCTTCATTATCGAGCTGGATCTGGTAGAAACGTTGTTCGTCAAATTGTTCGTAATCGAACAGGCGGTCGCGGATCTGTTGAGCTCGTGCGCCAAGGGCATAGCCACCATCGCCAAAGCGGTCGAGGTCGTCAGTGCCAATAACTCGCGAGTTGGCGGTCCAGATGCGATGTGATGATGGATTCATTACTACTGGCAGGTCCATTTCATCGACGTTCCATAAACCGTCCAGCTGCTCAGGTGTAATGGCCGTATTATGCGGCACTTTACGGGCCGGGACTGCGCCAGCTGGCATCCAGGCAATGTTACCGGCAGTGTCACCAAGGGCAATGTTCTGCACCGGGATGCCGAGCTTTCTGACCACCGGAATGGCTTCCAGTACCGACAGTTTGGTGTCTAGCTGGTTAAGCATGAGATTAACCGCGTAGGGTTCCTGGGCGGTCCATTTTAAGGCGTAAAAGCGCGTACCTAACTGGCGAACCGGGCCGTACTGGCTGGTGAGCCGCTTATAAGTCTCCGGCTCACCTTTTACGTTGATGGTTTCTTCCACGGCTGTCACTTCGCTGCGGTCAATCAGCACCCAGTCGGCGGTATCCACATAGGCATTGGTGAAGCCCCAGGCGATATGACCATTGGTGCCGGCAATGACGCCGGGTACGCCGGGTAAGGTAACCCCGGTCAGCGACACGTCGTACTGGTCCACCGCATAATTGAGTTGGGCGCGATACCAGATAATCGGTACGCGCATGCCTAAATGCATGTCACTGGCCAGCAGCGCGTCGCCGCTTTCGGTGAGTGCGCCGCCCACAATCCAGTTGTTACTGCCAATTTCGGTGCGAAAGGCCATTTCGGCCGTGTTGTTGCTCACTGCAGCCGGGCGCGCTTTGAGCAATGGAGTTTCCACATCGCCGGTGAGCTGGCTGTTATCCAGAGCAGCCTGATACTGGCTCGGCTGCAAAATAAAGTCGACCATGGGCTGGCCAAACTGATGCTTAATTTCGGTCAGGGTAAGATCGCGATTAACATTACCACTTTGTAAATCGAGGTACATGCTGAGGATCACCAGAATACTGTCTTCAGGTGACCAGGGGGCCTGCTCAAAATTAGTCAGAATATATTCGAAGGGACGGGCAGATTGTTCTTCGACGGCCTGATTAACCCCTTCGGTATAAGCAAGCAGAATGTCTTTTTGTGCCTGGGGCAGCTGCGCATAGATGGTGTTGGCGCGGCGACGGAATTCGTGAAAACGACCGGTTTTATCGACATCGAGGGCCATGCTACCCAGCCACTCAGACAGCTCACCGGCGGCAACCCGACGTTGCAGATCCATCTGGAAGAAACGGTCCTGGCCGTGAGCAAAGCCAAGTAAATACATGGCTTCCTTGCGTGAATCGGCCTGAATAATTGCCTGGCCGAGATCGTCGCGCGATAAAGTAGCGGGTTGCTGAACCTGACTGACAATGCGATCGCCGTCTAAGGCCGGTAGTGACTGACGCAGGGTAAAGTAAACCGCCATCACCGCAATGATCAGCAGGCCAATTGCCGCCAGTACGATCCGTTTTAACCAATTTAACACGTGTAATACTCCCTGTTTTTTCTTATGCTTAAAGCCTTTCGGCGGCAGTTTGATGGTGTAGCTCACCACCGCTTCACGATTTTCTCTGCCAGCGTCTTAAGCGGGTGGCAGCGCTATTGCGCTAGTGAAGCTTAACTTTTGTTTGTCGCCACGTCCTAAGCAGTTTAGCATTGTAAAACAATGCATTGGAGTCCAGGAGTCAGCATGGGACCAGTAATGATCGATTGTCGCAGCCTCAGTTTACAGCAAGATGAACGCGACATGCTAGCGCACCCGCTTACCGGTGGTGTGATCCTGTTTACGCGCAATTACGAGTCGGTAGATCAACTCAGGGCGTTGGTTCAGGATATTCGTGAGGCGGCAGGCAAACCGCTGATCATCGCTGTGGATCATGAAGGCGGCCGGGTACAGCGTTTTCGCCCCGGATTTACCCGGCTACCCGCCATGGGGCAGATACTGCAGCTAACCGATAATGATAATGACGCCGACGCGTTAAGTTATGCCTGCGGTGTGATTATGGGTTACGAGCTTAAACAGCTGGATATTGATATTAGTTTTGCACCGGTGCTGGACATTAACGGTGTGTCCAATGTTATTGGCGATCGCGGTTTCTCGCCACACCCTGGGGTAGTGAGCCGTCTGGCCGGGTGCCTAATAGACGGCATGCACGCCATAGGCATGCCCTCTACCGGCAAACACTTTCCCGGCCATGGCAGCGTGGTGGCTGACTCACACATTGATACCCCGGTGGATGAACGGGACTGGCAAACCATCAAGCAGCAGGATTTGGTGCCGTTTGCAGACCTCATCGCCCGGCAAAAAATTGATGCCATCATGCCAGCTCACGTGCGATTTGCGGCCATCGACGATAAGCCCGCCGGGTTTTCGCCTTACTGGTTACAAACCATTTTGCGTGACAAGCTCGGCTTTGACGGGGTGATTTTTTCCGATGATTTATCTATGGAAGGCGCAGCTGTGGCCGGTACATACCCCGAGCGCGCCGAGCAGGCACTGGCTGCCGGCTGTGATATGGTGCTGGCGTGTAACAATACGGCCGGTGCGCTGGCCATTTTAAACGGCCTGCCGAACACGCTTGAACCTTCTCATCGCCTGAGCCGGCTTAGTGGCTGGCAGCTCTCAGCAACGGCAGAACAAACCTACCAGCAAGCCTGTGAGGTGTGGCAACGCTATGAAAGTTAAAAATAAAGTCATCGTATTCAGCGTTGTGGTCAGTGCATTGTTATGGGGCGTGCTGGCCGCGAACGGTTTAGACCAGGCACTCAGTCTGACGGCCGCGCTAACACTATTAATTGCCATCTTGTGGGTGACTGAGGCACTGCCTATTCCGGTGACCTCGCTTATCCCGTTTGTGGCCTTTCCTATGGCGGGCGTAATTGATTATAAAGAAGCGGCATCAGCACTGGGTAGCCACGTGATCCTGCTGCTGATGGGTGCGTTTATGCTCTCCAAAGCGCTGGAGAAGTCGGGTGTGCACCGCCGCATTGCGGTATACATGCTGCGCTTATGCGGAGCGTCCAGTGCCAGACGGCTGGTGCTGGGCTTTATGCTCACCTCGGCAGTGCTGAGCATGTGGATATCCAATACCGCTACCACTTTAATGTTACTGCCTATTGCTATGGCCATTATCACTTCGATGAACTCGCCAAAACTGGCTGCTGCCTTGTTACTCGGCATTGCATACTCAGCGAGTTTGGGCGGGGTGGGCACGCCCATCGGCACACCGCCGAATATTATTTTTATGAGTGTGTATCAGCAAACCACCGGCACGGAGCTCAGTTTTATTAACTGGATGATGACCGGTGTACCCATAGTACTGATCGCGATTCCGATAATGGCGTTCTGGCTGACCCGCAAATTAAGTGATATGCCGGATTGTGATTTACCAAAGGCCGGTGACTGGCGCCCGGCGGAAAAGCGGGTGCTGATCGTGTTTGGCATTGTGGCGCTGGCCTGGATATTCCGCCCTTACTGGTCGGTATGGACGGGTATGACGCTGGTGAGTGACAGCACTATTGCCATTGCCGGTGTGGTGCTGATGTTTCTGGTACCCAACGGCGATAAAGAAAAGCCCGATCAACTGCTCGACTGGAAAACCGCTGAGGCGATCCCGTGGGGCATGTTACTGCTGTTTGCGGGCGGTATTTGCATGGCCAAGGCGTTTACCGCTTCGGGCTTAAGTTTATTACTTGGTGAAGCACTTACCGGACTGTCTGCTCTGCCCATTGTGCTGACTTTGCTGGTATTGTGCCTGGCAGTGAGTTTTGTTACCGAAATTACTTCTAATACCGCTACCGCGACCCTGCTTATGCCAATTCTGGCCAGTGCGTCGGCCGCGATTGGCGTGGATCCTATTGTGCTGATGATGCCTGCCGCTATTAGCGCCAGCTGCGCCTTTATGATGCCGGTAGCTACAGCGCCCAATGCCATTGTATATGGCAGCGGCCGGATCCCCATTCAGACCATGGTGCGCGAGGGCACCATGCTGAATATTCTGGTGGGGCTGGTTATTACTGGTGTGGTGGTTGTAACCCGGTTATAAACGCCTAGCGGCTAACCGGCACATCTGCCACGCCGGCTCTGGCGTTGAGATACCGGGCAAACACATACAGCCAGTCGGATAAGCGATTAACGTATTGCTGGGCGAGTTCTGAGACTTCGGTGTGTTTGGCCATGCTGATCATGCGTCGCTCGGCACGGCGGCACACGGTACGACAAACATGAGCCTGCGCAGCAGCCACACAGCCACCGGGTAAAATAAAGCTGGTTTGCGGCGGTAGGTCGGCTTGCATCACATCAATATGGGATTCTAAATCCACTACCGCATCCGGGGCCAGGGTAGAGCTGGCCGATACCGCAAAGCCAACGCTGAACAGGGCATTCTGAATGGCTGCCAGCATGGCTAAGTCGCTGTCGCTGCCCAGTTCATCTGCCTGCAGGCGAGCACTTAACAGGCCAATTTGTGCATTGAGTTCGTCAAGACTGCCGTAACATTCGATAATAGCGTCGTCTTTGGCCACTTTTTGTGGCTTGTTGACGTAAAGCTGGGTTTCACCCTGATCGCCGGTTTTGGTATAGATTTTCATGATTAGTCTTGTTCCTCGGCGGGTTGCGGCGCTGCGGGGCGATCGTAACGGCGTATTTGTACCAGCATGCCAAACAGCGGATGGTCAAAATAATGCAGTTGTGTACTGATCACGCGGCGCTGCTGGGAAAACGGAATAGACACCAGCTCGTAGGCCGGCGCAGCGCCGGGCAGGCTAGTGGCCGAAAGCACTGGCTGTCGATAAAACAGCTCGCTGTTAATGTGCAGGTAGGGCACCCGGTTGATGTATTTAAGGTATATCTGAATAAAGCCGTCAAGCTCCCAGATAGGGGATAAACGCTTCACATCTGACTGAGTATCGCCGTCATCGTTGGTTTCCGGTGGTGCTGTCATACCGGCAAAACTGATTGGCTGCGGGTTATTAAGGCGCTGATTCAGCTCGGTAAAAAAGCTATCTGCCGGTTCGGCCAGCTCGGCGTTTTGTTCTGCCAATGGATCTTCACCGGACGGCAATTGTTGCGGGCGCAGATCGCCATTTTGAGTAAACTGCTGAGCAAAATTCTGGCCGGCAAACAAACGCAGGGTTTCGGCTTTATCCTGACCAAATTTAACCTGCTGACGCCAGCTAAAGTGAGCCAGTCGCTCGATACCTTTGCGCCAGCGAATGCTGGTGTAGATATCATCCTGTGAGAGCTGATTAGTGGGCAGCAGGTGCGGGCCGTTAGCCCGTTTAAAATTGGCTCCGTGCACATAAAGCGGCGTTTGCTGACGCGGTGGCACGTAGAGATCCGGTTTCTGCCACTGCCAGCTTTGCGGTTTTAAATTGGGCTCTGGGGGCGTTACACAATTGAGCGGGCGGCGTTTTACGCTTACCGGCGTGAGCTGTTCTTCATTTAAGTTAAATGACAACCAGTAGGCCGCAATGGCATCAGGCGCAGGGGGGATAATTTCAGGCTCTGGTTGAACAAAGGTATTCTCTGAAACTTCTATGCCCTGAGTGGTTTCATCAGCCAGCAAAGCCTGATTGTTATCAGTGACTGCGCTGTTTTCATCACTGAATAGCTCGCTCTCCTGATTGCCCGGCTCAGACTCCGGCGTGTTGCCATTTTCAACAAGCCCGGCCTGGTCATCTAATGCAGGTTCTACCGGCTCCGGCTCGATATAATAATCGCGCAGGATTTCTTCCTGTGAGGGCGCCTCTGCCCACAGTGGTGATGTGGGGGCGTTGCAGACCGGTAATGAGTTGTACACCATGGTAATGTCTGGCTGGTAATACTCAGTGAGTAAATCCCAGTCGGTGTTGGGTGTATTTAATACCTGTTGACGTTCAAACCGTTCGGCCAGATCGCTCACCGCGGTATCGCGGGCGAACAGCATTACCTCGATGTCGAACCACCATTTGTCTTCGTCGTTAGCGTGTACCGGGTAAGCGGTTATACAACTGAGTGCGAGCAGGCTACCAATTATACGCCTCATGCCTGGCTGATCTCCCTGGCAAATTCTTCTATAAGCCCGTCCACCATAGCTAATCGTTCGCGGGCTGTCTCGGTTTTCTTCACGATCCGCAGTTTTTGACTGCCTTCGAACTTAAACATTTTATTGCGGGTTTGTACCAGTTGGATAATAAAACCGGGGTCTACCGGCGTGTCTTCGTTAAATTCGATGGTACCACCAGTAGCGGTCATTTCGACCTTATGAATACCTACGCGGCGGGCTTTGAGTTTAAGCTCGGCCACCGCAATAAGGTTTTTCGCGGCATCCGGCAGCAGGCCAAAACGATCGATACATTCAATCTGGAAGGCCTCGATATCGTCGCTGTTTTTGCAGCTGGCCAGTTGCTTGTACAGGGACAACCGGGTATTCACATCGGCAATGTAATCTTCCGGCAACAGCGCCGGGATGCGCAATTCGATTTCGGTATGCAGGCGGTTAGCATCGCTGAGTGACGGCTCTTTACCGGCCTTAAGGGCATCGACCGCTTGTTCCAGCATATCCATGTAAAGTGAGTAACCCACACTGGCGATTTGGCCGGACTGGTCTTCGCCGAGTAACTCACCGGCACCACGAATTTCCAGATCGTGAGTAGCCAGGGCAAAGCCTGCGCCTAAGTCTTCCAGACTGGCAATGGCTTCCAGACGCTTGGCGGCATCGCGGGTCATGCGCTTAGGATGCGGGGTTAACAAATAGGCATAGGCCTGATGGTGAGAACGGCCAACCCGGCCACGCAACTGGTGCAACTGCGCCAGACCAAGATGGTCGGCACGGTCCATGATTATGGTGTTGGCGGTGGGCACGTCGATACCGGTTTCGATAATGGTGGTACACACCAACACATTGAAACGCTGATGATAAAAGTCACTCATTACCGACTCAAGTTCACGCTCACGCATCTGACCGTGGCCTACGGCAATGCGGGCTTCCGGCACTATTTCGGCGATTTCCTCGGCGGTGCGGGCAATGCTTTCTACCTCGTTGTGCAGGAAATACACCTGTCCGCCGCGCAGAATTTCACGCATGATGGCTTCGCGTATAACCGCTTTATCGCGCTGTTGCACAAAAGTTTTGATGGCCAGACGCTTGGCTGGCGCAGTGGCGATAATCGATAAATCACGCATCCCCGACATGGCCATATTCAGCGTACGTGGAATGGGCGTAGCGGTAAGGGTAAGAATGTCCACATCGGCGCGCAGGGCTTTAAACTTCTCTTTCTGGCGCACGCCAAAGCGGTGTTCTTCGTCGATGATGACAAGGCCCAAATCGTTAAACTGGATAGTGTCGCTGAGCAGTTTATGGGTACCCACCACAATATCCACAGTGCCGTTTTCGATGCCGTCCATCACCGATTTGGTGGCTTTACCGCTAACAAAGCGGGAGACCACCTCAATGCGGAACGGCCAGTTGGCAAAGCGGTCTTTAAAGTTTTCGAAATGTTGCTGCGCCAGCAGGGTAGTGGGTACTAAAATGGCCACCTGTTTACCCTGATTAGCGGCTAAGAAAGCGGCGCGCATAGCCACTTCGGTTTTACCAAAGCCCACGTCACCGCACACCAGGCGGTCCATTGCCTGTGGGCTACCCATGTCCTGAATAACCGCGTTGATGGCCTGCATCTGATCGGCGGTTTCTTCAAACGGAAAGCTGTCGGCAAAGGATTGATATTCTTCCCAGGTAATGGGGTAGGCAAAGCCCGGTTTGGCAGCGCGCTTGGCGTACACATCGAGGAGCTCTGCGGCCACGTCGCGCACGCGCTCGGCCGCTCTCTTCTTGGCTTTTTCCCAGGCATCGGAGCCCAGGCTATGCAGCGGCGCTGAATCCTGCTCACCGCCACTGTAGCGAGAAATTAAGTGCAGCGAGGCCACCGGTACATATAACTTGGCCTGTTTGGCGTACTCAATGGTTAAAAATTCGGTAGTAACGCCACCGGCATCCAGGGTTTGCAGGCCAATATAGCGGCCAACGCCATGGTCGAGATGCACCACCGGCTGGCCTACAGAGAGTTCCGCCAGATTGCGAATAATGGCGTTTTCGTCGGTAGGCTTTTGCGCGGTTCGCAAACGCCGCTGACTGATTTTATGGCCGAGCAGCTGAGTTTCGGTAATAAACAGCAGCTCACCGTCGGGATTGTTCCAGCGGAAACTGTGTTCTACCATGCCAATGGAAATGCCGACCGTTTCGTGACTGGTAAGAAAATCGTCGAAGTGGGCAAACTCTACGGGCTTAATTTGGTACTTACTTAAAATGCCGAGCAGGTTTTCCCGGCGGCCCTGTGATTCGGCACAAAACAGCACTTTTGCACCGCGCTCGCTGGCCTCGGATAAGGCAGTTAATAAGGCCTGAGCAGGCTGCTTCTTTTGCGGATTTAACGCGATATCATCGAGCTTTTCGCAATGCAGGTTGTGTTTGCCGGCTGCCTCGTCGAGTGGCTGCGAAGCCAGTGCGACCCGCGGCCATTGTTTGAGGCCGGCGAATAATTCGTTTACCGGTAAAAACAGCTCCATGGGCGCCAGCAACGGGCGGTGTTTATTGTAGCGGTACTGTTCGTAGCGCTCATTCAGATCCGCCCAGAAGAATTCGCAGGCATCACTGACATCGCCATGTAACATAATAAGGGTGTCGGGATGAAAGTAATCAAACAGTGTGGCGGTTTTTTCAAAAAACAGCGGCAGATAATACTCCACACCGCTTGGCATGGTGCCACGGGTAATTTGATTAAACACCGACTCGGCGCTGTTACTGGCGTCGAAGCGCTCTAAAAACTGCTGACGAAACAGGTTGAGCGCGGCTTTATCGGTGGGGAATTCCCGGGCCGGTAACATGCGGATCTCTTCCACCGCATTGCTGGAACGCTGGGTGTCGGGATCGAACAGGCGAATACTGTCGACCTCGTCATCGAACAAATCGATGCGGTAGGGATCTTTAGAGCCCATGGGGTAAAGGTCGATAATACTGCCGCGAATAGAAAACTCACTGTGACTCATTACCTGGCTGACATGCAGATAACCGGCTTGCTCTAACTGGCGGCGGAACTGGTCGCGATCCAGTTGCTGGCCACGCTTTAACAGCAATAAATGCTGACCAATGTATTCCACCGGGGCCAAACGCTGCATCAGAGTATTGATGGGCACAATAAAAATGCCGCTGGGTTCCTGAGTTAACCGGAACAGGGTTTCCAGACGCTGGGAAATAATATCCTGGTGCGGCGAGAACGTATCGTAAGGCAGGGTTTCCCAGTCGGGAAACAGGGTAACCGGAACACTGTGCTGACTGCCCTGAAAATAGCGGATTTCTTTTTCGAGTTTGAGCGCCGAAGGCGTATCTGCGGTAACCAGCACGATAGGGCGACCAGCCTGCTGACTGGCCTGGGCAACGGCGAGCGCGCGGCTACTGCCTTGCAACTGCCCCCATTGCTGTTGGTCCTGAAAACCGGCTGACGACTTGGTTTTGGGCAGTGGCAAAGAATTAAGCGTGGTTGTCATGATTCCTTAACGATTCTTTTTTTGAGCGTTTTTATTTATGGCTTGCAGATTAAGCGTTTTTATTCTGGCTGCGCTTGCGAAGCTGCTGCGTTTGTAAATGCAAACTGGCTCTGACTAACAGTTCCTGATCCTGTTCGCGGATCCGGGTAAAAATGAAGGCTATATGGTAGCCGTCCGATTCCTGCTGGCAAGTAATAACTTCGCCGTAGCAGAAAATGGCCGCGGCTTCTTCGGAGACGAACAGTTTAAGTTCTGCCTGAGTGCCTACATCCAATGGGGTGGGGTGCTCAATGATCACGCCACCGCCGCCGAACCTGATACTTTCAAAGCGGTAATCCGGATCGTCCTGTTGGTGTAAAATGTAGGACATCATCAAATCGATTTTGCGTGACTGATGATTAAGGTAGTTAACCAGTTCGGATGCGTGATCGCTAAGGTTACGCAACGGGCGCAGCGCCTGGGATTCGATAGAGGCCATCTCGCTGGCAATACGAAAGGCATAAGGCATGTGGTCTTCGAGTTGTTCGTTGTCTGGCAGGGCAAAGTGCTCGTCGAGCTGACGCATATTGACCTTAATAGCGTGGCTGATTAAGAAAAACTCATTAAACTGAGCTTGTTTTTCTGCCAGGGTTAACGATTCCACAATACTCTCCAGG
Source organism: Marisediminitalea oceani (assembly GCF_003731635.1). Classification (GTDB taxonomy): domain Bacteria; phylum Pseudomonadota; class Gammaproteobacteria; order Enterobacterales; family Alteromonadaceae; genus Alteromonas; species Alteromonas oceani. The sequence continues at coordinate 4,600 of NZ_RCUA01000037.1, read as the reverse complement.
CTGACTTGTGTGCAGGGTAGCTTACACGTATTATGCACCGAGCTTAAGTCTTTGTTTATCATTAAAACGTACAACGTACCGTATTGATTAAGAGTAGTGCAGGGAAAGATGAATACCAAGCCCCCACTGCCCAGGTACAGGTGAAATTTCATGGCCTATCCGCTTTCCGCCTATATTGCACTGCGTTACTCCACCGCAGGCAAACACAACAGCTTTGTAGCCTTTATTAACCGCTTCTCGGTAGCCGGGATTGCCCTGGGGCTTATGTCGCTGATTATTGTGCTTTCGGTAATGAACGGTTTTGAAGCCCAGCTACGCCAGCGGATTTTAGGCATTGTGCCACAGGTAGTAGCGCATAACGCCAGTGTTGATGACGTGCTGCAACTGCCCTTAACGGAAGTGCGTGCCGCGAGCCCCTTCAGGGAAGCAGAAGGCCTGGTGCAATCCCGCCAGGCTTTGCGCGGCGTGCAGTTGCAAGGCGTGGACCCGGCAATAATGGCTAAACACAGCATTGTGAGCGACTACATGCTGGAAGGTAATTTTGAGCGCCTTGAAGAAATTAAGTTTGGCGCTATCATCAGCCGCGCACTGGCGCAGGAACTGAGCGTGAATGTGGGCGACCAAATACGGGTAATGGCTGCCGGTGCCAGTGTTTATACGCCCTTTGGCCGCATGCCGAGCCAGCGTTTGGTAACCATTGCCGCATTATTTAACCTGGGCTCACAGCTTGACGACAAAGTGATTTATTTACGGCTGGACGATTTAACCCGGTTACTGCGTAAACCTAAAGACAGCCCGGCGGATGTGCGGCTGTTTTTAAACAATGCGTTTAATTATCAGGGTGTGGTGGCTGAGCTTGAACAGGCGGGTTATTCAACAAGTAACTGGCGTTCGCGCCAGGGGCCGTTGTTCGATGCGGTAAAAATGGAAAAGAACATGATGTTTTTAATGCTGCTGCTGATTATTGCGGTGGCGGCATTTAATATTGTGTCGGCCCTGGTGATGGTGGTGTCGGAAAAAAGTGGTGACATCGCTATTTTACTCTCCCAGGGCATGACGGTAGCCACAGTGCGCGCCATATTTATGCTCAACGGCATCTTTAACGGCCTTAAAGGCGCATTGATTGGTGCTGTGCTGGGCATTTTAGCGGTTGTGTATATTAACGATATTCTGGAACTGCTGGGAATATATCTGGCGTTATCTGCCGATGGGCCAGGCTTACCCATTGATATGCAATGGCATCAGGTGGTTTGGGTAACCCTGTTTTCCTTAGGATTATGCCTGCTGGCGAGCTGTTATCCCGCGCAACGGGCCATGAAAGTACAACCGGCTAAGGTTTTACAGCAGGAATCGTAAAAACTTGATTAAATGGTCAGGTTTTTGGGTTTTGCCGTGCATTGTGGCATAAAATTTTCTATAATCTTTTTCTTTTCTTTCGCTCGGTTACCGATTCTATGAATAAAGTCTTTATTACGTCGGCGGATCTGCTTCAGGATTCATTTCGACTTGCCTCCAAAGTGTATAAGGACGGCTTTCGTCCGCAATTTATTGTTGGGATCTGGCGGGGCGGCGCGCCAATTGGTATTGCGGTACAGGAGTTTTTTGAATTTAAAAAATTTCCCACCGACCATATAGCGGTAAGAACCTCTTCGTATTACGGCATTAATAAGCAAAGCAAAGAGATTCGCGTGCATGGCCTGCATTACCTGATTGAAAATGCCAATGCCGAAGACGCACTGCTGATTGTGGATGATGTGTTCGACTCGGGCCGCAGCGTAGACGCATTAATTAAGCAAATTAAAAAGCTGATGCGCCTGAACATGCCAAAAGATATCCGTATTGCCTGCCCGTATTATAAGCCGCAGAACAATAAAACCGATATCGTGCCTGACTATTACGTAAACGAAAGTGACGATTGGTTAGTGTTCCCCCATGAAATTGCCGATATGAGTGAAGAAGAAGTGCGCGCCGGTAAAACCGAACTGGCCGATGTTATGGATATTCTTTACGATAAAGACTAATTAATTTAGCAGGAAAGGCCCGCTTTTTACTTCAGTAGCTCGAGCGGGCTAATCACCGCGTTTCCGCCTCGTTGTAATATATGCGTATAGATTTGGGTGGTTTTCACATCGGCATGGCCCAGTTGGTCTTGCACTGTTCTAATATCAGCCCCTTTTAATAGTAAATGTGTTGCAAATGAATGGCGTAGCGTATGCGGTGTTACGGCTTTTTCCAAGCCTATATCGTGGGCGGTATGGCGTACAACACGCTGAATTTGCTTTTCATCAATATGATGACGGCGAGTAAGTTTGGTTTCGGGATCCGTGCTTAATTTGCGTGCCGGGAAGAGGTACTGCCATTCTAATGATGTATTGGCTGATTTGAATTTCTTATCCAACAGATTAGGCATCCATACGCCTTTAAACTCAGGGTTCTGAAGATCTCTTTTAAGTTGCAGGGCTACTTTTTCGCATTGGAGTTTAAGCGGAGTAACAAGCGTATCGGACAGGGTGACAACCCGATGTTTTGCGCCTTTGCCAAACCAGATACGAATACATTTATAGTCAAAATCAATATCTTTCACGCGAAGCCAAACGCACTCCATTAAACGTAATCCGCTGCCATAAAGTAAGGAAACCGGTAACCACTGGGGTTCTGGAATATGGCTGAGCAACTTTTGCACTTCAGCAATAGTAAGCACCACGGGTAGTTTTCGGGCCTTTCCGCTGTTTACAAACTCCAATTCATCACTAAGTGGTTGCCCGAGGTATTTGTTATACAGGAAGGCCAGGGAATTTAACGCACTTGTCTGACTGCTAGCTGATAACTTACGTTTAATTGATAAATAGGTTAAATATTGCTGCACTTCATGGTCGCCCATTTTTTTGGGGTGCTGATAATTCTGGTGGCGAATATAGTCAGCAATCCAATATAAATAGGTTTGAATTGTTCTTTTAGCGTAACGCTTAACGATCATAAACTCCTGTATGGCTAATAAAAATGGCGATTGCATAGCGGCTTCCAAAAGTGACTAAACTAGCAGGATAAGAAACCAGGAAATACTGACCAGAGGATGGGATTTTGGAGCGTTACTGACTCACTTTTAAGTTCAAATAGGCCTCTATTAAATAAGAAGCCACTTTGGAGTATTTCACGCCTAACAGGCAAGCCAAACCAAAACAGTGCACTGCAAAGAATTGATTTTGATAAAATAAAGCGTATCTTAAGGTTTAAAAATAAAAGTCAAAATGGTGTAAATGTTTACACCATTTTGAAATCTATTAAATTGTTATGCACCAAGTAAACCCCAATTGTTTTATAAGGATATGAAATGGAAAACATATATTCGGAAGACAACGAGTCAACAATAAGCCTGGTAAAGGCGGCGTTTATGCTATCGTTTTGCGCCATTTTTACGGGCGTTAGTTTTTACTTCAATTTGAGCTACATATTGGAATTGGAAAGGTTTTCCCTTACTGTTCAAGAAAAATATGTCGCTGCCATTATGTTTTCAATTAGCCTGCCTTTAGTGCTGTTAATCATCACTCAACTTTGGTTGGAATATCGCGGTTTAAAAAATGCTATTCGTTCATTATTTTGGGGGGCAGTTATAACGCTGCTTGGATGTGTACCTATTGCCTTTGCTGCTCTTGATGGGTCTTTGGTGTAAGTGCATAACAATCAAATGTTGGGGACACAAACACGCGGGCTCTGCTTCGCAGTTTAGCCCACGTGTTTGTGCCGCCAAATTAGGGTGTTAGGTGCCACATTGAACAGATGGCTGACAAGGAATTTTAGTTTATTAATCGGCGGCATTATCCTGCTGCCTCTAACCCTATTTATAAGCCTAATGTCACTCGCATTTGGGGCCGGCTTCACTAATAATCCGACAGTTTCTAGCATTAAAGTAGTCGTTATTGCAGCATCTTATTTATTGGTATTTATATTGTCAGTTTGGCAATCGGTCCGTAGTTACAAAAATTATGGCAATTACGGCCACTGGGATTTGCTCCCAATTATTTACTTTTTGTTGGGTGTATTAGTAATGTTTATCCAAGGTAGTATTAAGCATGTCACCTAACAAAAAATTATGACGCCCGCAGGCGGGCTGGGACACAAACAGGCAGGCGGCTTCGCCATTGTAGCCTGCCTGTTTGTGCCCCATATTTAAGTGTTATGTTCTTATAGGAAGAATTTTATTATTGTGCTCTTGAAAAAGAAGCGATCATCACTTCGCTATAGAAGTCAAAATTGGAATTCTTTGGAGTTCCGAAAGTTTAGAAGTCACATTGTAAAACTCTGCAATGAAGAATGCCGAGCAGTAAGAACACCAGGCTTGTTTTTAGCTCGAAGAAATAGACTAAAAGCCGTAGCATTTTGTAAGGCAAAATGGGGGCAAGTTCCCCCAGCGTTGGAAGCTAAAAAATTACCCTCAATGTACGAGTTATTTACGTCATCAGGTTGGAAACAGTGGGCAGTAAGATAAACGAACATAACAATCAAATCTTGGGGACACAAACACGCGGGCTCTGCTTCGCAGTATGTAGTGGCAGACTAAACCCGAACACTGTTTTAAGTGGTAGCATTACACTTAATAACG
>NZ_RCUA01000036.1 GCF_003731635.1 Marisediminitalea oceani | reverse complement strand
GAATTTAAGGCGCAAAATCTCTTTGATATTTGCCATAGATGTCCTCTTTTTTGTCATGTTCACGTCCTCGCTATAATTCAATTGATAACGAGGATAGTGACTAATTGATTTAAAAGAGAAAAGAGAGGTATTCCGGCATTCCGGACAATGATTCCGGAGTTAGACGAAAACTGGCTGGTTTATCCCGGAATCGGTGTCCGGATTAAAACGGAAAGGGTGTCCGGATAAAGCCGGAATCGATGTCCGGTTTGCTCCGGTGTATGCAATACCTATTAGTCGTTTTATTGTCTGGTGGCGTGTGCGCGCCGCAATAGAACAACTGAGTAAGTCAGCAACATTGACTGAGGCTGCCCATGCTTCGGGTTTTTCTGACTTACCTCATATGAGTAAAACGTTTAAACAGCTGTTTGGATTTGCACCTTCCTCGTTATTCAAACCGCACACCATTAAAATTCACAGTAATTAGCCGTTTGATACAAGCCGAATCAAGTTTGACTAGGGAATAATATACGCATCAATAAAAACGCGAATGTGTAAATACTATGAGAACGTTGGTCCAATGGATGTTCAGTCCATTATTTTTTTTAAGCTTTATCTTTGCTGCAACCAGTATTTCCCAAAACACAGGATCTCCAGCTTGGCTTATTCCCCTGCTTTTATTCGCCATCGCCTTATCTTTTGTAGCTGAGAAATGGTTACCATATGAAAAAGCATGGAATACACCGCAGGGAGATTTCGGGCGAGATATAGTGCATGCCATTGTCAATGAAGGCTCTTTGGCTCTCACGGTCGCGTTTATCCCAATAATGACCGCGATAGTGCCCCACTTCAGTATTTGGCCTCACCATTGGCCACTACTAGTACAACTTGGCTTTGCCATCATCGTCGCTGACTTTGGGATAACGATGGCACATTATTTTAGCCATAAATATAGCATGCTGTGGCGTTTACATGCGGTTCATCATAGCATCAAACGAATGTATGGGTTTAATGGGCTATTGAAGCACCCCCTTCACCAAGCGATTGAACTAAGTGCAGGTACACTTCCATTACTTTTAATAGGCATGCCCATAGAAATCGGCGCTTTGTTAGGGTTTAGTGCTGCCTTACAGTTGATGTTGCAACACTCAAACATTGATATGCGGCTTGGCCCGCTAAAATATATTTGGGCTGTTGCTGCAGGTCACCGGCATCATCACGTAAAAGACGGTACCAGAGGTGACGTTAATTTTGGGTTGTTTACACATTTATGGGATCACCTCCTTGGCACATTCGTCACCAATTCTAATGAACGACCCTCACCACGTAATGGGGAGCTAGGAATTGGTAGTCAACCTAATTACCCACAAAATTATATCTCGCAGCTTTTTCAGCCTTTTAAGTGAAAGATTTAGCTTTTGGTTTTCTAATCAACTGCTCGACAATTGCTGCTCCAGACTATTATTCATGAGGAATATTACAAACATGTAATCAAACAGTAATAGCAGCGTCATGAGTTAATTACTTATGTTCGGTAGCCTAACTTAGCAGTTATCGTTATTTCGAGGAAAAACAAATGCAAATTGAGCAATTCAGTGACATTTTAGAGTGGACAGCTAATTACCATAAGGCTCTCGCTGAACAACTGCATTGCTGTTGTAAGAAGACGGATTTGAACAAACTTGTACTCGATTATCTCGCAATGCATGAAAACCACCTAAGTAAGCTGATCTTAGCCTTCAAAAACTTAGGTAAAACCGGAGAATTGGATACTTATTTTGTTGAGTACATAAACGATAAGCCTGACATACCTTTGCTGTGTCCGCCTAACCTAGATGATTGCACTACTTATGAACAGGTCATAGAGCACGTTATGAAACGCCATCAACAAATTATCGAATTATTTTCGTATCTAAGGAAGCAAATGGTCGTTGGGCATCAAATAGAACTACTTGATTCTATTATAGAAACCGAACAACAAGAGATTAAAATAATGGCACATGGTATTAACCGAGCGCACGAATTATAAGCCTTTCATTGGATTCATAAACTATGGAGTGAGGTTGTGAGGAAGCACCAACACAAGTCAAATTACAAAGAAGGAAGTCTCAGTCTTATTGGCGCGGTTGCAATGGGTACAGGTGTCATGATCGGTGCAGGTATCTTTGCTTTGACCGGACAAGTGGCTGAATTGGCCCGCGAGTGGTTCCCATTAGCCTTTATCATAGCGGCAATGATCACATCAGCAAGCGCGTATTCCTACGTGAAGTTATCCAATGCTTATCCTTCTGCAGGAGGGATTGCCATGTTTTTACAAAAAGCTTATGGCAAGGGGACTGCCACTGCGGTTTTCGCATTACTCATGTACTTTTCAATGGTAATTAATGAAAGCTTAGTTGCGCGGACATTTGGTCAATATACCGTACAAATAATTAATACAAAACCCAACGATTGGTTTGTCCCAGCGTTAGGTGTAGCAGTATTGATCTTTGCCTTTTTCATAAACATTATGAGTAACAAGGCTATCCAATCTATTTCATTTGTAATGGGAATCGCCAAAGCTTTAGGATTGGCGGTATTAGCGTCTGGAGGAATATATGCGGCCCAAAGAGGAGTTGTTGACACTTTTGTTCAAACGACCGACGCTTCGATTGTTGACTTTCTGGGGGCCGTCGCGCTAGCCGTATTGGCATTTAAAGGTTTTACTACAATAACAAATAGTGGCGGTGAAATCGAAAATCCACGTAAAAACGTGGGTCGCGCAATAGTCATTTCAATTGCGATTTGTATTTTCATATACCTATTAGTTGCCGCAGCAGTTGGAACAAACCTATCAATCCAGGAGATCGTCGCAGCGCGCGATTATGCATTGGCAGAAGCAGCAAAACCAGCCTTCGGACAATATGGACTTTGGATAACAGTCGGTTTTGCGATAATTGCTACCGTGTCAGGCGTCATCGCAAGTGTATTCGCTGTATCGCGTATGTTAGCGATGCTAACTGACATGGAGCTTGTACCACACAGCCATTTTGGTATGCCAGGAAATATCCAAAAACACACGCTGGTATATACAATAGTCCTTGCTATGACGTTAACGATATTTTTTGATTTAAGCAGAATCGCTTCTTTGGGTGTGATTTTCTATCTGGTGATGGATATTGCGATTCACTGGGGCGTACTAAACTACCTGCGTAAAGAAATTTCTGCCAACCGGTTTATACTGTTAACCGCCATTACATTAGATTTAATTGTACTGATAGCTTTCATCGTCGTTAAGGTGAAAACGGATAGCATCGTAATTTGGACGTCATTAGCGGGCTTGTTTCTGATAATTACCGCAGAGAAGCTTTATCTTAGCCGCAAAAGAAAATGATTTTACTGTTATATAGATAGGTAACTGAGGTCTGCATAACTCTTTTCCACATTCTGATTTTAGTAGAAGTAATCTCACACTAAATTGTAATCCGTATTTTCCGGCGAATGAAAATCGTTACTTTATTCAGCTCATTGATTGATAATTGTAACAGCAATATCACGTATTAAAGAACTTATGGCACAAATATTGGATTGTCTTAGGTAAACCGTAAATACATACTAAGCAAACGGCATAAGCCATCTGACGCTGTAAATGTTATGCGCGGATAGGTAATTTTTACACTGTGTCGAATTGCAGCTATTAAAGGATTGTAAATTTAGATGACTCACGACGGCCACACGACAATAGCTTTAAGTACACTTATCAAGTGCTTGATGCTTATTGCAAGTGTGACTTATGGTTCATCTGTATTGGGTTGCGAAAGTGAAGGTACTGGCAACATCTCATCCATGAAGGGAACACCGGAAATTGAACAAGCAAAGCTGCATGTTCAAATGCACATTGAAGATAATGTTGATGAGAGCTGTCATGAGGAGTGCTGCACAGGATCTTGCGATTGTTCTCATGGAAATTGTTTTACAATTTGGCTACTGACCGGCAATTATCACTACAAAATTAAGTCATTTGATTATGTTTTCTCATTATTCGAAGGTGATTTACTACGGTCTCCTCCTTCTAGATTGCTTAGACCCCCAATAGCATAAGCCCGTTCTAGTTTTAACTACGAAAACTCGGTACATGCTCGGTCCGTTTTAACGTAAGCATGTGTCTGAATCTATCCATCAAATTAGAGAACAATTTATGTTAAACCAATTAAATAAAGATAGGCGCAGATTCGTTAAGTCTGCCGCTTTGACATTAGGTGGGACAGCGCTTTTACGTCAAATTTCACCAGCCTGGGCTAATCCAGAGGGCTTATCTCATGCTGGGCAAGAGTTAAAACCAAGTTTTGGAAACAACGTTGTCAGCGGGGAAAACATCGATATGATGATTAGCAGGCAGCACAAGCGTATTGCAAGCGCAGCTGGCCTACCAATTACAATTAATGGTTCGTCACCGGGCCCGTTAGTGCGTCTAAAAGAAGGTCAGCATGTCACTATAAATGTAACTAACAACTTGCTTGAAAGTACGTCAATCCACTGGCACGGATTGATACTCCCTTACACGATGGACGGTGTACCTGGCGTATCGTTTCCCGGTATCGCCGCTGGCAGTACCTTTACCTATGAATTCGATATTGAACAAAACGGTACATATTGGTACCACAGTCATTCAGGTCTTCAGGAGCAGCTTGGGCACCTTGGCCCCATGGTTATTGAACCAAAAGATGGCGACATCGGTGCAGATCGGGAGCACACCATTATTCTCAGCGACTGGACCTTTGAAGACCCTCACGATGTTTTCCGTCACCTTAAAGTTGCTGAGGGCTATTATAATTATCAGCAGCGTACAGTCGAAAACACGATTAAAGATATAAAGAGCCAAGGACTGATCAATACGGTCAAAGAACGAGCAATGTGGTCTCGTATGCGCATGAACCCAAGAGACATACTCGATGTAACCGGCGCGACCTATACATACCTGATGAACGGCCGTGACCCGCAAACAAACTGGACTGCATTGTACAAACCCGGAGAAAGCATACGCCTTAGGCTTATTAACGGGTCAGCAATGACCTATTTTGATTTCCAAGTACCAGGGTTGGATCTGACAGTTGTTGCAGTAGATGGTCAGCCTGTTAAGCCAGTAACAGTAGGTGAAATACGGATCGCTGTTGCAGAGACCTATGATGTCATCGTAAAACCCAAAGATACTAAAACCTATACCATTTTTGCACAAAGCATGGACAGAAGTGGCTATGCCAGAGGCACATTGGCAACATCTGTCGGCAAAGAAGCAAGTATCCCGGCACTTCGCCCAATGCCTGAATTAGGTATGGACGCTATGGGGATGTCGGGAATGGCTGACATGGATTCAATGGACGCTACGAACAACAAGGAGACTTATGGTGGCCAAGAAAATCACGGTCCTAATCATTCGATGGCAGCGATGCAAAACAAGGTAGTTCCTGTGGACGGAATCCCTATTACGCACTCACCGGACGGTCACGGACCAGGTGCGTCTATGATTGCCAAAAATCCGATCAGCCGACTAGACGACCCTGGAATAGGGTTTGATGGAGTTTCTCACAAGGTACTTGTTTATTCAGACCTTACAGGTGCCAAGCAGTGGCCAGATAACCGTGAACCAACACAAACCATCGAACTGCATTTGACCGGTAACATGGAAAGATACATGTGGTCTTTTGATGGCAAAAAATTCACTGAAGTGGATAAGCCCGTTCATTTCAAGTACGGGGAACGCGTGCGCCTTATTCTTGTCAATGATTCGATGATGTATCACCCCATCCATCTTCACGGTATGTGGATGGAGCTAGAAAATGGTAACTCCCCTTCCCCCCGTAAACACACGATCAGTCTCAAACCGAGCGAAAAAGTGTCTTTACTGATCAGCGCTGACGCACCCGGAAATTGGGCATTTCATTGTCACCTTCTATATCACATGGACGCTGGTATGTTCCGCGTTGTAAACGTTTCTTAAGGGGTACCTTCATGAATTTACGAATTATATTTGGACTAATAATACTTACCGTAACACTTCGTAGTGTCGCACAAGAAACACCTGAAAGCTGGCCATCGCCTGTCAAAGATACACTTAATGGTATTGTTCTATTTGACAGGCTAGAAGTAGCGCGCAACAACCGTGAGGAGAACATCGCGATTTGGGATATGATCGCATGGTATGGAGGCGACACGTACCGTCTTTATTTTAAAAGTGAAGGTGAAAATAAACAAAACGATGGGGAGCCAACGGATATTGAAAGAGCTGAACTGCTTGCTAGTCGCTTAATTGCACCTTTTTGGGAAATTCAGGTTGGAATTGGTGCCCGTGGCGAATTGACGAGTGACAGTAATATGGAAAATTATGCTGTAGTTAGCCTTTTTGGAATGGCTCCCTATCAATTTGAAGTAGATAGTTCACTTATCATTAACGAAGACGGTGATGTCAGTGTTTCAATGGAAGCCGAGTATGACTATCGCATGTCACAAACCTCATATTTGCAACCGCGAATATCACTGTCTGCTTCACTTTCTGAGTCAGAACGGTTTGATAGACCTTCTGGGTTTAATTCAATTCGTGTTGGCTTACGCTATCGAATGGAGGTCTCACGGGAATTTGCCCCGTATATTGGTGCCTATTGGTCTAGAGCCTTGGGAGCGTCAGCGGATAATCTACGTGGCATAGGCGATCCTGTTCATGAAACGGGTGTGGTTCTCGGTGCCCGTGTGTGGTTCTAATGCCTGAATTATCCCAACAGTTTATGGCGATACTAATTCAGTTATCAATAGCATTATTAGCAATTACCGCAAGTGCAATTAGCCATTACCGCATATTGCAGTACTTGACGAAATTCATAGCCCGCCTTCGTAATGGAGCACGCGGTTTAATTGTACTTTTTTGTGGGATTACAGCGTCTCAATTGCTAGCAGCTCTGTGGTTCACGTTTGCTTTTAAAGTGTCCATAGCAATGGGTCTAGGGAACGTAAATGGTGGCAGCCTAAACCAATTTATTGAGCTTTTCTATTTTTCCCTAATCAACCTGACCACGCTTGGACTTGGCCAGATTGAAGCGACTTCTCATTTGAGATTTCTTGCTGGAATAGAAGCAATGACTGGCTTTTTACTGGTGAGCTGTTCAGCCTCTGTTTTAATTAAATACATGAAACATTAATCTAGAATTCAAGGAATTAAACATGACTAAATATACTAAATTTTTCGCAATGATACTTACCTCTACCGCCTTTATGTTGGTTATGATGTACTTCAATTCATATTCAATTGAGCATGTTTTCTTTAGCGAGACTCGCTTATACATGGCTATCTACATGGGGGCGATGATGGCGGTCATCATGCTGCTATTTATGCTGCCCATGTATGAAAGCAAAATAAAAAACGTTTCAATTTTAATAGGCAGTGTCGTTATTTTTTTGTTTGGCGCTATTTTTGGTGCGATCGCAAGCTACCATTGAAGGTCGCGCGTGGATGAAAGCAATGATACCTCACCACTCTATTGCGATCTTAACCAGTGAGCGTGCAAATATTGATGATGTCCGAGTTCAAAAATTGGCCGAAGAAATTATAAACGCTCAAGAGCGCGAGATTAAGGACATGAAATGGTTAATCTCAGATATCAATAAAAATGGCATTGTGTCCTCAGCGAATGAGGCAATTCAGCGCCCGGTCCCCGACTTTAGTAAAAAGTAACAACTATCTTTTATTATTATTTTATACCGGAGAACAAACATGAGTAAATCTGCAACGCTTTACAGAATGCATACGAAGGAGCACATTTGCCCCTATGGTTTACGTTCAAAAGACCTGTTGGAAAGAAAAGGATATAAAATCGACGATCATAAACTTAGCTCTCGTGAAGAAACAGATAAATTTAAGGAAAAACATGGCGTTGAAACAACACCTCAAACATTTATTGAGGAAAACCGTATTGGGGGATATGACGAGCTAAGGGAGTTTTTTGATATGGGGAAAGCTGGGCAGACTGGCACAACCTATACGCCGGTTATCGCTATTTTTGCGACCGCATTTCTAATGGCTTTGGGCATTGTCTTTGCTCAAGCCGGCACCATAGAGTCACTTTTGACCGTTCCAGTCATCGAAGTCTTTGTGGCGCTGAGTATGTCGATTCTTGCGATTCAAAAATTACGCGATTTATATGGCTTTACCAATTCGTTTATTACCTACGATTTACTAGCAATGCGCAGTGTGCGATACGGTTACGTTTATCCATTTGCGGAAGCGTTCGCTGGGATTGGTATGCTTGCCGGATTATCAGGCTATGTCGTTGGCCCCGTATCTCTGTTTATTGGAACCATCGGTGCCGTATCGGTATTTAAAGCTGTTTATGTAGATGAGCGCGAGTTGACATGCGCTTGCGTCGGCGGAGACAGTAATGTTCCCCTCGGTTTTGTTTCGCTTACGGAAAACTTGTTTATGATTGGTGCTGGAATTTGGATGCTTTATCAGGCAATAGGAGCTTAAACATTGGGTGTTGCTCTAACACCTATTGATGAAGCCACAATCACTTTCCAAATTGCTCTAAAATACTTTATGCGCCCATTTGCCCGCAATGGGAAAATAGGCGCTTCCAGCGGTCAAAACTTGCCACGTTTTTAATCGTCACTCTTTGTCGAGAATGCTTTGAAAGCTTTTTCTAGCGAATCTTCAAACTTCTCTTTGTTACAACCCCCTTCTTCACTTTGTTTGGTTTCGTTGTCTGTTGGTTTAATGGCTTGATTTGGCGTGTTCGTGACTTGGAGTAAATCGGTATTTAGCATAGTGGAAACCCTTCTGTTCGCGTTGATCTCATTAAAAACTGGTGTGCCGGATAACACACACATTATCTAAAGCAAATAACAGGCCAAATTTCCATGTTAACAAATGTTTGGGGTTAACCCGAATGACAGTAAACTGCACTGAGAACGAATGCTTTCTATGTAGCTTTTCAAGGCATCGTCTACCGACGCTATGTCACGAAAACATATATCAATCGCTTTATCTACATGTAGACGAGATTGGATACTTGCAATAACCTGATCTCTATCACCACACATCATAAGCAAACGGATAGCCTCTTCCAACAGGAGCATATGGCAACCTTCCATTGCTAATACACCGTTATGTTGCATTCGGTTAACCACCTTTAAAGCTCGTTTATCACCCGTAAAAAGGTTTGATGGTTTGTTTTCTTGAGCGCCAAACGTGAGAATAAGTTCTCCTGCGTCAAGGTGAGGGGTACGAAGTTGTGCAATAACATCAAGGGCTTGCTCGTCGGAGATTGTGACAGGTTCGCTGTGAGATACAAAATAAAGTGAATTAGTTCCGACCAGATCTGACACATCTACTTGAAAAGATGAGAGTTACCCGGTTTGATAAAGGTGTCGAATCTTTATTAAACAAACCCAAAGGTAACTCTCATGTTGCATACTAACAATCCAATCATTAAACACAAAGCAGGTTTACTCAATCTGGCCGAAGAACTAGGCAATGTATCTAAAGCCTGTAAAATCATGGGCGTTTCTCGAGAAACGTTTTATCGTTATCAGGAACTCGTTGAGGACGGCGGCGTTGATGCGCTAATTAGTCAGTCCAGACGAACCCCAAATCTCAAGAATCGCGTGGATGAACAAACGGAGCAATCCGTTATTAATTACGCAGTAGAGTTTCCGGCACACGGCCAAGCCAGAACCAGTAATGAACTGCGTAAGCAAGGTATATTCGTGTCTGGTAGTGGTGTTCGTTCCATCTGGCTCCGTCATAACCTGGAGAACTTTAAAAAGCGCCTCGCAGCTCTGGAAGCCAAGGTTGAAAAGGAAGGCATAATCCTTAGCGAAGACCAAGTTGCAGCGCTAGAAAAGAAAAAGCAAGATGATGAAGCCTGCGGTGAAATTGAAACGCATCACCCTGGCTATCTAGGCTCTCAGGACACGTTCTATGTAGGCAACTTAAAAGGCGTTGGCCGAATTTATCAGCAGACGTTTGTTGATACCTACAGTAAAGTCGCGTTCGCTAAGCTCTACACAACGAAAACACCAATCACGTCGGCAGATGTGTTAAATGACCGTGTATTGCCGTTCTTCGAGGCTCAGGAACTGCCCATGCTGCGGATTTTAACTGACCGAGGTACTGAGTATTGTGGCAAGGTTGAACAGCACGATTACCAGTTATATCTGGCAATCAATGATATCGACCACACCAAAACCAAAGCGAGACATCCGCAAACTAACGGTATCTGTGAACGCTTCCATAAAACCATCCTGAATGAGTTTTATCAGGTGACGTTCCGTAAAAAGCTCTATGATTCTCTGGAAATGTTGCAGAAAGATCTGGACGACTGGCTAGATTATTACAACAATGAACGGACTCATCAGGGCAAAATGTGCTGCGGCCGAACGCCAAT
>NZ_RCUA01000035.1 GCF_003731635.1 Marisediminitalea oceani | reverse complement strand
TGCTCAGTATTGGCAGCCAGTTCCTGTACAGAGACTTTACCTACCGGCGCATCAGACAGAGATACATGGTAAGTGGCATTGGCAATGTTTTGCTGAACTTCACGGCTAATTTCGGCCTGAGTTACTGATACTGCGCTGGAGATCAGGCTACTCATTAAACGCTCTACTGCTGATTCCTGGGCATTTGCCTGAGCACTTACAGACAGACCTAAAGCAACGACTGAAGTAATGATGATTGATTTGATTTTCATGGTGTTTCCTCTATTTAGTTAAACAAGTGATTTGTTACACACTAGATAGCGAAACCTGTGCCATTCTTTCAAAAAATTTTAACTGATTGAAATTTATCGATTTTTAATTTTAGTGTTGGCATACCAATTATCGTACAAAAAAGAAGCAAACCAACAGTTAGTTAATTTAGCCAAATCGAGTTGTGAAATTAACCAACCTCTTTAGTTTGATACTCAATAGCTTTCGATGCGGTTTCCTGCATTGCCGCTAAACCATTCATCAACAAATTCGGATCCGGGTTCTTGCCAGTGCCTTTCTGACTCAGGTAGCGTCGCCACACTCTGCCACCCGGTTGCCCCTGAAACAGGCCGAGCATATGGCGGGCAGCATGCCAGGGTTTAAAGTACGGTGCATCCTGGCGCTCGATATAAGCCTGCATTAAGCGGACAATCTCTGCGCGGTCCAGCGGCTGCGCAGTGTCGCCGTAAAAGCGCTTATCAACCTCTGCCAGAATGTAGGGATTTGAATAAACCTCACGGCCAATCATTACGCCATCGACCTGATTGAGATGCCCTTCGGCCTGCTCCAGGCTGGTAATACCGCCGTTGATTGAAATGTTCAGTTCGGGATGTTGCGATTTTAACTGGTACACCCGCTCATAGTTGAGTGGCGGAATATCGCGGTTTTCTTTCGGACTGAGCCCCTGCAGCCAGGCTTTACGGGCATGCACAATAAATGTATCGCACCCGGCGCCTGCCACCACATCAATAAACCGGCTGAAGTCTTCGTACTCGTCCATATCATCAATGCCAATCCGGCATTTTACAGTAACCGGAATATCCACTTCGGCCTGCATGGCTTTTACGCAATCTGCCACCACCTGGGGCTGGGCCATCAGACAAGCCCCGAAACTGCCGTTTTTTACCCGATCGGAAGGGCAACCAACGTTGATATTCACTTCGTCGTAACCGTATTCCTGTGACTTAACCGCGCACTGTGTCATATGCTCCGGATCGCAGCCACCAAGTTGTACCGCCACCGGATGCTCCTCTTCGTTAAAGCCGAGGTAGTCGCCCTTGCCATAAATAATTGCGCCGCTGGTGACCATCTCGGTATACAGCAGAGTGTGGCGGGATATCAACCGCAAGAAGTACCGGCAATGCCTGTCTGTCCAGTCGAGCATTGGAGCGACTGAAATTTTGCGATTCAAAGAGATGTCAGACATAGACATTAAAGCCTTGATTAATATGTAAAAAAGTAAATCTCATCGCATTTTTACCGATTTCAAAATTAGTGACATTTCCGTTGTATTCCGTTGATTTTTTACCCTTCAGGTACACAATAGGAATACAAAAATATGGCGTTTTACTCAATAAACAAGCGGCTTCGCGGAGATCGAACCGTATATTCTACTTCCGTAAAGCAGAAAAACAAAGGCAAGATCGTTTTCTCTAAGTCTAAGACATTCACTTCAAGAACTGCGGCTCTGAAATGGGCAAGAGCAATAATTTCACAACTAGAAGCGGATGAAACAAACATGATAGCTGGCTATAGAGAGGTTACTTTTTGCGAACTCGTCAGGGAATACGAGAAGTATAAAGCGAGATCTAATAAGCCTTTGTGCGTATTCTGATGTTCTCGATCGCTGATTCTGGCTAGCCCGATCAACTCTATTCCGGTCATTCGATCACAGACTTTTTCTTCACCACCCGATCAGTCTTTTATGCTTGTTAACTTCTTTTAATTTTAAAGAGGAAACAAGTATGTCAAAACCTACTGACATAGAACGCGTTAAAGCGGTTCTCTATCTTAAGCTTGATGAAAACCTCAGTAACCGGGACATCGCCAGGAGACTGAATGTGGGGGCTGCCACTATATCTGATATTCTCGGTAAATTCAGAACCCTGGATTGTGGCTGGCCGTTACCTGAGCATGCCTCCGATCAATGGCTACATCAGTCACTTTATCCTGACAGGAAAGCGGGCCGTATTAAACCTGATTATGGCCTGATGGA
>NZ_RCUA01000034.1 GCF_003731635.1 Marisediminitalea oceani | reverse complement strand
ACCGTCGGCAACTTCCTTGGCACCGGCACGGTGCTGACTTTGAGCATCACATCAGGTCGATTCAAGGACTTATGAAATAAGAACGTTAAACCCGATAACGTGGCATTGATGGTGATGTTAGATGTACCTTGCTCGGCCAATGCGAGTTGGAATTGGCGCAATTCTTCAGCCGTGGCATCCTCTGGCGAGCGTTTCAAAAAGGTAGCGAGTTTCTTCACGCCTCTGATGTAGCCTATTTGCGTTTTAGGACTGAGCCTACGCATGGTCATATCTTCAATCATGCGTTGGCGTATGGGGTTGGATCCTTCAAAGTAACTCATGGTTTCACTCCTGAGTGAATTCAGGGCGACATTGCCCTTCCTTCAGCTTAGAAGCGGAGAACGAGATCAGAATATAATTAATGAGGTGGGGGCGGCACTACTACCGCGGAGCGGTTTAGTCCAATGACCAAAACCAGAAATCATCATGGCCAATTTACATGCTTCAACAAATAAACCATTCGGGCAATTGCTCAACGCTGACTACGGTGCCTGGTTACTCCTTTACTACCTCTTGTGGGTCAATTTCCAGCAGCTGTTCAATCGCCCCCATCATGGTGTCGAAGTAAGGGTTATAAGTAAGACGGGCAAATACCTTACCTTCCTCGGTTAATCCCCAGGGGCCATACCAGACCTCCTCACCCGCTTCACAGCGCTTGGTTTTACTGCTGCCCTGACCGTTATCACAAATTCTCTGAGTTCCACCGACCCCATACAATGGATTGGCTGCACTAAACAATACACTCATATGCGAGGCTGCCCCGATCCGCTGCGCCGGTATTTGCATGCTAAGCACCTGACTGTCAGCAGGCGCATCCTCTTCTTCCCCCAACCATAACAGCTGACTCGTTGGGTGACGAAAATACGCCGTGTAAAGCTTAGCTACGGTGTTCACATCCACCACACTATCGCCCTCTGGCACCACCAGTAAGGCAGGTACAATAACCGGTTGCTGTTGTAATGACGCCTGAACCGCATCAACGCTTTTCTGATAGGCAGCAAACCCCTGCATGGCCATGGAGTTATACCGTGTCGGATTATCTTCAGGTTCTACGTTCGGCCAGCTGAAGATACCGGTTAAATACGGCGCCAGCCAAGTTACCGCAAATCGGGATTCAAATGCCGGCGAAAACAGCAAAAGCCCGTTAATGTCATTACGCTGACCGGCGGCCACGACGGCCAGATTAGTACCGGTAGAAAATCCGGCCAGATATAATGCATCAACCTCGCGTGAGAATTCATCGACATAGAAATTCGTGGTCTGTTGCCATAATTCGTAGCTGGCATTTAGCATATCGCCGGGCTTAGAGCCATGGCCAGGCAACAATATTGCCCGAACCCACACATCCTGATCACACAGGCGTTGGGCAACATCCTGAAAAAAGTATGGCGAATCCCCCAGACCATGGATAAAAAAGACACCTTTGGTATTGCCGACACCACATTCGAAAGGGGTGTTGATTTGTACTTCCCAGCGTTTATCCGGGCCGGTGGCCTGACGATGCCCACTAAGCCACGTTGCTACCGCTTGCTGGTAAGCACTAAAGGGAGTGATTGTGGTCGGCACGAGGCTGGCCGACGGAGAAAATCGTACATCGCGGGTTTGCTGGCAACTGCTCAATAACATGACTGAGCCAGCTATCACCAATATCACCAGGCAAAACAGCCGAAATAATTTCATAAGGCAGGCATAATTTGATTGCGCTAACTATCCCTGACCCTACCTTTGTTCCGGCTGTATTTCAATAAGTGCTTCAGGAAGCAGCTGGCAGCTCTACCCGGCTGGCGGTTAGTTCCCGGGCCAGTATTTTGTGCGTTAACAGGCTCAGGAGCTCCGTTTCTTCTTCACTGCGCTCACCGTCTACGCCGGACATTGCCATAGCAACTTCCAGCGCCTGATTGGCATTAAACGCTAAATCAGTCTGCAAGCTGCGTAAAATATCTGCGGCATCTCCTGTGTCCAGGGCCGTTCGAGTTTGATAAATAACTTCGTTAACGTAAGCTTCGCGGCAGATGGGACTGTCCCATTCAAGGGATTCGACCAGCTCTTCGAGGTAGTCCTGCTCGCTAAGGAGGATTTTTCTGTCTACCTGATAAAACAATACCGCAAGTTTTATCAGCGCCTGATTAAATTTTTGTTCTTCTGACAAATGCATAACAGCTCCTGTTCACTACAACCAGCATCCGGCCGGTAACTTCTTTAACAGATAGTACCCTATCATGTTATACAGATGTTAATTATAGGTTTAATTTATGATTTTCCAAGACCAATTTCATCTAAGTAAACGGGTTTTAATGGCAATAAAAAACGGCTCCTGCCTAACCGACAGCGAGCCGTTTTGCATTACGCTGATTGGGTACAGTTATCTTAGTCCCAAAGTGACATCATGGATCACAAAGTTACCGGTATATTTTTCGTCGGCGTGCCCGACCGGGTCGATAGCAAAGAACTGTTTATCTTCATCATCCAGTGCCTGATAACCGCCAATCACCTGATAAATCCACACTTCCGGATCGAACTCCAGCTCGCGCTGGCTGAAATAATCCAGCGCCGATAAGGACTGACCGTTATCAATCACTTCACAGAAATAGGCATCCACCTCTTCCTGTAGCGGATCGCTTTCCAGATCTACTGACTGCTGTTCACTGACATCAATGGTCGATGCTTTTTCCGGCTCGCTTACCACAGGCTTACGGCGATACACCGAGCTTAGCGAGGCAACAATCTGCTGTAGCTCCTGTTCGTGAGCGACCTGATTAACATCGATGCTGGCCGGTTTAAGCATGGCCGCCGACTGATTAAACAATACGGGAACCTGAGTAAGATTCGGGTAATTACCCGGCGCAAAATCAGGGTGATGCTCCATGTGCAGTAAAAAGCCCTTCAGCAGCCGTGTACGGCCCTGGAACTCACGAAAACGGCCAAGTAAATCAAGCAGCCGGGCTTGCGCTACAGATAGCTCCTGAGTTGCCTTAGAGAAACTCTGCTGCAAAGCGACTACCAGCAAATGACGCAACTCACGGTTACTGCCGGCGATCTCACTGAGCTCGTCAAAACGGAAACATTCCAGTTGATTTAATAGCTCCGATACCTGCCCCTGCGCCAACTCATTTTCGCGAATTTTAGCTTCCACTGAGGACACATATCCAAACTCGTTATTAATGCGGCTGAACATCACCCGCACGCTGTTGGCCAGCGATTCGGTGAGCTGGTATACGTGCTCAGTCAGGTCGGTCATATAAGCATGGGCTTCGTTAAACCGGTTGTAGTGCAACGACTCTTTGTAGTGTTCTGCTATTGTTTTCAGGCTCGCCAGCGCGGTGCCGATATTGGCGTTAATGTTGCGGTTACGCTCATCCTGTAAGCCGCTTTCCAACAAATTCCTGACCGCGCTTTTAAGGCGAAGTGCGCTTTGTGGATCCGGGCGCCATAAAATGCCCAACTGAATAAGTTGCTCGAGGACCTTGCGGCTAAAGTTTGATTCATCGACCGAGCCATTTACGTAGGCGTGCATAATGAGATCGCTGTGGCGACCCAGTGCATTTAAAAACCGGCTTCCTGCCTGGATCAGCACCTGACTCATAGCAGACTACCCTGCTGAATAGCCGCTTCCGCCTGCTCAGATAACGACAGCGACTCAGTCTCATCGATAAAGCGGATAACTTCGAATAAGTGCTCTACTTTGCCGGTAGCCAGATAAATCTGCTTTTCCGGATTGGGTTTCATTAAGTACCCTAAATCCGTGAGCTTTTTAAACACCTGCTTAAGCTGACCGTCCAGATTGACACTGGTAGAGCCAAATAAACGATAACGGGAAATTTTTTCCAGCTGCTCACTGTACGCCGGGGTGTCTTCGATAACGGTTTGAAGCTCATTTAAGCGGATAGCATTGCCCATGGTGAGCGGCATATCCGACTCACTGGCCTGCTGTACCAGCAACAACCACTCCACTAGTGGCACCAGACTGGATGTGGTTTCCTGAAACTGCTGCAGTAATACTTTGCGTTCTTCGTCGCCCAGAGTGAGGTAACCGGCAAAAAACACCTCGCCTTCACCAGTGGTTGCGAGGGTGCGGTTAAGCAGGTTTAAATGCGGTTCAAGCTTATTGGCATTATCGCGGCTTTTTAAAAAGCGCCAGCTGTCTTCATCGCTCACCTGACAAATAAACTGGCCATTGAGTAATGCGCTTAATACTTTGCCCTGTTCGGTCATCATGCTGACACCTCCTGCTTGGCTTTACGGGCCTGAATCAATGATGACAGGTTAGAGCTCTTCGGCTGAACCACCTGCAGTTGCTTAGACACTTTGTCGATGAGATAACGGTTCTCAAACAGCTTTAATACATCAGACTCCGGATTCGGGAACGCGCCAACCACACTGATGTTATTAGCCTGACAGGCATCGAAAATCTTTTTCACGTTGCTCTGGTGCAACGTGCCGAGCTCATCGATTGGCCAGTGGATAACCGCCTCCGCTTCACCACGCAGTAAGCGGGTAAAGGCCAGCAGGAACTTACATAAAATCAGGTAAGCCATACCATGGCTCGAAGATTCATTTAACTGTCTGTCGGTACGGATCACCAAGTCACTGTTGCCTTCCCGCAGGTGCAGTTCGATATCCAGCAATTTACTGATGCCACCAGTCAGAGCCGCACGGCCAAGGATATCCAGCACCCGGCGCATACTCTGGCCGTATTCATCATCCGGCAGTTCGTGGGCGCCCTCTTCCATCCAGCTGTCGTACAGGGTGCGGAAATGCTCCAGCTCCGGCCAGAATTCCAGTTCACTGATGCGGGAACGGATTTTCACCGCGGAATCCGATACGCCATCAAGGAATAACTCACCATCCACTTCCTTACTGATGCGGCGGCTCTGACTAACAATACGCTTATCAATGTCTGCCAGTACAAAGTAGTACTGACTCAAATCGGCACCAAAGATCCGGCCCTGCTCGCGCAGTCCCTGAATCTTCTGCGGCACAATCACGTTTAATAACTGGGATAAGTGCCCCACCATGCGGCGATGGTCAATGCCTTTCACGCCGTGGGAGTTGATCACAGCGCACTCTTCCCGCGCGCGTTCCCAGGTGTCTGACAAACCGGTGCCCGCCTGAGCGGCAATCAGCTGGTCGAAACGTTCAACGTAATTGCGGATATCGCTGAGTAGCTCTTCCCGCTCTTTAAGTAACGCCTGAGCACGGGATAATCGCTGAGTGATGCTTAGCTCGTCATGTTGCCACTCAGCCACGGCTTCGACTTTAGGCAGCGTTTGTTTGGCGAGATTCTTCGCCAGAGTATCTACCTGACCAAGCTGCTCGGTAGCCACGCTGAGCAGTTTTTCCAGCTCAGATTGTTTGGTTTTTAAGGTCTCACGGGTTTCCCGGTATTGCACCTGCAATTCGTTGAGCTCGCGCTCCGCCTCACCAAGGGCTTTGCGGGCTTTGGTTAAGCCCTGCTGCCAGGTAACCTTCTGGCCGGTAAATACCGTTTGATACCAGCGGTCGTAATCGGCCACTTTGTGGCGCTGCGTCTCGGTTTTATAAATGGCGTCTTTAAGACTTTTAACCTGCTTTTTAAGCTGGCCAATTTCATCGACATCCAGACCGCGCTGGTTAAGCTCGTTTTCCAGCCATTTGGCCATTTCTTCCCGATCCTGAGCCGCCGACGCTTTAGCTTGCTTAATTTCGCCATCCAGCTGCGCCAGACGGGCATCGCTATCGGCAATCAGTTGCTGCCAGTGGAAGCTATGCTCGGTAACCGCTTCGCGCTGCTGATCCTTGATATCATCGCGGTCCATTTCAAACTGGCTTTGCAGTTTCTTTTGCGCTTGCTGGTTTGTTTCCAGTTGCGATTTTGCACGCTGCTTACGCTCTTTAAGCGCATGCTGATATTCGCTGAGTACCGACTCTTTATCCTGCGTGGCGCGTTTACGGGCCGCTTCTGCGCTGCGTACCGCGTTGTCCTGGCGGGTCATTGCCAGTTCGGCCACCCGCACCGCTTCATTGCACTTAGCCAGCTCGGCTTCACATTCGTTTTGTTTATCCAGCGCATCAGAAAGCGCGGCTTCGGCCTCACCCAGCGCCTTTTTCAAATCCTGCTCGGTTTGTGCGTAAGCCGGTGCTTCTAGATGTTCCAGCGCCAGTGCTACGCCATACAGGCCACCAGCACTTTCGGCCGGCTTAGGGTTGAGATCCGTGCGGTCGAGTAATTCCGGGCGGATCAGGCGGCCGATGGAGCCTTCCCACTCATCCACATTGGCGCGTAAATACTCCAGCAGAGAGCCTTCACCGGGGTACAGCAATGCGTTTACGTCTTCGACCTGCTGTTCGGCTTTGCGGTGCGCGGTGCGGGCTTTTTCCAGCGCCTGGTTGGCAGCATCGCGCTGCTGAACCGCCTTCTGATAGCTGCTTTGTGTCTGCCGGTATTCGCTGCGTACGCTGTCTTCGCTGATGCTTGCCTCTTTAATGGCAGCATCGAGCAGTTCAAGCTGAGACTGCTCAAACTCGTTATAACCGGCATTAGCCAGCGCCACTTTGGCCTCTGCTTCACTGACTTTGAGTTCGTTAAGCTTGGCGTGGTAGCTGTCGCTCAAGGTATGAATTTGTGCTTCGTAGTCGGCCTTAATGTCCTGGAGCGCTTCCCGCTCCTGCTGTTGCTGCTCGCTGCGTTTTTCTGCAGCTTCCTGGCGGGTTGCCGACAGTTCTTCTACCTGGGCACTTAAGGTTTCACCAATTTCCGCTACCCTGCGGTTATAGGCCGATTCAATATCCTGGTGCTGTTCAGTAAGCAGCGTGTAGCGGCTTGAGACCAGCTCTAAATCACGCTGCCACTGGGGCAGTTTGGCTACGTCTTCTTTCAGCTGTTCGATATTCTGATCCTGCCAGTTATCGAATTCGCGCTCCACGGCATCAAGTTCTGCGGTGTACTTTTCCACATCGGCCCGCGAGGCGGAGACCTGCTGGTTAAGTTCGTCGCGGCGTTCGTTCCAGGTGCTGTCGCTGAGTTTTTTCTGATGCAATACATCATCAAGCTGCTGACGGGCCTCTTCGCTGCGTGCGGTGAGTTTGGTTTTATCCAGTTCAAAGGCCTGACTGATTTCTGCAAGGCCGCTTTCGGCTTCCTGCAGGGCCATATTGGCCTGCTCCAGGCGGGTAAACTCGGGGCGCACCTTGTCGAAGGCGCGGATCAGATGGCACTCGCGGATCCAGTCATCTACCCGGTTGCGCGACAAACTGGAGGTGGGCGGCTGCACGCCGTCTTCTTCCAGAATAGCGGCAATCATGGCCTTAATGGTTTCCATTTTGCCTTCTTTGGAGTGCACCGCTTTTGCTAGCTTTTCGATATGACGTAAGTGCTCGTTAGACTCACTCAGGCTGAATACCTTGGCGTATCCCAGTAACTCACGGGCACTGCTGCTTTGATTCAGCACACCCTGATCGTTTTGCAATACCGCACGAAAGTCTTTGGTGGTTAACAGGCTAGATACCACAATATTATTGCGCTTCATGGCGCGGGCGATTTCGGTGGAGGACAGCGAGGCATGCTTACCGCTTTTTTGCTGATACAGGTAGTCATCCAAATCGAACGCTTTGGCAATAAACCGGTAGTTAACACCGGTGCCATTTGAGCTTAAGACCGCCTGACATAGTTCGCCGTCGGCGCGGGTATATTCATAAATGATAAAGGATGACTGACGAGGCAGATACCAGCGTTCAAAACTATCGCGGGTTGCCGGCACTACCCGGCTCGGATATTCGCCGTAAAAAACCGGGATCAAACGCTGTAGCGTGGTTTTACCCGAGGCGTTGGTTCCGCAGATGTTAGTGTGCCCGTCAAGCTTAAGTTCAACGACGCCCGGTAAATGAGTGTCGATAAGTATAATTCGTTTAAGACCGGCCATAGGATTCCTGTTTCTTTATTAGAATATTCTTCGCCGTGGTTGTTTGGTTTATTAACTGAAGATCCATTGCCAGCGCGGCTGATGGCTGGCTTTACTACACGGCGAAATTAACGCGTCAGTTTATTATGAAATTGTGCTGTTGCACAGGTTTGAGGGGGTCAGTTTTGGGCTCATGAGAAAAAATCGACACAATCGCGCATTATTTAATCAAGCTTTTTGGTACTAAGGGTTTTCGGGGAGCGTATTCAACCAGAATGTCTGGTTTTCCCGGTACTCCGGATCCGCTATTACCTCATCCAGCACCGAGTCGATGGCTTTAACCGCGCGTTTGCCCCAGGCATTGTTGGTGCAACCAATGGCGCCATAAACAGGCTGCTCACCATATTCCTTAGTTAACATATAAGTAAGCGACTGGTTATTTTCTTTGATTGCGAAATAGCGCAGTACGCCGGGATAATCAAGCGTGTAGTGGATCCTTTCAAAGTCAATTTGCTTGAGCAATCGAAGCGGGCCCAACACGCCGGGTAGCGCCAGAACATTATCGTCATCTTTGTGAGCGTCAATGGCACTTTGTAACTCGTCGGGAAAACGTCGCGCACCGGCAAAGCCGAATATAAGCGAATCGTTGTTAAGCAATTCTGCCAGTGACAGCGCTTCTGGAGGCGTTGGATATAATTGTGCAAACAGCTCTTTACGCAGAATGATGCCCAGTGGCGGATAAACGGTAGTTGTTTTGCTGTAGACAAAACGTTCGGTATCTTTGCGCTTAATCATGCAGGGAAAACACAGATTTTCCGTCCCCTCGATTAGGCGGTTTATTCTTGACTGCGGGTACACATCAATGGTGGTATCAAGCGGTGACAGCCTGGCGTTTATTTTATCCACCAGCACATCGCAAATACCGTAGCCGGCATGATGCCCATCCAGAATATGAAAAGGCGGCGACGGGTTCTTTATCCAGCGAATATCCGCCTGAGGTTTGGCAGGCATTTCCTCAGCAGCCAGTAAGCCCTGACCAGAATACAAGCCCACTGTAAGCAACGCGAGCAACAAGACTGCGGTTAACAAAGCAGGGTGATAAGTTCTTTCCATTTAACAACAAGTAACCTGATTTCAATAAACGGGTTGTGTAAGTATAGCCTTTGCGATGAGCTTTTCGCAGACCGCGGTTACAACTTTTCCTTACCAATGTAACGATACTAAAACGCCGAACAGAATAATCAGACTGTTCGGCGTTGGCTACGTTACCGTGGCGGGAACATTCCGCCCATACCACCCGGGCCTCCGCCACCTGGTGGCATCATCCCTTTCATCTGGCGCATCATTTTCTTCATGCCGCCGCCAGACATTTTCTTCATCATTTTTTGCATTTGAGTAAACTGCTTAAGCAACCGGTTTACGTCCTGAATTTGAGTACCAGAACCAGCTGCAATTCGCCGTTTGCGTGATCCTTTAATGACTTCAGGCTTTTCACGCTCAGCCGGCGTCATGGAATTGATGATAGCTTCCATTTGCACAAACTGCTTGTCGTTAGCCTGATCCTTGATCTTGGCGGTCATATTGCCCATGCCCGGCATTTTATCGAGCATGCCCATCATGCCGCCCATGTTGCGCATTTGCTCGAGCTGCTCTTTAAAGTCCTGTAGATCAAAGCCCTTACCTTTTTGCACTTTCTTGGCAAGTTTTTGTGCCTTGTCTTTGTCGACTTTGCGCTCCACCTCTTCAATAAGGCTAAGCACATCACCCATGCCCAGAATACGAGAAGCGATTCGTTCCGGATGGAACGGCTCCAGGGCATCAAGTTTTTCACCCATACCCAGGAATTTAATAGGCTTGCCAGTAATCTTGCGTACCGACAGGGCTGCACCGCCACGGGCATCACCATCTGCTTTGGTAAGAATAACCCCGGTAAGCGGCAAGGCTTCGTTAAACGCTTTGGCGGTATTTGCCGCATCCTGACCGGTCATGGCGTCTACCACAAACAGTGTTTCTACCGGCTTAACCGCTGCATGCAGGCCTTTAATTTCGTCCATCATGTCATTATCGACATGCAAACGACCGGCGGTATCGACTAACAGCACATCGAAGAATTGCTTGCGCGCATCATCGATTGCGTCGTTAACAATATCGATAGGCTTTTGCAAAATAGTGGACGGGAAAAAAGTCACACCTACTTCTTCAGCCAGGGTCTCCAGCTGCTTGATAGCTGCCGGACGGTAAACGTCGGCACTGACCACCATGACCTTTTTCTTCTCACGTTCGGTGAGATACTTTGCCAGTTTACCTACTGAGGTAGTTTTACCCGCCCCTTGTAAACCTGCCATCAGTACTACTGCCGGAGGTTGGGTTGCCAGGTTCAGCTTTTCATTCGCTTCCCCCATTACCGCTTCCAGTTCGGACTGAACTATTTTGATAAAAACCTGGCCCGGTTTAAGGCTTTTGGTGACCTCGGTACCTACGGCACGGGCTTTCACCTGACTCACAAATTCCTTAACAACCGGTAAGGCTACGTCTGCTTCAAGCAGTGCCATACGCACTTCTCGCAGCGTATCTTTGATGTTGTCTTCGGTCAGACGGCCGCGCCCGCTTACATTGCGAAGTGTCTGGCCGAGGCGTTCGGAGAGATTCTCAAACATAAATCAATAACCTGAAACAAAAAGTAATCGCTGAAGTATACCGAAATTTACGCTGTTTACGTAGGGGGGATTAACGATTTATCGCAATCAGGCAGACATCTGGTTGAATTCTTTGTTATTCTCACGTATCTATACGGACTTATTTATTCTCAACGGGTTATCTACAACGAATGGCTACCTTGTTTGCGCTGTTGGCAGTTGCTGCCTATTTGTTTTCAGCGGTTTCGGTGACGGGGCGATTTTTTCATAATCAGGGGCCCAACCGCATGCTGTCGCTGAGCATTGCGGCACTGGCAGTGGTATTTCACTCATTTTATCTGGGCGATGCGATCCTGGCCGCTCAGGCCGGGCAGAATATGAGTATTACTAACGTACTCTCACTGGTTGCCTGGTTGATTACCTTATCGATGCTGGTTAGCAGCAGCCTGCTACCCAACACCATCTTGTTACCCGTGGTATTCAGCTTTTCTGCGTTTACGGTGCTGGCATCCATGTTTGTACCGGTCAGCCATATTATGCATATCGACATGCGGCCGGGACTGGTGATTCATATCACCCTATCGCTGTTTGCCTACGGGGCGCTGGTGATTGGCTTTTTATATGCGCTGCAGATGTCTTATATTACCCATCAGCTTAAACACAAAGGCGCAGGGTTATTGCACTCTTCCCTGCCCCCGCTCATGCTGGTTGAGTCAATCCTGTTTAAACTGATTTTGCTGGGCACTATTTTGCTGGTGATTGCTCAGTTAAGTGGCTTTATCTTCCTCGACAACATGTTTGGTCGCGGATACATCCATAAAACGGTATTATCCATTGCCGGTCTGGTTGTTTTTATAGTGCTGCTGGTTGGCCAGAAGCTCTGGGGCTGGCGCGGAAAACAAGTCATATCACTAACTGTAGTTGGTGTAGTTCTGCTCTCTCTGGCGTATTTTGGCAGCCGGTTTGTTAGCGAAATACTCTTATAGTCGCATTCACCGAATAAACACTTGAAACCACGTAGCTGACTGTCTACATTGGTGGTTCTGATTAGTACAAGGGATTCCTTAGTTGGACGACATATCTACCAGTGCACTGCTGATTGCACTGGGCATTTTGATTGCACTTTCAGCCTATTTTTCCAGTTCAGAAACTGGAATGATGTCTATCAACCGTTACCGCCTAAAGCACCTTCAGGGCGAAGGGCACCGCGGGGCTAACCGGGTCCAGAAACTCCTCGATCGTCCGGACCGTTTGATTGGTTTGATCCTTATTGGTAACAACCTGGTCAATATTGCCGCCTCAGCCATTGCGACCATTATCTGTACCCGCTGGTTTGGCGAATACTGGGCGGTGTTTGCCACCACGATTGGCCTAACTATTATCCTGCTGATTTTTGCTGAAGTGACGCCCAAAACACTGGCTGCGCTGTACCCGGAAAAAATTGCCTTTCCCAGCTCGCTGATCCTGTCGCCATTACTGAAAGTTCTTTACCCTTTCGTTGCCTTTATTAACGGCATTACCAACGGCATTCTGGCAATTATGCGTATCAGGCCGCATGACGGTGCGGGCGATTCCCTCAGCCGGGAAGAGCTTAGAACGGTGGTATATGAAGCGGGAACCATGATCCCTAAAAAGCACCAGGACATGCTGGTTAGCATCTTGGACTTAGAAAACGTCACTGCAGAAGACATAATGGTGCCGCGCAGTGATATTGTTGCCATTGATATTAATGACGACTGGAAAATCATTCAAAAACAGCTTACAACGGCGCAACATACCCGCGTGTTGTTGTATCGCGATAGTATTGATGATGCGGTTGGCTTTGTGCACGTGCGCGATGCCCTGCGCTTGTTGTCCAAAGATCAATTTACCAAGGCCTCGCTGCTTCGTGCAGTTAGGGAAATCTACTTTGCACCCGAGTCTATTCCACTGCATACCCTGATGTATCAGTTTCAGGCCGAGAAAGAGCGGATTGCCCTGGTAGTTGATGAATACGGCGATATTCAGGGTCTGGTAACGCTGGAAGATATTCTGGAAGAAATTATTGGTGACTTCACCACTACTAACCTGCCCGATCACAGCAAGGAAGTATCCATTCAACAGGACGGCAGCGTTTTGGTGGATGGCAGCGCCAACATTCGTGAATTAAATAAAGAGATGGACTGGAGTTTTCCAACCGAGGGCCCGAAAACCCTTAACGGTTTGATTCTGGAATACCTGGAAGAAATCCCGGAGAACAATGTCAGCCTACGTCTAGCAGGATATCCAATTGAAATTATTGATATTAACGAAAATATGATTAAAACCGTGCGGGTGATGCCTGAGTATTTCCGGGAAAGCGCGCCAACTTCTAACGAGTAATTTTCCGCTTGGCCAGAGCCTTCGCTTTGGCCGCTGCCACCTTGGCCGACAAATCACTTAGTTTGCCCATCAGTTGCGTCAGCTCTTCATCTTCATGCAGGTCTGCTTCCTCAACATGACGCTGAAGCGATTTACGCAACTGTTCAGGGATCGACTGGCCAGACATACACTCTCAAATAATAGATTCACTACAGGTTCTATATCGGAAAGCGGCCGGATTTCTAAAGCAGAAAATTTGTCAGAATAACCAGAAATTCAAAGCTGAGAACATTGCAGATAATGCCAGCTCATAGCTGGTCTGCCAGTTACAGCCCCTGATAGTGCTTGAGTAAAACGCCTTTGCTTCGGCTTAATGAATAGCGCACCACCGCCACTGAGCCGGTGGCAAACAATGACATTTTTGGCACATCGCAGATTTCGTCGAGAAAAAACGATACAAATGGCATATGACTAACCAGCAATAGCGGCTGACCAGCGTTGTTCTTGATGCTCTGCCGGGCAAGTACGTCGACATAATCATGAACCAGTTTTACATTGCCATCGGGCGTGATGTCGGCGCAGATTTCAAACTGACTGGCATGCAGAGTATTGGCAACCTGCTGATAAGACTGACGGGTACGGGTGTATGGACTGACCAGTGCGGTTGCAATCTGGTTATCGAGGCAATAGCTCTCAGCCAGCCAATGGCTGGAAGCCCCAACTTCCGCGTTGCCCACGGCAGTAAGCCGCCGGCTCTTGTCATCGGTAAGGAGACCCTCGGCCTCACCATGGCGCATGATAAAAATTAAAATGTCGTCTTTGCTACTTTGACCTGACATAACATTGCTAATATGATGAGAAATGACAAGTGTACGATAACAAAGGTCGCGCCCCTCGCCTAGTACTATCGCATTGACTTAGACTAAGGTGGGAGAACTCAGTCCGTGAGCCGGGCCGGAAGTATAATAATAAGCGAATAAGCGAAGACAAATACATTGAATATTTCCCAGGACTTAAACAGTACTGAATCACTTGTTCTCGAAAATGGACTCCGGGTACTCGTTATTCATAAACCTGAAGTAGACACCTGCTGCGTGTCGGTTAGCTGTAAGGCTGGCCACTTCTTTGACCCTGCAGATTGCCCCGGTCTTGCGCATCTGCTGGAACACATGTTGTTTATGGGCAACGACCTCATCCCTGAGCCAAATGGCATTAATGATCTGGTTGAACAGGCTGGCGGCTCTATCAACGCATGGACCGGGACCGAATTTGCCAACTACCATTTTCAGGCTCATGCCCAGGCTTTGCCACGCTTACTGCCCGCTTTAGCTGCGATGCTGGGAGCGCCCCACTTTAATCAGGAGCGCATAGCAGCTGAAATCCAGTCCATCGATGCGGAGTATCATTACAAGCGCAAGGATGACTTACGGCGGCTCTATCAAATCCATAAAGAAACGGCCAACCCGGCGCATCCTTTTGCCAAGTTTTCGGTTGGCAATGAACTGATATTTAATCAGTTCCCGGTGTCTACGCTCAAAGAAATGCTCAGTAATTTCCATCAGCAGTATTATTGCGCGAAAAACCTTACCCTGTGTGTTTATTCCCCGTTTAGCGTTAGTCAGTTAACTCCGTGGCTTGAAGGATCATTTAACCTGCTCGACGCTGGCTCCGCTGCAGAACTTGAGTTACCGCCACTGTATACGGCTGATCAGTTAGGCACACAAATTAATATTGAGCCGTTGCAGGCAGCAAGACGCCTGATCATTACCTTTGCTTTGCCAGCCTTGCATTTGGATATCAGTAGCAAACCGCTGGATTTTATCAGCCATGTACTCGGCGATGAGGCCTCAGGCAGCTTGTTTGCCTATCTAAAAGCCAAAGGCTGGGCCAGCAATCTGATTGCTGGCTCTGGTATCGAAGGACAGAATTTCAAAGACTTTAATATTAACCTGCAACTTACCGAGAGCGGGCTTAAACACCAAAACGAAATCATCAACGCGGTGTTTTACGTTATTGAGCAACTTAAGCAAGCCGCTACGGAAGAATGGCGCCTGCAGGAAAAAGCCAAGCTGAATCAGTTAGCCCGGCAATACGATGATTCCCATAAGCCTTTGCAGGCGATTAGTGAACTGGCTGAACTACACCAGTATTTTAGCTGGGATGACATCGCCAAAGCCTGTGTTTCTGAAACCTTAACTCAGCAAAGCTTGTGTGATGCGCTGGCTTATTTTACGCCGGCGAATATGCGGGTGAAAGTCATCGCTCAGGGCGTGCATACCACTAAAAGGTGTGCTTATTACGATGCAGCCTATGCGATTGAACCTTATACAGCGCAGCAACTGACAGCGTGGCAGACTCCCAGCCCGGTGCAGGCTATATTTATGTCGCCTCCCAATCCTTTTATTGGTGATAGCTACAGCCTTTGTAAACACGAAGCACAATTTGCACTACCGCAACAATTAGTGAGTAATAAAGGATTTGATTTCTGGTTTTGTCAGGATCACATATTCAATGTACCCAAAGGCGATATTTTCGTGTCTTTTGACATCCCGTCTCTGGCGCAAAATATTCATCAGGTAGCGGCTAAGCGGCTATGGTTGGCAGCCCTCAATGATTTTCTGCAAGGCCGGTTTTACCGGGCGGAAATTGCCGGACTGCATTACCGGATATACGGCCATCAGGGTGGCTTCAGTATCCACACCCGTGGGTTCAGTGCCCAGCAAGGGCAATTACTGAATCATTTGATTGATGCCATCAAAGGATTCACACCGGATCCACAGACCTTTAAACAAGTGCAGGTACTGCAGTGTCAGAGCTTACATAACACACTGCTAAATAAGCCGATCAACCGCTTATTCTCGCGCCTGAGCGTATTAATTCAAAAGAACACACACGCGCCGGTAGAAATGCTGGATGCCGTGCAGCATTGTCAGTTTGATGATATTCAGCGACTACGGGACAGAGCCTTTGATTATTACCATGTTGACGGGTTGATTCATGGTAACTGGTCTTCCAGCGCTGCCCAACGCATTGTTGACAGTGTACTGACACAAACCGTCTCTGCCAAAGCGCCGCCGCTGCCCCGACCGGTTGCCAAACTACCGGTAGGCAAAACCTTATATCATGAAGTAACGTGTGAGCACGATGACGCCGCAGTTGTTTTGTATTTACAGGCGCCCAGCAATGACATCCAGGATGTCGCCATGTGCATGGTATTGGAGCAAATGCTGGCGGGTTCCTTCTTTACTACCCTGCGTACAGAGAAACAACTCGGCTATATTGTGGGCACTGGTTATGTTCCGCATAATCAGCATCCGGGCATCGCTTTTTACATTCAAAGTCCTAACAATGCACCACAGGTTTTGCTCGATCACATATCCACGTTTTTGCAGCAGCAAACCAGTGAAAAAGCGTTTTACGAAGGTTACTGGCCACACATTCAGCGCAACCTGTTAAAACAGTTGCAGGATGTCGATATTAATCAGTCCATGCGCTCACAAAATATCTGGCAAAGCCTGGGCGCCGGAGACCCACAACTTAATACCAACCAACGCCTTGCACAGGCTATCGAGTCGATGCGATTCAGCGATATCGAACGCTACGCCACAGACATGAATCTCAACCAGACTTTCGGACAGCTGGTATTGTTTGCCCCGGGTAAATTTAAAACCATGAACGTGGCAAATGACGTCTTTATTCCGAATATCGCGGATTTTAAGTCTAAAGTTGAATTTTACCTCTGAGCAATAAATACCCTCTTTCCCCCTGCCGTCACCACTGGTTGCCCAAGAAATACACAGGCAGTGGTGGCAATCAAAAAAAACCTTGTAGAGACGCTGTTTATTGGGCATATTGGGTAGCGGATAGTAGGGAAGCTAGACACGATAAGAAGTAAAAAAAAGATAAGGCAGTCAATGCCAAAGGTGTATGGTGCGCTCAACCCAAAGAACGACTTTTGCACTGATAATTTCAGTGCTATTCCTATTTACCCGTGCAGTTTTTGCTGCCACGGTGCTTACTGATATCAAATTTACTGAGTACACCAGAGAAGACGGCCTGCCTGAAGACACCATCATGTCAATCGTTGAGGACTCACGAGGGTACATTTGGGTAGGTTCTATTGAAGGTCTGTTTCGCTTCGATGGTTATCAGTTTAAAGAATACAAACACTCCCCTACTAATCCAACCTCAATACCT
This sequence comes from Marisediminitalea oceani, assembly GCF_003731635.1. GTDB lineage: Bacteria > Pseudomonadota > Gammaproteobacteria > Enterobacterales > Alteromonadaceae > Alteromonas > Alteromonas oceani. The sequence continues at coordinate 95,054 of NZ_RCUA01000034.1, read as the reverse complement.
CAAGGCTTTGCCAGAACAATGTTCGTTTCGTCAAATGACGACTTATGGATTGGGACTTATGAGGGGCTGGCCAAATATCGCCCGGACACAGACGATTTTCAGGTCTACGACAACAATAATTCAGTTTTAAGAAACAATGAAATCTGGTCCATTGATGAAGATGCATCAGGCGATATTCTAATAGCTGATGCGTCAAATATTTACCGAATTGATCAAAAATCGGGGACATTATCATTATTAGATGAACGTGTTGACTTCCCGGATGAGATTGAAGAAATCCGCAATGAGCCAACACGCATTTGGATAGGGACGTTTGCCTCCGGTGCGTACATTTACGACAAGAAACGCCGTCAGCTTTATTCATTAAAGTCCGTAAACCCTTGGGGCATCAATCTACCAGCCAATGCCGTTTTTGATATCCAGGTTATTGATGGTCAATACTGGATAGCTACGAACCAGGGAATTATCGTTCTGAACAATGATGGCGAAATTGTTAAACGAGTAAATAAAGCAAACTATCCAAACCTTAAGAATGAAGTTGTTCGCTCAATTGCTGAAGTTTCGAATGGTGTCATATGGTTTGGTACTGAAGATGGACTTGGTACTTACAACACAATAAAAGAAAAGCTGATAGTAATTGATGCAGAGATGCAAAACCTGACCTACCTGGATAATCAATTTGTTCGGCGAATATACAAAGACTCTGCGTCATCAATATGGCTAGCAACCGTTGAGGGGCTCTATCGTCACTCTGCTGGGTCTAATGTTTTAAGATTGTATCCGGTGGCAAATTCAGAACAGGATAGTGGCTCTCCACGGATTTGGGGTATTAGGGAAGACAGTAAAGGGAACCTTTGGATCGCAACCCAAAGTGCAGGCCTTAGCCGTCTCAATTTTTATGACGCTAACCAGATAATATTCTTGAATGACCGGGCTAATCAGTTATGGGATTTGGCAATTGATGAGTACGACCAGATATGGCTTGCCACTTCAAAAGGTATAGAACTCTATCGAGTCAATGGTGACAAACTTGAACTACAGAAGACCTTCTTAAAGGGTGAAATAGTCGATAACATCCATCTTGTTGGAAGAAACATTTGGGCATGGACAGAGAAAGAAGGACTAATATCCATTGAAGGAGAAAACACAGACCATTCGTCCCCTTCTCAAAATTATAAGTTGAAATTCCACTCAGATTCATTGAAAGATAAAATGTCATCGCCGGTGTATACAGACCGCGATGGTAAAGTTTGGCTTTCATCTGAAGGTCTGGTCACAATCTTCGATCCTGAAGCCGATTCAGTTAGTAATGTTATCAACCTTAAATCGGACCAGAAAAATTTATTAGCAAGAGTAAAATCAGTATATTTGTGGGGTAATTATTACTGGTTAACAACACAAGCTTCGGGAATCTTCCAAGTCGATAAAAAGACATTTAATGTTGTCCGGAATCATTCGCTCAATATAGATGCAAATATACTAGCCTCTATTGGATTAAAAGACTCGATTTGGATTTCTACAGCTTCTAATGAGATTAAACAGGTCTTGTTACCAAACCTACAGATTGTATTAAACCTCTCTAGCACCAAATTAGAATTAAACGATTATTCAGAGGGTGCTGTCACCAAAACAAAAGAAAACGCATTGGTATTCGGCGGCGACAGAGGATTTCACTATTTTCACCCTGAGTTACTCTCTCTGGATCATTTTACCGACACTCCCTCACAGAAGCCGCAACTAGTCTCATTAAAGATTTTTGGGAAAGAACAAGAGTATGGTAAACAGAACTCAGTTCTTGATAAGCCAATTAATCTAAAGGATTCGCTAACTTTATCCGTGAATGACTCTCGCTTTAGTCTTGGCTTTACATTGCTAAATGCAATTTCACCTTCAAGCGTAAAATACCGGTATCGATTAACAGGACTAGATAAGAACTGGACAGAAGCTGGAGAAGAAAGACAAGCTCCTTACAACAACTTATCTTTTGGTGATTATACGTTTGAAGTGCAAGCTCAGGAAGACGGTAAAGCCTGGTCCCCCTCTCGTGAGTTAAACCTGACGATCTTACCGCCACCATGGCTACACCCTGCGGCTTTAATATTTTATGGTTTCTTTGCGGCAATTATTACACTGTATGTTGTTCGTCAATACCACGTTCGTCGTCGACAACGAATCGCCGTCTCTGAGTCGGAAGAACGCTTGAAGCTCACACTTTGGAGCAGCGGTGATGAATTATGGGATTGGGATGTTTACCGTGGTCAGGTTTACCGGTCAAACACCTGGGGCACACTGGACTTTCCCCAGGACGACATCCGCACCAGCAGCGCTTATGACGCAAACATCCACCCTCACGACCTTAAGCGCGTTCAGGATGCTCTGAAAGAGCATCTGGAAGGTAAAACTGACTTTTACGAAATTGCCTACCGTACTAAAACCTTCACCAACACCTGGTTATGGATACTTGATCGCGGCAAAGTGGTACAACGTGACCACAATAATGAGCCCATTCGAATGACGGGTACATTAAAAGATATTCAGCATCTGAAAGACGCCGAAGAGCAGCTCAACCTGTTTAAACGCTCTATCGAAAACATTTCAGAAGGCGTATTTATCACCGATACTAAATTCCGTTTTATTTCCGTGAATAATGCCTACTGTACCTACACCGGTGAAACCCGGGATCAGGCATTGGCAACTTATCTGTATTTCCATCAGTATCCGGAAGCCTTTACCGAAGAAATTAAGAAAACACTGAGATCCAGAGGAAACTGGAGCGGTGAAGTTGAAAGTAGCCGGGTAAATGGTGAGCGTTACGAAATCGAGCTGAATATCGATGCGGTGCACGACGACGACGGTCGTATCTCGCACTTTGTAGGCGTATTTTCAGACATCACCTCTCGTAAGAGTACAGAAAAAGAATTATTGAAACTGGCTAACTCCGATCCGCTCACCGAGTTACCTAACCGTTCGTTTTTCCAGGCCAGTCATAGCAACCTGGTGCGCCGGGCGACTCCCCATGCCCTACTCTGCCTGGATATGGATAACTTTAAGAAAATTAACGACTCGCTCGGTCACCAAACCGGGGATATATTGATTAAGCAAATCGCTAAGCGTATCCAGCGCATGACCGACAGCAACTCTACCTGCTATCGCCTCGGCGGTGATGAGTTCAGTATTCTGATGGAAGATTTTTCGGATATACATACTATCACCCACTTTGCTCAGAGTATTTTAAACACCCTTTCACGGCCATTTATCATCAACAAGCAAGAGTTTGTGTTAGGTGCCAGTATTGGTATAGCGTTATTCCCTGAAGATGGCTCCTCTCCCCAGGAATTATTGAAAAACGCTGACACGGCCATGTATTTTGCCAAGAACAACGGCGGTAACAGTTATCAGTTCTTCAGTGGCGAAATGAACCAGAACGCCGTTCGTCAGCTTCAGATCGAAAACCTGATCCGTCAGGGCATAAAAGACAATTTGTTTACTGTTTATTATCAGCCTAAAGTGGATATTACCACCGGTAAGCTGGTCAGCATGGAAGCGCTGGTACGCTTTGAACACCCCAATAAAGGCATTGTAAGCCCGGGGCAGTTTATTCCACTGGCTGAGCAAACTGGGCAGATTATCGAGATTGGCGAGCAGGTTTTGCGCAAAGCCTGCGAAGACACCAAGCGCTGGGTCAGTGAAGGCTTATTCAGCGGCCGGGTGGCGGTTAATATTTCGGCGAAACAGTTTGAATTACCAGACCTTGATGACCGCATAGAAAACGTGCTTCGTCAGGTAGGGCTGTCTCCTCTTCACTTAGAGTGTGAGATTACAGAAGGCACCCTGATGGAAAACCCGGAAGAAGGCCTCAGAATGATGCAGCGGCTGCGTGATCGCGGTATTCACCTGGCACTGGATGACTTTGGTACGGGATACTCTTCACTGGCTTATTTGAAGAAATTCCCTCTCAATACCTTAAAAATCGATAAAGCCTTTATTGATGATATCGCCAACAGTAATGTCGACCGTCATATGGCTGCAGCAATTATAAATATCGCGCACAATCTCGGCCTGAAAGTGGTTGCCGAGGGGGTAGAATATGAAGAGCAGCTTAACATTCTGCGCCGCTACGATTGCGAAATGCTGCAGGGTTACCTGTACAGCAAACCGCTCAATGCCGAACGCTTCGAGAAGCTGCTACGTGAAAACAGCTTGCTACATAAAATCATCAATAAGGTTTCTCCAACCTAACTAAGCCTGTGGGGCTATTATCGCAGGCGCTCCTCATTTTCCGATGCCATTCACCTATCCCATGAGCCCTGTGCATCAAAATAAACTAGCCGCGATTAATGCTCATGCTTAAGAGTTTAAACTCACTTTACTACTAAATGCCTTCCAACTTGTCCGTACGCTGCTATTTGAGGCAGTCCTCGATAAAACCCCTTATGTTATTAACCAGTTACAACTATAAATAACTTTGTCACTTTTATTTAAATGTGTGCTAATTGGCGCCTTTTTATCGAATAAAGGCAATTTTTTGACTCTTTTACCTTAAGTATTCTGACAAGCGGCAGATAAATGCATAGAACGGCAATAATTTCCGGCAACGGAAAATTGACGCCGTCCAAATGGATGCTGCAAGCCTTTGTTTTTAAAGGAGTTTAAAAGTTGGCATAGGGTTCGCATTACTAAGAATGACAATGAGGATTGTCAATCAGTTTTGTTTGTTTTGTATATAAGAATATAACGAGGAAAGAAAGATGTTGAAAGCATACGCAGTAGCCCTAGTACTTTCTACAACCGCACCTGTAGCAGCCGATAAGCAAGAAGGCGCACAGAAAGCTCCTGTACAGAAAAAAGAAGTCGCAACTGAAACCCAGTCTTACAAGCCTAAAACTGGCGGTGTTCGCATTTAAGCTTCTACAAGAATTCTAAAAAAGGAGCTCAGGCTCCTTTTTTTATGCCTGCTACGCCTGCAAATAGGCGTTATTAAAGCCGCAATCCTTTCTCATCCGCACATGGCGGCTTATAGAAAACATTGGCCACACCAGCGGGCCCATTAATAACCCTACTAACGCCCACTGCTTTGCCGATAGTCCGGCTTTTGTCGCTTCGACAAAAAAGTAACAGCTACTGGCCAGACAAACTAAAATCACTGTCAACATATTGACACCCTTTTAATCTATAAGGTTTTTTTGACTTGCTGGAAAAACACTCAACATTTTCAGCGGGCGCATAGTACCCTTTTTTGGTAACAAAACCATCATTTATTTGGCTTATAATGAAAAAATCCGGCCTAAGCCGGATTTTTAACATTTGAGTTACACTGGGTTAATAAAAGTTGGTGTTTTCGGCTGCCATTGTTTCCAGTACAGCCGCTGGTTTGAACTTGGCATCGACCTTATCAGCATAGTAATTTAACCGCTCCACCACTTTTGCGACACCTAACTGATCCATGTAGCGGAAAGGTCCACCAAGGAATGGTGGAAAACCAATTCCGAAGATAGCGCCGATATCACCGTCCCTGGCGCTACGGATAACCCCTTCATCCAGACAGCGTGCGGCTTCATTAAGCATCATCAGCACGCAGCGCTCTGAAATCTCTGATTCACTGCGGCTCTTAGAGGGGGAAACACCCAGCAGCGGGTAAATACTCTCATCTACCGCTTTACCTGGCTTTTTGCCGCTATAGTCGTAAAAGCCTTTTTTATTCTTCTTACCTTTGCGGTCGTCTGCCAGCACTTTATCGAACGCTGAGGGAGCGGTAAAACGCTCGCCAAAGGCATCCATAAGGATAGGAATAATTTTAGTGCCTACATCAATACCAACTTCGTCCAGCAGCTTCACCGGTCCTACCGGGAAACCAAAGTTAAGGAGCGCTTTATCAATGTGATCGATAGGCTCGCCGGCCAGAATAAGACTTGCGGCTTCGTTCATGTAAGGAGCAAGAATTCGGTTAACGTAAAACCCCGCCCCATCCTTGACGACTACCGGTGTTTTACCCTGCTTTTTAGCAAACTCCACCGTGGTAGAAATTGTCTGATCGGAGGTATTCTCGTGGGCAATCACTTCTGCCAGCGGCATTTTGTCTACCGGCGAAAAGTAATGCAGACCGATAACATTTTCCGGGCGCTCAGCCTCGGCGGCAATTTCAGCAATAGGAATGGATGACGTGTTCGAGGCAAAAATGGTGTCGGCTTTACACCCCTGCTCTACATCGGCCACCATTTTACGCTTAAGGCCAACATCCTCAAACACCGCTTCAACAATAATATCGGCGTCCTGCAGGCCCGAGTAATCCAGCGTACTGGTTAATAATGCCATTTGTTTTTGCATCTCAGACTTACGCATAAAGCGGCGCTTAACCTTTTTATTGAGCAAGTCATAGCTGTACTTCATGGCATTGGCAATACCAGCCGGCTGAATATCTTTAATCCGCACCGGAACACCTGCTTTGGTAGCAGTAACGTAGGCGATACCGCCGCCCATTAAACCGCCACCAAGCACACCCACCTTATTAACTTTCTCTGGTGGGACATCAGCAACGCCAGACTCTTTTTTCATCGCTGTTGTAGCGAAGAAAATTTGCCGCAGCTGCTTTGACTCTGGCGTCATCACTAATTGACCAAAAGCCTTAGCCTCTGCTTCCAGGCCCGCCTGCATGCCTTTGTTTATGCCAATGGCCACCACATCAAGGATCTGTTGTGGTGCCGGGTAATTGCCGCGTGTTTTGGCCTGGGTTTGCTCACCCGCTTTTTTAAAGACAATATTGCGCCCCGGGGCAGTGCCCTCAAGAAACTTATTTACCAGCCCTTTCGGTTCGGCCTTACGGGAAGGTTTCGACTTAGCGGCAAATTGAGAAGCGACATCAACCAGCACAGAACGCGGTACCACGTCATCCACTATGCCGTATTTTTTGGCTTGTTTAGCGCGAACGGAAGACCCCGTCAGCATCATTTTAATCGCTTGCTGAATACCGGCCAGTTTGGGTAAGCGTTGCGTGCCACCACTGCCCGGCAACAGACCGAGCTGCACTTCTGGCAGGCCCAACTGGGTCGCTGAGCTTTCGGTACAAATTCGGTAATGACACGCCATTGCCAATTCCAGGCCACCGCCCAGCGCAGGCCCGTGAATAGCCGCTACAAACGTCTGGCGCATATTTTCAATGCGGTTAAAGATATCCTGCCCGCCTTTGGCCAGTGCCATGGCTTCCTCTGCCGTAGAGCAAGCATCCAGCATGGTGATATCGGCACCGGCAACGAATGAATTATCCTTACCGCTTACCAACACAACGCCCTTAATACTGCTGTCATTTTCAATTTCATCCAGCAGGACGGTCATTTCTTCGCCAAACGCTGCCTTCAGAGTGTTCATCGACTCCCCCGGCACGTCCATGGTTAATATGGCAATACCGTTATCCTGTCTGGTCAGCGTAAATGCGCTTTGAGTTTGTTCTGTCATTATGCTGTCTCCACAATCATCGCTGCACCTAATCCACCTGCCGCACAGGCAGTTAACAGACCGGTTCCACCGCCTCGGCGGTTCAGTTCGTTAAGCATTTGGGTGATCATTCGGGTGCCGGTGGCCGCAAACGGGTGACCGTAAGCAATAGAGCTCCCCATGACATTAAACTTGTCCATATCAATTTCGCCGGTGGCTTTACTGCGGCCAAGTTTTTCCTGAGCAAACTTGTCACTGGCGAACATTTTGATATTGGCCAGCGTTTGCGCAGCGAAGGCTTCGTGCATTTCGATTAAGGTTAAGTCGTTCAGCGTCATACCCGCTTTATCCAGCGCCATGGGCGTTGCATACGAAGGCCCCATCAACATGTCTTCCCACACGTCAATTGCCGCAAACGCATAACTCTTAATGTAACCCAGCGGGGTATAGCCCAGCGCTTTCGCTTTGCTTTCTGTCATCATCAGTACAGCAGAAGCGCCGTCGGTAAGCGGCGTGGCATTCGCGGCCGTAACTGAGCCATACTTTTTATCAAACACCGGGCGCAGCTTTGCATACCCTTCGATTTTAGAGTCAAAACGAATGTTGTTATCCTGCTCCAGCGCGCCTTTATAAGGTTCGGCATAGGCAGTCATGACCTCGTTGGCCAGCTTACCAGCTTGCCAGCTTTCTGCCGCCAGACTGTGAGAACGGTGCGCCAGCTCATCCTGAGCCTGACGGGTAATGCCATGGCTTTTAGCCATTTGCTCTGCCGTCTGTCCCATGGATAATCCGGTTGAATATTCTGCTACTGCAGGAGGTACCGGCAGCAGGTCTTTTAAGCCCAGTTTTTTGAGCACGGCCCATTTTTGCCCCAGCGTTTTAGTTTTCTGCAAATCCACCAGCGCTCTGGCCAGTTTTTTCGATACCCCGATAGGCGATACAGACGTTGAATCGGCACCACCTGCCACACCGACTTCAATATTACCCGCCATCATCGACTCGGCAATATTCACGGTAGACTGAAAACTGGTAGCACAGGCACGGGAGACACTGTAGGCATCAGTGTGAACGTTCATACCAGTGCCCAGCACGATTTCGCGAGCAATATTGGGCGCTTCAGGCATTTGTACAACCTGGCCGTACACCAGTTGTTCAACCAGCTTGGGATCCACCGCATTGCGAACAAGTAGTTCGTTTACCACCATCTTGCCCAAATCAACAGCGGGCACGCCGTGAAAATAGGTCGCCATTTTTGCGAACGGCGTTCTGAGGCCGGCAACAATTGCGATCCTGTCGCCGTTGCGCGTTGTGACTGATTGTTGTTTAGCCATGCAATTCAACCTGTATTTGCGACCATCAAGTGGTCTGACCTGTAGTTAGTGGGCAGATTTTTACAAACTATTAAACAAATAGCAAATGTGCGGCGGAATATTTTGCAACATTTATTCACTTGAGGACGGACATCTCTTGAAACAAAATAAAGCGACCCTATTACAGATTGTTGATATAACAACAATTGGACAAGCAAAAAATGGCTTTCTGCCCATTTTAGCGGGAACCTTTAAGACCCTGAAAAGTCCTATCGGTTCAGTGCCGGTACCGGTCCAACGGATATCGCGCAATTTTTACCCATTATTTTGCATTTTCAATAACATAAAAAGGTAAGATTCTCCTATGGCAGCTGAGCAGTTCAGACAGTTACACGCATACCTCGACTCACAGATAATTGGTCAGTCTCAACTTACGCTCAATATGTTAATTGCATTACTGGCTGATGGTCATCTACTGGTAGAAGGACCTCCCGGGCTGGCAAAAACCCGTGCCATCAATGCGCTGGCTAAAGGTATTGATGGTGACTTTCACCGCGTACAGTTTACTCCTGACTTACTGCCTGCCGACCTCACAGGCACGGATATCTACCGCCCGGAGACCGGCGAATTTGTTTTTCAGCAAGGACCACTGTTTCATAACCTGGTGTTAGCCGATGAAATTAACCGGGCCCCGGCCAAAGTGCAGTCGGCACTGCTTGAAGCCATGGCAGAACATCAAATTACGGTAGGTAACAAAACCTACAAGCTGCCAGAGCTGTTCTTGGTAATGGCCACTCAAAACCCGCTGGAACAGGAAGGGACTTATCCATTACCAGAAGCCCAGTTGGACCGCTTTTTAATGCATCTGGAGATTGATTACCCGGATGCCGATACCGAACTGCAAATCCTGCAGCTAACCCGCAACGAGGAATTGAGTGCACCGCAGGCGGTACCGCCCAGTCTCAGCCAGGCGGATATTTTTGCCGCTCGCAAAGCTGCTTTAGCACTGCACATGGCCCCTGCTCTGGAGACTTATCTGGTGCAGCTGATCATGGCTACCCGTCGTCCGGAAAACTACGCACCGGAGCTGGCCGAATGGATTGAGTTTGGTGCCAGCCCCCGTGCCACTATTGCACTGGACCGCTGTGCACGGGCGCATGCCTGGCTGGCTGGCCGTGACTTTGTTGGCCCGGATGACATTCAGGCAGTATTTCACAATGCCCTGCGCCATCGCATTATTTTGTCTTATCAGGCAGAAGCCGAAGGCGTAAACACCAATCAGGTGCTCGATAAAATTTTAAATCTGGTGGCCGTACCTTAAATCATGACTGCGCAATCTTATTTAGCACGATTGCAGTCGGACGGCATTCACTTAGGTGTCAAAGAGTTACTGCAATACCGACAGTTTGCCAACCTGCTGGATCTAACCCCGCGGAGAACGCCACAGGCGCGTTTGGCAGGCAGTTACCTGACTAAGCATAAGGGCCGGGGCATGGAGTTCGACGAAGCCAGGCATTACCAGCCCGGCGACGATATTCGCGCAATTGACTGGCGGGTGACTGCGCGCACCGGTAAAACTCATACCAAGGTTTACCGTGAAGAGCGCGAGCGCCCGGTATTTATTTTGTGCGATATGTCTTCCTCTATGCAGTTTGGCACGCAGTTATTACTCAAGTCGGTACAGGCAGCGCATTTAACGGCGTTAATCAGCTGGGCCGCAGCCCAACGCGGCGATAAAGTGGGCGCGCTGGTTTATTCCGATTATATGCACGCCGAGTGCAAACCGCTCAGCCGTAAACGCGCCGTGCTTTCTATCTGCCACGAACTCATGCGCTGTCAGAATGATGCCCGTAGCCAACAATCTGCTCAGCCTGATACCAATATGGAAAGCGCACTGGCTCGCCTGCGTCGTCTGGCAAAACCAGGAAGCCTGGTATATGTGATCAGTGACTTTCTGCAATTAGAAGAGCGTGCTTTGCAGCATTTAATGCAAATCAGCCGTCATTGCGAAGTTAGTGCACTGGCTATTACCGATCCGCTGGAACGGGAACTGCCGGTAACGCATCGCTTACAGCCGGTGAATGTTACCAACGGCGCACAGCAACAAACCTGGCTGTTAGGCGACAGCAACCTGGCCCGTCATTATTCATCCAGTCAGCAGGCTCGCTGGCAGGCAGTTGAGTCGCACCTCAAGCAATGTAAAACCTCTTTGAGTTTTATTGATGCCGGCCTGCCGCTTACTGAACAGTTTGAACGCTTACGGAGGTTGTCACAGTGGACCCGTTAGCTCAGTTAAAAGATATTCATACACCGCAAGGCGTAGACTGGTGGCCTCTCGCCTGGGGATGGTGGGTTGCTGCACTGCTCGTAGTGGCGCTGTTATGTGGCTTAGTTTGTATGATAATCCGCCACATCAGATTTAACCGGGCCCGCCGTGAGGCCATCGCGTTACACAGAAATTTGAGTGTAGATGCCCACTACCCGGCAAAAGCCAATCAATTACTCAAGCGGGTCACCCTCCATTATTTTGATGCCGGATATTCCGCTTCAGCCTACGGTAGTGCCTGGCAACATTTACTTTTGAACTGTCTGGCCGACAAGCATCAGGCCAAAGCAAAGCCAGGGCTGGAAGCCCTTTGCCAGAGCCCTTATCTGCCGGCTGCGCCGGATAGTGAACAACTAACTGAAATGCATCACGCTGTGAGCCTCTGGCTGCAACAAGCCAGGTTAAAGCATGCGCCCGAATCTGTGAGCACACCGGAGGTAAACCACAATGTTTGAGTTTGCCTGGTGGTGGATACTTTGTATTTTACCTTTGCCGTGGATAATCCGGCTACTCAGCGGCAGAACCCAGAGTGCAGAAGTGGCCCTACGCGTGCCAACGCTGTTGAACAACTTACCAGAAACGCAGCCCTCAAAAGGCTCAACGGTGTGGCTACACTTGTTGGCAGCCGTTATCTGGATATGCCTGGTACTAGCGGCCGCCCGCCCTCAATGGCTTGGTGAGCCGGTGAGTATTCCCAGCGAAGGCCGGGAGATGATGCTTGCGGTGGACCTGTCCGGCAGTATGAAAATTGAAGACATGCTGGTTAATGGGCGTCAGGTAAACCGCCTGACCATGATCAAATCAGTATTGCATGATTTTATTAAGCGTCGCGTCGGCGATCGCCTTGGCCTTATACTGTTTGCGGATACCGCTTATTTGCAGGCACCGCTGACTTACGATAGAGAAACCGTTGCCACCTTACTCGATGAGGCCGTTATCGGCCTGGTAGGCGAACAGACCGCCATTGGCGATGCCATTGGATTAGGAGTAAAGCGTTTTGAGCTTAAAACCGACTCCAACCGTGTACTGATCTTGCTCACCGACGGACAAAATACCGCTGGTAATATCTCGCCGGAACAGGCTAAAGAGCTGGCAGTGGATGCCGGTGTTACCGTGTATACCATTGGTGTGGGTGCAGATGTTATGACGGTGAACAGCTTTTTCGGCAGTCGTCAGGTCAATCCTTCACAGGAACTGGATGAAAGCATGCTGACCGACATCGCCAAAGCAACCGGTGGTCAGTACTTCCGGGCCCGGGATGCCGCTGAGCTGGAACAAATTTACGCCATGCTCGACCAACTACAACCGATCGCCGGTGATGAACGCAAAATGCGTCCACTCACAGCACTGTATTATTATCCGCTGGCGCTGGCACTGATTTTAAGCATATTGCCGGTAATTGGCCTGCTGTTTAGTCTGCTCTGGCGCCGACTCTTTGCAATGAGGATGTCAGCCGAATGATGTTATTGCCTGCTGATTTTCATTTTTTACGTCCGGAATGGTTCTATGCGCTCATTCCCCTGCTAGTAGCAGTGTGGTTTGTTAAACGATGGCGCGCTAAAGCAACTGGCTGGCAGGGCGTGATTGCCAGTCACCTTTACCAGCATTTAATTACCGGCAAACAACAATCTGTTACTTCGCTGTTTGTGCCGTTTCTGGCGCTTACCTGGCTGTTAGGCGTTATTGCCCTGGCAGGGCCAACCTGGGAGCGTATTCCGCAGCCAGTGTATCAGGTTAAAACCGGCCACGTGCTGGTGCTGGATATGTCGCTTTCCATGCGTGCCACCGATATAGCGCCCGACCGCCTGTCCCGTGCTAAATACAAAGCTATCGATCTGGTTAATCTGATTGACGAAGGTGACATGGGCCTGGTGGCTTATGCCGGTGATGCCTTTGTGATCAGCCCGCTTACCGAGGATGCCAATACCCTCAATGCGCTGCTACCTGGATTAAGCCCGGAAATTATGCCGGTTGCTGGCAGCGATCCGGTACAAGGGTTACGCTTGGCTGAAACTCTGCTGACCAATGCCGGCTTTCAGAATGGTATGCTTTACTGGATCACCGATGGCGTGGAAATTTCTCAAATGAAAGAATTAAGCGACTTTCTTTCTGAAACCCCGTTCAAGGTGAATATTCTGGGTGTCGGCACCGAAGAAGGTGCACCTATCAAGCAGCTTAACGGCGAATTGCTTAAACGGAATAATGGCTCAATTGTGGTACCTAAACTGAATGCTGGCGCACTACAACAGCTTAGCCGGCAAGGTGGTGGCACCTTTGCCGAGTTAACAGCCAATGATGCCGATATTCGCCAGCTCTCAGCAACGGGCCGCTTTGAAAACCGCGAAACCGAGGATAATGACAATAACAACCAGGGTGATGAGTGGCGCGAGGCCGGCCCTTACTTACTACTATTGTTATTACCCATTGCCGCCTTTGCGTTTAAGCGCGGTTTAATCTTTGCTCTGTTAGTCTCAGTAACCCTGACATTTCCCACGCCGCCAGCCAGCGCTCAACAACAAGAAAAGCAGTCTGCGGCTGAAAGTGAAGAAACGCCACAAAGTGATATGCCTGGTCTGCCCTGGTGGAAGAAACCCTTCTTAAATGCTGATCAGCAAGGTCTCGAAGCGTATAACGCATCACAATATGACGCCGCAAGCAGCAATTTTGAGGACCCGGCCTGGAAAGGCGCAGCTCAGTACCGTGAAGGTGATTATGCGGCGGCTGCCGAGACCTATAGTCAGCTTGACACTGCCGACGGGTATTATAATCAGGGCAATGCGTTGGCCAGAGCCGGTCAATTGGATGCTGCAATAGCCGCTTACGATAAAGCGCTGGAAAAACGCCCGACATTCCCTGACGCCAAAGACAACAAAGCGTTGATCGAAAAGCTCAAGGAACAGCAGGACCAACAACAGCAGAATCAACAAAACCAACAGGACCAGAATCAACAGGATCAGTCGCAGCAAGATCAGCAGCAGTCTGACCAACAGGAGGGTGAATCCGGACAGGATCAACAAAACTCTGACCAGCAAAATGGTCAGAATCAGCAGGATTCACAGCAAAACTCGCAACAAGATCAGCAAAATGCCGATCAACAGTCTGAGCAGGAGCAACAGGAAGGCGAGCAACAGGACGACCAGAATGCACAGTCCGAAGAACAACAACAGCAGCAAGGTGAGCAAGACGAACAACAGTCTCAGGCCCAACAAGGTCAACAGGAACAGAGCGAGCGGGATAAGGAAACCCAGCAGCGACTGAACAATTTGTTGCGGCGGGTCCCTGATGATCCTGCTTTCTTACTTAAACGCAAAATGCAACTGGAATCCCAGAAGCGGCAGTATCGCCGCCCACCAGATTCAACCCGGAGTGATTGGTAATGCTTAAACAACGCCATTGGTTTATATGGTTACTGTTACTGACCTTTTCAGCCCACGCAGAAGTAACCAGCGTCACTGCGACCGTGGATAAAAACCCGGTGATGCTCGATGAAGCCATCACCCTAACCGTAACCGCCGAAGGCGATGCCGAAAGAGAAGCTTTCGACAGCTCGGTATTGCTCAGTGACTTTGTTGTGGGACGCACTTCTGTCAGCTCGCAAACCTCAATTATCAACTTCGATACCCGGCGGACTACCACCTGGAGTACCACCTTGTTTCCGCGTAAGGTCGGAACATTTACCATCCCTGCATTTACCATTGAAGGGCAAAAGAGTGCGCCGGTGGAGGTACGGGTTATTCCGGTTCAGCAAGGAGATAACGCCCCTGCGCGGGATTATTACGTGAGTACTGAAGTAAACAACGATTCGGTGTATTTACAGCAGCAGTTGCGTTATACCGTAAAGCTATATCTGTCTTCGCAAATTGAGCGCGGCAGCCTGCAAGCGCCAGAACTGGAAAACGCGCAAATCCAACAACTCGGTGATGACAAGCAATACACAGAGTTGGTGAATGGTAGTCGTTATCAGGTTGTGGAGCGTAACTTTGCTGTGTTACCCCAGCAATCCGGCACCTTTACCATTCGTGGCCCGGTATTCTCCGGTGAGGTGATTGCTCCTAACACCAACCAGCGCTTTGGCTTTTTTAATCGTACTCAAACTATCAACCGGGTAGGTCCGGATGTGCAGGTAGAGGTGAAACCCATTCCCGCTGAAGTGGATTATCATTGGTTACCCAGCGACTTTGTACAACTGGATGAAGAATGGCAAAGCGATACTTTTACTGTAGGTGAGCCAGTTACCCGCACTCTTACGCTTACTGCGGTAGGCGTGGTAGAGGAGCAACTGCCGGAGATTGAACAAATCTATCCGCCGGATTTTAAACTGTACCCGGACCAGGCTAACAGCGCATCGGCAGAAAAAGACAACCGCCTGATTGTACAACGCACCGAATCAGTTGCCATGATCCCAACCAAAGCAGGTAGTTATATTATTCCGGAAGTCAGAGTGCCCTGGTTTAATGTGTCTACCGGCAAAACCGAATACGCAAAACTGCCCAGTCGCACGGTAAACGTGATAGCCGCTTCCGGACAATCAACCCCAGCAGCTACTCCGCCACCAATGCAACCGGCCGCGCCTCAACCGGCAGAAGAAACAAAGCAAACGCCAACTCAGCCAACAACGGCTGAGACAGCACAAAACGAGTGGGATAACCTGCACACCATCATGTTAGCGCTCTGGCTGCTTACATTGACTGGCTGGTTGTTTACCTATGTTCAGCTTAAAAAACGTGGCCCGCGCAACTTTACACCTGTGCAGGCAGAGACCGCCCAACCCACAACGTCAGCCAATCAGTTACAGCAAATTGTTCGTCAGGGCGATATCCGGAAAATCCAACCGGCGCTTAACCAGTGGCTTAGTCAGTTCTCTGCGGCTAAACGCTGGCAAATAGAGCAACAGATAAAACCGGAGGTTGACGCTATGATGGCAGCTGGCTATGCCACGCAGCCAGCAAAGTGGGATCCATCTGCACTGCTTAATAAGCTGAAGAACCTGCCAAACCAGCAAAGCACTTCCGGGCAGGGACTATCGCCCCTCTACCCTGCCAGTTAATGCTAATTTAGTCGCTGGTTAACTGACTTTGGATAAATGGATAAATAAAGGAGCGTTTTAGCTCCTTTATTTTTTTTGAAAAATTTTATTCTTTTGTGAAATTAATTTAATTAATGTCAGGTCTGGTTAATCATGAAAGAAAAAACGCTCCGCTACGAAGCTTTGGTACGTGCTCTTCACGGTGATATTTATCGCTATGCGTACTGGCTCACAAACGATAAGAGTACTGCCGAAGATATTGTGCAGGAGACCTTCCTGCGCGCCTGGCGGGCATTGGATAGTTTACAGGATGAAAAGGCCGCAAAATCCTGGTTGATCACCATCCTTAGACGCGAAAACGCACGGCGTTTCGAACGCAAGCAATTCGATCTGGTCGACTTCGACGAAGTCTCGGTTGCCGGCAATGAGGATCAGGACAGTGACGCAGAAGTACGTCAGGTGCGGCGAGCGATCGGGAAACTGGCGCCGGATTATCGCGAGCCATTAATGTTGCAAATCATCTTTGGGTTTAGTGGTGATGAAATCGCCCAGCAACTGGAACTTAATAAAAATACCGTTATGACAAGGCTGTTCAGAGCGAGAGCGCAATTAAAGGATGCACTGACATCATCGTCGCAACAAAGAGGTTTTCATAGTGGATGAATTAGAATTTCGCCGCCGGGTCTATACCAACCCCGCGGATAACGAGAAAGATTTACTCGAAGCTGCTGCGCAAAATCCAGACAACGATGCATTTTGGCAGGATATCAAGCAGCTTGATGAGAAGCTGAAAGCGGCAGCTAGCGTGCCCGTGCCTGAAGACTTGGCTAATCGACTGATCCTCAAGCAAACGATGCGGGAGTTTAATCAGCAAAAACGCCGCAACCGCTGGTATATAGGCCTTGCAGCCAGTGTTGCCTTTACCTTTGGTATTGCCCTCACCGCCTGGCAGCAACAACACGTACAGCTGGATCAGGCCGCGTTGGCGCATATGTACTATGCAGAGACTGAACAACCTCACGCGAATACGGAAGTAACACCACAGTTAGTCAATGCAAAACTGGCTCAGTTTGGTGCCGAGCTTGATACATCCATTGGTCATATCGCTTCGGCGAACTACTGTATACTTGATGCGATCCGTAGTTTGCACCTGATTATCGAAACCCCGGAAGGGCGCATGTCGGTTTTCCTGGTGCCGGATCACGATAAGCCTATGAGCAACGACTTTGCCGACGAAGTGTATCAGGGCAGCAGTTACGCCTTACATAAAACCAATATTCTGGTTGTAGGTGATAAAGATGCCAATATCCCGGCATTTAAATCAGAACTTAAGCAATATTTGAAATTTTCGGCTTAAACGCCCCTCTAATGTAAAACGCCGGGCAGGAATTGCCCGGTTGGTATATTCTCGCCATCCACCAATTCCAGTGAGTCACAAAACCGTGCTGACGTTCAGTTTAAGCAAAAATTTATTAAGGCATAGTTGAATGGCACTGAATATCCAGTGCGTAACCACAAGGATAGAACTTACTATGCAAACTTTAACAATGAATGAAATCACTATGGTATCTGGCGGCTGCGAAGAACACTGCTGGGGCGACTTTGAAGTTGGCGGACTGGCCGCTGCAGCATCAGGCGGCGCTGTAGCGGGAAGTGTAGCAGGATTGGCCGGTGCGGCTGTTGGCGCTGTTGGTGGCGCTGTCGCTTATCTGCTCGATGTTGTATGGACAGATTAAACTGCCCGGATTTACTGGAGTCTGATATGCAACTCAGCAAAGAAATATTCTTCGTTTTTATCAGCTTGCTATTAGGGGTAGCGGTGATTATTACCGTAGAGCAAGTAGTCGGTGCCGAGGGACAGATGGTGATGATAGCGAAAAATTTTAGTGCGGGCGCGACTACCGCCGCCGTTTATCTCACTCTTAAATGGTTTGAGAGACAATCTCTATAACCCTGTAACAGGATATTCATTCAACTGAATATCCTGTTTTTTTGAGCCATAGTTTTACCAAATATAAGTCCTGTGGGCACTGGAACCTTATTGAACCTATAAATGTAAAACGAGTTATGGTTTTATACGAGTCCCCCATTAACTTTTCTGCTTCACTTAAGGGCTTTCAAGCCCTCGCCTTACCTATTGGCTGTCATCCTGTTATAGTGAACCAACACGAGATGCTTTAGGGGCAAAACGGCTTAGGCAGCGCTTCCCCGTAAAAAGCACACTTAAATCAAACAATAATGAGAAGGGAGCGCTAATGGCAGTTGGCACAATGATTTCTTTAGGACTGTATTTTCTGGTTATGCTGGGCATTGGCTGGTATAGCTTTAAAGAGTCCGATACCAGTGTAGAAGGCTACATGCTGGGCGGGCGTAAACTTGGCCCTGCCGTCACGGCATTATCGGCCGGTGCCTCGGACATGAGTGGCTGGATGCTAATGGGCTTACCCGGAGCCATGTATGTGGCGGGTTTATCGGCCATGTGGATAGCGGTGGGCCTGACTATAGGTGCGTTTGCCAACTATATTCTGGTGGCGCCACGCTTACGGGTTTACACCGAGATTGCCAATAACGCTATCACCCTGCCCGACTACTTTGAAAACCGCTTTGCTGATAACTCGCGCATGCTGCGAGTAATTGCTTCGGTGGTGATTGTTATCTTTTTTACCCTTTACACCTCTTCTGGTGTGGTAGCCGGCGGCAAACTGTTTGAGTCATCCTTTAATCTGAGTTACGAATTAGGCCTTTATGTAACCGCCGGTGTGGTAGTTGCTTATACCTTAATTGGTGGCTTTATGGCGGTGAGCATGACCGACTTTGTGCAAGGCTGCATTATGTTCCTGTCGCTTATCCTGGTGCCTATTGTGGTAATCATGAACCTCGGCGGTTTATCTGATGCCAATGCCATTATCACCGATATCAACCCCAACCTTTTCGCCCTGTTTACCGATGCCTCTACCAACACAGCGCTGTCGACTATCGGGATTATTTCGCTGCTGGCCTGGGGCTTAGGCTACTTTGGTCAACCTCATATCATCGTGCGCTTTATGGCCATACGCTCGGTAAAAGATGTACCGGTTGCCCGCCGTATCGGCATGAGCTGGATGATCATGTCCATCATTGGTGCTTTGTTTACCGGTTTGTACGGGATGGCTTATGTGAGTCAGCAGGATGGCGTGAGCATCGACCCGGAAACTATTTTTATTTACCTGTCGCAACTGCTGTTCCACCCGTTAATTGGCGGCTTTTTACTGGCCGCCATACTGGCGGCAATTATGAGTACCATTTCATCTCAGTTACTGGTCACCTCCAGCTCGCTAACCAGCGACTTCTATCAGGTATTCCTGCGTAAGGATGCTTCGGAGAAAGAACTCGTGATCGCCGGGCGGATATCCGTCATTGTGGTAGCAGCAGTAGCCATCGCGCTGGCTTATGACCGTGACAGCACAATATTGTCGCTGGTCAGTAATGCCTGGGCAGGCTTTGGGGCAGCATTTGGCCCACTGGTAATATTCAGCCTGTTTGACCGTCATATGACACGAGCGGCGGCATTTGCCGGCATGATCACCGGCGCAGTAACGGTGCTGCTATGGATTTACCTGCCAATTACCATTAGTGGTCAGTCATTGAGTGCCTGGATGTATGAGATTGTACCGGGCTTTATTTTATCGAGTATTGCTATTGTAGTGGTGTCTAAACTCACCCAACCGCGGGAAAGCGTTAAAGAGACCTTTGAAAAGTTTGAAGAGGCGCTACACCACCAGCAAAACGTAATTTAATTAACACATCGGAGCAGCAATATGGGGTTTGATAACACCCTGTGTTGCTGCACTTCTTTAAAGGCCATTGGCCTGATGAGTTCCTGTATTCCCCTTCCGTTCTTTTGCTAACCCATACAAATCAAGGGCTCATCCGCACTTGGTTTTCGCGCACCGATATTTTTGTTAGCCGTAAAGAAATCAGTCTTTATGACGCCTGAATTACAGTGGAATAAAAACGTAATTTCAAATAGCAAAATAACATAGCACTTTTGTTTCTAAATATGTTAGGGTTCTATGCATATAATCATTTCGTATATAAACCTCAACAACTTCGGACTCGATAAATGACTGATAGTATCCCGTCAACCACCCACTTGAAACAACTCGAAGCCGAGAGTATCCATATCTTTCGTGAAGTCGCCGCAGAATTTGAAAATCCGGTGATGCTTTATTCCGTAGGCAAGGACTCTTCGGTTTTACTTCATTTGGCGCGTAAGGCATTTGCCCCTGGCAAAATCCCTTTCCCATTACTTCACGTTGATACCACGTGGAAGTTTAAAGAAATGATAGAGTTTCGTGACCAGCAGGCTAAAAAGCACGGCTTTGACCTGCTGGTACACATCAATCAGGAAGGCGTTGACATGGGCATGGGCCCATTCTCTCACGGTAGTGCCAAGCATACCGACGTAATGAAAACAGCTGCCTTAAAACAAGCCCTGAACAAATATAAGTTCGATGCCGCATTTGGCGGAGCGCGTCGTGACGAAGAGAAATCTCGCGCCAAAGAGCGTGTTTACTCATTCCGTGACAGCAACCACCGCTGGGATCCAAAAAATCAGCGCCCTGAGTTATGGAACATCTATAACTCTCAGGTAAACCGTGGCGAAAGCATTCGTGTATTCCCAATGTCGAACTGGACTGAACTGGATATCTGGCAATACATCTACAAAGAAAACATCGACATTCCACAACTGTACCTGGCGAAGCCTCGCCCGGTTGTAGAACGTGATGGCGTTCTTATCATGGTTGATGATGACCGTATGCCTTTGGAAGAAGGCGAAGTACCAGAAATGAAGTCAGTGCGATTCCGTACCCTGGGTTGTTACCCACTGACCGGTGCGGTGGAATCGACTGCTGCAACCCTGCCTGAAGTTATTCAGGAAATGCTGCTGACCAAAACGTCAGAGCGTCAGGGCCGTGTTATCGACCATGACAGCGCGGGCTCCATGGAGAAGAAGAAAATGGAAGGTTACTTCTAATGGCTACCAATATCGTCTGGCATCAACACGAGATCAATAAAGATACTCGCGGCGAAAGCCTTGGCCAAAAGCCGCGCGTATTGTGGTTAACCGGTTTAAGTGGTTCGGGTAAATCAACCCTGGCCAACCTGCTGGAGAAGAAACTGCACGAAAAGGGTAAACATACTTACCTGCTCGATGGCGATAACGTACGCCACGGTTTATGCGGCGATCTGGGCTTTAGTGATAAAGACCGGGTAGAAAATATCCGTCGTATCAGCGAAGTGGCTAAATTATTTGTCGACTCGGGCATGGTGGTATTAACTGCGTTTATTTCACCATTTCAGGCCGACCGCGATTTTTGTCGCAACCTGTTAGCCAACGGCGAATTTATTGAAGTATATGTAGATACCCCACTGGAAGTGTGCGAACAGCGCGATCCCAAAGGCCTGTACAAAAAGGCCCGCAGTGGTGAAATTAAGCATTTCACCGGTATCGACTCTACCTATGAAGCGCCGCAGTCTCCGGAAGTACATTTGCAGTATCAGGATGAACCAGCGGAACAAACCGCAGAGCGGCTGTTCAACCTGCTAGAAGAAAAAGGATTATTATAATGGCGATTACGGATCCACTGGCACTTCAGGTGCTGGCCATCGCAAAAGAAGCTGGCGACAAGATCATGGAAATTTACGACCGTGACTTCGCCATCTACGAAAAACAAGACACCAGCCCGTTAACCGAAGCCGATTTAGCTGCCCACAAGAGCATTGTGACCGGCTTAGAAGCTATCTCAGAGCTGCCTATTCTGTCTGAAGAATCAGCCGATATCAGCTGGGACGAGCGTAAAACCTGGGATAAATACTGGTTAGTTGACCCACTCGATGGCACCAAAGAGTTCATCAAGAAAAACGGTGAATTTACGGTAAATATCGCCCTGATCGACGGCGGAAAGCCAATTATGGGGGTGGTATACGCACCAGCGCTTAACAAGTCGTACGTAGGTGTAGTTGGCCAGGGTGCCTGGACAGAAACCGCTGAAGGCGTAAATCCCATCAGCGCTAAACCACATCAACCTGGTGAACTTTGGAAAGTCGTGGGCAGTCGTTCACACCAAAGCCCTGAAATTCAAAACCTACTGGCGCAGCTTGAAGGCGAAACCGAACTGGTTGCCATGGGAAGCTCATTAAAATTATGTCTGGTTGCTGAAGGTGAAGCACACCTTTACCCACGCTTAGGCCCAACGTCTGAGTGGGATACCGGCGCGGCGCACGCAGTAGCATTAGCTGCCGGAGCCGACGTTACTGTACTGGACGCAGCTGACCCGCTGAACTCTGACGCCGAGGCTCTTACTTATAACCAGAAAGAGTCTGTGTTGAACCCTTATTTCCTCGTGAGTGCATAAGCATGAATAACGAAAACGCATTATTGAAAGAAGACATTCTGTCTTACCTAGAACAACACGAACAAAAAGATCTGCTCCGTTTCCTGACCTGCGGTAGCGTAGATGATGGTAAAAGTACCCTGATTGGTCGCCTGTTACACGACTCAAAAATGATTTTTGAAGATCAGTTAGCAGCTATTACTCAGGACAGTAAAAAAGTCGGTACCACTGGCGATAAAGTCGACCTGGCGTTGCTGGTAGACGGCCTGCAATCTGAACGTGAGCAAGGCATTACCATTGACGTAGCCTATCGCTACTTCTCTACCGACAAGCGTAAATTTATCATCGCGGATACTCCGGGACACGAGCAGTACACCCGTAACATGGTAACAGGTGCCTCTACCTGTGATCTGGCGATCCTGATGGTTGATGCCCGTGCCGGCGTAAAAACCCAGACTCGTCGTCACTCATTCCTGGCGTCGCTGTTAGGTATTAAACACGTTATCGTTGCGGTAAACAAAATGGACCTGATGGATTATTCTGAGCAGGTTTATAAAGATATCCAGGCTGACTTCCTGGAGTTTTCCAAGCAGCTAAACATCACCGATATCCAGTTTGTGCCAATTTCGGCACTGGAAGGTGATAACGTAGTAAATGTTAGCGAACACACGCCTTGGTATGACGGTGAGACGCTAATGACGATGCTGGAAAATATCGAAATCCAGAAAGACGCGAACACCGACGATTTCCGCTTCCCGGTACAATACGTCAACCGTCCTAACCTCGACTTCCGTGGCTTTGCCGGTACCGTGGTATCCGGTTCAGTTAAACCAGGTGATGAAATTACCGCACTGCCTTCTGGCAAGAAGTCGAAAGTAAAATCCATCGTGACTTTTGACGGCGATTTAGACGTGGCTTACCCACCACTGGCAGTTACCTTAACGCTGGAAGATGAGATTGATATCTCTCGCGGCGATATGATTGTTAAATCAGACAATCTGCCTCTGCTAAGCACTCAGTATAAGTCGCACCTGGTATGGATGGCTGATGAGCCAATGATGCCTAACAAGCAGTATCTGTTTAAATTTGCCAGTCAGATGACGTCTGGTTCGGTAGCTGAAATCGATCACCTGATCGACGTGAACACCCTTGAAGAAACTCAGGGCGTGCACATGAATCTGAACGAAATTGCCGTAGTTGACCTGAAATTTACCCAGCCAGTGCCTTGTGATAATTACCAGAAAAACCGTGCTACCGGCGCGTACATCGTAATTGATCGCCTGACTAACGGTACCGTAGGTGCGGGTATGATCATCGATGAAATCGCCAAGGACCAGCAGCATCAAACTCAGGAATTCTCAGCCTTTGAACTGGAATTTAACGAGTTGGTTCGTAAGCACTTCCCACACTGGAATGCTCTCGATATTAGCAAGCTGTAGGAGCAGGTTCTCGCAAGATGGAACTTAACCAGCTACTGGTACTGATGTTTTTCTTTGGTACCATCGGGGCGCTGATTTTTACAAATCAGCGCCCTTCTACTGTATTTGCATTAACGGTGTTGGGTCTGCTGACTACCCAGCAGATTACCTTTGATCAAATTCTCGATAACTTAACCAATAAGGGCTTAATTACTCTTATTCTGTTGCTACTGGTTAGCAGCGCCATCGATAAAACGGCGTTTATCAAGCGTCTTGGTCGAAAATTAGTAACGGCCAGTTTTACCAAGTCCTACTGGCGCCTGTTTGGCCTGACTTTTTTCTCATCGGCGTTATTGAACAACACCGCGATTGTGGCTAGCCTGATTGGGCCTGTTAAGCAGAACCAGTACCACCCAGCCTCGCGGTTACTCATTCCCCTATCCTATGCAGCCATTCTTGGCGGAACGGTTACGCTCATCGGCACATCAACCAACCTGATCGTCGACAGTTTCTTACAGGAACATGGCCACCCGGGTTTCGGCTTTCTTGACTTTACCCTGTTTGGTTTAGTGGCCGGATTAAGCTGCGGGCTGCTGATGTTTATGCTTTCACCACTGCTACCGGATATTGCCAGCAAACAACGTGATTACCGAGAGTACATCGTTGAAGCCGAAGTCAGTGAAGACTCAGAACTGGTTGGTAAAACCGTTGAGCAAAACCATTTGCGTAACCTGCCTGAACTGTTCCTGGTAGAGGTTGTTCGCCAGGGTAAGCTGATCACGCCGGTTAGCCCCGAGTTGATAATCCAGGCCGATGACAAGCTCATCTTCTCCGGAAACGTAAAGAATCTCGATACTCTGAGTCACATTAAGGGGCTCAAAACCTTCGCCGAGACCGACGGTATTTTGCGTGAAAACCTTACCGAGGTAATCGTTTCTAACCGTGCGCAAATTATTGGCCAGACTATCAAAGCACTGGGCTTCAGGGCGCTGTTTGATGCCGCCGTGGTAGCGATTCGCCGCGACGGTGAACAGCTTTCCGGCAAACTGGGCGAAATTAAACTGCAGGCCGGTGACTTTTTATTACTTGCCGCAGGGCCAGACTTCCACAGTCGGCACAATATCTCAAAGAACTTCTTTATTCTTTCCGAGCAGCGTATTGCGCGCCCTCTCTCCACACCCCAGGAATGGATCACTGTGGGTGGCTTTTTGCTTACGGTATTTCTTGCTGCCACCGACATGGTGCCGCTCGGCATCGGTTTGCTATTTTTTGCCGCCGTTCTGCTGGGCGCGAAAGTCACTACAAACGGGGAAATAAAACGTAACCTGCCATTAAACCTGATTGTGGTTATAGTGGGGGCATTATCGCTGGCTACCGGGCTCGAGCAATCTGGCGTCATCGATATAAGCACCGAGTTACTGCTGCCCTATCTGGCTGATACCAACTGGCTTATGGCACTCATTGTGGTGTACGTACTTACGCTGCTGCTCACCGAGTTTGTAACCAATAACGCAGCGGCTGCATTAATGTTCCCCTTTGCCTACGGCCTGGTGGAAATCATTGGTGCGCCGTTACTGCCGTTTGCCCTGGCGGTTGCCTTCGCTGCCAGTGCAAGCTTTATATCGCCTTATGGATACCAAACGAACCTGCTGGTATTTAACGCGGCCAATTACAAATTCAGCCACTTTATTCGCTTTGGTTTACCCATTTCGATAGTGTACTCATCCATCGTGATAGCACTGCTTAACTGGGTTTATTTCTGAGTAAAGCTACTGGAACATATCTAAAACAAATTGCGCCCGTTAAGGGCGCAATTTATTGGTAAGCGTGTATAAGTAATGCCGATTAAACTTGCAGACAATGTAAAACCAGATAGTTAACCCGGTGAAGGTTGTCATAGGCCAAGTCACCAGCCCAGTCTCTTTAGTCAGCTCGTGATGAAAATTTTAAATTAGGCAAATAAAGTAATTCACGCATTTTTCTCAATTGCATGAGAGGATTCCGTGCAACTAAAGCGAGCAAAACCAAACGTTTTTTCATACTAACTGGTGTCCAGAATAACCTGAAAATCAATTTTATTGGTACAGTGACTCCGCCTTTACTAACCGTACCAGCCAAAAAGACAAGATAATCATAAAAAAGTATTTCTGTGACTTGTTGACGAGAGAACTCATTCAACAGAAATTCCACATTGCTTAAAACGTGACGATATTTACCGCGATTATAATCAGTCATAATGCTGCCCTCGCGATTAATGCGATAAAATACCACTAATACATCAAGGTATTTGACTTTAATGTTGTGCAGAAATAATTGAAAAGTAAACGCTACATCTTCATGCATTCTGCCCGGAATAAACTGAACGGCGTTGTCCAACAGTGTTTTGCGGCGGTAAGCCTTATCCCACACAGTAACAAAATTTAAAATCCCAGACTCAACTTGCTCACTCATATATTTTTGGCCATCAACAATGCCGGCACTTATGAGCGGGTTCTTGCGTACACTTTTTTCAACCAATTTCCCTGAACCATTGACGTATTTACACCAATCAAAGGCCAATACGTCGCCATCAAACTCTTGCAAGGCATCAAAAACAGCCTTCATCCCTTTAGGGGCAATCAGGTCGTCACTATCTATGAATATAATCCACTCACCGCTGGCTAACTCGACGCCTCTATTCCGGCTTGCTGAAATGCCTGCATTAGTCTGCCTGATAAAACGGGATATATCTGCATACTTTTCGGCAAACAAAGCAGCAATCTCTCCAGAATTATCGGTTGACCCGTCATCGATAAGAATAACTTCAAACTGATTTGAATTAATTGAGAAAATGCTCTCAAGACAACTATGAAGATATTTTTCCACGTTGTAGATGGGCACAACAATCGTTACCAGAGGTATATCCATATTTATCACTTTTCATTGGTTAAATTAAATAACATCAACTGACGCGGAATCCGTTTTAATCAGTGGTATACGTTATATTAATCGACTATTAAGCCAGAGAAAATGATTAAGTACAGTATCTGAACAAATAAGTAGGTAATGTGCGCTTTATTTATTATAAAAGCGTCGTTTTTGCCTCGTCGCCAAAACACGCTATTTGGGTAATGTTCATGTCCGTTGATTATTTAGCAAGTTTTTCTGTTAAGGAGACCCCGGATAGCGCCTCTCAGGCGCTTCCGGAGTAAAAAGATACCAGGCATCGTTTTAACAGAGGCTATCGGAACAACACTTTTTCTTTGTTGAACCAGAACACACAGAAGTACAGAAGTGCACCTGCAATGACTGCGGTGGAAGAGAAGATGGCAAACAGCTGGAAGTAATCCATGGTGCCTTTGATCAGCTCTTTGATAGCCAGGGCTACGTTTGTTAACGGTACCCAGGCCCAGCCGCCTTTAAGTTCGACGCCGGGCAGCATTGCAAGCATAACCGGCACGATAACGGCAAATACCAGAGGCGTCATATAGCCTTGAGCTTCTTTAAAGCTGCGCGCGTAAATTGACAGACTCAACAGCACTGCTGAGAAGATCGCTACCACAGGTACCAGCATTAAGAACATCAGCACAAAGTCGATAGCGTTGATGGCGCTCATAAACTCGCTAACCATCTTAATTGCCATACCCTGACTAATTACCAGGCCCCACACAGCCATACTCGACACCGTAATTAACGCCGAGGTGGCTCCTGCCAGCGCAATAGTAAGGAACTTACCTAACACCAATTTATGGCGTTCAATGGGCGAAATAAGCAGGGTCTCCAGTGTGCCACGCTCTTTCTCACCTGCGCCTAAATCAGTTGCAGGGATCATGGCGCCTTGTAAACACAGCATAAAGATAAAGTAAGGGATCATGCCGCCAATCTTTTCACCCCAGTTTTCCCGTTTGTCAGCCACATCGACTTTCTTAATCACGATAGGCTCAATAAGCGCCTGTTGTTGTGATTCATCCAGCTCAAGTGAGGCGAAGGCTTTCTGCTGACTGCGCTCGGCATACACATCAACGATTTTATCCAGTCGGCGGCGTACCATGTTAAGGCCAGCATCATTTAAGTAGAGGCTCAGTTCAATCTGGCCACTTTGCAGCGCGTCCTCACTAAAGTTATCGGGAATAACCAGCACGAAATCGGCCTGTTCCGATTTTACAAAAGCCGCAATATCCTCACCTTCATCAATCATAACCTGATTGAATAAATCAGATGCAGCTAAGTCTTCCACCAGAGCCGGCGCATATTGTGCGCCCACTACGGCATAATCGAGGACTTTATTTTCGGCTTTATCAACCGCCTTACCGGCAAAAAACATCACCACACCAATCAATAGCGGAAACACCAGGATTGGCAATGCCACCATGAAAAATAACGTTTTTCTGTCGCGCAGCAATTCTTTTATTTCTTTCAGCATGACTTTCCACATAACTACGCTCCCTGATTAATGACATGCATAAATGATTTGTGAAGTGATCCTTCAGCCTGCGCTTTAAACGCATCAAAGGAGTCAGAGAAATGGGTCTTGCCATGATGAATAACCGTTACCCGATCACACAATTCCGCCACCTCATCCAGATGATGAGTGGAAAAAATCACCGGCACGCCCTGATCTTTCAGGCGACGGATAAAGTCGAGCACGGTCTGTGCGGCCATAATATCCAGGCCGGTTGTGGGCTCATCCAGAATCACCACCTTAGGGTCGTGCACCACCGCACGGGCAATGGCGGTTTTTTGTTTCATACCGGTCGAGAAATTTTCACTGCGACGGTCTAAAAAGGTATGCATATCCAGAATATCAGCCAGCTCGCTGATTTTTGCATCTATCTGTTCTTCACTCATACCATGCAGCTGACCAAAGTAGGCAATGTTTTCGCGGCCAGTTAAACGCCCGTATAGCCCGGTTGAACCAGACAGAAAACCTATCATTTGCCGGGCCACCACCGGCTTGGTCACCACATTGGTGCCATTTATAATGATTTCACCACTGTCTGGAGTTAGAGCAGTGGATAACATCCGCAGCGTGGTAGTTTTACCGGCACCATTCGGGCCTAGCAGCCCCAGTACTTCGCCGGATTCACAGTAAAAGGACACGTCCTGTACAGAATGGAAAAACCGCCCTTTTAACCTGGGATCCTTTTTTTCCTGATCGCTGAGCTTTTTAGGATTCTCAACGGCGAATTTTTTTGCCAGATTTGAGATTTCTATCATTATCCTTCCCTAAGTTATTGTTATTGGTCCGTTTGGCTTGTGAAACTTCGTTACATTTTTTCACGCAAACCGATGGTAATTATGAGTATACTGGCATGATTAAAAATAATAATCTGTAGAAATGTTACAAAATATAAGGAGTCAGGGATGTCGGAAGTAACCAATCCGTTCCAGGCATGCAATAATATCTTTTTTAAGCCCAATGGCGTGTTCAGAGCCATCGACGAAAAAAATAACTGGTCCTGGATACCGTTTTTCGTTGTTATTCTGATGAGTGTGTTACCCGCTTACCTGTATATCAACTTTGTTGATTTCGAGTGGTATAAAAACATGTTGGTAGACACTCAGTATGGCGAGTTGAGCCCGGCCGAGCAAGATAACATCCGCGGTAACATGGCTCAGCCTCAGGTAATGGTAGCCATGATTATGTTCGGAATTCTGGGCCCTATTGTGGTTAATGCTATTCTGGCACTCTATCTGAACCTGACAACGAAGTCCGACGAAGAAAACCTAAACGGTTACACCGACTGGTATGGCTTTACCTGGTGGGCAGGCATGCCGGTTGTGGTTAGCGCTTTACTGGGCATTGCCCTAATCGCGATTGAAGATAACCATCAGGTATTACCCACTATACTGAGTCCTTTATCCGTTGCCTATATTTTTAATGTCGGTATGGAGTCAGACTGGTTTGGTTTCGCTCAGGCATTGCGACTGGAAACGTTATGGTCGGTCTATCTGATAACGGTAGGTATTACCCAGTGGACCAGTTTCGATACCAAAAAGTCTGCTATTATCGCAGCGGCTCCCTTTGTAATCATTATGGGCGTCTGGGCGCTGATGAAGCTTTTCTAAGTTCGGCAAAGCGGCAATTGAACGGTAGCTGGCGCGTTAGGCGCCAGTGGCCGAAAATATCCTGTATCGGCATAAAATGCCTCGGTTTGTTCTGAATACCAGCCTGGTATCCCCAGCAATGGAATAGGTTTTAAGGTGTTTTTCGCCGCCAACCCGTCAAGTTCAGTAAGCCGCTCAGCCAATGCTGCATCTATCACCTTATAGCGGGTTTTCTCATCCATTTTCTCAAACCCTTCAGGCACAATCACGGCAAGCCATTTTGCCGTTAGGCCAATAAACGGGTCCAGCAACATTTCGTAAAGGGCATGACCAATAATCACTGGAAACAACGTGTTGCCCCATTCGTGCTGATTATCAACCAGACATTCCTGCCACTGATGGTTTGCCAACCTTTCCAACAGTTGATTACCTTTTTCGAGTTTGTCTTGTGGTACCGCAATCACCAACCCGCATTCATCAAAATGCGTAATCCGATTACGTTTAGGGGTTCTGGGGTGCACGCCAAACTGCGCAATTTCCTCACAGTGCAGTGTATTAATCCGCTTTTTAGTGCGCGGAAATGCTATCCACATCATAGCATTAAAGGTGTCATGCCAGTTGGTGCGTGTTGGCACCTGATTTTCCTCAGCGATAAACACTTCATAATAGCGGTTTGCTAAATCGGCCTGGTCATCGTCAATAAAGTCCGGACCTGCCCAGCCTTCGTCCATCAGTTTTGCACAGTCATTAAGCTGCGGCGCACTTAACGCATTGCGCCCTTCCATCCTGAATGTGGAAAATAATGTGTCTAATGGCAAAGTGGGTGACCTAGTTGAATCGGATTGTGACGACATGAGAAAACGGAGGATATCTTAGCAGTTCAATTTTGTACTGAATTCTCTATACTGGAAAGCTAATGTAAAGCAAACAGAGAAAAATAAATGAAAAAAATCCTCCTGTTGCCGTTAGTTGTTTCCTCTGTGGCATGGTTATCTGCCTGCTCACAGGAACCGGCGGCCACAACCCCGACAGAACAGAATAACTTTGATGCGGTATATAACAGCATTACCGCCGACAAAATAGCACCACCATTGAAAACCCTGGCGTCTGATGAATTTGAGGGACGTCTGCCAACCACAGCAGGCGAAAAGAAAACCCTCGACTATCTGGTTTCAGAATTTAAAAAGCTTGGTCTTGAACCTGGTAACGGCGACAGTTACCTGCAAGCGGTAGAGCTGATGGAAATTACCGCCGATCCGGACATGACCATGACCATTGGCGATCACACCTTTGAATACAAAACCGATATGGTTGCTGGCTCCAAGCGTGAGCAGAATGTGGTAACACTTACCGATTCAGAGCTTGTTTTTGTTGGTTACGGCATCAATGCCCCGGAATACGACTGGAATGATTACGAAGGGCTGGATGTAGACGGAAAAACCGTAGTGATTCTGGTTAACGACCCAGGATTTGAAAACCCAGAAGGTGGCAAGTTTCAGGGCACGACCATGACCTATTACGGTCGCTGGAGCTATAAATACGAAGAAGCCAGCCGTCAGGGCGCCGCGGGTGCCATTATTGTTCACGAAACGGCTCCGGCTTCTTATGGCTGGTCGGTTGTTGCCAATAGCTGGAGTGGCCCGCAGTACGGCCTGGTTAGTCCGGACAAAGGTGCCAGCCGCGTTGCTGTAGAAGGCTGGTTAACGCTGGAAGCAGCCAGCCGCGTATTCGCGGACGCCGGACTGAAATTCGAGGAAGAAAAAGCCAAAGCCATGCAAGGCCCCTATTCCGTGCCGCTCGATCAAAGCATGTCGGTAACTGTTAAAAACACCTATCAGGCATCAACCAGTTACAATGTGCTGGCAACCCTGCCGGGTAGCGAAAAACCGGATGAGCACGTGATTTATACATCGCACTGGGATCACCTGGGCAAGGATGAAAGTCTGGAGGGCGACCAGATCTATAACGGCGCACACGATAATGCTACCGGTACTGCCGCCGCACTGGTTATGGCTGAAGCCTTTAGTAAACTCACTCCGGCGCCGAAACGTTCTGTGTCATTTTTAATTGTCACCGCCGAGGAACAGGGCTTGCTTGGGTCGAAGTACTACGCCGACAACCCGATTATCCCGCTGGATAAAACCGTAGCCAATATCAATATGGATGCCATGAATGTGCTGGGTAAAACCAAAGACATCGCGGTAATTGGCATGGGTAAATCAGATCTTGAGGAAGAGCTGACTATTGCTGCGACTCGTCAGGGACGTACTGTCACTCAGGAAGATCGCCCTGAGGCGGGTTACTACTATCGCTCCGATCATTTCAGCTTTGCGAAAGTGGGCGTGCCAGCGCTCTATGCCAAAGGTGGAAGCGAGCCATTTGACGAAGAAACCGCGAAATACCGCAAACGTACCAGCGTGATTGTTACCGGCTGTTATCATCAGGTGTGTGACAAGTTCCGGGACGACTGGGATCTGAGCGGAATATCTCAGGATACCCAGCTATTGATGGAAGTTGGTTATTTAGTCGCCAACAAAGACAGTTGGCCGCAATGGCGTGAAACCAGTGAGTTTCAGCGCAAATAATCAGCCCCTTTCAGAAAACCGCCGCTTTCGGCGGTTTTTTTTATCTAAATGTTTAAATAGACCAGATTGTACTTGCATTTTTTGCTCATGCTGGCACATTCAGTAGTCGCGAGTGTAAAGGTTTTATCCTGCAAAAAAATAATCCACCGCTGTACGTCAATTCGAGCACCGACAGAAAACATTATCCTTTAACTATGTGACAAGAGAGAACGCTTCTTATGTGTGGTATTTTCGGTATCTTAGATATCAAAACCGATGTGTCTGAACTCAGAACCCAAGCTTTGGAACTAACCAAAACGCTGCGTCACCGCGGCCCTGACTGGTCGGGTATCTGGAATAATGACAATACCATTTTGTGTCACGAGCGTTTAGCAATCGTCGATGTTGATACGGGTGCCCAGCCACTGATCAGTGACAACGGTCACCAGGCTCTGGCTGTAAATGGTGAGATCTACAACCACAAGCAGCTCGCTAAAGAGCTGGACACTCCTTACAACTTTAAAACCCGCTCTGACTGCGAGGTCATTCTGCCGCTGTACCAACAGCGCGGTGTTGAGTTTATTGATGATTTACAAGGCATGTTTGCGTTCATTCTGTATGACGAAAAAGAAGATGCCTATCTGATTGCCCGTGACCATATTGGTATTATCCCGCTGTATACCGGTTACGACGAACACGGTAATTTCTACGTGGCTTCCGAGATGAAAGCGCTGGCCCCGGTTTGTAAAACGATTAGTGAATTTCCTCCGGGCCACTACATGTGGAGCAAAACCGGTGAAATGGTGAAGTACTATAAGCGCGACTGGATGGAATACGACGCCGTTAAAGATAACGAGTCGAACATCGAAGAACTGCGTGTAGCCTTCGAAAAAGCAGTTAAGTCGCACATGATGTCAGACGTGCCTTACGCCGTACTGTTATCGGGTGGCCTGGACTCATCGCTGGTTTCTGCTGTCGCCGCCAAATACGTTGCCAAACGGGTTGAAGACGAAGACAAATCCGATGCCTGGTGGCCGCGTTTGCACTCATTTGCTGTAGGCCTTGAAGGTGCGCCCGATTTAGTGGCTGCTCAAAAGGTTGCAGAAATGATTGGTACGGTGCATCACGAAATCCACTTCACTATTCAGGAAGGTCTGGATGCCATTCGTGATGTGATTTATCACCTGGAAACCTACGACACCACCACTATCCGTGCCGCTACACCAATGTACCTGATGACCCGTAAGATTAAAGCTATGGGCATCAAAATGGTACTGTCTGGCGAAGGCTCTGATGAAATCTTTGGTGGATACCTGTACTTCCACAAAGCACCCAATGCCAAAGAGTTCCATGAAGAGACGGTACGAAAACTGGACCGCCTGCACATGTTCGATTGCGCCCGTGCAAACAAAGCCACCTCAGCCTGGGGTGTCGAAGCCCGTGTACCCTTCCTGGATAAAGAATTCATGGATGTGGCTATGCGCCTCAACCCGAAAGATAAAATGTGTGGCAACGGCAAAATGGAGAAATACATTCTGCGTGAAGCCTTTGATAATGGTGAAACGCTGCCGCCAGAAGTATTATGGCGTCAGAAAGAACAATTTGGTGACGGCGTAGGTTATTCCTGGATTGACTCAATCAAGGACTTTGTAGCCAACGAAGTAAGCGATCAACAGCTGGCTTCTGCGGAATTCCGCTTCCCAATCAATACTCCGGACACCAAAGAAGGTTACTACTACCGCACAATTTTTGAGGGGTATTTCCCGCAAGAAACAGCAGCTCGCTGTGTGCCTGGTGGCAAATCTATCGCCTGTAGTACGGTTGAAGCCCTTGAATGGGATGAGAGCTTTAAGAACAATGCCGACCCATCTGGCCGCTCCATGCAGGGCGTTCACGGTAAAGCATAAGCTACGCTTTCACTTTAAAAAAAACAGCACCTTGAGGTGCTGTTTTTGTATCTGCTTATTAATCTTGTTTAGCCGCGCTCTGGGGCGTATGTAACTGCGGATCAAACCATAAGGCTTTATCATCCAAAGGCGTTTCCTTAGGGAGTAATGGATTTTCCAGGTGGAACACCTTGCGCTCACCAACGTTAACTTTAAGCAACGCCTCACGATGATGGCTGACAAAGATATTATCGAAAGAGCCGTCTTCCAGTGCCCTTCTTAAGCCGGTCTCAATCAAGCGCGCCATGGTGGGATTGGAACGATTCACAAAGAAATACATCGCCGCAGGATAATGCACAACCAAAGATGGCTCGAGCACAATATCGTCATCCAGTGAACGGGCATTCAATTCACCTAATACTTCGCTAACCGCGCGCGGAAAAAAATCGCCCTGCTTCAACTCAAGGCGGTTAAATGCCTCGGGGAAATCAGACACTGTAAGTACGTTAAACCCGTTGGACTGCAGAATTTTGGTATCCGGCCACTCAGCCCCCTGTAGCACCGTTAACGAGGTTAAATCTCCTACTTCACGGATATCCTGAAACTTAGCAGCAAAGTCCTGATTAATTAAAAACACACGCCAGCCAATCAACCCTTTATGAATAGGGATACGAATCGGTAGCAGCTCTTTTTCGCGCTGCATATCTGTCATAACCCAGATAATGTTGATTTCACGGTTTTCTTTTAATTGCCGAATCGCCTTGCCCTGCAGCAAAATACGTTCAGACGGGGTAAGCGTGTAGCGAACACCGGTTTTACTGAGTGCCAGTTTAAGCAGTGTTAACGGATATTCATGGCGGCTGTCACTTTCATTAATGGGGCGCGGATAATGAATAGACCAGTTAGCCGCACTGGCATTAAGCGTCCACAATAACAGTACTAACAGCAGACCTATTCTGCGAAAAGTCCTACTGCGCTGAAGAGTAATAATGTGCTTCTTCATTGGCCTTGCCTCAGGCGATGCCGACGTATTTATGCGTTTGTAACGACAAACGCCAGTTACGCTCGATACAGGTTTTGATGGCCAGTTCAGTGGCTCTGGGCTGCTGACTGATGGGTTGCAAGCAAATGATGCCCGGAACCTCGTCCAGGCGAGCCAGCAGCGCATCCAGTTCATCAATGTGTTTTTGCATGGCGATGGGGTGTTTGATTTCGTTGGCGCGTTTAAGGGCGCTGGTTAGAATGTCGTAGCCGCCTTTCATATTAATTTTGGGCGATACGGTCACCCAGGTGTCTTTGGCGCAGCGCACTTCAAATGCACCACTGGTTTCAATTTGGGTGGTATAGCCATGCTCATGAAGTAACTCAGTTAACTCGGTTAAATCGTACATGCAGGGCTCTCCGCCAGTAAGAACAACGTGCTTAGCCTGGTAGCGCTGCTGCTCAAACAGGGCCAGCAAACCCAGTTCTGAAATACCGAAATAGCGCTCCGATTCAGCGGTTTTATTTATCACGGCATCAACGCTGTCTATCATGTTCTCGTTCAGCTCCCAGGTGTGCTTGGTATCGCACCACGGACAACCTACCGGACACCCTTGCAGGCGAACAAACACCGCTGGCACGCCGGTATAAACGCCCTCGCCCTGGATGGTTTCGAACATTTCATTGATATTGAGTCGTTGATCTGTCAATTGTTTAATCCTGTCGTGATTCTTGTTGGGATTCTAGCAGGGATAGCATAAAATTCCGTTATCATTTATTAAATTATACCTGTTATGTCTGAAAAAGTGATTGTTATCTATTCCGGCGGCATGGACTCTTTTACCGTGCTCAACAAAGCCCTGGAAGATGGAAAGTCGCCCATGGCTCTGTCGTTCAATTACGGCCAGCGCCACAAAAAAGAGCTCGATTACGCTGCGCAGGTGTGTGCCGAACTATCGATTCCGCACAAAATTGTGGATATCTCTGCCATCAACGACCTGATAGGCGGCTCAGCGCTTACCAGTGACATTGATGTACCTGAAGGGCATTACGAAGAGCCCAGCATGAAAACCACCGTTGTGCCAAACCGTAATATGATACTGCTCTCTATGGCGGTGGGTTATGCTGTGAGTGAAGAAGCCACTAAGGTTTATTACGGTGCCCACTCAGGTGATCACGCTATCTATCCGGATTGCCGCCCTGAGTTTGTCGAAAAAATGAATGATGTGTGTGCCATCGCCAATTACGAGGCGGTTGAAATAGTTACCCCTTACCTGAAGGTGAGTAAAACGGCTATTCTCACTGACGGCCTCAGAATGGGTCTGGATTACGGTAAAACCTGGACCTGTTATAACGGCCGGGAAAAAGCCTGTGGTCAGTGCGGAGCTTGTCAGGAACGCCTGGAAGCTTTCCGGGACAATGGTAAAACCGATCCTCTCGACTACGAATAACAGCTAACAAAAAGCGCCTGATGATTTCTCATTCAGGCGCTTTATTTTTAACCGCGTAACCTTACTTCTGGCTTTCGGTAATAAAGTAGCTGAGCTCTTTAATGCAGTGGCGCAATACCGGGTTTAAGCGGGTATTCTTGCCGTTCATTACAAACAGCTCATGGCTGAATTCAAACAGATTACCGTTAGCAATAGGCACCAGTCCTAACGCAACGCCCTGCTCTTTTGCCATGTAGTCAGGCAGCAGCGCCACATACTCACCTGTCATCATGGCCGACATCGCGGCATCAAATGAATCAGAGAATGTCTGGATAGCCAGGCGACGATCGCCATCGATATAATTGGCCGAAGATAAGCCGGAAATGCCAATGGCCGGGTAATCTTCAATTCTGACGTTTTCAGGTAAGGCATCCACATCCCGGTATTTGGCCAACGGATGAGAAGGCGCGCAGTACAAGCGGCCCTGGCAAGACGTTCCAATGGGGTGGAAAGTCACCGATTCCGGTTTCACCATGTCGTAGGTTGAGATCACCAGGTGACATTCACCCGACAGCGCCACGTGCTCCACTTCGTTATACAAACGAGTTTGGATATTCACGTGAATATCATCAAACTTTTTCATGGTGCTTTTCACTGCCCGGCTTACCGCCAGATGCATAGACAGCGGCAGGCCAGCCATCAATACCAGGGTAATGTGGCCAGAATAGTCGTCGTGCAGTGATTTTAAATTAAAAACAAAGTTATCGAAGGCATTAAAGATACGCTTGGTTTCCTGAAAAACCACTTCGCCTTCTTTGGTCATCTGAAAA
Organism: Marisediminitalea oceani; assembly: GCF_003731635.1. GTDB lineage: Bacteria > Pseudomonadota > Gammaproteobacteria > Enterobacterales > Alteromonadaceae > Alteromonas > Alteromonas oceani. The sequence goes on along the minus strand of NZ_RCUA01000034.1, from coordinate 57,451 downwards.
CCACCGCGACCGCGATGACAAAGAACGAGATCCAGCCGTTCCTCAAGTTTTTTGATGGCGGCACTGATATTGGGACGCTGCATTCTTAATACCGGCTCAGCTGCCGTGAAGCCATTACAACTGGCTACTGCATAAAACACCCGCAGTAATTTGATATCAGATTCTTGTAATCGGTTTAACATGATTGCACCCAAAATAGGTATGGTTATCAATACTCAAGCCATAATAGGCACAGTACACAATATTTACAATCATATTTTTCGCGTTCGACAGGGAAAGCACTAAAATAACGGCCTGCCGGGCCATACCGGCAACATTTCAAGCCACTAAGAGAGAGCTACCACCTGTTTTCTTAGTTGCTCAATTTCATCCCGTAACGACGCTGCTTTTTCAAACTCCAGCTCTTTGGCATATTCGAACATCTGCTTTTCCAGTTCGCTCACCTGCGCCATCAGCTCAGTTGCTGAAGCGGCTTTAGCGGCCTTCCTGGACTCAGCCACTTTACGCAGCTTCACCTGGCCAGAGCCTGGCGCTACAGAGTCACCCAGATCCATTATGTCAGTAATAGGTTTATGCAATCGCTGAGGCGTAATGTTGTTCGCCGTATTATGTTCAACCTGTTTGGCGCGGCGACGCTCGGTTTCATCGATGGCCTTGCGCATAGAACCGGTAATAGTATCGGCATACAAAATGGCTTTCCCATTAACATGACGCGCCGCACGACCCATGGTTTGAATGAGGGATTTTTCAGCGCGCAGGAAGCCTTCCTTGTCGGCGTCGAGAATCGCTACCAGCGACACCTCAGGCATATCCAGACCTTCCCTAAGCAGGTTAATACCTACCAGCACATCAAACTTGCCCAGGCGCAAATCGCGGATGATCTCAATCCGCTCCACCGTATCGATATCCGAGTGCAGATAACGCACTTTTACGCCATGCTCATTAAGATAATCACTTAAATCCTCGGCCATACGTTTTGTCAGTGTGGTAATGAGTACCCGTTCATCCACCGCTACCCGCAGTTGAATTTCAGACAGCACATCGTCTACCTGAGTGGCCACCGGGCGTACTTCGATCACCGGATCCAGTAAGCCGGTGGGCCGCACTACCTGCTCAACCACCTCGCCGTCGGATTTTTCCAGTTCATAGTTACCTGGCGTGGCTGACACATAAATGGTTTGTGGTGAGATATGCTCGAATTCATCAAACTTGAGCGGCCGGTTATCCAGTGCCGACGGCAACCGGAACCCGTATTCCACCAGGGTTTCCTTGCGCGAGCGGTCGCCTTTGTACATTGCGCCGATCTGCGACACCGTAACATGGGATTCGTCGATAAACATCAGACCATCAGCCGGAAAGTAATCCAGCAATGTTGGTGGTGGCTCGCCAGGCGCCCGGCCAGAGAGGTAGCGTGAATAGTTCTCGATCCCGGAGCAATAGCCCAGTTCCAGCATCATTTCGATGTCGAACTGAGTGCGCTGTGAAATGCGCTGCTCTTCCAGCAGTTTATTGACTTCCAGCAGTTGCTTTTTACGGTCGGCGAGCTCATCTTTAATACGGTCCACCGCGCTGAGAATTTTTTCCCGCGGTGTAACATAGTGCGTTTTCGGGAATACGGTCGCCCGCACCACGTTTTTCTCAACTGAGCCGGTGAGCGGATCAAACAGACTGATGCGATCAATTTCTTCATCAAACAGTTCTACCCTCACCGCCTGTTTCTCAGAGTCTGCCGGAAAGATATCAATCACATCGCCGCGCACCCTGAACGTGCCCCGTTCAAAAGCCAAATCATTACGCTTATATTGCAACTCGGCCAGACGTCTTAAAATATCCCGCTGGTTGATGGTATCGCCGGTGCGCAAATGCAGCAGCATTTTCATGTAGGATTCCGGATCGCCCAAACCGTAGATGGCCGAGACACTGGCCACAATCACTACATCACGACGTTCCATAAGCGCTTTAGTCGCCGACAATCGCATTTGTTCAATGTGGTCGTTTATCGAGGCATCTTTCTCAATAAAGGTATCGGTGCTCGGTACGTAAGCTTCTGGCTGATAATAGTCATAGTAAGACACGAAATACTCTACGGCATTATGCGGGAAGAATTCCTTCATCTCGCCGTATAACTGCGCCGCCAGAGTTTTATTATGCGCCAGCAGCAATGTTGGTCGCTGAACCTGGTTAATAATATTTGCCATGGTGAAGGTCTTACCTGAACCGGTTACCCCCAACAGCGTCTGATGAGCAAGACCGCTTTCCAGTCCATCCACCAGCGCTTCAATCGCCGTGGGCTGGTCACCCGCAGGCTGATATTTGGAAACAAGCTCAAAGCCTTTATCTGCCATATTAAAAACCTTTATTCGTGTGTTTGTGCTGAGACTACCCGCAGAGACCGCCGGAACCAGTAAACTGATACCATGGCCATCAGCAAATTCGCGATTACCGCGCCGCTAAAGATACCTTGCAAGTCATAAAATATGCCCATGGTAATGGTGATCGGCACAAAAAAGACAAACAGACGGATCACACTAAGTACCAGCGCCGACATAGGTAAATGAATCGCGTTTAGCGAGGAATTAGTGAGGATAACGATTCCCTGTAAACCATACCCTAAAGGTACAATGATCAGAAACATCTGGATCAATTCGGCCACCTGCTGCTCTTTGGCAAACAGCGATGCCAGCAGGCCAGAACACAACCATAACACCACACTGATGAACAATTGCCACGCCAGCACGAATTTTACTACCAACCAATAGGCGTCTTTAACCCGTTCAAAGCGATTGGCGCCCATGTTCTGACTGATAAACGGAGGTAACGACATCGATAGCGCCAGCACTAAAATGGTAGTGAATGACTCCAGTCGGCTTCCTACTCCCCATGCTGCAACAGCTTCTTCGCCATACCCTGCAACAACACGGGTCAGAATCGCGCCGGCAATGGGCGTTAACATATTTGCGCCGGCAGCTGGTAGTGCGATATGTAGAATAGAACGACTACGTTCAGCCAGTTCTTTTACAGTTAACAGACGGGGTAGAATATAATTACGTTGCCTGGCCAGTAAATACAGGATCCACACAGAACATACAATCCAGGAAATAAGCGTAGCCAGCGCGGCACCACCAATCCCCATGGCAGGCACCGGCCCAAAGCCAAAAATAAACAAAGGATCCAGCAGCGCATTGATACCACCACCTGTGGCCATAATAATACTCGGGGTTTTGGTGTCTCCGCGAGCGCGCAACACGCTGTTGCCTACCATCGGCAGAGCTAAAAATACTGAAGCAAAATACCAGATTTCCATGTAGTCATGGATATGCGGCATTAAATGTTGCTGGGCGCCCAGTAACTGAAACACAAAATCAATACTCAGGCCACCGCACACCGCAAGAATGCCCACCATAATAAAAGACAGCATCAGTGCCCCTGAGCCAGTCTCCCGGGCTCCATCCTGCTTGCCCTGTCCGGCCAGGCGGGCGATTACGGCTGAGGTTCCGATACCGAGGCCGATATTCAAACTGATAAGCGTAAAAGTCACCGGAAAAGTAAAGCTGATTGCAGCCAGTGGCTCAGTGCCCAGCAGGCTGACAAAAAAAGTATCGATAAGACCAAAGCTCATCATCATGATCATGCCAATGATCATGGGAACGGTCATGCGTTTTAACGACTCGGCAATATCACCATTGATTAAATCTCGTGATTTATCCTGCTTCACTCTGCTCACTTAATACTTTAATAGACTGACGTTACTGGCTGCCTGCCCGGCATAATGTGGCAATCAGCGGGGTAGCTTTAAATAACTACGTTGCATCTTGCCCGGAATGGTTAATTATTTTTGCGATTTTTAAAGCCAATGAATGTTATTTCCAAGTGTAATCGACCGCGTCAGTGAACAACAGGGATTTATCAAATAAAAACGCTAGAACATAAACCGGCAACATTTCCGCTCTTTTTATCAATTTAACGGTTAATAACGGAAACTTAATTGTTCATATTTCACGCAAATACGAATATGACAGCCTGTACACAAGGCATTGGGCGCTTTGAGGGTGTTTCGAAGCAAATCCTGTCCTTCATGCTAAAAACCGAATAACTTTTGAACAGCGCGCAAAATTGTGTATCAGGTGAATTTATTGTTAACAGGGCGTTACCGCACGCATTACTTCAGCGTTTAACACACAAGAAAAATCATGTCTATCCCCCCAATAAAAAAAATGACATGCATTCGTCTATTATCCAATAGATTAAATATAAGTAATTGTTTTATATTGTTTTTAAATCGCCGTAATGTGACATATATGTGACAATAAATTGACTTGCCCGCAGTGCAATTAGTCATCCGACAATTCTATCAACATAGTTATCCACAGATTTGGTGGATAACTAATTAAGAGCCAGTATTGGCGCGGCTTAGGCGCTAATCGGCAGCAATTTTTGTAAGTAACGACTAACCTCGTGAGAATACCTCAATGGTTACATATTTATGAAAATCTGTATATACGAACAGTATTCAACAGTTTTTTAATAGCTTTTAGTTATAGGTTTATTTATTTAAATTACTAAAGTACCACCAGACGACTCTGCTTCTTCCACAGCTCACATTAACCTAATAATATTCAATGAATTAGCCTTGATAAGCCTGAGTAAAGTCGAAAAAACATGCGTTTCGGTTGTTTTTTAAGCTGAAACACCGTCACATGACATTTTTTGTCCAAACGAAAGAAAATTTTCACGAAGTTTGTTGACACAAGAATCTTACGTCATTAATATTCGCCTCCGTTGAAACACAGGTCCCCCTTAGCTCAGTTGGTTAGAGCGACGGACTGTTAATCCGCAGGTCCCCCGTTCGAGTCGGGGAGGGGGAGCCAAGTTTCAATAGTAAGTAGCAAGACGTAGTGTTCCCCCTTAGCTCAGTTGGTTAGAGCGACGGACTGTTAATCCGCAGGTCCCCCGTTCGAGTCGGGGAGGGGGAGCCAACTTACTGGCTCCAGATTTATTTAAGCAACATCCTAGCACTTTCCAGACACTCTTAATCTCGATGCACACCAGCGTTAGATCTGTTATACCTGTCTTTTCAATTCGGATTGCAAACGGATTATGACCCGCACTTTTTTTCTGATTCACCTTTTGCTCGTTACTCAACTGCTGTTTAGCAGTATCAGCCTGGCGCACACCGCATCCACCCTGTCACCATCAGCACAGGTTTCTACGCAAAGCTGGCAGATTCTCCAGGAAATCGTCAGTGAAAATGGCGCCCGCCCTGCAGGCAGTTCTAATGAGCGCCAGTTGCTGCATGACTTTACCAACCGGTACTGGAGCCAGAGCACAGGACTTGCCGTTAACAGTCAGCCGGTAACCTTTACTGTAAAGAGCAACGAAAAGCACAGTGCTAATGTTTGGATTACCTACCCAGGTAAGTCAGAGGGGCATCTCGTAATTGGTGCCCACGCCGACTCTACGGGAGAAGATGAAGGTTCGCAGGGCGTAACAGACAACGGTATCGCGGTGGCGTTGCTGCTGGCTCTGGGCCAACAGCTCAGCACCATGGAACTCAATGACTCCGTAACCCTGGTGCTGTTTGGTGCCGAAGAAGTGGGGTTGTTTGGTTCACAAGCTTTCACTGCCGCGCTGCAAGCCGATAGCCGTTTCTTAACCGGAGCGCCCTTCCCCACTGCAATGATTAACCTGGATACTATTGCAGGTGGCGATCACTTGTATGTTCACAGCCCCACTAAGAAAACCTATAAACGTTGCGATAAAGACGATAGATATAATTCGTCTGCGTCGGTGCGCGATTCACTACTGAGCGTTGCCAGCGCCAACGCCTTGCCGTTTAGCTTACATCCTGCTTTTCCTGGTTTCCCGGAAGGTGAGACAGGTGAATGGTCAGATCATGCGCCTTTTGCCTGTGCTGGTATTCCTGTCGGTTATATCGAAGCCACTAATTTTTCTATTAATGGTCGTGATGGCTACGACGGCTACTCACAGACTCTGCATCCATTACTGTGGGATTGCCTCGACCGCAGTGAAAAAACCGCCTGTAATCCCGACCAGGAACAACGCTGGGGTTATATCTGGCATACCCAGGCTGATCGTCTGGACAAATTAAATCAACTTTACCCCAAACGCCTGCGCGCACAACTGAATGCGGTCACTGAACTTCTGTTCAATTTTCTTACCAGTGATAAATCACTACCGCCAGCCAGTAACTGATCTTCCCCCGCCGGTTCCGCATACAAAAGCGCAATCGGTGTAATACATCGTCAATCAATCTGTTAGCTAGCAAAAACTAAGTCGAACAACATTGTTAATTGTGAGCAAAATATTAGATAATACGGAGCTAATATTTATGGCCTGTCCGGCAACTTAGTCAAACAGGCCCTGATGGCAAAATTCTGAATAACGGCGTAAGCAAAACCTGATGACCGAATTTCTACTGTTACTGATCAGTACAGTCCTGGTAAATAACTTTGTTCTGGTGAAGTTTCTCGGACTCTGCCCGTTTATGGGTGTGTCCAGTAAGCTCGAAACCGCCATAGGTATGTCAATGGCCACCACCTTCGTGCTAACGCTGGCATCGGTGTGCAGCTACCTGGTTGAAACCTACCTGCTACTGCCATTGGGTATTAGTTTCTTACGCACACTAAGCTTTATTCTGGTCATTGCCGTAGTGGTCCAGTTTACTGAAATGGTCGTTCACAAAACCAGCCCGACGCTGTACCGGTTACTGGGCATTTTCCTGCCCCTGATTACCACCAATTGTGCAGTACTTGGGGTGGCTCTGCTCAATCTCACCGAACAGCATAATCTGGTAGAAAGTATTGTTTATGGTTTCGGCGCCGCGGTGGGGTTTTCACTGGCCATGATATTGTTCGCCGCTATGCGCGAAAGGCTGGCCGCAGCCGACGTGCCTACGCCATTTAAAGGCGCTTCTATCGCTATGATCACGGCCGGATTAATGTCACTGGCCTTTATGGGCTTTAGCGGACTGGTTAAGTTGTAATGTTACTATCTTCATTAATTGCGCTGGGGCTACTGGCGCTGGCATTCGGGCTGGCTCTGGGCTATGCAGCGGTACGCTTTAAAGTGGAAGGCGACCCGTTGGTTGACCAGGTTGATGCTATTCTTCCGCAGACCCAGTGTGGTCAGTGTGGCTACCCGGGCTGTCGTCCCTATGCAGAGGCCATCGCCAACGGCGATGACATCAACAAGTGCCCACCGGGCGGCGAATCCACCATTAAAGAGCTGGCTGAGCTGATGGGCGTGGAAGCTAAACCGCTGGATGCCGCGCACGGTGAAGATGCCGCGCCTAAAGTTGCCTACATCCGGGAAGACGAATGTATCGGCTGTACCAAGTGTATTCAGGCTTGCCCGGTAGATGCCATCGTTGGCGCAGCAAAACAAATGCACACGGTCATTACCGATGCATGCACAGGCTGCGATCTCTGCGTGGAGCCCTGCCCGGTAGATTGTATAGATATGGTCACGGTGGACCCCACTACCGCCTCCTGGCAGTGGGATTTTAATCAAACACCCCGTGGCGACATTCCGGTTAAAGTGATTTCCTGATATGCCGTATGATTTTGAGCAGATAGTCGAGCGCATCGACCAGCAAAAGTTCTGGACCTTCCCCGGAGGTGTGCACCCGGACGGGCGTAAACACCTGTCCAATCAAACAGCAATCAACACCTTGCCACTCCCCAAACAGCTGGTTATTCCGGTAAAACAGCATATTGGCACCGCTGGCGCTTGTCTGGTGTCGGTTGGCGATAAAGTGTTAAAAGGGCAAACGCTAACCAGCAGCCCGCATCCTTTTTCAGTGCCGGTACATGCGCCAACTTCAGGGTTGGTCACGGCAATTGAAGAACGCACCACGGCTCATCCCAGTGGTCTGCCAGAGCTTTGTGTGGTTGTCGAGGCGGATGGCAATGACACCTGGACAGAGCTCAAACCTATCGCTGATTACCAGCAACAGACCAAATCATCGCTGATCAGCGCTATTTGTGAGGCCGGTATCGCCGGCATGGGCGGCGCGGGCTTTCCTACCCACATCAAATCCACCGCGCGCAAAAAAGTTGAGTTCCTGATCATCAACGGAGTGGAATGCGAGCCCTATATCACCGCCGACGACCGTTTAATGCGTGAGTTTGCCTGGCAAATTCGCCAGGGAATAGACATCCTGAGCCACCTGATTGAGCCAAAAGTGGTGATCATCGCCATTGAGGACAATAAACCTGAAGCTTTCAAAGCCATGCAGCAGGTGTGTAACGACACGCCGGCTATTCGCGTAGTGCAAATACCTACAAAATATCCGGCCGGAGGCGAGAAACAACTTATTCAGGTGTTAACCGGGCGCGAAGTACCACGTACTGGCCTGCCGGCAGACATTGGTGTGATGATGTTTAACGTGGGCACCTGCTACGCCATCGCCGATGCCATTTTACACGGTAAACCATTAATACAACGAGTGGTTACCGTAACCGGTGAGGCCGTGCAGAAACCACAAAACGTATGGGCACTGATTGGTACTCCTATAGAGCACCTGCTCAGCCAGGCGCAGTATCAGCTTAAAAAACAAAAAGCGCCCACGGTGATCATGGGCGGCCCGATGATGGGCTTTACACTGCCCTCTGTTGAGGTACCGGTAGTGAAAATCACCAACTGCCTGCTGATCCCCGCTAAGAAAGAATTAAACCTTAGTCAGCGGGAGCTGTCATGCATTCGCTGTAGTGCCTGTGCTGATGCCTGCCCGGTAAGTCTGCTGCCACAACAAATGTACTGGCACAGTAAGGCACTGGAGCTCGATAAAGCTGAAGAATACAACCTGTTTGACTGCATCGAGTGCGGCGCCTGTGCTTATGTTTGTCCAAGTGAAATTCCGCTGGTGCACTATTACCGTAAGGCTAAGGCGCAAATCAGAATACAGCGCGACGATAAAGACAAAGCAGAAAAATCCAAACAGCGTTTTGAAGCCCGCAAGGCCCGCCTTGAAAAAGAAAAGCAGGAGCGTGAAGCCAAGCATAAAAAAGCTGCCGCAGCTCGTAAGCAGGCCACGCAACCGGCCACTGGCGAAGACGGTGGAGCTAAAGATAAAGTAGCCGCAGCATTGGCCAGAGCAAAAGCTAAAAAGGCTGAACAGGCTCAGGCAACTGAAAATCCGGCAGGTGCTGATGCTAAACCTGACGACAACAAAGCTAAGGTTGCCGCTGCGATTGCCCGGGCAAAAGCTAAAAAAGCCCAGCAAGCCGAAGCTCCCGTAGCTGATTCACAAGGCAGTGCTGAAGACGACCGCAAGGCAAAAGTAGCAGCTGCCGTGGCCAGAGCGAAAGCCAAAAAAGCCGCTCAGCAAACAGAACCGGACGACACTGCAAACGCAACTGACTCGGCACCTGCAGAAAGCGCTAAAGACGCACGAAAAGCCAAAATAGCCGCAGCGGTTGCCAGAGCAAAAGCGAAGAAAGAAGCAGCAGGCGCGCCAACAGAAAGCTCGGCCGAAACAGACAATGACAGTGATAGCCGGGAAGATCAGCGTAAAGCTAAAATCGCCGCTGCGGTGGCCAAAGCAAAAGCTAAAAAACAAGCGGCTGAGCAAGCTGAGAGCGAGCCTCAGGCAACTGAACTGGAACCGCAAGAGCCCGCACAGGAAGATGACTCGCCGGAAGCCCAGCGTAAAGCTAAAATCGCCGCTGCGGTCGCCAAAGCAAAAGCTAAAAAGCAAGCGGCTGAGCAAGCCGAGAGCGAGCCTCAGGCAACCGAACATGCACCGGCAGAGCCCGCGCAGGAAGAAGACTCGCTGGAAGCCCAGCGCAAGGCTAAAATCGCCGCCGCTGTCGCCAAAGCTAAAGCTAAAAAACAAGCGGCTGAGCAAGCTGAGAGCGAGCCTCAGGCAACCGAACATGAACCGGCAGAGCCTGCGCAGGAAGAAGACTCACCCCAAGCCCAGCGCAAGGCAAAAATCGCCGCTGCGATTGCCCGCGCCAAAGCTAAGAAAGCACAGCGAGAAGCCGAGCAAAGCGGTTCAGAGGATAACGAATAATCATGAAGTTAGTACTATCGAGCTCTCCTCACCAGCATGTGCGACGCCGTACCGATCAGGTTATGCGACTGGTCATCTACGCCATGGTGCCCGGTGTGATAGCCCAGCTGTACTTTTTTGGCTGGGGCGTGCTGGTACAGATGCTTATTGCCCTGGCTACCGCACTGGTTTCAGAAAGTGCGATTGTGGCCTTACGAAAACGTCAGATTGGTCAGGCGCTACAGGATTACAGTGCCGTGGTAACCGCCCTGCTCTTAGCGGTTAGTTTGCCGCCACTGTTACCATGGTGGATGACTGTTATCGGGACGTTCTTTGCCATTGCAGTAGTCAAGCAACTGTATGGCGGTCTTGGCTTTAACCTGTTTAATCCTGCCATGGCAGCTTATGTGATGCTGCTGATCTCTTTCCCGGCCGCGATGAGCAGTTGGTTGCCTCCCGGCGAACTGGCCGCTCACGCCGTTACCTTCGGCGATGTTGTTAGCGTTATTTTTACCGGGTTCAGTCAAAGCGGATATGATATTAACCAGCTCAGAGCCGGTATTGACGGCGTCACCATGGCAACGCCGCTGGACTATGTCAAAACCCAGGTGAGCCAGGGTTACACTTATTCCGAGGCCATTAATCACCAGCAATTTACTGACAGCTTATGGTCGTCAGCCAGTCTGGGTTGGAGCGCGGTGGCGCTGGCCTATTTGCTGGGTGGTCTGGTGTTAATTCAACAGCGGATCATCAGTTGGCATATCCCCGCTTCGCTTATCGCAGGCGTTGCCGTCACCGCCACTTTTTTATCGATGATTAATGGTGATGTTTATGGCTCGGCATTGTTTCACTGTGTTAACGGGGCAGTATTGTTTGGCGCCTTTTTCATTGCCACCGACCCGGTTTCAGCATCCACTACGCCTCGCGGCCGGCTTATTTTTGGCGCTGCTATCGGCTTTTGGACGGTTATTATTCGCACCTTTGGTGGCTATCCCGATGCTATCGCATTTAGCGTAGTGATCATGAACATGGCGGTACCGCTTATCGATTATTACACGCAGCCCAAGGTTTACGGCCAGCAGCGCCCGGTTAAGCAAACGGAAGGAGAGCCCTGATGCCGCTAAACAGCATTACCAAAAACGGCCTTATTCTTACCGGTTTTGCCCTGGTTACCACTGGACTGATTGCCATTACCTTCGACGGCACCAAACAGCGTATTGATGAACAGCGGGCTAAAAAGAAGCTGGCAACCCTCAATGAGGTGGTTCCGCCAGCACTGTATGATAATCAGCTTTACGTGGACTGTATTACTATTGACGCCAGCGCTCTGGGTGATGAGCCCAAATCCGTTTACCGAGCACGCCAAGGCGGTAACGACGTAGCCTTGGCGGTAGAATTTACCGCCCCCGATGGCTACAGCGGCGATATTGACCTGATAGCCGGCGTTGCTATAAACGGTGAAGTACTAGGCGTAAGAGTATTATCACATCAGGAAACCCCAGGGCTTGGCGATAAAATTGAAATGAGCGTCAGTGACTGGATGCTGTCATTTAATGGTAAATCATACGATGAAGACCAGGCCAAGCGCTGGCAGGTAAAAAAAGACGGTGGTCAGTTTGACCAGTTTACCGGCGCCACCATTACTCCCAGAGCCGTGGTTGGCAGTGTAGCGCGCACACTGGCTTATGTTGAGGCTAACCAACATCAGCTGTTCAACACGCCGAGCAACTGTCAGGCCTCAGCGCCGACCGGAGGACAGCATTAATATGTTTAAGCAGCTCACTATTGATGGATTATGGAAAAACAATCCTGCACTGGTACAGCTTCTCGGGCTCTGCCCGCTGCTGGCGGTTACATCAAGCGTTATTAACGGCCTTGGCCTGGGTCTGGCTACGGCACTGGTTCTGATTGGCTCAAATGCAACCGTGTCGATCATTCGCCACTGGGTTACCCCGGCGATTCGTATTCCGGTATTTGTCATGATCATCGCCGCCTTCGTGACGATTATTCAGCTGTTGATGAATGCCTTCACCTACGAGCTTTACCTGGCTCTGGGGATATTTATCCCTCTTATTGTGACAAACTGCGCCATTATCGGTCGCGCCGAAGCCTTTGCATCAAAGAATCCTTTACCGGTTTCGGCATTTGATGGCCTGATGATGGGGTTAGGCTTCACGTTTATTCTGGTGGTGCTCGGCGGGCTAAGGGAACTGCTGGGTAACGGCACCTTGTTAAACGGTGCAGAACGCCTGTTTGGGGCAGGTGCCGAGAGCTGGAAAGTCACTGTTTTCACCACTGAGCATCCCTTTTTACTGGCCATTTTGCCGCCCGGCGCATTTCTGGGCATGGGCCTGTTGATTGCAGTGAAAAACGTTATCGATAAAAAAATGGCAGAGAAAGCCGCTGCCAGTGAAACCAAAACAGTTGTCCGCGCGCGGGTAACTGCAGAGAGTTAGATGTAATGAATAAAGCCAAACGACTGGAAATTTTAACCCGTCTTCGTGATGCCAATCCGCACCCGACCACTGAGCTCAATTTTTCCAGCCCTTTTGAGCTGCTGGTTGCGGTAACCTTATCTGCTCAGGCCACCGATGTAAGTGTCAATAAAGCGACCGATAAGTTGTTTCCGGTAGCCAATACGCCTGAGGCCATTTATGCACTGGGCGTTGACGGTTTAAAAGAGTACATTAAAACCATTGGCCTGTTTAATTCGAAGGCGCAAAACGTCCATAAGCTTTGCCAAATCCTGATTGAACAACATAACAGTGAAGTACCAGAAAGTCGCGAAGCCCTGGAAGCGCTGCCCGGCGTAGGCAGAAAGACCGCTAATGTGGTGCTTAACACCGCCTTTGGCTGGCCCACTATCGCGGTAGACACCCACATTTACCGCGTTTCCAATCGCACCAAGTTTGCCATGGGCAAAAATGTCGATAAGGTCGAAGAGAAGCTCCTTAAAGTCGTACCGAAAGAGTTTAAGGTTGACGTTCACCATTGGCTGATCCTGCATGGCCGGTATACCTGCCTGGCCAGAAAGCCTCGCTGTGGTTCGTGCATTATTGAAGATTTGTGCGAATACAAAGACAAAATCGACGACTGATCCTGAAACTCATTACAATCCTGCTGCTCCTGAAGGTAAATTTCATCCGGCGTAACACCTAATCAGTTGTCAGCTTGAGCATCCGGTAGTGGTTAAGCAGCCTTCCATAAAGCGTTATTTTGACCTTGACGTCAGTCGGTTAAAAATGGACTTTGCTTTTAAATAAGGACGTCAATTATACCGGCCAAAACCTGATGGTAGCCAATCAATACCGCTCTCAGGTACTTCCCCATCAGCACAATCGCTATGTGCTGTTTAATCAGGACTCAGGATACGATCACCCGTAAATGCCTGCTTGCACCGCCACGTCGGCTGCTGCCGGCCTTTTTTCATTACAATCGGCCGCTGCCTATCAGCCCGATAATCATACTGGCAAAACCAACCAGCAGCGCGCCGTACAGGCCAATGTTACCCCAACACCGTTGCCAGAAGGCCTGGCGCTCTGAATCAGCCGATAAGGTTTTACTATCGAACAGGTCATACATTATCACCCGCTGCATTTTCTTAACCTGTACGCTTAACCCTCCGGCAAATAAAGTATAAGCCAGTACTGGCATTACCCAACCGGTAGTTAACTCATAAGCAGCAGCCAGCAATACGCCAGTGGCCAGTACCCAGATGATGGTGATTTTGCGCAGCTGTTTAAGGCGTACTTTCTGACTTTCCATGGTCATATTCTTAAGCGGTAGCCGGGTACTCCAGAACACACTCAAAGCACCCAGTAAAGCAGCAAAGAATGCGCCGCTTAGCAGAATTTTCAGCACACCAGCACCGCCTGATTTCGCTAATACCGTGCCACCAGAAGCCTGGGCAGGCGCGCTGACACTGACTCCGGCCAGTAATATGGAAGTAATAGTTAACGTGGGTGCAGTGGTTAAAATAAGCTGGCCATAGCGTTCCAGCAAACTGGCTTTTAATGCTTTGCGCGCCCGGCTTAGGCGCTGGCGAACCAGCTCCGGCGAAACAGAAAGTAACTCTGCAACCTGACTGGCAGACTGATCTTCCCGATAATACAGCAACACCATTTCCCGGCTTTCTTCAGGCAGTTCATCCACCACTTGCTTAAGGAGCAATCCTGTTTGTTCGCGGCTCAGGCGGGTCTCTGGCGGCAATTCGTCATCACAATAGGCGGCGAATAAGGCATCAGCCTCCTCACCGCCCACACGGTCTGCCAGACGATTATCGCGCAGGTAGTTATAGGCCGCATAGCGCGCCGACTGACGTACCCAGGGTAAAAAGCTGGCCGCATTTTTAAGCGTGTGCAGCTTTTGCCAGCAACTGATAAACACCTGCTGGGTAATTTCCTCACTGGCATCAAGATCGCGGGTTATCGCCAGCGCGATGCTGGCTATGGTATTACGACTGGCCGCCACCAGCCGGTTGAATGCGGACTCATCGCCCTGCTGTGCGGCAATCACATCGTCACTTGAAATCACGCTTTGTGCACTCATTCTGTTGCTCCTTGCTGAGAGGTGGTCTCTCCCTGACACACTGCACTTAAAACATGTGCTTCTGCGTTTGCCACCCATACCGCAACTATAATGGCAACAATGACTCCTAAAGTGGGATTTCGAGTCTTACTGCACAACCTGGTTAGTTTATTCTTCATTGTACTGGCTTCCTTTAAGCATCCATTTTATATAAGGAAACTGCCAATCACCAAAGTGTGACACTACTGCGAAAAAAAATCACAATTCCTTTCAACGCCCTGGCGCGACGTTCAAACCAGCTATTTAAGCTGCTGGTCACAATTTACTTTAATCTGCTTTGCAGATTAATTACAGTGCCACAATAAACGCTGTCACTGTCATACGGTTGAAAAACAGCTGAATCATAATATCTGATTAAGGAGCTTTTTATGCGAATGTTACACACCATGTTACGGGTCAAAGACCTGGATGATTCCCTGGCGTTCTACGTGGATACCATGGGCATGAAGTTACTGCGTAAAAGCGAGAATACTGAATACGAATACACCCTGGCATTTGTAGGTTATGCCGATGAGTCTGAGCAAGCGGTCCTGGAATTAACCTACAACTGGGGAGATAACGAGTATGACCCTGGCAATGCCTATGGTCACGTTGCCTTCGCCGTTGAGGATATCTATGCCTTTTGCGAACAGCTGGAAACAAAAGGTGCAGATGTTTATCGCAAACCGGGGCCGGTAAAAGGCGGTAAAACCGTGATTGCCTTTGTTCGCGATCCGGACGGTTATGCCATTGAATTAATCCAACCTGAGTAACCTTTTGTGTTAAAACTCTCTTTAAAAACACTGCGTATCCTGTCATTGACCGCTCTGGTGTCATTTCAATCCATGGCGTTCGATATTATTGCTCATCGCGGCGCGTCGGGTTACCTGCCGGAGCATACGCTGGCGTCCACGGCTATGGCCTACGCCCAGCAACCAGACTACATTGAGCAGGATCTGGTGATGACCAGCGATGGTCATCTGGTAGTGTTACATGATATTCACCTGGAAACGGTCACCAATGTAGAAACGGTATTCCCCAACCGGCACCGCGAGGACGGCCGTTATTATGCGCTGGACTTTACCCTGGCAGAACTCAGGTTATTAAACGTCCACGAACGCACCGATGCAAAGGGCAAGCAGGTCTATCCAAATCGATATCAGGGCAATGGTCAGTTTACTGTTGCAACATTTGAGGAACATATCAGCACTATCCTTTCTCTTAATGCGACTACCGGTGGTTCCGTGGGTTTGTATGCTGAAATCAAATCCCCTGCCTGGCATCGGGAACAGGGCGTGGATATCAGTAAAGCGGTGCTTGAGGTATTGCGCGAACATCATCTCGATGATGCCAGTGCCAATATTTATATTCAGTGTTTTGACTTTGAAGAAATCAAGCGGCTTCGTCGAACGCTTGGCGCAAAGGTTAAGCTTATCCAACTCATTGCAGAAAACAGCTGGCAGGAAACGCCAACCGACTACGATGCACTGAAAACGGAAGCCGGTATGCAGGAGGTTAGCCGGTACGTTCAGGGGATAGGCCCGTGGCTCGGTCACGTTACCCGTTACGAGCAAAATCAGCCCACCACCGAACTCACCACCTGGGTACAGGCGGCTCAACAGGCTGGTCTGCTAATACATCCCTATACCTTCCGAACTGATGCCCTGCCACCGGGTATTTCTGCCTCACAGCTGCTGATGCTGATGGTAAAAAAATGGCAGTTTGACGGCGTCTTTACCGATCAGGTGCCGCCGGTGAAACGCTTTCTTCAAAGCCAGTAA
Source organism: Marisediminitalea oceani (assembly GCF_003731635.1). Taxonomy (GTDB): domain Bacteria; phylum Pseudomonadota; class Gammaproteobacteria; order Enterobacterales; family Alteromonadaceae; genus Alteromonas; species Alteromonas oceani. The sequence goes on along the minus strand of NZ_RCUA01000034.1, from coordinate 41,089 downwards.
CCACCAACCCTATAAAAAAGCCGCGAAAGTTATCGCGGCTTTTTTATGCTTCATCTGATTCAGGATTTCGCCATCCTGACCACTACCCTACGGTTTGTTGCCCGCGACTGACTGGTGGTATTGGGCGCAATATGACGTTTCTCACCGTGCCCGGTGATTGCAATGCGATCCTCACCTACACCTAAGTCGGTAAGGAAATTTTTTACTTCGTTGGCGCGTTTTACCGATAGTTGCTGGTTATTCCAGGAACCGCCGTAGCTATCGGTATAGCCATCAAGCAGTACCAGTTCCAGCTCGTTATCTTCACGCAAATAGTCACCAATCATTTGCAGGCGTCGTTTGGAGTATTTAGATAACTCGGTAGAGTTTTTCTCATAGCTCAGCACTGTGTAGCTGATGTCATCAAAGCTGTATGGCAGTAAGTTAGCTACGCAGCTGACAAACTCCTGATATACCGGCGCAAAGTTACTGGCATTCAGCCCTACAGCAACTTTGTCATTCGGGTTGTACCAATCCTGATAATAAATGATTGGCCAGAACCCTTTTTCCAGCTCGCTGAGCATGGTCCAGGCGGTATCTTCGGGCAAGTCACCATCGTACTGGGTGCGCAATGTCATATCAGCAATTTGCCGGGCCCTGACGCCGGGCATCCACTTCGGGGGGACCGCATAAACCGCCGCCGTGCCAAACTTCTTAGGCAGCAGATTCATATCCAGCACAAACTCCATGTTGAGCTGCTTGGACGCCTCACTGGTAAACTGGGCTTCACCGTAACCGGGTAATGCATGACTGAGAGTACAGCTGAGCCGGGTTTGCTCGCTGAGTTGCCACTGTGAGCTTTCTACCGTTGAATGGTACTGACGCAGCGATGCCTGCACAGGCGCAGCAGCCATCCCTAACAATCCAATGGAAAATGAAATAAGCGAAACCGATTTCAACATGTATAGCCTCAGCAATCGATAAACCTGTTAACCTTCGTCTCTATCTTATCGTCAACGAACAATAAAAGTTTAGGACCGGGTAGATAGTCAGCGCTAATATTGACATAATTCTCCCCCTGATGAGAACTGAAGTTTGCTTAACCGAACACCGGGTCCATTCACCATTACCGTCAGGTTTACTATTTAACCACCAGATTTAGAGTGATATGTCACAAACAATTCCCCCCTTGTCACAACGCTTCAGAGGCTACTTTCCGGTCATTATTGATGTCGAGACTGCGGGCTTTAATGCCGCCACCGATGCCTTGTTAGAAATTGCAGCCGTGACTCTGAGCATGGACAGCGATGGTATGCTGGCGCCGGCCGAAACCTTTCATGCGCACATTACGCCGTTTGAGGGGGCAAACCTGGAACAGGCCGCACTCGATTTTAATGGTATCGATCCGGACTGCGCGTTACGTGGCGCAATTAGTGAAGATGAAGCGATGAAAGGATTATGCAAACATGTTCGCAAGCTGCAAAAAGCCGCGGACTGCCAGCGCAGCGTAATCGTGGCGCATAATGCCACGTTCGATCAGGGGTTTGTGAATGCGGCGATTGAGCGGTGTAATATTAAACGTACGCCATTCCATCCGTTTGTTTCATTTGATACCACCACACTTGCCGGGCTTGCTTTAGGACAAACGGTACTGGTGAAAGCCTGCCAGGCCGCCGGCATCAGCTTCGATCAGAACGAAGCTCATTCTGCCCTCTACGATGCCGAAAGAACCGCCGAATTATTCTGCTATATCGTTAATCGCTACGCCAGTCTGGGCGGCTGGCCATTGCCCGTACCTGACGAAAACTAAGTTTAACAATTAACGCTATAACCAAGTCGGGGCTTGCCTGGCCGATAAAATTAAAGCAAAAAAAAGAGGCACCGGAGTGCCTCTTTTCATTAACTAATTCTTGATTAAAGTTCTTCTGATTTCTCAGACAGATACTTTGCAACACCGGCAGGGCTTGCGTCCATACCCGCTTTACCTTCAGTCCAGCCAGCCGGGCACACTTCACCGTGCTCTTCGTGGAAGTCCAGGGCATCAACCATACGTAACATTTCGTCGATGTTACGACCTAAAGGCAGATCGTTAACTACCTGATGGCGCACCTGACCTTCTTTGTCGATCAGGAAAGAACCGCGGAATGCAACACCTGCTTCCGGATGCTCCACGTCATATGCCTGACAAATTTCGTGCTTGGTGTCGGCAACCAGCGTGTATCTAACCGGGCCGATTCCGCCTTCGTTTACAGGGGTGTTACGCCATGCGTTGTGCGAGAACTGAGAATCGATTGATACACCGATAACCTCAACGCCACGCTTAGTGAATTCTTCGTAACGCTTATCAAAAGCAATCAGTTCTGACGGACATACAAAGGTAAAGTCCAGTGGATAGAAAAAGACAACTGCTTTTTTGCCTTTAATGGCTTCGCTCAGGGTAAAGCTGTCAACAATTTCACCACTGCCTAACACGGCTGCTGCAGTAAAATCCGGGGCTGGACGTCCAACAAGTACGCTCATATCTATTCTCCATTTTCATTATGTGAATGGCAGTAGTTGTGATCTATATCACATCAGTATCTGCTGCTGCCTGATATAGTGAGTGCAATAAATGAAAATACAATTGACGTTACAGACTTTTTTAAACTCATCAGACCAGATGACCTGCTATTTCCCGGATATGTGACCAAATCGTCATAATTCTGCACAAAATATTTGCAAAAACCTCAAATAACAATTATTATCATTTGCATATTGGTATTGGAGTTTATCTTTTATGTATGTCTGCATGTGTTACGGTGTAACAGATACCGCGATACGCAAAGCGGTAACCGACAGTGGCGTTGGCAATATACGCGATCTGCGTGAGCAGCTTCAATTGGGCTCGCAGTGCGGCAAATGCATACAAATGGCCCAACAGGTCATCGACTCGACCATCATTAACGAAAGTTTATTTAAGGACGTTGGCTAACGTCCTTTTTTATATCCCCCTGTTTTACCAGCCCGCTTTTAACGTAATAAACCCATAACGCCCATCAAACCCACCCGGACTCGTTGACGGATATTTCGCTCCGGCAACAAAGCGATGTGGATTGAGTTCGGGCTGGGTATTAAACACATTGTTCATCCCTACCATAAACTCCCAGCTGTCAGCCAGTTGATAGGACCATCGCGCATCCAGGGTGAAACGCCCGGACGATTCGATATCGTAGCCGGCGGAAGCGTCGAGATGATCTTCATAAAAGGCACCAAAATAATGAACTTGCCAGGCTAACTGGTGCGCGCCGAATGATTGCGTCAGGCTGATGTTGGCCCGGTAAGCTGGCAGATTGTCTTCGAGCATGCGGATCCGCTGGGTCGTCAGATTTACGGTGCCGTCCCGTTGCTCATAATCCTGAGCGGTCACACGGATCACCTGGGTATCGGTCCAGTTTAACGTGGCTAATAACTGATGCTGCCAGCCCTGCAAGTCAAACTGCCAGTTAAACACCAAATCCAGTCCCCGGGTGCGGGTATCAAAATCGTTGGTGAAAAACTTCGCGCTGCGATAGGTTTCAGCCTCTTCAAACCCCTGTTCAAGTAATAACCCGATGGTTTGTTCATCCAGTTCTATGGCCGACGTTGTGCTGATACGATCCGCTAAATAGATCTGATAGAAATCCAGGGTAAGTTGCGCAGCAGGCGACAGACTGGCCATCAGGCCCACACTAAAATTAACCGATTCTTCCGGGGTCAATTCGCGGGCTCCCAGCTTAACCGCCACACTATTAGTGGGCGGTAACGTGATCTGATCTTCCAGTCCATTAAGACCAAATTTAGTACTGATATTAATAATATTACTCTGCCCGACCGTGGGGGCTTTAAACCCGGTACTTACCGAAGAGCGATACGCCAGGGTTTCAGTAGCCTGCCAGCGAAGGCTTAACTTACCGTCTACGTGGGTACCGAAGTCAGAAAAGTCTTCCGCCCTGAACGCCGCAGTAGTCAACCAGGTATCACTGAAAGGCATGGTTAAATCCACATAAACAGCCCGTGTTTCACGCTGCCACTCACCGGATGTTTCTGGTCGATAGCCGGGAAAGCCATTAGCGCCCACCGAAAACCCTGCGCTCACGCCCTGGCGATTTTGCGCAAAACGTCCTACCTCGTATGAAGCCTGCTCGCCAGCAATTTGTCGGTAGCGTTCGCTGCGCCATTCCATTCCCAGCGCCAGGGTAAATGGTTCATAAAAGCCGGTAGGCAGGCTTTTGAGTAGCCCGATACTGGCATTACGTTCTATTTGTGCAGCCCCCCCTGGCCGAAATGCGGTGGGCGAATCAGGCCCAAGTGAGGGGTTAACGGTGTTATTAATGTAATAGCGAATACCAGAATAGCCAGCTCCGACACTTACGTCGTAATGCCAGGCATCTGCAAACTCACCGCGGCTGCCGGCGTAAAAAGTGCCATCTTTCACCCGGCCACCAAAGCGCGGCGTAAACCCGCCTGGAAACCATTCGTTAAAAGCAAAACAATTACGACCCACCGCACTTTGTTCATCGGCAATTTGTTGGTACTCAACACTGGCCAGCACATTACCACCAGTTAACAGAATGGTAGGGCATTCAATGCCCTCATCTAAGCCGTCCAGGTCGGCAATTAGCAGTTCATTAGGCTGGTTCGTTCCAGTGACGAATACGCCCTGCCGACGCTGAGGATTGCGGAAATAAAACTCACCTTCCATATCCCGGCTGGTGCCCAGCGCAAAAGCGTATATCTCATGCTGGCGGGAAACAGGCACAGCTAAATTCGCCGCCAGTTTAACATCACGATCCATGGCCGCACTGCCCCACTGTTGCGCAGGTATTGCGATAGCTTGATTGCCGGCATCCAGCAGTGCCTGGGCATCCTCGCGCTGAACACTGCGGTCGGTAGGTTTCTGCTGTTGATACTCTGCGCTAAGCTGCAGTGCTCCGTTTTGGCCAATGGCCAGCCCCTGACTTACATGCACGCTGACCTGCTCACCATCACCGGCCGAATACTGCCCGCCGGTGAGTGTAATACTGCCCTGCCCCGGCGTACTTTTTAATTTGAAGTTCATCACCCCGGCAATGGCATCGGAACCATATTGTGCCGCAGCGCCATCGCGCAGTACTTCGGCCTGTTCAATAGCACTTACCGGCAATACGGAAATATCCGGCCCCTGGGCACCATCAGACAAACCGCCGCCCAGAAATGTGATTACGGCAGAACGGTGACGCCGTTTGCCGTTTACGAGCGTTAGCGTGTGATCAGAAGCCAGCCCGCGAAGATTTGCCGGTCGCACCAGCATAGCTGCATCGTTAGTGGTTTGCGCACTGACATTAAATGATGGGATCACCTGAGTTAAGGCGTCGAGCATGGTCTGACTGCCGGCAAAAAAAGGATTGTCGGTAGCAATGATATCCAGTGGAACCGCCGAATCGTATGCTCCCCGCGCCGATGCCCGGTTACCCAGCACCGAAATACGCTCATAGACTGGCCCTTCATCAATGGTTACTTTTGGGCTTTCTTCGCTAAGCTCGTTAACCGAAGGCTCAGTCTGTCTGGGAACAATAGTCAGGTAACCTTTGTTATCCCTGTGAATGGTAAGAGGAGAATTTTCTAATAAAACGTTTAACGCGTCTTCGAGGGAGTATTGCCCCTGGATCCCAGGTAAAACAACCTGCTGGGCCAGCTCAAAGGGAAACAATAACGTCGTTCTGGCCTGACCGGCCAGTTCGATAAGGGATTTATCGGCGGTTTGTGGCCTTACGGAAAAGTCATATTGCGGCGCTGTGGAGTATTCCTTAACAGCGCCCAAAACAGGTGCTGCCGGCCCGGCAGCCACCAGCAGAACAGTAAAAAGCCAACAATGAGAACAACGTTTGCGCAATGTTACTTGTTAAAGTTAGGTAAAATTCCGCTAATAGTTACACAAAGCGACAGGCCGTGCACTTTTTTATCACGACCCGGATGTGGTATGCAGATGAATCGTCTTATCCGCCCCTTCATAGGAGCTGATAGCAAAACTATTTTCCAGCGCAGCCAGCAAGCCTTTGATATCCCCTACACGGAAGTAGCCTGCAACCCGCGTAGCTTTAAGCGCATCATCATCAATCACAAACTTAACCTGTGTATAGCGGCTGATTTCCTGCAGCGCCTGAGGCAATTGCTCGCCGGTAAAAACAATCTGGCCATCTTGCCAGGCAAGGCTCTGGGCGATTTCCGATTGCGTCAGCGACTCTCTGGGCGAGACTTTATCACTGACCAGCACTTTTTCGCCGGCGAAGACCATTACGCCTTCCCGAGCGATCACCGGTTTCGGTTGCTGCTCTGACGCCGGCTCATTTAATTGCGTGGAGACCCTGACTTTGCCCTCAGTTACGGTTAGCTCAAATGCCTTGTCCCGGGTAAACTGCATATTAAACGCGGTGCCTACCGCCGTTACCGCATTGTTACCGGCGGATACCGTAAAGGGTTTTGCCGGGTCTTTAGCAACCTCAAAATGCGCCTCGCCTTTAATTAGTGCTACCTGACGGGAGTCGGCGTAAAAGGTCACATGAATTTCGGTATCGGTGTTTAAATATACTTTTGAACCGTCAGCCAAAGTAACGGTTTTTTGTTCACCTACCAGTGTCTGGCTGTGCTCCGTTAGCATTACCTGCTGCGCAGGTTCACCCGGGCTGCTCAGCCACTGCCAGCTGATTAATCCGGTAAGCATAAACACAGCCGCAGCACCGATAAGCCAGCGTCTGGATGGTGATGGCCTGGTGGTATTTTGCACCGGTGCCAGTTCCCTTACCGTGTTCATCACACTAATCTCATCCCACAATGCGGCCATCTCTGCCAGTACTTTCTGATGAGAAGGGTTGCTGGCGACCCATTGTTTCAGCGCTTCGGTTTCCTGCGCCGTGAGCCCACGATCAATAGCGGCTATCCAGTCACATGCGGTAGCCTGTATGGTTTCTTTACTGTTGAATTGACTTACATTACTCATAACTACTATTGACCTACCCCAGATTTGACTGACTGTCGTCAGCGCGCTGAGGCTGCTGTTGGCGAGCCAGGAACTGAGCGCATTGCATAAGCCCTTTAGCCACATGTTTTTCCACTGTACTTTCACTGAGTTGCAGCAGTTCGGCGATATCGCGCTGACTCATATCGTACACTTTCTTCAGTAAAAAAACGCGTTTAACTTCCGCCGACAAACTTTCCGTTGCCTGGCAAAAGTGAATAAACCGCTGTTTACTTTCAAACTGTTTTTCCAGAGACGCATCCATATTGCTGTGTGACAACAGGTCCATATTATCGACCTGGTCGTTCAGCTTATGCGCCGCCCGGGACACATGATTAAGGGCGAGATTACGCACCGTTCTTAACATGTAAGTCCGCTCGTACTGAATCTCCTGATTTAATTCAGCTTCATAACTTTTAACAAAGGCATCCTGCACTATATCTTCGACGTCGTTATCGTCCACAATATTTGCCACCGCTCGCATCAGACGCTGGCGGTATTTCAAATAAGTTGCGGCAATTTTAGAGTGTCCGCTCATTGTTCTGTATCTGGCAACATGGCTACTATTACACTAAATAAACAACCGGCCGGGCTACCCCGGCCGGCCAGTGGCATTATTCTACCTTAAAAAGTATAAATACCTCTCACATAATAAAAGCCACCGTTGATGCCGATTGGTGATGTTGTCGGATATTTAGAACCGGCAATTTCGTTATCCCACATCACGTTGCGATCGGGACGCTCATCAAACAGGTTCTTGGCGCCGACCACCAGTTGCAGGTCATCAGTAAAGTGATAGCCCACTTCCATATCAAAGGTGAACTCAGCGCTGACATTATCGATAGGCAGCCCGGAGTCCAGGTGATCTTCATAGATGCTGCCAGCATAGTTCATGCGACCTAAGATACGCCAGTCACCATTAGTATGATTTGCAGTCAGGCTATAACGAATGGCCGGCAGGTTATCTTCCAGCATATGAATTCGTTCAGCTGAGATGTTATCTGACGCATCATCAACGGTAGTCGATGTCCAGTTGTAGGCCAGCGCAAGCTTGGTTTCACCGCCGTACATGTCAAAAGAATAGTTGGCGACGATGTCCACGCCCTCAGTAGTGGTATCAAAGTCATTGGTAAAGAAGCTCACTTCCGAGAAGCTCGAGGCATCCTCTACACCCTGAGCAAGCAAGGCTTCAATGTCTTCTTCGGTTAAGCGGATCCCTGAAGTAGTGCTGATCCGATCGGTTACTTCAATGTGATAGTAATCCACAGTCAGGAACAGACCGTTGTCAAACTCAGCTACCATACCAATGCTCATGCTCTCAGATTCTTCCGGCGTTAACTGAGTACCGCCCTTCTGAACAGAAATAGGATCGGTAGGTGGCAAGGTTGCGCGGTCGATAAGGCGACCATCGGTACCAAAGGCAGTGGTTACGTTTCGCACGTTACTCTGACCAATGGTTGGCGCTTTAAAACCAGTGCTGAAAGCACCACGGAATGCAATGGCATCGGTGGCCTGATAGCGCAGCGACACTTTGCCTTTGGTAGTGTCACCAAAGTCTGAGAAGTCCTCATAACGAACGGCCGCTGTTAACAGCAGGTCGTCTGTCAGATAAGCTTCTGCATCCAGGTACAGGGCAATATTGTGGCGCGAAGCTTCACCGGCACTACGGGTCGACAAGCCAGGAAAACCATTTGAGCCAATACCAAAGCCTTGTGATGCCAACGGTCCAATAGCAAAAGATGCCGGATCGCCTGCTTCACTCTCGTAAGTCTCATGGCGGTACTGGAAACCACCGGCCAGATAAACCGGCTCAGACAGCCCCATATCAATAGGCTTGGTTAAGTCGATATCCAGTGATTTTTCGGTTTGGGTGTAAGTACCCGGTTTAAATGAGGTTGGCGTATCCGGCCCCAAAGAAGGGTTGATAGTATTGCTGATAGCAAAGTCAACCGAGTTCTGACCGAAGTTCAGGCTTACGTCATAACCAATTTCATTACCCAGTTCGCCGCTGGTACCAAACACCAGTGACATGTCTTCCACGGTGCCGCCAAAACGCGGTGTAAAACCGCCAGGGAACATTTCATTAAAGGCAAAACAGTTAGCGCCTACCGCGGTAGAGTTATCCGCTATCAGGCCATAATCGGCGTCATCCAGCACGTTACCATCGGTAATGCGCACTAACGGACATTCAACGCCTGTGCCAACGCCATCCAAATCGCCCACTAACAACAACGGCGTGCCGTCTTCATCCGTGCCGCCATCCGCAACACCGCCACGGGTATGTGGGTTACGGTAGTAGAAACCGCCTTCGACTTCACGCTCTGCGTAGTTACCAAACAGGTACAAACGGGAATCATCGCTTAAATCCATTCCCAGGTTGGCAAATAATTTAAGATCATCTTTGATTTCCGGGCTACCCCAGATTTGAGCGGGATCGGCAACTGCGGTATTGCCGGCAGCAATCAGTCCGGCAGCATCGTCACGCTGAACACTGCGCGAGGTTGGATTAGCGGTACGGTATTCACCGGTGAAATTAGCGAATCCATCGTCCCCCAAAGGTAAACCGATGTTACCGCTTAACTGCATCATGTCACCGTCGCCTTCATAATGAGAGCCGTAACGGGCTTCAAACATGCCGCCTTCGGCACTGTCTTTGAGCACGAAGTTGACCACACCGGCAATAGCATCTGAACCGTACTGGGCTGCAGCACCGTCCCGCAGTACTTCAACCTGCTTTAAGGCAGCTGCCGGGATCGTTGAAATATCTGGTCCCTGAGCACCATCAGACAGGCCACCGCCTAAAAAGGTAATGACCGCAGAACGGTGACGACGCTTACCGTTAACCAGCACCAGAGTATGATCCGACGCCATACCGCGCAGGTTAGCCGGACGCACCAGAGTGGAAGCATCATTGATTGGCTGGTCGTTAACATTAAACGACGGCACAACAGTTTGCATCATGGATACCATGTCGGTAGAGCCCTGATTAACAAACTCTTCTTCGGAAATAATATCGATAGGTACCGCAGAATCACCAATCGAACGCGGCGCGGCACGGGTACCGACAACAGCGATTTTCTCAACCGATTTAGCGTCGGCATCATCCTGAGCCAGAGCGGGGGTAGCAACAACACTGGTGGCGGCTACAGAAGCTGCCAGCACCAGACGAAGTTGCGCAGAAATTCTCGTCAAACTTGTTTTCATAATGGTTTCCCGGATTGTCTTTTTTGGTCGGTACTGCCATCTGTTATATTCAAACAAAATACCGGCCTTTTTATCTGTTTATTTTTACCTTCAACACTGCCTGGGCAAGCCCTGACAGCAACCGTTTTATAGACTCTAAACAGCTAATAAACAAACAAAAAATGTCAAATTAAAAATATATTTCAGAGTGATAGAGGATCGGGTTTGGTGACTTGTCTATAGGTATTTGGCCAGCTAAAAAAACGCTGATTCGGGGTATCCTGGAGGTACATTTTCGCTTTAGCGGGCATAAAAAAGCCGGCTGTGTTCAGCCGGCTTTTTCAATGATGCAGGATGACTATTCCGCTTTGGTTTTCTCAGCGGTTTCTTTAATCAGTGGCTGAAGTTCGCCCTGCTGGAACATTTCCAGAATAATGTCACACCCGCCAACTAGTTCGCCGTCGACCCATAGCTGAGGAAACGTAGGCCAGTTAGCGTACGCTGGCAGCTCTGCGCGAATGTCAGGGTTTTGCAAAATATCAACATAAGCAAATTGCTCACCGCAGGACATTAGTGCCTGAGATGCCTGAGCTGAGAAGCCGCAGCTGGGTAATTTAGGAGAGCCTTTCATATACAGCAGGATTGGGTTCTCTGAGATTTGCTGCTGAATACGCTCTAATGTGGTTTGTTCACCGTTGTTTTCCATGAATGCCTCTTAACTTTTTACCTTTGCAGGGATATGTATGCATGAACGCCACTTTTCAAGGGCGGGTAGCCCCGATTGTATCATTAATATGTGCCGCGCATAAATTCTGATTTCACAGTTTGCCTTATCGTAAGTGATCCGATAAGTGCTTTTATGCCTATGATATAGCAAGCTGATGTTGGAGTTTCACAAGCGCTTGGGCTAATCTGTAATACAAATAGTCAGTCAGCTTGTTACGACACACAACAGCATTTGGATTGGTTACCGGTTTTGTGACTGCGATGTAATAGGTTTCCACCACCGCCGACTAACTCAAAAAAGAAAAATTTCATCTAATTGTCATTGGGTTAAATAAATCCGTCCCTATATCATAGGGTGTCGGGATAAATGACCGTTAGATAAAAAGACTTATTCTGATAACAGACTACGTACAACTAACCAAGAAAATGGAGACTCATATGGCTTTTGAACTACCAGCGTTACCTTATGAAAAAGATGCTCTGGAGCCACACATTTCTGCTGAGACGCTTGATTACCACTATGGTAAACACCACGCTACTTACGTAACCAAACTGAATGGTCTGGTAGAAGGTACTGATCTGGAATCAAAGAGCCTGGAAGAAATCGTTAAGACTTCTGAAGGCGGCGTATTCAACAACGCTGCTCAGGTATGGAACCACACGTTCTACTGGAACTGCTTAAGCCCGAATGGCGGCGGTGAGCCAACTGGCGCACTGGCAGACGCAATCGTTGCAAAATGGGGTTCTTTTGAAGACTTCCAGGCTGCATTCAACGATAAAGCCGTTAACAACTTTGGTTCAAGCTGGACCTGGCTGGTTAAAACTGCTGACGGTAGCCTGGATATCGTTAACACCAGCAATGCAGCAACCCCACTAACTGACGACAGCCTGACCCCAGTGCTGACCGTGGACCTGTGGGAACACGCTTATTACATCGACTACCGTAACCTGCGTCCTAAGTACTTAGGTGGCTTCTGGGCACTGGTTAACTGGGAATTCGCAGCCGCTAACTTCGGCGCGTAAGCCCTTTTTCGTACCCGCACCCTGCGGGTACGATCCTTCTCTCCCACACTGATAATTTTCACTTTTTTCTGCTTATTACTGCTCTTTGCCAGCCCTTAGTTCACTTGGGCCTCATGATTTCATTAACATTTTTGTTGCAAAAATAAACGACGAATTACACCTTTTGCCCATTGTTTTCTGAAATTATAGGACTATGCTGGAAGTACGGGAGACCGTTTTTTATACAGGGGTATTTATGGGTATTTTCGAGCATTACCAAGAGCGCTATGAAAAACATAAGCAAGAAGAGTTTACCATTCAGGAATTCTTAGACATCTGTAAAAACGACCCGATGGCCTATGCAAATTCCGCGGAAAGATTGCTACAGGCCATTGGTGAGCCTGAAATGATAGACACATCCACCGATCCGGCACTCAGCCGCATTTTCTCAAACCGCGTTATCGCCCGCTATCCGGCATTCCATGAATTTTTTGGCATGGAAGAAGCGATTGAACAGATAGTGTCCTACCTGCGTCACGCTGCTCAGGGGCTGGAAGAGAAGAAGCAAATTCTGTACTTGTTAGGCCCGGTAGGTGGCGGTAAATCATCACTCGCTGAACGGCTTAAAGAGCTGATGCAGAAGGTGCCGATTTACATGATTAAAGACTCACCGGTTAACGACCATCCGTTCTGTCTGTTTGACTTAAATGAAGACGGCAACATTCTTGAGCAAGAGTACGGCATTCCAAAGCGCTATTTAAAAACGATTATGTCACCCTGGGCCAGAAAGCGCCTGCATGAATACAACGGTGACATCACTAAATTTAAAGTCGTGAAGGTATATCCATCCATTCTCGATCAGATGGGCATTGCTAAAACCGAACCTGGCGATGAAAACAACCAGGATATTTCGTCGCTGGTCGGTAAAGTGGATATCCGTCGTCTGGAGCAATTTGCTCAGAACGATCCCGATGCCTACAGCTACTCAGGCTCTCTGTGTAAGGCCAATCAGGGCCTGATGGAGTTTGTGGAAATGTTTAAAGCACCAATTAAGGTGCTGCATCCGCTGCTAACCGCAACCCAGGAAGGCAATTATAACCCTACCGAAGGGTTTTCCGCCCTGCCCTTTGACGGGCTGATTCTGGCCCACTCTAACGAATCTGAATGGCAGTCGTTCCGCAACAACAAAAACAATGAGGCGTTCCTGGACCGGGTTTACATTGTAAAAGTGCCTTATTGCCTGCGAGTTTCTGAAGAAATGCGGATCTACGACAAACTATTGCAAAACAGTGAATTACACGGCGCGCCCTGCGCACCAGACACGTTAAAAAGTTTGGCCCAGTTTATTGTGCTGTCACGCCTCAAAGAACCAGAAAACTCCAGCATCTATTCGAAAATGCGGGTTTACGATGGTGAAAGTCTGAAAGACACCGATCCTAAAGCCAAGTCTTACCAGGAATATCGTGATTACGCCGGGGTAGATGAGGGCATGGAAGGATTGTCTACCCGTTTCGCGTTTAAGATCCTGTCGCGGGTGTTTAATTTTGATCATACCGAAGTGGCGGCCAATCCGGTGCACCTTTTCTACGTACTGGAGCGGCAGATAGAGCGCGAGCAGTTCCCTCAGGATACGGCGGATCGCTATAAGGAGTTTTTAAAAGGCTTCTTAATTCCGCACTACGTGGAGTTCATTGGCAAAGAAATTCAAACGGCTTATCTGGAGTCTTACTCTGAATATGGCCAGAACCTGTTTGACCGCTATGTAACCTATGCAGACTTCTGGATCCAGGATCAGGAATACCGCGACCCGGAAACCGGTCAGCTGTTTGATCGTGCGTCGCTGAATGCCGAGCTGGAGAAAACTGAAAAACCGGCCGGTATCAGTAACCCGAAAGATTTCCGTAATGAGATCGTGAATTTTGTGCTCCGCGCCCGGGCCAATAACGGGGGTAAAAACCCTAACTGGACCAGCTACGAAAAACTGCGCACCGTAATAGAGAAGAAAATGTTCTCCAATACGGAAGATCTGCTGCCGGTGATTTCGTTTAACACCAAGGGGTCTGCCGAAGATCGTAAGAAACACGACGACTTTGTGAACCGAATGGTGGAAAAAGGGTATACACAAAAACAAGTACGGTTACTGTGCGAATGGTACCTGCGTGTCCGCAAAGCATCTTAGGGTGCAATTTAGCGTGAAGGGGTTGTATGGCACATTTCATAGACCGCAGGTTAAATAGCAAAGGGAAAAGTACCCTTAACCGTCAGCGGTTTTTAAAACGATATAAGCAACAAATCAAACGCGCTGTGTCAGATGCCGTCGGTCAACGTTCGGTGACCGACGTCGAGTCTGGCGAACATATCAGCATACCCAAACAAGATATCTCCGAACCATTATTTCACACCGGTAAGGGCGGCAAACGAACGGTTGTTCACCCAGGTAACGATCAGTTTACCGCCGGTGACCGAATCGATCGGCCGCCGCCTCAGGGCGGCCAGGGCTCAGGCCAGGGCGATGCCGGTAATAGCGGTGAAGGTGAGGATGACTTTACCTTCTCCATCTCCAAAGACGAATACCTCGACTTACTGTTTGAAGATTTGGCCCTGCCCAATTTAAAAAACAGCCAGTTCGATCAGGTAGTACAGTACGAAACTTACCGCGCGGGTTATCAAACCGACGGGGTGCCTACCAATCTGGATATTGTGCGCTCACTTAAAGGCTCGATGGCCAGACGGGTAGCGCTAACTGCCGCAGATCGGCGTAAGCTGCGTGAGGCCGAAGAAGAGCTGGAGAAGCTTAAAGCCGACAAACACGATAACACCGTGGCGATTATCGAACTGGAAAAAACCATTGGCGCGTTAAAAGCCAAAATTGCTGGTGTTCCGTTTATTGACACCTTCGATTTACGCTTTAAAAACTACGCGAAAAAGCCTGTCCCTACCAGCAAGGCAGTGATGTTTTGCCTGATGGATGTCTCCGGCTCGATGGATCAGGCCACCAAAGACATGGCCAAGCGTTTTTATATCCTGCTCTATTTGTTTTTAAGCCGGACCTATAAAAACGTCGAGGTGGTATACATTCGCCATCATACCCAGGCCAAAGAGGTCGATGAGCAGGAGTTTTTCTACTCTCAGGAAACCGGCGGTACCATTGTATCCAGCGCGCTTAAACTGATGGACGAAATTATTGCCGAACGCTACCAGGACAGCGACTGGAACATCTATGCCGCGCAGGCATCAGACGGGGATAACTGGGCCGACGACTCGCCTCAGTGCCGCGAAATTCTGATGAAAAAACTGCTACCGGTAACGCGCTATTTCGCCTACATCGAAATTACCGAACGCCAGCACCAAAGCCTGTGGCGGGAATATCAAAGCGTGGAGGAAGCCTGCAGTAACTTTGTTTGCAAACACATCATCTCGGTCAGCGATATCTATCCTGTATTCCGTGAACTGTTTGAAAAAACCAGTGAGACCAGCGGAGGAAGCTAATGACGGCTGAAGTAGCAGACGTAAAGAAAACACTCAGCGACGGGCCTGACTGGACCTTCGATATGCTGGCCCAGTATGAAACTGAAATAGACCGGATTGCCAAAGAATATAAACTCGACATTTATCCAAACCAAATTGAGGTGATCACCGCCGAGCAAATGATGGATGCCTATGCCAGTATTGGTATGCCTATTAATTATACCCACTGGTCATTTGGCAAAAAATTTATTCAGAACGAGCAGCAATACCGCCGCGGTCAGATGGGCCTGGCCTACGAAATAGTGATTAATTCTAATCCGTGTATTGCTTACCTGATGGAAGAAAATACCATAACCATGCAGGCGCTGGTAATGGCTCATGCCTGTTACGGACACAACTCCTTTTTTAAAGGCAATTACCTGTTTCAAACCTGGACCGATGCCAGTTCAATTATCGATTATCTGGTGTTTGCCAAAAATTACATTGCCAAATGCGAACAAAAATACGGTTACGAGGAAGTCGAGCAAACGCTGGACTCCTGCCACGCGCTGATGAATTTTGGTGTAGACCGTTACAAACGCCCGCAGAAGCTATCGCTGCAGGAAGAAAAGAGCCGCCAGAAACAACGGGCTAAGTATTTGCAGTCGCAGGTAAATGAACTTTGGCGCACCCTGCCCGACAGCAAAGAAAAAAATCAGCCGAAGGCTATGCGTTTCCCGGCGGAGCCTCAGGAGAACCTGCTTTATTTCATTGAAAAAAATGCCCCTCTGCTGGAGCCCTGGCAGCGTGAAATTGTGCGCATAGTGCGCAAAGTGTCGCAGTATTTTTATCCGCAAAAGCAAACCCAGGTAATGAACGAAGGCTGGGCGTGTTTCTGGCATTACCATATTTTAAACAAGCTTTATGATGAAGGACTGGTAACCGACCGTTTTATGCTAGAGTTCCTGCACAGTCATACCAGCGTGGTTACTCAACCCGACTATAACAGCCCTTATTACAGCGGTATCAATCCATATGCACTGGGCTTTAATATGTTTATGGATATCAAACGGATTTGCCAGGAGCCTACCGACGAGGACCGTTACTGGTTCCCGGACATTGCTGGTAAGGACTGGCTGGAAACCGTGCATTTCGCCATGCATAACTTTAAGGATGAAAGCTTTATCAGTCAGTTTTTATCACCCAAAGTCATGCGGGACTTTAAACTGTTTGCGGTAGAAGATGATTCTGATAAACCCTATGTGAGCGTATCGGCCATTCACGACGAGCGCGGCTACCGCGCGATTCGGGAAAAGCTCTCCGCCCAGTACAATCTGAGTAACTTAGAGCCTAATATTCAGGTGTATAACGTGGATGTGCGCGGCGACCGTTCGCTCACTTTGCGGTATGTACCGCAAAATGGCATTCCGCTGGCCGACAGCAAAGACGAAGTGATGCGCCACCTGCACCGGCTGTGGAAATTCGACGTAAAACTCGAACAGATACAGGATGATGGCGAGCCAGCAGTAATAGCCCGCTGTATCAGGCAATAGCGATCAAGGGGTCAGATTCTTTGAAACCATTCTTTAAACTCTTCAGAGCGTCTATCCCCTCCGTGTTCAAGATATCCGGCAAAGCGTTCAAGCTTTGCGGATATCTGCTTTACAAATTTATCATCGCCCAGCACCCTGGACTTATTTATTGATAATCTAATCTTGTTCAATATCTCATTTGATAAGGAGTTGTCGAGAAGACGGTTATAGGCCAACTTTCGACTCGCGGAGTCAACGCCAAGGGATAAATAGAGAGGATGAGGCTCTATCATAGCAATATTTTTATCACCTCCGTTTGCATGATAGCTACTCCATGTATAATCTTTTGGGTGATCTACCATGTTTGCTCTGACAGGATTTAATTCTATATACTGGTAAACCTGAAGCAGGTACTCGTCAGTGTTCACCAAACTTGATTTAAATCTACCTTCCCAAAGCGTGCCAGTTCGATTGTAAGTGGTGTTGATATAGCGAACATAGTAGCGCCCTAAGCTCTGCATAACATGACTAATTCCCTCATAGTCTGATGCTTGCAAAAGTAAATGAACATGGTTTGTCATCAGTACATAACAATGAACCCGCACATTAAATTTTTCTGCACACTCTTTGAGTTTTTTAAGGTAAACGGCATAGTCTTTATCCCGAAAAAAACACGCTTGTCTATTATTCCCTCGTTGAACAACGTGTACGGGCATATTTGGAACCAATACTCTTGGACGACGAGCCAATTTTATTTCCCCCTGAAAACAAACTGGCTTAAATCATATTTGAAAATCTATCAATTTATACTGGTCAACAGGTCTGTTTCTTTCTTGCGATAAACAAAAGGCTTACCTTACTATGAAAACGTGTTTTCAAAGAACCTGACCCCTTGATCGGGATTAACTTTCCCGGCG
Source organism: Marisediminitalea oceani (assembly GCF_003731635.1). GTDB lineage: Bacteria > Pseudomonadota > Gammaproteobacteria > Enterobacterales > Alteromonadaceae > Alteromonas > Alteromonas oceani. The sequence goes on along the minus strand of NZ_RCUA01000034.1, from coordinate 23,291 downwards.
CTTGTCCATTTGCTGCGGCGTTATCAGCAGTAATACCAATCCACCTGCCGCCGCACAGGCCCCGGCTGCAGAGAACGTTAGCATGGACCCGGCGCCCTGTTGCCACAATAACCCTGCGGCATAATTGCCTACGGCGCCCCCCAACCCAAACGCCAGGCTGATATAGGCGGCCTGGATTCGTCCGTGGATCTGGGTTGGAAAATAGTGATGGATAAAATGCATCGAGGTAGAGTGATTTAAGCCAAAGCTTAGAGCATGGATAAACTGACTGAAGAAAACCAGCCAGAACATATCTGCCAGGGTGCCCAGAACCAGCCAGCGTAAGCCCGTAGCCAGCAGGCAAAACACCATTAAACGCCACACCCCAAAACGGGAGATTAATCGCTGGGCGACCAGGAAAATGCCAACCTCTACCGTTACTCCGAGCGCAATCAATAAACCAGTTTGCATGCCGGAATAACCCAAATCCCGCATGTACAGTGCAAAAAAGCCGTAATACGCCCCAAAGCTTAATTGTAATAAGGCATTAGACAGCAAAAACAGCAACGCCACTTTATCCCGCAGAAAAGGCATGATCCGCACTGCGACAGCCGCTTTGGGTTTAAGGTTTTGCGGCTGAGTAAGCGTAAGGCTGCTGATAAAGAGCCCGATTAAAACCAGCATCGAAGCATATATTGGCGCGTCAGTAGAAAAGAAATCCAGTGCCTTACCGACTAAAACAGTGAGTACGATAAAGCCAATACTGCCCCACAAACGAATACGACCATAACGTTTAGAGTCGCCTTCAATAGTTTGCAGGGTGAGTACTTCAAGCTGCGGCAACACTGCAGTCCAGAACATCATCATCAGGCCCATGACGAGCGTCAGGTACCAGAATGAGTAAGCCCAGAATACACCAATAAAACTCAGTACGGTTAAGCCGCTACCGAGTCTTAAAATAAACAGGATTTTACCGGTACGATCGGCAACCCCTGCCCACAGCGAAGGGCCGATAATGCGTGCCAGGGTGATAACCGCAAACAACTCGCCAATTTCTACCGACGTGAAACCACGTCCATCAAGAAAGACGCCAAGATAAGGAGTGATAACCCCTAACTGACCAAAATACAGAGCGTAGGTAAGGCCGAGCGCTATAATAGCAAAGCGGCTGGAAGACGCCGCCATTACTTGAGTGTCGGATTCAGCATCTTATTTGGCTGAACCCGGAATAATCGGCGTAGTGCAATGAACCGCCGCATTTTGTGCGCGATGACGCAGGCAATGATCCATTAACACCAGCGCTAACATGGCTTCGGCGATGGGTACGGCACGAATACCTACGCACGGGTCATGACGCCCCTTGGTCACGATATCAATAGCGTTGCCTTCAGTATCAATGGTTTCGCCGGGTACTGAGATACTTGAGGTGGGCTTAAGTGCCATGTGTACTACCAGATCCTGCCCCGTTGAAATGCCGCCTAATACGCCGCCAGAGTGATTAGAGGCAAAGCCATCGGGTGTTAGTGTGTCACGATGTTCACTGCCCTTTTGGGTCACTACATCAAAGCCATCACCCACTTCCACGCCTTTAACCGCGTTAATGCCCATCATGGCACCGGCAATATCGGCATCGAGACGGTCAAATACCGGCTCACCCAGGCCTACCGGCATATTGGTGGCAACCACAGACACTTTTGCACCGATTGAGTCGCCGGACTTTTTCAGGTCGCGCATGTATTCATCCAGCGCTTCAAGTTTCGATGCATCCGGGCAGAAAAACGGGTTTTCGTTAATAATGCTGTAGTCAACTGTGTCGATAGCAACCGGCCCTAACTGCGACAGAAAGCCGTGAATTTTAATCCCATGAACCTGCTCGAGATATTTTTTAGCAATGCCGCCTGCAGCAACGCGAATGGCCGTTTCACGCGCCGAGGAGCGACCGCCGCCACGGTAATCGCGAAGACCGTATTTTTGCTGGTAGGTATAATCGGCATGCCCCGGACGGAAGCGGTTGGCTATATTGGAATAATCCTGACTACGCTGATCCTTGTTTTTAATCAGCAGGCCAATACTGGTGCCGGTGGTTTTGCCTTCAAACACGCCAGATAAAATTTGCACTTCGTCGTCTTCGCGACGGGCTGTGGTATAGCGTGAGGTACCTGGTTTACGACGGTCTAAATCTACCTGTAAATCTTCTTCGGTCAGTTCCAGTCCCGGAGGACAACCGTCTACCACACCGCCAAGGGCGATGCCGTGACTCTCACCAAAGGTGGATACCGTAAATATTTTACCGAAAGTATTACCCGCCATCTCTCTATTTATCCTGTTGGTTGTAACTGTCTAATGCTGCTTTGGTTACAGCGAAAATACCATGGCCACCCTGTGCCAGTTCGACCCACTCTATATCCAGTCCCGGGAACCTGGCTTCCATATGCACCAGGCTGTTGCCGACTTCGACGAACATGACGCCCTGCTCGGTAAGGTAATTGCCGGCCCGGGCAATCATGGTTTCGACTAAATCGAGGCCATCATCCCCGGCGGCCAGTGCCAGTTCTGGTTCGTGCTGGAATTCTACCGGCAAATCGGCCATATCCTCAGCGTCCACATAAGGCGGGTTTGATACGATTAAGTCGTATTGTTGTCCTTCGAGCTGACTGAACAAATCGGAGTACAAAGGGAAAACCCGCTCGCTCAGTCCGTGTTCTTCTATATTCAGTTCTGCTACGGCCAGTGCATCAGCACTGATATCCACCGCATCAACCTGTGCCTCATCAAACGCATAGGCCAGTGCAATAGCTATGCAACCGCCACCGGTGCACATATCCAGAATGCGCGTGGGATTATCCTGCAGATGTGTCGCAAACTTGCCCTGAATTAGCTCAGCAAATGGTGAGCGTGGGATGAGCACCCGCTCATCCACATAAAACAGCAGTTCGCAAAACCAAGCTTCATGAGTAATATAAGGCAGAGGTAAACGCGTTTGCACTCGTTGCAAGACCAATTCGGCCACCTTACTGCGCTCACTCTTGGTGAGCCGCGCCGCAAACACACCGTCACCGGTTTGAGAGGTTAACGTGTGAGGTAAATGCAGGGCATAAAATACCAGGCTTACGGCCTCATCCCAGGCATTGTCGGTACCATGACCGTAAAACAGTTCTGCATCATTAAACCGGCTAACCGCCCAGCGCACCATATCTAACATGGAGTGCAGATCAGCAATGGCTTCGTCGAGGTAAAACTTGTCGGTCATACGGGCTACAATGTCCTGAAACTATAAAGCTGATATGATACATAATGTTGTCCGCTTCGGACATGCTTAATTTAGTGCAAAATTGCTCGCAATGAAGATTAGGAAACCTGGCCTGTGAAATTTAAGTCGCAATTTCCCCCTGTCACCGCCCAACAGAACACCGAAGACAGTGATGATACGGCGTTATTTCAACAAGAAATTAAAGGTGTAGCGCCTTTGAAGCAGGATACTTATGTGCCGGAGACGCCCCGTCCGGAAGTGAAAATTCGTCGCCAGCAAAAAACTCAGCGGCAGGCCAGAGCCAGTTTTGAGTTTTCTGACGCCTTTGAAGGCTTCATTCCGCCAGAAGGTGCACTCCGCTACTGCCGACAGGATGTGCCGGGCTATGAGCTGAAACAGTTGCGCCGGGGCGATTACAGCCCGGATTACATTCTTGATTTACACGGCCTGACCAAAGCACAGGCAAAACATGAATTAGCCGCTTTACTGCACACAGCCTGGCAGGAGCATGTTGACTGTGTGTGTATCGTTCACGGCGTAGGTTCTGGCGTTCTTAAACAGGCGCTGCCCCACTACCTTATTCAACATCCCAGAGTAATGGCGTTCCATCAGGCACCGCTGGAATATGGTGGGCAGGGTGCCTTGCTGGTACTGCTGGAAGTCGAGTCACCGTTTAGCAAAAAGCGTTAATCGCAATCACTTTTTTTGGGCACGCTTTCTGGGGTTCCGGGTCTACTTATGGTCATCACCACTGTTGTGGATGAATAAGTAAGTGTAATACGCCATCATTACGCATACGATAAAAATGCCAAGTAATGAGCCCCATACCACTGGATCTTTTAATAACATTGACCACATAACAATCACCTTTTTATTTGCTGTTTCTATGGTGATAGTGTGCGCTCGTGAGGCAGAAAAAACGCTGATCCAAATCAATATCAAAATGTCCGCCTGGCGCAAAGCATGACCTGGATCAAAAGAATGCGGCTAACCTAATATACGGTGTTTTAAAAACTTTTATTGATAATAGTTATCATTTAGATTAAAGTAAAAATGCCTGTTGGGTTTCCGGAAATTTTACGGTCTTGGACGGAATCCCACTTCTGGCAGGCGGGCACTTGCCCCGCCTGCTTTTTTTTCCGGCCAGGGGCTTGGTGCCGCCGTAAGACGTTAGTCAAATAACTTGAAGAACCAGCTTTTCTGCAGATCTTCTTCGCAGGTTTTTAATTGCGTAGCATAGCGCAGTGAACGGCCCTTAACGCGCTGCGAGACTTTTACCAGCCAACCCTTCTTGAGATAAGTTTTGCGACGATAGCCACCCCACCCTTCATGATAATTGAGGTATTGCGCGTAGGCATCCCATTTTGAAACACCATTCACTTTATGGGTTTTACTGATAAACCAGCCCATAAAATCTATCGCATCGTCAAAATCATCACGATCAGCGCCGGAATTCCCGGTTTCACGAATGTAGTCGCTCCAGGTGGGAGTTTTGGCCTGAGAATAGCCGTAAGCCGAACTCACTCTGCCCCAGGGAATGAGCCCGAAAAGAATGTAATCGCGGGGCGGCAGTGCATCGTGACGAAAAGAACTTTCCTGGTACATCATGGCCATGGGCACGTGGATAGGTACGCCCCATTTATCACGCATGTCGGCCGCCGCATCGTACCAGTCTTCCTTTTCGTAAAAGATCTCACAAAGATTGCTGGTGTCTTTTGGCGGCGTGGTGGCACACCCTGTGACCACTATCGGTAAAAAAATTACCCAGCCGGAAAAAAAGATGCAAATTCGTTTGAACTTTTTGTACATATGCTGTCCAAATTACTGTTCCGAAAGTGTGTTTCCCTGGAACAAATTCTTATGCCTGACCCGTGTCAGGCATTTTTTTTGGCTGGCTCCCGGGCAAAGTAATCGCTGATAAACTCACTGAATGACATGTCATCACCGGCTTCAATCTCACGCTGAGCGGCAAAAGAACGCTCGGCTTCAGCAACAAAATCTTCCGCCGATTTAAAGTGATAATTAAAGCCGGCAATTTGCTGGCGATAGGTTTCGGCTAATTCACGCCCCACTACCGCGTTGTCACCCTCTGCCAGTAATTTATTCAGCCAGCGCCCTGAGAAAGTTAAGTCTGGATCTTCAACTTTTAACCATTCGCGTTTAACCGCTTCGCTGTAGCGATTGTCATCATAGTTTTCGTCCATAATGGCTGCTACTTCGGCATAACGGGCAAACAGGGCTTCGGCCCAGTCACGCATGGCAACTTCCTGCTCATTTTGCAGTAAGTTTAAGCCTGGTTTGCGTCCTTCGAGCACTACACGGTTAAGATTAAACTCGGTTTCTTTGTAACGTTCGGCATCAAACTTAGGGCTCTCGGTAAGCAGGCACGCCATCAGAAATACATCCAGAAAATGCATTTGCGCTTTATCGATGCCAACCGGACTAAACGGATTCACATCCAGTGCCCGAACCTCGATGTAACTTACGCCTCTCAGTGCCAGCGCATCCGTGGGCTTTTCACCGGATGCAGTGGGCTGTTTAGGCCGGATTGGCGAGTAAAACTCGTTTTCAATTTGCAGTACATTTTTACTGAGCTGTTGATAATCACCGCCTTCGCCGGCAGCAAAACCGGCGTAATTCTTCGACGGCGAGTACATAGCTTCGCGTAACAAGCGCACATAGGTATCGATTGAGTTGTAGCAGATACGCAAAGAAGACTGCTCATTACTGGTGTAGCCCAAGCCGCTCATACGTAATGAGGTAGCATAAGGTAAATATAACGTGCCGCGCCCCAGCTGTTTAAAGTCCAGACCGTGTTCACGCCCTTCAACGAAAGACTTACACAATGCCGGAGAAGCGCCAAATAAATACGGAATTAACCAGCAACTGCGGCGGTAATTTCTGATCAGAGAAAAATACTGTTCAGACACCCATTCCTGGGTAGCTTGCACGCCTTTCTGAGTGGCCAGGTGCTGCCAGAATGTATCGGGTACAGAAAAGTTAAAGTGAACGCCTGAAATTGCCTGCATCATGCTACCGTAGCGGTTACGTAACCCCGTCCGATAGGCTTTTTTCATTTTACCAACGTTAGACTCGCCAAAGTAAGCGATAGGGATATCCTGCGCATTTTCAATAAAGCAAGGCATACTCAGCGGCCACAAGCGTTCATCACCAATATTATGGATGGTAAATTTGTGCACGTCTTCTAACTGCGCCAGCGTGGTATTGACGTCAGACTCAGGCGGCGTAATAAATTCAAGCAGCGATTCAGAGTAATCAGTAGTGATACTCTCATGAGTAAGAGCTGCTCCCAGCGCCTTTGGATGCGGCGTCGTTGCCAGCATGCCGGTTGGATTTATCCGCAAGCATTCGCGTTCAACCCCGCGTTTAATGGCACTGAGTGCAGAAAACGCTGAAGATGATTTAAGGGCCTCAAAATCGTAAGAAAGGTCGTGAGTCAGTTGGCGCAATGTCGATTCCATAATGTCGTTTGCGACTTACATTGGTTGCAAGACGGTTAGCTGTAGGCCGTATAATATCAAATATTTATATCGACCCAAGCATAATTCATAGCACAAAGTGGTTAATTTATGGTGCCGCAGCCCCGGTTAAGCCTTAAAATCACTGTTATTGCAGGCCTGCAGGACTCACTTCTTTTATCGCAATGCCAAGGGTTTCAAGCTGAGGCAGGATCACGTTTTTGTCTCCTACAACAACGATTTGCAATAACTCCGGGTGCAAAGCCTTGGCGGCCACAGAATCAATTTCAGCTTTACTGATATTGAGCAATATAGCTTTTTGTGCTTTTTTATAATTAACCGGTAGATCGTAGGCCAGCAAACGGCGTAAAAAAGAGGCCTTATCCAGCGGTGTTTCGTATTCTAATGCTTCACTCAGGGTAAAGGCATTTTGCATATAACTGAGTTCAGCATCCGTGATACCGCGTTGCTGATAATGATTGATTTCAGCCAGTAATTCCATAATACCCGCCGCAGTGAACTCCTGTTTCAGGTCGGCACCGGCCTCAAACCACCCCAGGGTTTTACCACCATTAAACGCCGAAAACGCGCCGTAGGTGTAACCTTTGTCTTCGCGCAGATTAAGATTAATCCGGCTGTTAAAGTCATCACCGAGGGGAAAGTTCATCAGCTGGGCACGAAAATAATCGCCGGTCGCATCATAGGGCATCGCCCGCTCAACCATTCTTACCAGGCTCTGGGCAGCTCCCGGCACGTCCACCAGCACAATTTGCTGACCATCGTACTCAGGAAACTCACCGTAATCGGCAATCTGATAGTCATCCCCCTGCCAGGTATTGATGAAGTCAAAATAGGTAGTGATTTGGCCAGGCGTCATGTCTCCCACCACCACAATGGTGCCTTTTGCCGGCACATAGTACTGCTCGTAAAACGCTTTTATATCGTCCAGGGTGATCCGGGAAACAGTTTCTGCGGTGCCGCCGGGAGGCAGTCCAACACGGTTCTCACCACCCCACAATATAGCTGTTTTAACCTGTTCCATGATAGCGCCCGGCTCTTTACGCTGGGCATTAATGTTATCGAGTAATTGCTGCTTTATACGGGCAAAATCCTCGGCTTTAAACGCCGGGTTAAACAGCTTTTCTTCCAGTAGCGCCAGCGTCTCGTTTAAGTGCTCTGTCAGACTGGAGATAAAAACCTGGGTATAACGGCCGTTACTGGCAAAACTAATAGAGGAACCCATTTTAGCCAGCGCGTTGGACATATCCTCATTAGAATAATTTAACGTTGATTCGTTCATCATCAGCGCAGTAAACGTCGATAAACCGGCTTTATCCACCGGATCCAGTAACATCCCGCCATCCAGATCCAGCGTAATGGTTACCGTGGGCGTTTCATCGTTTGTGACCCCCAGTACCTGAATACCATTGCGCAGCTTGAGCTGCCAGAAACTGGGAATAGTTACTACCGGAGGTTCACCGGCTGCTGGTATCTGGCTCCGGTCAAAATCAGACGTTGGTGTTTGGTTGGTATCTAATTGCTGTTTGTTAGCACTGACCACCACCTGGCGCTCTGGCTGACTAACAGTGGCAGGCTTAACCGCTAAAGCGGGCTGACCTTCGGGTACCACACTCAGAACAACCGCTGCCTGGTCTTTTATATACCGCTCGAAAACCCGGTATACGTCTTCCCTGGTGACTTCGCTATAACGCTCAACATCCTCATTCATTAAATCAGGCTTGCCAAAAAAGGTTTCGTTATAAGCCAGGGTTGATACTTTGCCGCTAACACTCTGCAAACCATAAATGGTAGATGCCTTAATATTCGCTTTAACTCTGGCCAGGGCATCGTCATCGAACGGGCGGCTTTCAAAGTCTGCCAGGATGGTTTCAATTTCGCTGTAAATCGAGGCCAGTGAATGTTCTGATTCCGGCGACACCAGGGCCACCAGATTGAATTCGCAGGCAAGTTCACTACAGGGATGAGAGACACCGGCCTGAACCACCTTGCCGGTTTTCACCAGTTGTTCGTAAAACACCGATGTTTTGCCACTGCCCAGAATACTGGCCAGTACGTCGAGCGCGGCTTCGTCTTCGTGCCGTGCATACACGGTAGGAAAGACTATTTGCACCAGCGGCAGGTGCACGTTGTCCTGCATGGTGATGAATTTGTTTTCGCTAAGCGATGCGGGCGCTGGCAACTGAGCTTTAACCTCAGGACCGGCCGGCAAATCACCAAAATACTTTTCAATCCAGGCTTTGGTTTGAGCGACATTAATATCACCACCAATAGATAACACCGCATTGTTGGGCCCGTACCAGCGTTTAAAAAACGCTTTGAGGTCGTTAACGTCGACCCGGTCGAGATCTTCAGTATAGCCAATCGTCAGCCAGGAATACGGATGACCTTCGGGATACAGCACCTCGCCAATGCGCTCGTGGCGGCGGGCATAAGGCTGGTTATCAATGCGCTCGGCCCGTTCGTTTTTAACGGTTTCGCGCTGGATCTCAAACTTTTCCTGGGTCACAGCCGGTAACAAAAAACCCATCCGGTCTGATTCCAGCCAGAGAACTTTCTCTAACTGATTAGCTGGCACGGTCTGATAATAATTGGTTCTGTCACGATTAGTTGAACCATTAAGCGTGCCTCCGGCATCGGTGATCAGCTTAAAATGCTGTTCATCGGCCACATTGGCTGAGCCCTGAAACATCATGTGCTCATAAAAGTGAGCAAAGCCGGTTTTACCGGGCTCCTCTCTGGCTGAGCCCACGTGGTAGGTTACATCCACATGCACCAGCGGATCAGAGTGATCTTCGTGAAGGATAACGGTAAGTCCGTTTTTTAATTGATATTTCTCATAAGCAATAGCAACAGGTTGTGCTACACTTTTTGTATTGGCCGGTGAGAGATCGGATGTCTGAGAGCAACCATATAATAAATGGGCAATCAAACCCAACAGGATAAATCTGAACAACATTAAACATTCCGGAATTTAGTGGATGGCGCATCCATCTGCGAAGGTACGTTAAGTTTACGTGACAAGTTTAACAATAATTACACGTAAATGTTTACTGTTAAAGCCTCGTCGGCATTTTTTCGTATTTACAGATATATCGAGATTACAGGAACTTATGCAAGAACAGCCAATGGTAATAGATTTTGACTTCGGATTACGGCAGCTAAATGGCAACCGTAGCCTGTTATATCGCCTGTTGCGCAAGTTTGCAGCTGAGTATCAGTCTTTGGATACCCGTTTGCAAACCATGCTCGCCCAACAGGAGATAACAGAAGCTGAGAACCTGGTACACACCTTAAAAGGCGTGTCAGGTAATCTTGGCTGCACGGCAGTCTATCAATCAAGCCGTCTGGTCAATGAAGAACTCAAACTGGGCAAGCCCGAACAGTCCTCATTGAAAGAATTAATTCACCGCCTGGCTGAAACCATCCGGGTTATTGAGGAACTACCAGACGATTCTGAGCTGACTGCAAACGCTAAAGCGGCTCCATCAGACGAAAAGCAGCAAACCTATCAGGCGCTGAGTCAGGCATTACAACATCACGAATACATCAACGACGAAAAACTCAACAACTGGCTGACAACGCTCGATCTTAATAGCAGTCACCAGCAGGAATTAGTCGATGCAGTGTCGTCGCTGGAATATGACAAAGCCCTGGCCATCTTAGAAGATGCTAATGCCTGATGACTGAAGTCATTTTCAGTCATTCCGATTTCTTCATCATTAACAAACCTGCCGGAGTTACCATGCACGATGCTAACCATGGCATTGTGCAACAGGTTTGCAAAGCATTGAAAGAAACAGACTTACACCTGGTTCATCGGCTTGACGACGGCACCTCCGGCTGTTTAATTCTGGCGCGCAACCCTCAGGCTGCGGCACGCTTCGAAGTCCTGTTTCGTACCCGACAGGTACAAAAGTATTATCTGGCGCTGGTCGAGAAGAAACCCAAAAAGAAACAGGGCACCATAACCGGCGATATGAAAAACCGCCGTAACGGTCAGCATATATTATTAAAATCGCAGCAAAATCCTGCCGTTACCCAATTTTTTAGTTATGGCTTTACCGATGCGCCCCGTCTGATGCTGGTAAAACCCTTAAGTGGTAAAACCCACCAGATCCGTGTTGCCATGAAAAGCCTGGGCAGCCCCATTGTTGGCGATACCCTCTACACCGCCATGCCCGCAGACAGACTGTATCTGCATGCCTGGGGCCTTGAATTTGAATATGAAGGTGAACCGGTAAGCGTATTCTGCACACCGTCTGTTGGCGAATATTTTGCACACAGCAGTATCGCAAACTGGCTTGCTCAGGCGCCCCACCCCAATACGCTTAACTGGCCCAGACCTGCTGTAAAAACCCGGGATAAGGATATCTGATATGACCATGACCGTGAATATTCTCGGCAGTGGTGCTATTGGCGGGCTATGTGCCGCCGGCGCACAGTTATCCGCGACACCTTATCGCTTATGGCCCAGGCCCGGCAGCACCGCGCTTAACAATGTGGCGTTGTTGAACGGGCAGTCGGTAAGCCTCGAACCGCCTGACTGTGCTGACAAAGCGCTCACGGCTAACGACTTATTGATAGTACCGCTTAAGGTGACGCAGCTTAAAGAAGCACTGAAAACCTGGCGGCATAAGTTGCCAGCTTCAACAGCAGTGATCCTGCTTCATAATGGTATGGGCGGGATGGAACTGGCAGCCAAATATCTGCCGGATAACCCGGTATTTCTGGCCACCACCAGCCATGGCGCACTTAAAACCTCGGCCACCAGTATCAGGTATACCGGCAAAGGGGAAACCATGTTGGGTAGCTCGCCCTGCCACACTACCAGAGCGCCGCTGAATACCCATATTGCGGAAATGATGAATCGCTGTATCGGCCCGGTGACCTGGCGTGATGATATCGAAACCGCACTCTGGCAAAAGCTCGCGGTTAACTGTGCCATCAACCCGTTAACCGCGCTTAACAATATCCCCAACGGCGGACTGCTGGCAGCTCAATACGCTGAAACCATTGCCGCTGTATGTGAAGAAGTGTGCGCGGTTGCCAGAGCGTGCAAGATAGAGCTTGAGGTAAATACCATCACCGATCTGGTATTTAACGTGATCGAACGTACCGCAGAGAACTTTTGCAGCATGCATCAGGATGTGATCAACAAACGCACCACCGAGATAGAGGGCATCAACGGCTACATTGTTAAACAGGCAAAGAAAAAGGGTATTGATGTGCCCACCAATACCCTTTTATACAAAGCGATAAAAACGCTTTAGCGCTTATTCAGCGTCCTGAGCCTGCACTTCCGGTTTCATGTGCGGGAACAGGATTACGTCTTTAATCGTCGGACTGTCGGTAAACAACATGGTCAGACGGTCGATACCGATACCCTCACCTGCTGTGGGTGGTAAACCAAACTCCAGGGCACGGATGTAATCTTCGTCGTAATGCATTGCTTCATCGTCGCCGGCGTCTTTTTCTTCCACCTGCTTGCGGAAACGCTCAGCCTGATCTTCCGGATCATTGAGCTCGCTGAAACCGTTGGCCAGTTCGCGGCCGCCCACGAAGAACTCAAAGCGGTCGGTGATAAACGGATTGGCATCGTTACGACGGGCCAGAGGGGAAACTTCCCACGGGTACTCAGTAATAAACGTGGGCTGTTCGAGTTTTTCTTCGGCAGTCGCTTCAAAAATTTCGCACAGATATTTACCGGCACCCCAGATCCCATCCACCTCGGGCTCTTTAATGTGCAGCTGTTTCGCCATGGCTTTCAGCTCATCAAGATGCGCTTCCGGGTCACGGATAGCGGCTTCATTTGCTTCTGGCCAGTATTTCAGGATGGCTTCACCCATACTCAGGCGGTCGAAAGGTTTACCAAAGTCGTAGTGTTTTTCTTCTACCACGTTGCCTTGGGTATCACGCACGGTATTCACCAGTTCGGTGGTACCCAGGATATCTTCAGCCAGCGTACGCAGCATGTCTTCAGTCAGGTTCATCAGATCGTTGTAATCTGCGTAAGCCTGATAGAATTCCAGCATGGTAAATTCGGGGTTATGACGGGTAGATAGCCCCTCGTTTCGGAAGTTACGGTTAATCTCGAACACACGTTCGAAGCCACCGACTACCAGACGCTTAAGATACAGTTCTGGCGCGATACGTAAGTACATATCGATATCCAGCGAGTTGTGATGCGTCACAAACGGCTTCGCTGTCGCCCCGCCAGGGATTACCTGCAACATGGGCGTTTCTACTTCAATGTAGTTACGGGTGGTGAGGAAATTACGGATACCGTTAACGATTTTGCTGCGCACCACAAAGGTCTCGCGAGTCTTTTCGCTGGTGATAAGGTCCACGTAACGCTGACGATACTTGGTTTCCTGGTCGGTTAAACCATGAAACTTTTCAGGTAACGGGCGCAGTGATTTGGTCAGCAGTTCGTAGCTGGCCATGTTCACATATAAATCACCCTTACCTGATTTGTGCAACGCACCGGCCACGCCGATGATGTCACCAATATCCAGTGAACCATAGCGGGCTTTAATGTCTTTTTGCGTGGCTTTGTCAGCATAAGCCTGAATGCGGCCGGTCATGTCCTGTAACAACAGGAAAGGGCCACGCTTGGCCATTACACGGCCTGCGATACTGACCTGGTTGTCCTGAGCTTCGAGGGTTTCTTTATCCAGCTCACCGAACTGACCTTGCAGTTCCTCGGCGTAATTTTCGCGACGGAAGCCATTCGGAAAACCGTTAGCGCGACAGTTTTCGCGGATAGCGCTTAATTTGGCGCGGCGCTCGGCAATCAGTTTATTTTCGTCGAGTTGTTGTTCGCTCATAGTCTGTTCACTTAAAGTTGAGTTACTACAGCCCCGATTTCAGGCTGGCTTCAATAAATTTATCTAACCCACCGTCCAGAACGGCCTGGGTATTACGGGTTTCAACACCGGTGCGCAAATCCTTAATGCGCGAGTCATCCAGCACGTAAGAGCGGATCTGACTGCCCCAGCCGATATCGGATTTGTTGTCTTCCATGGCTTGCTTTTCGGCATTTTGCTTTTGCAGTTCAAACTCATAGAGTTTGGCTTTTAACTGCTTCATCGCCTGATCTTTGTTTTTATGCTGTGAACGGTCGTTCTGACACTGCACCACAATACCCGTTGGTTCGTGGGTAATACGCACCGCCGAGTCGGTCCGGTTAACGTGCTGACCACCAGCACCAGAGGCACGGTAGGTGTCGATGCGTAAATCAGACGGATTGATATCGATTTCAATATCATCATCAATTTCAGGGTAAACAAAGGCCGACGCAAAAGAAGTGTGGCGGCGGTTACCCGAATCAAAAGGCGACTTACGTACCAGACGATGAACACCGGTTTCGGTGCGTAGCCAACCAAAGGCATACTCGCCTTCAAAGCGTACGGTAGCACTTTTAATGCCTGCCACGTCGCCGTCGGAGACTTCGATAAGTTCGGTTTTAAAGCCGTGCTCTTCACCCCAGCGCAGGTACATTCTGAGCAGCATATTGGCCCAGTCCTGGGCTTCGGTACCACCAGAGCCTGACTGGATATCCAGATAGCAGTCACAGGTATCATTCGGGCCGGCAAACATACGGCGAAACTCAAGGGTTTCCAGTTGCGCGATCAGGCCGTCTAACTCACCCTGCGCCTCGACGAAGGTTTCTTCATCTTCGGCTTCAACGGCCAGCTCGACCAGGCCATCAACGTCTTCGGCACCTTGTTCCAGGTTAACAATGGTTTCTACCACCTTTTCCAGGGCGACTTTTTCTTTGCCAAGGGCCTGAGCTCGCTCGGGCTCATTCCACACGTCGGGACTTTCGAGTTCGCGGTTAACTTCTTCTAAGCGCTCTGACTTTACATCAAAGTCAAAGATACCCCCGAAGCGCTGCAGTACGCTCACGGATATCCCGAATCGCATTTAGCACAGGGTTTACTTCAAACATAATGACCTTTTAACTGATTCATTTTTAAGGGCACGGATAGTACCGGATTTGGCCTGCTTTTAACAGTCGTTTTGTATGCTAAGTGCGCAGACAGAGTGCTGTTAATCCTTAAGCTTTTCAGCCATGGAGACCACTTGCGAGGCTAAGTTAGCTAACTGCTTCTTAACGGTATCGTCGGTAAGCTTGCCGGCGTCGGTAAGCTTGTCGGCCGCTTTGGCTACCGACACCTGCGCAGGCGTCACCACACACATCAGGTTTTGCATTAGCATGCGAAGTACCACCAGCACACGCATGCCACCCAGCGCGCCTGGCGAAGCGGCCATCAAACCAACTACTTTGTTTTTGTAGGCGGCCAGCACGGCTTCATCACCGGCTTTGCGCGACGCCCAGTCGATGGCATTTTTCAGCACCGCCGGATAACTGCTGTTGTACTCCGGGCTGGCAATTAAAAAGGCATCGTGATCGATAAGCAGCTGTTTAAATGCCTGGGCCCGTTCAGGAATACCGTACTCGTCTTCCTCATCCTGATTAAAGATTGGCATCGCATAGTCAGCCAGGTTGATTACCGTAACCTCTGCGCCCGCTTCGCGCGCGGCATCGGCGGCATTTTCCACCAACGCCTGATTTAATGAGCCGCTACGGGTGCTACCTGAGAATGCCAGTACTTTAACCATGAAGTCTTCCTTATTAACAAAGTGAGTGTGGGCGTTTATCAGCCTTACATTTTTTCCAGTGTTTCGATGCCCAGCAGCTCAAGGCCCAGTTTCAGCTCTTTGGCAACCAGTGCCGATAAGGCTAAACGACTGTTACGGGTGGCTTCAGGCACATCACTCTTTAATACCGGGCAAGCTTCATAAAAGCTCATAAAGTGGCTGGCCAGATCATATAAGTAGCTACACAGCACATGCGGCGTGGCATCTCGGGCAACCACATTCAGTTGTTCTTCCAGTTGTAACAACTGCACCGCCAGGGCATGCTCCTGCGCATGTTCAATGCTAATAGTGGCATTCAGTGCGGTAGGGCTCACCTCAGCCTTGCGGAACAGGCTCTGCACCCGGGTGTATGCATATTGCAGATAAGGCGCGGTATTGCCTTCAAAGCTCAGCATGGTATCCCAGTTGAATACATAATCGGTGGTACGGTTTTTACTTAAATCGGCGTACTTAACGGCACCGATGCCCACTTTGCGGGCAACATCGTTAAGTTCGTCAGCGCTTAAACCGGTATCTCTCTCGGCCAGCAATTTACGCGCACGCTCAACCGCTTCATCCAGCAGCTCTACCAGTTTAACGGTACCACCACTGCGGGTTTTAAACGGCTTGCCGTCACTACCGAGCATCATACCAAACGGGCAGTGTTCGTAAGTTTGTTCTGGCTGCATAAAGCCGGCTTTGCGACCGACAATTTCAGTTTGTTTAAAGTGCAGCGCCTGGCGGGCATCGGTCAGGATCAGGGTGCGGTCTGCGCCCAATTTTCCGCTGCGATAGCGCATTGCCGCCAAATCTGTGGTCGCATACAGGTAACCACCACCGGATTTTTGCACGATATACACTGCCGGGTTGCCTTCTTTGTCGGCCAGCTCTTCAAGGAATACCACCTGGGCGCCCTGATCTTCCACAGCAATGCCCTTCTCTTTCAGCTCAGCTACCACGTGTGGCAGATCTTCGTTATAGGCGGATTCGCCCATAATGTCCTTGCGGGTCAGACTAACATTGAGTTTTTCATATACTTCTTCACTGTGCGAAATAGACACATCGATGAACAGATGCCAGAGCTCGGCACACTGCTGGTCGCCGCTTTGCAGTTTCACGACATATTCACGGGCCCGATCGGCAAAGCCTTCTTCCTCATCGAAACGGATTTTGGCTTCCCGGTAAAAGTTTTCCAGATCAGAAAGTGCGGTTTCGGCTACGGCATTGGCGCTGAGTTTATCGCTCAGGTGCGCCAGCAGCATGCCAAACTGCGTGCCCCAGTCGCCCATATGGTTTTGGCGAATAACCTTGTGGCCAAGAAACTCCAGCAGTTTAACCACCGCGTCGCCAATGATGGTGGTACGCAGGTGACCAACGTGCATCTCTTTGGCCAGGTTCGGTGAAGAATAGTCCACCACCACCGTTTGTGCATCCTGAGAAGGAATGCCAGAGCGCGCATCTTCCAGCGCCTGCTGGCACTGCTGTGCCAGCCAGTTGTCGGCCAGATGAATATTAATAAAGCCAGGGCCGGCAATCTCAAGCTTGCTGGCCACGTCATCAAGTTTTACGTGCTCTAAAATAATGCCGGCAATATCACGGGGCTTTTGTTTAAGCTGCTTGGCCAGCGCCATGGCACCATTAAACTGATATTCACCAAACTCAGGTCGGCCACTGCGTGCTACCGGGATCGGTGCGTCGGTAATGCCCATGTCACTTAAGGCCTGAGAAAAACGAGAAATAAGAAGTGCGTGAATATTCATTGTGGTCTCTAGTGCTCGCGAGTCGTTCTAAATTCAATATCGGGGTAGCGTTCCTGTGCCAGCGACAGGTTCACCATGGTTGGCGCAACGTAAGCTAAGTTATCACCACCGTCTAGCGCCAGGTTTTGCTCGGCTTTACGGCGGAATTCATCGAGCTTCTTCTCACTGTCAGAATACACCCAGCGGGCAGTGGCCACACTGACATGCTCATACAGTGCATCAACGTTGTATTCGGCTTTAAGGCGTGCCACTACCACGTCGAACTGCAGTACACCTACCGCACCAACGATCAGGTCGTTATTCGCCAGTGGGCGGAATACCTGTACCGCGCCTTCTTCAGACAACTGAATAAGGCCTTTTTGAAGCTGCTTCATTTTCAGCGGGTCGCGCAGGCGAATGCGCTTAAACAGCTCCGGCGCAAAGTTGGGAATACCGGTAAAGCGGTAATTTTCACCCGAGGAGAAGGTGTCACCAATACGGATAGAGCCGTGATTGTGCAGGCCGATAATGTCACCGGCGTAAGCTTCCTCGAGCAATGCCCGGTCGCCCGCTAAAAAGGTGAGCGCGTCGGAAATACGCACATCTTTACCAATCCGCGTATGACGCATTTTCATGCCTTTTTCGTATTTGCCTGACACGATACGGCAAAACGCAATACGGTCGCGGTGTTTAGGGTCCATATTAGCCTGGATCTTAAACACAAAGCCGCTGAACTTCGGCTCCAGTGCATCCACACTGCCTTTATCGGTTTCGCGACCTTGTGGCTGCGGTGCCCAGGCCACGAGGCCATCAAGCATATGATCCACACCAAAGTTACCCAGTGCGGTACCGAAAAAGACCGGCGTAATTTCACCCGCCAGGAACAGCTCCTGATCAAACTCGTTAGAAGCCCCCATGACCAGCTCAAGTTCATCCCGGAACTCAGCAGCCAGGCCATCGCCTACTGCGGCATCCAGCTCCGGGTTATCCAGCCCTTTGATGATCTGAACATCCTGAATGGTATGGCCCTGACCGGTTTTATACAAAATCGTTTCGTCTCGATGAATGTGGTAAACCCCTTTAAACTGCTTCCCACAGCCAATCGGCCAGGTCACCGGTGCGCAGGCAATGTTAAGTTCTGTTTCCACTTCATCCAGCAACTCCATGGGGTCGCGAATATCACGGTCCAGCTTGTTCATGAACGTGATGATCGGCGTATCCCGAAGACGGGTCACTTCCATCAGTTTGCGGGTGCGATCCTCAACCCCTTTTGCCGCATCAATTACCATCAGACAGGAGTCAACAGCAGTGAGTGTGCGATAGGTATCTTCAGAGAAATCTTCGTGTCCCGGCGTGTCGAGCAGGTTAACCAGATTATCACCATAGGGAAATTGCATAACGGAAGTGGTAACGGAGATCCCCCGCTCTTTTTCCATTTCCATCCAGTCGGATTTAGCATGCTGGCCGGACTTTTTACCTTTAACGGTACCGGCGGTCTGCAATGCTTGTCCGTATAACAGCACTTTTTCGGTGATGGTTGTTTTACCGGCGTCCGGGTGCGAGATGATAGCGAATGTTCTTCGCTTATTGATTTCATTAAGAAAATCGGCGTTTGCCATGTATCCAAATTCCCATTTTGTACAAAAGTTTGTACAAAAAAATAAAGTTAACTCTAAGCCCTGATTTTCAAGTTGTCTGCCAAGGCCTACAGCCAGCAAAACCTCCCATCAAAGCATTGATAAATTTGAGCGCCATTCTAGCAAAATGTCTAAGCGCTATAAATCATACGCCCAGTACTTCTTTCAGCTTTTCTAGCGCCGGCTTATGTTTTTCATCTGGCATTTTAGCCAGATTAATTTGTTTCCACTTAATGGCCGGAAGCTCACTAACTCCGCTCAATTCGAGCAGCGGCCAGTCTGGCTCACGGTTTTTAAACGACAGTAAAAACGCTTTTTCATTTTCGGTTAGCCCTTGATGAATAAGCGCTACCAATCGATCCCTAACTGCTTCCAGCTCTTCCAAGGGAACATCGGTCTCGGCCATGTTGGCAAATTCACCCGCATAAATGGCCGAAATATCCTTAAACTGGGGCTTTAGCAATTCGGCCATAGGCCTATTGTGGCTTGAGAGATACACCAGCAAAGCTTTGCGAATCTCGTCAGTCAGCCCTTCATTTTCCAAAAGCCACTTAACATCAAATAAGTCTCTTGGATGCTGTCTATCCAATGCTGCACATATTTTACCAGCATATAGATCCGCCAATGCGACGACAGGAACTTCTACATAACCGAATTCATCTTCTACAGCGGCGCACACTTCCATGAGCTTCGGCTCATAAACCGTGCCGCGTAATACAGGTGATAATTCCACCTTGATCTTCACACCGTTGCGGGCAACGATCAGCCTCAGTGCATCACGCTTCGACTTATAGGCTTCGGTCAGCTCTATGTCTTTAAACGCTGCTTTTAATTCAGCACTGATAGCATCGAGTGCATCACAAATTTCCTGCAAGGCTTCATCACGGCCTTTCATGGGCAGATAGACCAAATCAATATCAACAGACAAGCGCGGAAATTCTCTGACAAAGAGATTAATTGCTGTACCACCTTTAAGCGCAAAACATTCCTGTTTAGCGACAAAAGGCAAAACCTTCATCTAAAGCTGCACTTGCTTGTAGTAAATGCTATTTCTATCCATCCCTGAACTTACCCTTCACTCACCGACGCCATATGCGACGGCACGGTTATTAGATACTCCGCATCCAACTTCCCGCCTTTAGCAACAACACGCTTTCCTGAGCCTAAATCGTAATCCTTTACCTGCAACTTGCTAAACCAAGGGTAAGCTTGGCGCTTCGCAAGCCAGAAGAACAAGCGTTTAGCCTTTACGCTTTTGCATGCGATTAAAAGTGTATCAAGCTTTCTGGGTGACAAATTCACCAGACCTTGCATAAGTTCATCAGCGTGCTCAAATGACACGTTTTCCGGTAAGTCCGTCAGTACTTCCAGTATGGCTTTCTCTGGGCATGAAAAATACACAGGAGGCAATTCCGCTTCCCACTCATACTCTTTAACGAAAGCTTTATCCTTAGATAAGCTTTCAGGCCACAGTTTACTTGTACTATGCCCTTTAAACTCAACGGGCAGCGATAGACGCGCAAGCCACGTCGGCAACTTTCCCGCAGCATATAAGTGGATATGTGGCGTATTACCCAATGATAAATACTGTGACAAACCCGATAAGGAGAGAGCAGACAGCCCACCGACCACCACAGGCGGCAGTTGTTCGCCTTCCCGCCTTTCCATACGCTGCATAGAAGATATTACGCCCTCCCAACTCACCGAGCGGGAGTACTGGCTATAAACACCTGTAGCTAATAGCAATAACGTGTCAGTTTTGACCGCATTGTCCAGTGCATGAGCACTTAAGCCCTGCTCTGCCAACCACTTTTTGGTAGCCAGCATGCCATAGGGCAAAAGCGTCTTAAGTGACTGTTTATAAGCACCTTTCGCTACGTCTTCCTGTAAAGTAGTGCCCTTATCCAAGCGCAAAAACCTTTCTATAGTTTATCATTTGCCAATTTTGCGGCGAATAGCGCCGTGAAATCTAATTTATATAAACTAACATATAAAGAACCAGTTTACCACCTTTAAGTTTTACGGCGCTAACCGCCGTAAAAAACCACATTCTTAAACCGCAGGATTTAAAAGAAGGCGCTATCGGTATTATTTAAACTTTTGGGGCTTCAGCTTGACGACAGCGGATACAAGACAAGCGAAGCATGAGCGATTTAGGCCGTAAGGCCGCTGAGCCCCAAAAGCGCGCCAGAATTTAAGCCCTCACCGCCATGGGCGTCCAGCCAGAACGCGCTTGCCGGATGACCCAGTCCTTCGTTGCCAACGAAGACCAACTGTTCAACGCCTGGCGCAACATCGAGGAAGGCATCCAATTCAGCCCGCGCTACGCGCAGTTGTTCATGAAGCTGGAAGAGTCACTGGGGCACGCCATGCGGGAGGACGCACGGCTAACTGTGGACGAAGCGCCGGCGTGGACAGCGCCGACGGACAATCACTGATCACGAAAACAAAAAGGCCGGCTTGATGAATACTTCCGAACAGAATGTGGTTCTACGGCTTAATGAGCATAAGAAGAGCGCATCAAATCCCTGACGGCTATTTGTCAAATTGCATGGGCGTAGCCATGTTCCATCACAGTATTTTATCAAACCG
Source organism: Marisediminitalea oceani (assembly GCF_003731635.1). Classification (GTDB taxonomy): domain Bacteria; phylum Pseudomonadota; class Gammaproteobacteria; order Enterobacterales; family Alteromonadaceae; genus Alteromonas; species Alteromonas oceani. The sequence goes on along the minus strand of NZ_RCUA01000034.1, from coordinate 1,951 downwards.
GCGCGCATCTCTTACCGCTAGAAAAATCGGTACACCAATCTGCGAGAACAGCGCCAGGGCCCAAAGGCCGTTGCTGACAATCGACGGTATGAGGGGATGAACGGCTAGCACAACCAGCGCCATGACAATGCCGAACAGCCTCAGGCCGGCGCTATGGTATTTGTCGGTGGCATCAGCCACGGTTCGACGCAGCGCCCATAGCGAAGCTAAAAACACCGCAAGGCCGACCGAGCCAAGCGCGGCGTAGCCGGGCGGATAAGGCTCCCACAGGCCGACGTAGACTTCTCCGGCCAGCGCAACGCCAATCGTCACCGCACTCCACAAAATCACGATGTGAGCAAACCAGTATCTCAGCAGCACGGCACTGGTGCGGCTCTTCGGTTTTTCATTGCCGACGCAGTCGAAATAAGTCCAGGCCAGCGCGAAATACATCCAGCCTTCACCGCCCACGTCGGGAATCGCCGCTGCGATGGTCATCATTGTGACAATCTTAAGTGCCATCACCACGCGATGCGGCATGTCCGTGGAGATATACAGTGAGTTATAGACCGAGCTGTCTGCCCAGGCATAGAAAATCGCCAGGAACATTCCCGTAAACACCCAGAATCCTTGCCACCCCAGATGATGGGACAGGTAATTCCCCAGAATGAAAATTGTCACTACATGGACCAGATCGAAGAAAAGTTCCACCCAGTGCACGTGGTCATGGGCTTCATCGACATCCATGTGATGGCGCGGTCGCCGCCAGAGAAGATCGTTAATTACCATACACTACCCCTTTGTCTTATTGTTCTGGCGGGGGTTCTACCCCGTTTCTACGGACGGTTTAAAACGTTTGTAAACTACCTGTCTTGATTCGCTACTCTAAGTCGCATTAATGGATTATGAAACCGCTCGATGTAAAAAAATATATCGGCACAATGACCGACAGCACTCATGCTCCCCAATAAGTCGTTGTTTTTTAAGTACCGTTGATAATCGCCGCTGGTAAATTGCGTTCCACGATCCGAAAGCAGTATTGCCTGTGTCGCCTCAGGACGTTGCCAGACTGCCATATCCAGCACAACACACAGATAAAGTTTTCCTTCATCTGTTAATCAAGTACGACCACTATTTTACCAATCTGCTGATTGGACTCCAGATAGTGATGCGCTGCTACTATCTCTTCAAATTTAAAGCTTCGATCAATGACAGGCTTGAGTGTTCCCTCGGATAAACCCGAGTGGATAAATTGCTTTGCTCTGCGAAAACGCTCGATGTCTTTTATAACTTCAGTAAACACATATCCCCTAACTGTCAGACTTTTACGAAGTGCTATTTTTAAGGGAAAAGGAGTGACTTCGGGACTTAATGCTCCGTGTACTATTATTGTTCCTTCAGGGCTCATTGCTTCAGCAATTTCAGCTATCTGCGGCCCACCGACAGCATCAAATGCGACTTTTAAATTGTTTTCTCCCAAGATACCTCTCAAGCTATCCAGCAGCGGTTCTTCTTGGGCTGCAATCACATGGGCCGCGCCAGCCTTGAGCACAGCAGCCTTTTTAGCTCCTGTTAGAGTTGTAGCGATAGGGATACCCCCCAGAGAATTCACAATTTGAATCGCAGCCAATCCAACACTGCTCGATGCGGCGGTTATCAGTACTGCATCGCCTTTTTGCACGTTAGCAATTTCGACCAAAGCGCCATAAGCTGTCAGGTACTGCATCCAAGCTGCTGCGCCTTCGGCAAAGGTTAGCCCTGCTGGTTTGAGTGCCACATATTCATTTGGTACGACAACCTCTTCTGCGTAGCAGCCGTTCTGAGAAAGCCCCATCTGAGGGACAATACAAACCTCGTCCCCAAGGCGTAAATGATTTACCTCTTCCCCGACTTCAATGACTATCCCGGATGCTTCATAGCCGATTCGCGAAGGGAAGTCAGCCTTTTCTATATAGCTGCCTCGCCTAAACAT
>NZ_RCUA01000033.1 GCF_003731635.1 Marisediminitalea oceani | reverse complement strand
ACCACCAAACCTGTGCAACCAAGCCTAGCCACAAAACCTGCCAGTCTTGCTGAGTGGGTAAACTCCTATGCGGATTGGTATTACCTAGCAGTTGGATTAACGAGTGGTATTGGTATGCTTATCCAGGAACTTAATCATTTCCTGCCATAGCTCAACGTTGTTTTCCGGCTTGTAAAAGCCGTGTCCTTCGCCGGACTTCATCATCCACTGGTAAGGATGGTTTCTGGCTTCCAGCTTCTCACGTAAAGCAAAGGCATGTTCCTTGGGTACCCGTACGTCTTCTTCACCCTGCACAATAAATACCGGCACTTTGATCTTGTCGGTGTTTTTAATGGGGGACTGGAAGTCGCGGTTTTCGCCTTTAGGTAACACCTGATTAAGGTAATTGATACCGGCATCATTTTGCGGAATATCACCTTTTTCAAACATCATGTCCAGATCGTAAACGCCAACAAAACCAATAGTGCACTGGTACAAGTCTGGCTCGCGAATAACATTCTGTAATGCCGCGTAGCCGCCGTAAGAGGCGCCGTAAACACACATTCTGTCTTTATCCACAATGCCTTTGTCCACCAGATACATTGTACCGTCGGTCATATCGTCGATCATGGTGGTCCCCCAGTTACGGAAACCGGCTTTCTCGAAGGATAAACCATAGCCACCAGAACCACGGAAGTTTGGCTGTAATACTGCGTAGCCATGCGCTGCCAGTACTTTGGCATCGCGTACACTGGAGTCGATGTTAGCAATGGAGTCGTAAGGACCGTGAGGACCACCGTGAGGCAGCAGCACAAAAGGTAAATCCTTAGCTTCGCCTTTAGGCAGGGTAAGTACGGCAGAAATCTCCAGGCCATCACGGGCGGTATAAGTGATCAGTTTGGACTCCGGAATTTCCACGTCGTCCAGCCAGGGTTTACTCTCTGCCAGCTTCACCAGCTTGCGAGCCTCGGCGTCAAACATGTAAAACACATTTGGGTTATTGGCATTGCCTACCCGAATAATCATTTTACTGTTATCACGGGTGGCTGACGTTGCTGCCACGGTCTGGCCTTTAAAGGTATTTGCCAGGCTGGCCAGTACACGTTGTTCGGCTTCGCTTTTTACACCGCCAAAGAACATGTTTTCAATGCCTTTATACTCGTAGCTGGCGCCAAATATTTCTTTTATCTTACCGTTTTCACTGTGCAGGATTGGCGATAAATCTACTTTAGGATGTGACGCCAGCACCTCGTGCTTTTTGGTGTCGATGTTATAGGTCGCCAAAGACCAGGTGTCAGTTTCTAATGTACTGAGACCTACAATGGTTTTATCGTCGGACAAAAACACCAGCGGCGTGAAAGATGGTGTATAGGGGTCACTTTCAAATGCCACTTCCCATTCAGAGTCGGTGTCTTTGCGCACCATCATGGTTTGCTTATTGTCTTCGTTAGGATTGGCGCCAATCATCGCCAGCACGTTGCCTTTGGTATCGGTATAAACGTTCACATTTGAGCCTGCATAAGCTCGCAGCGGCGCGCGACCTTCGGAGGCTTTACGGCCATTGCTGACCTTCATTCTGTAAATATCGAGGAAGGGCTCTTTGGCAGTTAAGTCGGTGCTGTAAACTAACACGGCATCCGGCTCATCCGGCAGAATATCAATAATTTGTGAGAATCTGCGGTCGCCGCTCTCAGCGCGCCAGCCGCTTAAGATAACGCTGTTTTCACCGTCTGCATCCATGGCAAATAATTCACCAGTGGGCAGCGGTTGTTCAAAGGAGCCTACTTCCCTTGCCATGCCCAGAATCAAACGTTCATCATTAAGCCAGTTAAAACTGCTTACGGTTTCTTTGCCTTTTCCGCGAGTAATGGAAACGACTTCCTGATCCTTAATATTCAACACGGTTAAAAACACCACGCCGTCTTCGCCGCGGGAGGTCGAAGCCAGGTAGGTGCCGTCGGGTGAAATTTTTATGTCCAGGTACTGTGAATGTTTAGCATACGCTTCTAATAGTGGCGTATTGATTTTAGCTTGCGCTGCTGATGTGAATGTCAGACTTCCAAGGAGTGTCGTGATGACAAGTAACATCAAACGAACTTTCATAATTTTTCCCTCTAGAAAAAAAAGCCCCCGACAAGCGAGGGCTTTATTTAACTATTACAACTTAGAAGTTATAGGTCAGGTTCGCAAATACCCGACGACCGATGAAAGCCGTTTGGTATTGTGAATACATAGCCGAGTTACCCAAGTCGAAACCGCTGCTAGAAATTCTAGGCGGTTCTTTGTCGAATACGTTCGCTAAACCAAGTAACACTTCCAGACCTTCATAGTCGAAAGAGCCAGACACAGTGTGGTAGGTAGTCCAAGGCGTCTCATCGATGAAGGTTACCGTGTTACCGTTAACCGTAGTGGTGTTGGTTTCACTGGCGTAGTATTCGTAGTCGTTAGTAGAGTCAAAGTAGTTCGCAGTCCAGATCAGGATGAAATCGTCGTTAGAGTAGCTTAAACGAGCAACACCAACGTGCTTAGGATAGCCATTCTCACCAATAAAGTTATTGTAAGGCGAGTCAGCAAACTGCTTGCTGTAACGCTCGATTTGCATGGTGTGCTCTACGCGGAAACGCAGTGAACCCCAATCGAAATCATCCTGGTAAGTGAAGTTATAATCCACACCACGAACTTCCTGATAAGCAATGTTTACGTAACCACCGTTAACCTGGTCGATACCGTAGTCATTGGCACTTGAGCCATCTCGACGAGTGAACAGGTCACACAGCGGCTCGTTAGCGAAATCGATAGAGTTATAACAACGATTAACGATGCTGGCACCGCCTAACTCGTCGATTTCGTCATTGATTTCGATTGCAAAGTAATCAACCGATACTGCGAAAGTATCTTCCGGGCTGGTCCAAACTACACCGATACCTTCTGCTACAGAGGTTTCTGCTTCGAGGCGGCCTGCACCACCACTGGTTACCAGGGTAACAGAGCCACCAGGTTGCACGTAATCTGCCGGAACACCATCAGCGATACAGTTTTGATACACGGTGTCAGAAATTGCGCCAGAGGCGTAACCCGCTTCGTAATCTAAACATGGGTCGATGGCTAACTGACCACCAAAGCCGGTTTGCTCAGCCAGGAACAGTTCGAACAGGGCTGGTGCACGGAAAGACGTACCGCGGCTGGCACGTACGCTTAAGCCTTCTACGATTTCCCAGTTAAGACCCAGTTTAAATGTGGTGTCGGTACCGAAAGTATCGTAGTCAGTCCAACGGCCAGATGCAGTCAGATCCAGTCTTTCTGCGCCAGCTACACCTTCAAGCAGAGGCATTTTAACTTCTGCAAATACTGCTTTAGTGGTTTGGCTACCCGCTGTAATACCTGCGCCTGACAGACCCCAGGAGTTACCGTTAAGCGTGTGGTAACCAGGGCGGTCGTCGATTTCGTCACGCTGTACCTGGAAACCAAATGCCGCGCCCACTTCACCGGCAGGCATGGTAAACAGATCACCAGTGATGAAGCCTTCCAGGGTTTGCTGCGTGTACTCAGTGTTACCTTTGTCACGGCCAAACAGGAAGTCCAGTTGCTCTGGTGTACGGTTACCGTACAGGAACTGTGGATCAGTCCATGGGATGTTTACACAGGTTTTGTTACTGAACTCAGTTACTTCGCCGCTACAGCTAACGCCATCTGCAGCGTTGTACTGGGCCATCAGCATGGAGTCACGGAAAATAATATCCTGGTTGTAGTCACCATCACTGATACTGTGCTGGTAAGACAGATCCCAGGTCCAGAAGCCGATATCGCCAGTTAAGCCAGCCACACCACGGGTGTAGTTAACTTCGATGTCTGAGCTGAAGTGGTCAGTTAATGCTACCGGGAATACAAAACCGTTACCGTCGAAGCCGTCTAGTACAGAAGCTGGCAGTACGCCTACGTCTGCTGTCCAGAACTGACGATAGTCATTGGTTTCAGTAGTACGACGGCTGAAGATTAACTCACCATACATGGTGATAGAATCAGACAGGTTGTAGTCACCTGTTGCGTACAGTGAAGTAGTAGTGGTTTCTGGTATTACTGTTTGCTTAGCCAGGAAGGGGTGGTTCAGATCCCACCAGCCTTCACTGGCGTAGTCGTTGCCGTAAGATACCGGGTACCAGCCATCAGGCGTGGTAAAACCAACACCTGCTTCGTTAATACTTTCGAAACCATTCGCTGCGAAGAAGCCATCGTAATCGTAAGCAGCTTGTAAGCTACCACCGTACGCGCTTGAAACGCCGCCGTATAACCACAGGCCGTAACCCGTTTCGCTACAGTGAGGCTTGCCAGTACGTGGATCGATAGGATCAGAACGTGAGCCGTCTTCCAGGAACTGTAAACGCTCGGTACAGTTGAAGTAGTCACGGTCGCCACGGCTCAGCATCGCAGTATTACGGTAGTCAGCAGTTACACGGAATGAACCTTCTGCAAACTCTTCACCGTAAGAGATGTTGATACGCTTGTCTTCACCGCCTGACTCAAATGGCTGGCTGATATCAACAGTAATTGTCTTGTCGTCGCCTTTCTTGGTGATGATGTTGATTACACCGGCAACCGCGTCTGAACCGTACAGTGCAGAAGCACCGTCTTTCAGGATTTCAACACGCTCGATAGCAGACAAAGGAATACTGTTCAGGTCGAAGGCTGATACTGCACCACGAGTACCTGCAGGGCCGGCACGACGGCCGTTTAACAGGATCAGGGTACGGTTTGCACCAAGACCACGCAGACCAACTGTCTCAGCACCGGTACCACCGTCGGTTACGAAACCAACAGTTAAGGCGGCAGTAATCTGGTTAGAACCTGCTGCTGCAGTACTGGTTCTTAATAATTCGCCCAGTGTTTTCAGACCTTCCTGCTCGGCGTCTTCAACACTGATAATGTCGATAGGTGTATCGTTAGCAAACTCGTCGGTACGAATACGTGAACCAACAATGGAGATTTTTTCTACTGGTTCAGCGCCATTTTCAGCTTCTTCCTGAGCGAAGACCTGTGGAGTTGCTAACAACCCCATAGCTGTGATGACTCCAATAGATAACTTATGGAGTTTATTATCGTTATTCATGTGAATCCCTGTTTCTGCCGCATCAATGTGCTGTCAAACGTGCAATGATCGATAACACATCTGTATGCAACTATAATTATTTATGTTTAAACAACCCCACCAACAAACGCGATTTTGACGTTGTTACTGCGATGGCTTTGCCTGTCAACCGATTTAGAGAAATTGACACACTGAAAGTTAAATAAAAAACATTCTGCTGTCAAATAAATGGAACTTTTTCGATTTCTCCTTGCCTTCGACTTAATTATATTATTTATCAATGGTTTACATAGAGCTGCCTGGCAACTTTAAATTACAGTGAGGTAGCTTTTTTTATATTAACGTCATTATTACGATGGAATAATTTGTTTTGACTGTTTTATGTCCAGAAAAAGTCGTTCGGATCAGGGGAGCGGAGTAGAATAAAGGCGTGCAGATCACACGCCTCTAAGAATGTGCAGTGATGAGCTGCACACACTGGAGCAGGTTAAAACTGGTAAGAGGCAAATAAACGAAGGGTTCTGGGCTGGCCAGGACCAACAAACTCTGTGGAATCGATGTCGTCATAGATATCTTCCAGAACTTCATCAGCCTCGCCGTAGGTACCAAAGGTTTCAAACTCGGTATCAAACACGTTTTCTAAACGCAGTCCCACGGTAATGCCGCTACTGTGGGCATAAGTGGCACTCAGGTTAACCAGAGTATAGCCGTCCAGTTCGCGGTTTTCGTTGGCTTCATCGCCACGGAAATACTGACCAGAGGCGTAATCCACATCGGCGCTGATATACAGATTTTCAATCACCGGGTAGGTTACCTCAAACCCGGCCTGCCACTCAGGCTGGCCCGGAATGTTATCCCCCGCCATTACCTGACGGCCTGGTCCCATGGGGTTTTGCGGGCTGAAAGACACATACGGGGTTTCAAACGTAGCCTGCAAGTAGCTCACATTGGCTGAAATCTCCAGATCTTCATATTGCTGCAGCAGACTGAATTCGGCGCCTTGACGGCGGGTTTTATCCACGTTCACAAAATAGCCCACTGAGGCACGGTCGCCTGCTTGCTGGAATATAATGTCGTCTTTACTTTCGCTGCGGAATAGCGCGGCGTGCAATAAGCCGTTCTCCAGCGAGTAGTTTACGCCCACCTCAAGGGTGTCGGTACGTACCTGATCAAGCGGCGGATCGGCCACAAATCCGTTAGGTAGTTTACACGGATCGTCTTCGTCGGCGCAGCTAAGCTCTGCCGGGCTCGGTGTGCGTGAGGACTGGCTGTAAGATGCATAAGCATGGTAGCCATCCTTGCGGTAATGCACCGTGGCTGAGGGGTTGAAACGGCTGAACTCATGGTTACCGTTCAGTGAGCCTTCGCCCACTTCTACGCCATCGACCATATCAATAGTAGACTTGTTGTAACGGCCAGCAAGGGCCAGTTGCCAGTGCGGGTTTAACTCAATCACGTCACTGACAAACAGGTAAGTGTGTTTTACATCGGTATCCAGGCGCACCCGTGAGCCTTCGTCGAATACGCCAATGCCGGTTACGCCGCGGCTGTCTTGCGGAGTATCGTTGTTGAGCACGGCAAATTCGGTATCACTGCGAAACGAGATATCAGCGGTATCAATACCCAGACCAACTACCCAGTTGTGAGTTAACGAGCCAGATTGTGTTACGCCGGCAAGCTCAGCACTAAAACCATAGCTTTCCTGCTCGGTTAAGCTGGTATTGGCAGTACCGTCCAGAGTATCAGGATCGAGGGCAGAAATTGACTCAAGTGGTACAAGAGGGTCGAAACCTACGAACTGAACAGCGTCGTCTTCATCAAACTCTTCGTCATCATCGTCGTCATCGTCCATATCCATGTCATCATCGTCGTCATCTTCGAGTAATTCGGCTTCTTCATCTTCTTCACACAATGTTTCACCATAGCCTACGTCGCATTCCTCGTAGTCACTGTCGTCACCATTATAGGTTTCGATTTCATTTTCGCGGAAGTAAGCATTAACACGCACCACTAAATCGTTGTCGAGTTGCCATTCGTGATTGAGGTTAATAAAGCGCAGACTGGTAAAAGTTTGGTCCGGGCGAGTATAAATCGCATCGCGGCCTTCATAGGGGATCAGATCAACCGGGATAGCGCCGTTACCAATCAGGTCGTTATCATTAGCGGCCAGGGTAATTCGGGTAGCTGAGTCTTTCCCTTTATGGGTGATGTTAGCCAGGCCTTGTTGAATATCGCTGGGTGAATAGTCACGCCAGCCGTCTTCTTCGTATTTATTTACATTAATGTAGTAACCCCATTCACCGTTGTTGCCGCCGGATTCCAGGTTAATACCCTGCTGACCAAAGTCGCCGCCCATCACGGTGACTTTGTGATGCGGGAAGCTAAAGCCGTCTTTACTGTTTAAAATCAGTGCGCCACCCAGCGTATTCTGACCGAAAACCGGGTTAGCGCCGGAGACCAGCGTGACAGATTCCAGCGCCGAAGGCGGGATCAGGTCCCAGTTTACCGTATCACCGAAAGGCTCGTTGAAACGGGTACCATTAAAATACACCGCCAGGCCCTGAGGTAAGCCCAGCAGTGGCGAAGCGGTAAAGCCACGGTATTGTAAATCAGCCTGGAACGGGTTGTTTTGCACATCGTTAATCGACACGCTGACCAACTGGTTATCCAGGATCCGCGCCAGCGAGTTACCGTTGTCCACATCCAGTGCATCCGCATCAATCGTCTGGCTGGCCGGAGAGTATTCAGTTAAGCCGGAAACAAAACTCAGGGGTGACTGTCCATACACGGTGACTTTTTCGACATCAGCCTGATTGTCCTGGGCCTGCACCTGAAAACTGCCTGCGATACAGGCTGCAAGGTAGAGATAAGAGGTTTTTTTCATTGAGTTACTTCCAGTCCGTTTTCATCGATACATACGCTGCTGGTTGCTATCACCAGGGCTTGTATTTTTTGTGTAATAAAGTGGTTAAGACGACGTAAGTATGGGAAGAGATGTGCGGTTATCCAAGGGAGCTATTCCCTTATATAACCGGGAAAAGTTCCCGGTTTTAGCCCCTGCGACTTTCGCTACAGACCAAGTAATTAGCGATTTAGTGCTAAAGTAGTAATGCGTTGGCTGCAGCCGCGCAACGAAGACTATCCGGAAACAAAATAAAAGATAAATTCAGTCACGTATCAATCTTTAAGCGGTGCTTTTAGAGCTTCACTGTATTGCTTAATCCGGAGCGTTTCCCGGTAGAATCTGCTGCTAGCTTTCATATATGATGCGAAGCCTTTTTCTTAACCAACGGGTGCTGCAATCATGACAAAAGCCAAAATACTGGCTGTCCCTACCAATATCATTACCGGCTTTCTTGGCGTGGGTAAAACATCAGCCATCTTACATTTATTAACGCAAAAACCGGCGGATGAACGCTGGGCCATTCTGGTTAATGAGTTTGGCGAAATAGGCATTGATAAAAGCTTGTTTGATGGTCAGTTGAATAACCAAAACTATGTGTTTATTCGAGAAGTACCGGGCGGTTGTATGTGCTGTGCGGCAAGTCTGCCCATGCAGATAGCCCTTAACCAGTTACTGGCAGAGTCTCGCCCTCATCGGCTGATTATTGAACCTACCGGTCTTGGCCACCCCAAGGAAGTTATGCAGGTTCTCACTGCCGAGCATTATCAACCGGTACTATCCATACATAAAACCATCACCCTGGTGGATGCCCGCAAACTGAGTGACTCAAGATATACCAGCCACGATACCTTCAATCAGCAACTGGCTATCGCCGATGTTGTTGTTGGCAATAAACAGGATTTGTATAGCACTGACGATGGTGAGCGTTTAGCGCAATATGTGAGTGAACATTGCCAGGCGGGTACGGAGTTGATTCTTACCAGGCATGGGCAAGTGTCGCTGGCTAGCCTTGACGGAGCCGCTGCAAATTATCAACAGCCGCAACATCATCAAGCGCATCATCACCATGATCACGGCCATCATCACACTGTTAGCGATAAGCCAATGGCTGCAGAGCAAGCGTTGCCAATTGGAGGCATGTTATCGGCTGAAAACAGCGGCGAAGGGTTTAACAGTGTGGGTTGGCGATTTGCACCTGATTGCGTGTTTGATTACCACCAACTGCGTTTACTGTTAGCGAGCGTGGAAGCGGAAAGGCTAAAAGGCGTATTTATTACCGATGCCGGCATATTTGGCTACAACCTCACGGCGGATGGATTAACCGAAATAGCCCTTGATGAATGTGCTGAGAGCCGCGTTGAAATCATTGCTACTAAGCTCCCATCTGATTTGCAGGCCAACTTGCAGGCGTGTGTCAGTGGTATCGCCATATAGTAACCGGAAGGTTGATTTGCTAAGGTCTTTAGTAGTGCTTTTAATTTACAGGCGAGGCGGACTGACGTGTGTTTGAGCAGGGTAGAGCTCAGTTGCTTGGGTAAGCAACAATAATGAGCCGGAATAAAAAGGTTAACTAAATTGACAGCACCAGATACAAATTCCCAACAGGCGATTAGCCTTAACAACGTGACCTATCAGTATCCTAAAAGTGCTTCACGACTGGGCTTTCCTCAATGGCAGGTCGCGCAGGGCGAGCGCCTGTTTTTATATGGGCCCTCAGGCTCGGGGAAAACAACTTTGCTAAACCTGCTGGCCGGGATCCTGACCCCGGATACGGGCAGCGTAGAGTTGTTGGGTAAGCCGTTTTCAAGCCTGAGCGAAGGCAAGCGTGACAAATTCAGAGCTCGCCACATTGGCGTAGTCTTTCAGCAGTTTAATCTGGTGAGCCATTTAACCGTGGCGCAGAACATCGCCCTGGCGGCGCATTTTGCCGGCGACAGTCAGCCGGGCCGCGAGCAACTTGCCGCGCTTATCCACGCATTGCAGTTGCCGGCAGAGGTGTTAAACAAGCAGGCCAGTCAGTTAAGTGTGGGGCAGCAACAGCGAGTGGCAATCGCCCGAGCGTTAATTAATCAGCCGGAGATCCTGCTGGTGGACGAGCCTACCTCGGCGCTGGATGCCGACGCGCGGGATGCGTTTATGAGACTGCTAACCGAATTGTGCGAGCAGCATGACACCACTTTGATTTTTGTTAGTCACGATCAGAGTCTGAGTCAGTATCTGGATAAAAGTGTAGCCTTAAGCGCAATTACCACTGCTGCGGAGGCTTCATCATGCTGATGTCTTTTGCCTTAAGCAGTTTGCGTAGTCGCGGTAAATCGCTGGCACTTACTTTTTTATCGTTGTTGATTAGCGTAAGTGTTTTGCTGAGCGTGGAACACGTGAGATTACAGGCTCAGGAGAGCTTTAACCGCACAGTATCGGATGTCGACCTTATCGTCGGTGCGCCAAGCGGCCAGTTAAACCTGATGCTCTACACGGTATTCCGCATGGGCAGTCCAACCAATAACATCAGCTATGCCAGCTATGAGATGTTGCAACAACACCCGCAGGTAAACTGGGCCATTCCCATCTCATTAGGCGATGCCCATCATGGTTATCGCGTGCTCGGCACCAATCAGCAGTATTTTGACCACTATAAATTTGGTAATAAGCAGCCGTTAGTGTTTAGTCAGGGGGAACCCTTTAAAGGTGTCTTTGGCGCGGTGCTCGGCGCTGATGTGGCCAGTGCGCTTAATTATCAGCTGGGTGATGATATTGTGATTGCTCACGGCCTTGGCGCAGTTAGTTTCCAGAATCATGACGACTCACCTTTTACCGTTACCGGTATCCTGGCTCCCACCGGTACGCCGGTGGATAAAACCGTGCACGTTTCATTGCAGGGGATTGAGGCCATGCATTTGCCGCACGCTCAGCTTGATAGCGTGTTAGAACAGGCGGATAACGTGACTAACCCGGCAGTGCAACCCGACAGCGTTACTGCAGTGATGGTGGGCCTCACCAGTAAGTTTGCCACCTTTACCCTGCAGCGGGAGCTGAATAATTATGAAGATGATCGCCTGATGGCGATTTTACCGGGCGTAGCGCTTACTGAAATGTGGCAGATGATGTCCAGCGTGGAGAACCTACTGCGATTTATTAGCCTGCTCATTATGTTGTCATCCCTGTTCGGACTATCCACCATGTTGCTGGCGTCGATGCAGCAACGTGAAAAAGAAATCGCCGTATTGCGTATCATCGGTGCCGGGGCCGGTACCATATTTCGCTTAATACTGGTTGAAGCCATGCTGTTGGCCGGGGCGGCAAGTGTTACCGCAGTAGCGCTGGTATCCGGCGTATTTGCCGTGGCCAAAGAATGGTTAGCCAGCCACTACGGGATGTTTATTTCGGCAAACCTGCTAACTCTGCATACCGCACTGGTGGTTGGCGCGATAATGCTGGCAACTCTGATTTGCAGCCTGTTACCCGCTATTGATGCTTACCGGGGCGCTATCAACCAAAGGCTCTGATAACCAGGTAAGGCCCGGCAGACCGCCGGGTCTTTAACAACAGCCTTACTGGCCGAGGCATTGCCCATCATTCTGACGGGCCGGGAAAATGCTATTGAGCGTGGCGATTAACTTTGCGTAATCGTTGGCCATCCGCTCCGCCTGCACCTCTGTGAGTACCTGCCCCTGCAGCTTTTTGCGCTCGGCTTCTACGTGGGTGTAATGAAAAATCCGCATATCGGTGTTGTGCTGCTGCCAGGCGTTATCCATGTTTTCGATATTGGTATGCGAATCGTCAACAAAAACGATGGCGTCGAACTGGCGCTCGGTGGCGTTTAAGATCCACTCCAGCATGGTGCCCTTGTTCATACCTGTGGTCATCATCAGGCCGCGGCTATAGCTCATTTCACGCTCAAGCTTTTCGCGGTAAACCGGGTTAGTGTTATCAACTGGTGTTAGCGCTGCCTGGCTAACATCAATGCCGTGGCGCAACAGTTCGCGCTCAGTTGCCGCACGATTTTTCGGCGCGCGGGAAGTGAGTAACAACAGCGTATTGCCGGCTTCCTGCCAATTATTGAGTAACGCCGGGACCTGAGGTTCGGTAAGGTTCATTGGCGCCAGTTCGTAGAGCAGGCTGATAGTGTCTTCAAACAGACAGCTCACTTGTTGTTCCGGCGTCGGCTTAACCGCCAGTTTACCGCGTTGCCACTGGTACCAGATATCGCCGCCCAGATCGGTGGCACTGGTCAGCAGGGTATTATCGATATCGGCAACGATAAGGACATTTTCGGCACCGTACTGGCTATTGAGGTTTGCCACAACGGGGGCAATTTCATCGAAGGTATCAGCTTCGGCGATGGTAACTTCGCCGTCGACGTTCGATGGCGTGCTGCTGCAGCCGGTGGCAGCCAGTACCAGGGCAAAAAACACGGCGCGAAGTGCGTTTTCAGGGAAAGAAAGTGAAGGCATAAGCATTATCATTGATTAAGAGTTCTGCGTAAAACACCGTAATGTAGCAGATTTAACGGTTAATCAACATGCCTTATGGTTTGCCAGACAGACCACTAAGCGGTGTAATTGACCAACACTTAGTGTTAAAGGTCGATTCGGCGGAATGCTTATTTCGATAAGTAAATGAAAATTAATGGTTTATTAACTGGCGCGGCAATTGCTTTAAAGTACGCAGTTTAAATGGCAAAGAATAATACAGGGAGCCACCGTCATGGTTAAACTTGAAGATCGTCCTATCGAACAGGTCAGGGAAGAAGTCATCGACAAGCTGATTTATCACTACAGTCATGGAGTGATTTCGGCCGATGCGTTTGAACGCCGGCTGGATAAAGCGATGGCCAGCAAGGACCATCAGGAAATAGCCGGTCTTGCGGCCGATCTCACCATGCAGGTTGATGGTGATTACACCCGCGAAAAAGAGAAAAAGCTCAATATTAATTACAGCGCTGGTGATGTGCCGGACAATGAAACGGTGATCAACATTATGGGCGGTTCGGATCGTTCAGGGCGTTGGAAAGTGCCGGCCGAAATTCGCGTATTGAATATCATGGGCGGCTCCGATATCGACTTCACCGATGCCGAATTTACCACCCCCAATGTCACCATCAAAACCCTGTGTATTATGGGTGGGATCGACATAAAGGTACCGGAAAACGTTAACGTTGTGACCAAAGCGTTTTGTTTGATGGGCGGCCTCGATAACAAAGCTCCTTCAATTGCTGATAGGCAGGCACCGACCATCACCGTGGAAGGCTTTGTACTAATGGGCGGTGTGGATATTGGCCTTAAACGCACCATTAAAGAGAAATTTGTTGAACTGGCCAATCAAATGAAAGCGTTGTTTGGCAGTTCTCAGCGCTAGGCTTCGGCGGCTTTTGTAAGAAGGTTAACATGGGTTACATAAATCTGCTGGCCAGCGCCTGTGGATTGTGGTGTGATTCGGCCAGGGTATTTACAGTTAATTGCAACGTTGATGACCGATAAACAAAAGCACCGGGTAGTTCGGTTGCCGGCCACTACCTGTGATAAGGCAATGGAAAAAGAACAACTGCTGCTGGAGCAGGTAAAGCAGGGCAACTTTAATCAGGCTTTATTATTGTGGCGCTGCACGGCGCCGGCCATCGTTTTACCGGCAGGCAGAAAGTGGCAGAAAACCGAGCCGTTAAGTGAGTGGCTGGCTCAACGGGGCTGGGACATTTTGCAGCGTCGTTCAGGCGGTTCGCCGGTGCCACAAAGCCCTGCCATGCTGAATATTGCTCATATGTACACCTTAACTGCAACGCAGTCTTATTCGGTTAAAGGCGCTTATCAGCAGCTTTGTGATAATTTGCTGGCGTTCTTTGCCGCCCTGGATATCAGCGCCGACATTCATGCTACCGCGTATGCTTATTGTGATGGCGATTATAACCTGAACATTAACGGCCAGAAGATTGTAGGCACGGCGCAGCGCGTGCTGACCGCCCCGGGCGGGCGCAGAATAGTGCTGGCGCATGCCTGCCTGCTGATTGATGATGTGCTGGAAAGCATTATTCCGCCGGTGAATGCGTGTAACGAATTCAATAATATCCCCGACAGAGTGAAGCTGAACGCCCACACCTGTCTAAATCGCCATCTTGCCGATTCACTCACTACCGATGAATTGTTCTCGGGATTAATCCGCGCTTTTTCTCGTCACACGGTTTTTTCTTAACGGTTAAAAAGACTATACTGCGTTCTTTTTTCAACCCAAGGACATTCAGTTAATGATTGTAAAACTTGTTCGCAACGCACTGGGTCTGGTTATTGTATCCGTTGATGTATTAACCCGCTGGAGTCGGGTGAAGCGTACCCCGGAAGCACAGCAAAAGGTTGCTCAGGCTGCCCAGGGGATGACCCTTTACCACTTTTTTGCCTGTCCGTTTTGTGTCAAAACCCGCCGGGCCATTCATAAACTGCGCGTACCCATTGAAAAGCGCAGCGCCGTGCAGGGCTCACCGCACCGCGAAGAACTGATCCAGGGCGGCGGTAAAGTGCAGGTGCCTTGTTTACGTATTCAGCACAGCGATGGCCGGGAAGAGTGGCTTTACGAATCCAAGCAAATTATTGTTTACCTCAACGACCAGTTTGGCCCTGCCTGAATACTTCAATTGATGCCGCGGATGCCTGATCAGCCAGCATCCGCGGTAGCATAACCCTGGTTTGTTTTACTCCCCACTCTCAGTTTTACAGCCCTCATAAAGTTTAAACCCCTGATTCCCGAGACCAGTGTAGTACATGCGTGTTGACGGCTAAATAAAAATGGTTATCATTTACTTTTCCACAAAGGTGCCCTGACAGCCAGGATATTCCTGTTTCCAATGGGTTCACAGCACGCACTGCATAGCAACGATAAGGGTATTTCGTTATGCGATTTTCACTGGGCACGGCCCGTCAATGGCACTGGATCAGTGCTGCCGTTTCGCTGGTTGGCATGCTGTTATTTGCCGTTACCGGCATTACGCTTAATCACGCCGCAGTGATCCCTGCATCGATCTCAGTTACTACTATAGAAAGTGAAGTGCCCGCTGATGTGTTAACGCACTTACAGGACTTACCCATGGCAGAAATGCCTGCGCCACAACCGGTTCGCCAGTGGCTGGCCAGTGAACACAGTATTAGTGTTCCGGCTGATGTGGCCGGCGAATTTGATGGTATGGAGTTTTACCTGGCCTGGCCGGGGCCGGGCGCCGATCGCTGGCTGGCCATCAACGTGGATGACGCAGCGCTGCTATATGAAGGCACAGAGCGCGGCTGGATTGCTTATTTTAATGATTTACACAAAGGCCGTAATACCGGGCCGGTGTGGTTTGTGTTTATCGATGTAATAGCCATTGCCATGATTGTGTTTACCCTGACCGGATTATGGTTACTGGTAAAACAGGCCTCTCACAAGCAGTCAACCTGGCCCGTTACCGCGCTGGGGTTATTGATCCCGGTGGTCATCGCACTGGTCTTTATCCATTGATGCCGGGCGGGGAGCAGTTTGAATGACGGATAATCAACGACTGTGGCTGGCTATTGCCCTTTGCCTGGCTTATTGCGCATGGGTAGGCTTTATCATTGTTAGCCATTATGCCCGGCAACGAGAGCGGCGGCATGTCACTACCGGTGCGTTTATTGTGGCTTACGCCAGCCAAACCGGCACGGCAAAACAGTTGGCCGAATACCAGGCTGAGTTGCTGGGTTCAGATCGCCCGGTGAAAGTTATCGCGCTTAACGATCTGGCCATTGATACATTGCGAAAAGCAAACGATGCATTATTTGTGGTTAGTACCTATGGTGACGGCGAGCCACCCGATAACGGCCGACGTTTTTACCGGGCGCTTCACCAGCATAATAAACAGCACAATACTGCATTACTGCAATCCCTTTCTTACCGGGTAATCGCTCTGGGTGATAGTCAGTACCCGGCGTTTTGTGCCTTTGGCGAACTACTCGATGATGCCCTTCAACAATCCGGTGCCACGGCCATCGCTGAGCTGGAAACAATCGACCGGGCACAGTCGCAGCCCCTGCCGGGTGACGTTTCTCAGAGTGCCGAAAGCCCTTTTAAAGCCAGGACCTGGCGGGTCACTGAGCAACAGCAACTCAACAGTGCAGATGGCCGGGAACTCTTTATGGTGACACTGGATGCCGATCAGGCATTGCCCGCCTGGCAGGCCGGTGACATTCTCGATATTCAGCCCCATAACGCTAGCACGGCCATTGCTGAATGGCTTAACAAGTATGAACTCAACCCGGATACTGCTATTGCTGTTGAGGGCACGCCAACCCCGCTTAAGCTTGTATTGCAAACCCGCCAACTGACGGATTTAGCCGGGGCTGGGAACAAAGAGCAACAGATTTTAAAGATGCCCTTGCTACCTCTGCGCAGTTACAGCATTGCATCGGTACCTGAAGAAGGGCAGCTAAAACTGATTGTCAGAAAACAGTATCACCCTGATGGTACGCCAGGTATCGGCTCCGGCTGGCTGACCACCTATGCGGGCAGTGAAGAGCCATTTTGTGCCTACGTGAAGGACAATCCGCTATGCCATATTGCGCAACTTGATGTACCGCTTGTGCTCATTGGCGCGGGCAGTGGCCTGGCTGGCATTCGGGCACAACTGGCAAAGCGATATTATGCTAACAGTGATGCCGACATCTGGTTAATTTATGGTGAGCAGTCGCCGCAACTGGACAATGTTATCCCTGCCGCATTTGAAACGTGGCAAACAGGGTTTGCCGGGCTTAAAATTCAGCAGGCCTATTCGCGAGGCGAGCCCGGCCAGTATGTACAGGATGTCATGGTAGCGGCAGCCGATGAACTGCAAAACATAATTGCCAGGGGAGCGCATATTTATGTGTGTGGCAGCCATCAGGGGATGGGGCAGGCGGTGCACCAGACGCTCACTGACATACTTGGTGAAGACGCATTAATGCAGCTTATTGATGAACAGCGTTATCATCGCGATACTTACTAGTCCGCAGCACTGGCAGCAAATACTAATCAGGCAGTAGTTCATAAGTAGTACAGATGCGGCTTAAGGGATAATGTTAATCCATTATGCCGGGTGTTACATATATACTCATTTAACAGATGAGAGTATGTCTATGAAAAAGTGTTTAGCGTTTTTGTTAGTAGCCTTTAGCAGTTTTACCCTGGCTGATGAGTGCGCTGTGACTATCGAAAGTAACGATATGATGCAGTTCAACATGAAAGAAATGTCTGTGCCTGCCTCGTGCGATACCTTTGAGGTAACGCTGAAGCATACCGGACAGCTGGACAAGAAATACATGGGCCATAACTGGGTTTTATCAACCACTGCCGATGCCCAGGAAATTGTTAACGGCGCTCTGAAAGCAGGTCCGGATAACAATTACCTGCCACCGGGCGATGAGCGTATTATTGCGGCCACCAAAATTATTGGCGGTGGAGAGCAGGAGACCATTACGGTAGATGTTGCTGGTTTAACTGCCGGTGAAGACTACACGTTCTTTTGCTCATTCCCTGGCCACTTTGCCATCATGAAGGGCGCGTTTATCGTTAACTAACCCATCCAGGCTAATCGCCCTCAGCAAAGGGCGGTTAGCTCATTACCTTCGAATATCTTCAGCGTTCCACGTGCTCTACAGCTGGTGACGAAACCTGATACTGGTTGGTCGCTAAGCATATCCTCCTAAGCTAAAATTTGTATCCCCCGCACCGGTAACTTATGCTTACTAATAGCTGGTTTATTCATCTGGTATCGCCTGGTTTTGTATTAATAATATTCACAATATCAGCTTGTTATAGCACTGGCAGAATATGGGGTGGCTGCTAAGCTTCAGGTAAGTACTGAGACGAGCCCCCTCGGTTTGTAAGCTGCAAAGCAAACAACCTGGTAAGCTTCGAAAAATGTAAGGTGTAAATGTGAGTGAGCCAAGATGTTGTAGTCCTTCCCGCTCGTCAGTGATGCGTCCTGTCTGGTTATTACTGGGCTTGTCTTGTGTGGTGTTAGGCGGGATTGGCGCGGTATTGCCTTTATTACCTACGGTGCCTTTTATGCTACTGGCGGCTTACTGTTTTGCCCGCTCCTCTAATCGCGCCCATGACTGGTTAATTAATCATCGGATCTTTGGCCCGGCAATAGCCGACTGGCAACGTAGCGGTGCAATTAGCCCGGCGGCGAAATATGCAGCTACGGCATCGGTGTTAGTGGTTTACACCATTTCAATAGTAATGGAGCTACGCCCGGCGCTTCTTATTATCCAAGGGATAACGCTATGCGCCGTTATGGCTTTTATCTGGAGCCGACCGCATCACTAGGCATCTGATAAGGCGTTTGGAATAAACCAGTTTTCAGCTCTTGCCGTATCAGCTTCAGGTTTACTTTTTGGGAAGGTGATAGTGTTACCCGGGCTATTAAAACGTTTCAACAGCACCGCTAAGAAAACCGATGTTAGCCAACCAGAGCAACCTGGCGGTTCCATCTGGCAGGATACCGGTGAGGTGTATTATCTGGAAAATACCCTCAAACTGACTTATACCGCCAACAGTGGGGTTGTGACACTGGAAAAGTTATCGCGGGACTCCCTGGCTAGTGTGGTCGAAACGCTGGAAAAGCTGCCGTCGGACTCACCCTTCGCCCGAGCAGTCACCGCAACGCGAAGTACCGCATTGGTTATTAGTGTTTGTGGTGTTACCTGGCAGAAAAACAACGATACAGTTCGAATCAAAGCGCTGCCAGAGGCCGCCCTGCTGCGCAGCACCAACGCTGACTTCAGCAAATCCCAGGCGGTGTTTAAACATGCATTTTTGTTAGAGCATGATGATTTGTTAACGCCTACAACCGATAGCGGTAAACCTGGCGTCTTCACTTATAACCGTATCTCACCGGCTCAATTTACCCGGCAACTGGCGCGCGCCAATGAACGTGTCGCTCCGCCGCTACGGCGCGCTATTCCTGTTCATCCGGACAATTTCAACAGCGCATTTACTGAGCATGAACAAACGGTTATCGATGGATTTCTGGACGCTGGTTCGCAGCCCAAAAATGATGTGCTGAACGCAAAACACGATTAACCTGTGCCTGAGGGCCATGGCAGCTAGCGGAGAATCAAGTGAATAAAGATACGCTTATCAATAATGTATTACACTATTCGGCGGTCATCATTTCAGCCGGGCTTGCTTATTTTGCCGTGTTCTTTATTTTGCTTAGCCTCGAAGTGGAGGCTGACAAAGCGCTACACTGGGCTCTGTTTACCAGTTTAATAACGGCGCTGGCAACCTTGTTTTTGAAAATGGTGGTTGCGCCACTTAGGACCAGAGATCACGATAGTGAATGACTTTTATTGAAAAGGACAGTCAGATGTTTATTGCAATGAATCGTTTTAAGGTGAAACCGGGCAGTGAAACAGCCTTTATCGAAATGTGGCGACAGCGGGAAAGTTTTCTTGATGAGGTGCCGGGATTTGAGTCGTTCCATTTACTACAAGGCGAAGCTTTTGACGAGTACACTTTGTTTTCGACCCATGTGTGCTGGCAAAGCAGAGCCAGTTTTGACAACTGGGTGAAATCTGACGCGTTTAAAAAAGCCCATGCCGGCGCAGGTCAGAGCCGCGATTTCTATGCGGGCCCGCCCCGGCTTGAACTGTTTGATGCCGTTCTGTAAGGATTGTAAGAACGAACATATTTTACCGGTTCTCACCCTCAATGTTACTGGCTGTTATCGGTCAGCTTTCTCGGGTCGAGCAGTTCGGTTAATTCTTGCCGTGACAGGTCGGTCATTTCGTCGGCCACGTCAACAATCGGCCGCTTCTCTTTGTAAGCACGCTTAGCAATTTCGGCGGCTTTGTTGTAGCCGATAATGGGGTTAAGCGCCGTGACCAGAATCGGGTTTTTGTCCAATGCGGCTTCCAGATTTTCGTTTAATACCTCAAAACCACTGATGGCGCTATCTGCCAGTAACGAAGCGCTGTTGGCCATTAGCGTAAAGCTACTTAACAGATTACTGGCAATCATTGGCAGCATGACATTTAACTCAAAGTTACCTGACTGGCCGCCAACCGTAATGGCGGCATCGTTACCTATAACCTGTGCCGAAGCCATCGCCACGGCTTCCGGGATAACCGGATTTACCTTACCCGGCATAATGGAGGAGCCGGGTTGCAGAGCAGGCAGGGCGATTTCGCCGAGACCTGCCAGTGGCCCTGAGTTCATCCAGCGTAAGTCGTTACTGATTTTCATTAAACTCACCGCGGTTGATTTCAGCAAGCCAGATAAAGTAACCGCGGTATCCTGCGAGGCAATAAGCGCGAAATAGTTATCTGCCGGCTGAAAAGGGACGCCGCTAAGCGTAGTCAGCTTTTCATTAAATCTCGCTGAAAAGTCAGGGTGAGCATTAATGCCGGTGCCAACTGCCGTACCACCCAGTGCCAGTGTTTGTATAGCCGGCTGGTGGGCATTCAATGCTTTAATCTGCTGACCTATTTGCGCCTGCCAGCCCGATAAACTCTGATCCATACGCACAGGCATAGCATCCATCAGGTGGGTACGGCCGGTTTTACAGACACCTTTTAGCTCACTGGCCTTGTTACCAATCACGCGATACAGGTGACTGAGTGAGGGCAAGAGTTCCTGCTTCAAGGCAAGTGCGGCACTCACATGAATAGTGGTGGGGATTATATCGTTACTGCTCTGGCCGTAATTAACGTGATCATTGGGGTGAACAGACAGGCCGGATTGCTGGCTGGCTAACCTGGCAATCACTTCATTGGCGTTCATGTTGGTACTGGTGCCTGAACCGGTCTGAAAGATGTCGACCGGGAAGTGTGCCATGAGTTGTGGCTCGTTGAGCAATTGGTCGCAGGCCTGACAAATCGCTTCACCTGTATCGCTGTCCAGCGTATCTAATGCGACGTTGGCCTGAGCTGCGGCTTTTTTTACCGTGATCAATGCTCTGATAAAAGCCTCTGGCATAGACTGGCCACTGACCGGAAAATTATTGACTGCCCGCTGGGTCTGCGCGCCATATAAAGCTTTTGCAGGGACTTCCAGTTCGCCCATGCTGTCTTGCTCGATTCGTGTTTCGGTAGAGGTGGTCATATTTGAGGTCCTTAGTTAAAAAATGTCGGCGTGAGGTGAGTAAACAGATGACTAAACTGCCTCACGCGATGGTGATCGCCGGCTGTTATACTTTGCTTCTCGGCCGCCAGCAGCGGCCGGTAAATCTGGTCGAGACACTGATAGCGCCAGCTCAGCACTACCTTTTTATCGCAGGCTGTCTCGAGCAAAAGCGCCGCACAGTCCAGCAGAATACGAATTTTTTCGGACGATGCCCCGGCAGTGTTCGCACTGTCGAGGGCTAAGTTTATATAGCGCTTAAGCAACTGTGGATCATCCGGGTGACATGCCGTTCTGATTTGTTGCTTTAAATTGGCCGATGTCACGAGCGCTTTGGCAATGTGTTGTGTCATAGCAACTACCATTCTAGTCCACTGAACGTAATTTTATGCTAATGCAA
Source organism: Marisediminitalea oceani (assembly GCF_003731635.1). GTDB lineage: Bacteria > Pseudomonadota > Gammaproteobacteria > Enterobacterales > Alteromonadaceae > Alteromonas > Alteromonas oceani. The sequence continues at coordinate 134,517 of NZ_RCUA01000033.1, read as the reverse complement.
ACAATTATCATTTGCAATAAGTCTGAAATGGCGTATGTTTAAGTCAGGAGGACATGCCAATGGAAATTTCTTTTTTATGTACCAAACACGCCGACTGGGTTTATAGCCATCCACTGGAGGCGATTAATTTTTTAGCCCGGGATGAGTTTCAGGGCACGACCCTGTTTTACGACGGTGAGTATCGTGAATGTATTCCCTACTTAGGTTGCGCGTTCGATATCACCGCGATTTTGCTGGAGGTGGAAGAAGGTCAGAACCGGCAACTGCTGGAAAAAGTCTTCGTTCTGTCGACCCTGATTTGCGACGCCTATGGAGCTATGGGGCTGGTGGATTACCAGGCGGCCATGCAACGCCGTGTTGCCGATCTGATTACCGCGGTAAGTTATCAGGAAGCGGCTGCTCAGCAGGCCATGACAGCCTTCAGTGATTTCAGTATCAGCCGGCATTAACTCAGGAGGTCATCATGAGTCAGTCTGATGCCGCTTACGCTAAGTGGCGGGAAGTGATTGCGGCAGGTAATGATAACTTTGAACTGCATCACACCCTGATAACACTGGTTTATTACTCCAGAGCCATTGAGTTGGCCAGAACGCTGGTAAAAAAGTGGCCCGTATCACGCCGCACAGTTGAAGCGTTACTGGTAAGTTATCACAATCTGGCCGAGCTATATGAGCGGGAAAACAGTCTGCGACTGGCCTGGCAGGTATTGGTCACAGCAAAGCAGCAGATGATGGCGGTTTTCTGCAAGCGGGGAGAATCAGCCTGCACGGTTTGGGGTTGTCGAAGTGCTCATCAGCGCTTAAGTCGGTTTGAACAGCAGCATGGTAGCTTCGACCAGCTCAGGCCAAGACAAAGACTGCTGAATCCCTATCAATACGATGGGGTTACATCAGGTTACTAACAACACAAAGTAAGGAGATCATCATGCAACGGGTTGATTGGCGCTGGTTTATTATCTGGCTGTTAGCCATTAGCCACACTGTTCAGGCTCATGATGGGCATGATCACAGTCACTGGAGCAGCTTGTTTATTCATGCCTTACTGCTATTGTCTCTGGCCGCCTCAGGGCTAGCCATTGTGTTTGCTATTTACCGTGCGATCAGCCGTTGGTTGCCGGCGGGCAAATAAATCCGGCTGAGTGCAGCATCCAGCAGCGAGCGTAACAGGTACAAAGTACTAGTTAAAGAGACCGCAAAGTACCGGTTTAACTGGTTTTATTAATGATTATGAAGGTCTATCATGACCGCTGGCTCAACTCGTGCCGCATTTCATTCATCAAAATAAAAGATAAGCCATGACCAAGTTACCTCAAAACGGCTGGTTGCCCGCATTAACCACCCTGTTCTTTGCCATGAGTGGTACGTTTAACGCTAGTGCGCAAACTGCACAAGTGCAGTTGCCTGCAGATATCGAGCGGATCACCACCACGGGTTCCCGCCACGGCGCTGACGACAGCAATGCCCCACTCATTATCAGCGCCGTTGGCCAGCAGGATATTAACCTTGTTTCGCCTACGCACATTGAGGAAGTGCTTAAATTTATTGCCGGTGCACAGGTACAGCGAGGTAACGGGCAGGAATATCTGCCAGCCCTGCGTTCTCAGGTATTCACAGGAGCCGGTGCCTGCGGTGGCTTGTTAACTGCAGAAGATGGCATTCCCCTGCGCGCTGCCGGTTTTTGTAACATTAACGAATTGTTCGAAGCGCATTCTGAAATGGCCGAGCGGATAGAGGTGCTTAAGGGGCCGGGTTCGGCTTTATATGGCTCTAATGCGGTACACGGCGTAATTAATGTTGTTACGCCGGACACCACACAAGGCGGTGGTTTGCTTGGTTACGACTACGGCTCCTACGGATACAACCGGGTTAAACTTCGAAATGGCCACAATTATGGCGATGGTGGTGTGGGGATTAATGCCAGCGTAACCCGGGATAACGGTTATCGGGTGGCCGAGGGGCTGGATCAGGAAAAGTTTAATCTGCGTCATGAACATGCGTTTTCGTCATTAACCCTGACAACCGGCCTGACCTATACCAATCTGGAGCAGGAAACCGCTGGCTATATCACCGGTACTAATGCCTACAAAGATGCACAGCTTGCTCAGGGTAACGAAAATCCTGAGGCCTTTCGTAACGCCAGCTCATTGCGCCTGTGGTCGAAAGCGTTATGGCAGTTAGACGGTGGCGATACGCTATCGGTAACGCCCTATATTCGCGACCAGGACATGGAATTTTTAATGCACTTTCTGCCGGGGCAACCTACCGAGGAAAACAGCCAGCAAGGTGTGGGAGTGCAAAGTTTATGGACCCATAATGTTTCTGCCAGTGTTACCCTGAATGCCGGTATTGATGCCGAGCACACCGAGGGAAGCCTGTTGCAATATCAGGAACAGCCCACCACCGGCTCGGCGTTTCTGGTTGCTACCATTCCGGCGGGTAAACATTATGATTACGATGTGGATGCGTCGTTAATTGCTGCCTTCAGTGAACTTGTGTGGCGCAATGACAGCTGGTTGCTGAGTGCGGGTCTGCGCTACGAATATATCCATTATGACTATACCAATAATATGAATTCGGGGCGCTTACGCGAAGACGGCACGGCCTGCGGTATGGGCGGCTGCCGGTACTCGCGGCCACCAAGCAGTAAAAACAGCTTCACTAATGCCTCACCAAAATTGGGTGCCACCTATCTCTATTCTGACACTACGCAGTTTTATGCTAACTATTCGCTAGGCTATCGCGCGCCCCAGGCCACCGAACTGTATCGTTTACAGCGTGCTCAGCAGGTCGCCGATCTTAATTCGGAAGAAGCGCGTAACGTCGAGTTCGGCGTAAAAGGCAATTACCCCGGCTTAAGCTATACCATTGCTGCCTATTATATGGATAAAGACAACTTCATTTTCCGCGACAGTAACTTCTTTAATGTTAATGACGGACAGTCACGACATACAGGAGTGGAGCTGGAGTTGCGCTGGCAAGCCAGTCAGCGCCTGGATATTGCATTGGCGGCAACTATGGCAAGCCACACTTACCGCTATAATCAGGAACTCGGTGGCGTGAATATAAATGGTAACGACATTGACACTGCGCCCAACACCATTGCCGATGTGCGAATAGGCTATAACTTCACGCCGCAAGTGCGCGCCGAACTGGAATTAAACCACGTTGGCGGGTACTACACCGACCCGGAGAATCTGCACGAGTACGAAGGCCATGAGTTAGTGAATTTACGTTCATCCTGGCAGTTAACGCCCGAGCTTACCCTGTATGCAAGAGTGAATAACCTGTTGGATACTGCCTACGCCGAGCGCGCCGATTTCACCTCGTTTGGTGGCGATCGTTATTTTCCGGGCAGACCACGTAATTATATGCTGAGCGCCACTTATAGCTGGTAGTTAAGCGCTGGTCAGAGATACAAAAAAAGCGCGTAACCTGGAGTTACGCGCTTTTTCTTTAAGTTCAGGAATAAGTCTTAAAGTGGCAGGACTTCAAAAACCAGTACGTAGCTGGCGCGGCGTTTCTTAGCCGGCGCTTTGGCTTTGTCGTCTTCGTACTCGGCCTCCAGCCAGTACATGCCAGGCTCATCAAATTGCAGGCTGATTTTGCCTTCTTTGTCGGCCGTCACTTCTACACCACCGGCAGTATCACGGTATTTTTCGCCGTCTTTGACCACAATAACTTTGGTCCCCTGAGCTTTATCGCCGCTCATAAAGAACTGAAAATCGATTGGCTCACCGGTGTAAGCATCGTTGGGGTGGGTTAATGCTTTAAGCTCAAGACCTTTTCCCGTTAGCTTATTGTTGTCGGCCGTTGGAGCGCCAAGTGTCACATAGGTTTCCAGGCGATTAGCGGTTTCCATTACGTTCAGGTCATCGGCATCCTGAGGTACCGCTTGGTAAAACTCTTCCACAGTGCCGGTCTTACCACGGCCCGGCCAGAAATGGCGCTCGCCGTCTTCGTCTTTCCAGAACGCCACTAAGGATTGTGAGGCATTAAACACTTTGTAGGTGCCGCTCTCAGTCAGCTCCACATCAAATACACTGCGGTAGCGCAGCTTTTGCTGGTTTTGAATGTCTACCGGATTTCCACTGGGTGAGACGACAGATAAGCGTTCCGCCGGATAAGCAAAATGATCCGGATGAAAGATACCGTTAGCCACGGCCACATCGAAGGTGATCCATTCGCTGTCACCGGAAACAGAAGTGGTAGAAGGCTTGATCCACACCCGGTGGGCCTGACTGAACGGGCTGGCCAGAGTCAGGGCCAGGGCTGTGGCACCGATTAATAGTGATTTCTTCATTGTGCAGGCTCCATGTGTAAGGTTATCGAAGAAAGTTCGTGCTGACCTTCAGCACTGGCATTAACTGTTTGTTTTACCGGAAGTGATACCGGGACTTTAAGGGTTTCACGGCCACCGAGTTCGCGTGCGGCTTCAACCCAGATAAAATAATCGCCGGCAGCAACGTCGTCGAACCGCCCGTCGAGCGCGATGGTCGAGGTGCCCGGCCGGCGGGTAGCGCCACTCACACCATCAATTGGCATGCTGGCACTGCGACCGCTGCGCCGCCACCACATACGTAAGTCCTTCAGCCATTTTTCGCCTTCGTTATTGGCCATGTCGGTGTCGTACCATACGGCAATATCCACTACGCGTTTACCACGCTCGTCGGCCAGCCACGCGGCAACGTAAGGGGCGTGGTATTCGGCTACATTCAAGGTGGGTAATGTAATTTCAAGCTCATCGGCCTGTGCTGTCATAGCCGTGCTAAGCATCCCAAGCGGCAGGGCTAGCCGGTAAAGCTTACTCAGCAATGTGTTGGAACGGCTTTTTTTGCCGTAAAGCGGCAAAAAGCAGGGGGTATCTTTTAACAACGTAAAATCTCCTGAAATAATATCCTGGTTGCTCTGCAAGGCGAAAATCAAAACCTTAATCTAAATGGTATTGAGAATCAATTGCAATTGAGTTGATTGACACATTAATTCGGCTGACGACATAAATCTGATGACATAACAGAGCCCGGCACTGCCTGCGCTCAGCATAAATCGGCGCAGGCAGTTTTGCTAAAGCCCCTAAAAAGACCAGGCCAGTGACAGCCAGTAACGTCGGCCATCTTCCACGTAGCCGTATTCTTCCATACCAATGTCTTTATCCAGCAGGTTATAAATACCGGCGCCGAGTTTTATATCGTTGGTTAAACCGTAGTTTAAGCCAACGTCTGCCAGCGTATACGAGGGGGCTATCAAGCTGTCCTGCGACGGACCGGTGGTGGGCTGACTCTCTTCACCACGGTAGTGAACGCGCAGCCAACTGCTGGTCATATCGTTGATGGCCCAGCGCAGAGAGGTTTGAACCAGATGTTTAGGCAGTTGATTGAGCGGGCTGCCAGCGTACTGACCGGTTTTTTGCTCCGAGTCGGTATAGGTGTAGTTGGCATTAAATTCAATGGCGTTGGTAAGTTTAGCCTGCACACTCATTTCAAAACCCTGAGTGATGGCCTCATCGATGTTGATATAGGTGGTGGGGGCAGATCCGAAATCGTTAGGCCCGTCGGTACACAGGTCTGTTGGGCACTGAATTCGGGTGATACGGTCTTCAAATTCGTTATAAAACACCGTTGCGGATACCGTGGTGTCCTTACTAAAGTCCTGATATAAGCCGAGCTCATAGCTGACCGATGACTCCGCTTCCAGATCCGGGTTACCATAAATATTGCCACCGCGGCTGATTTGTCCCCAGGAAGGATTGGTCTGGCGCAGGTTCGGCGCCCTGAAGCCAGTGGATATGCCACCCTTTAAAATGGTTGTTGAACTGATTTGCCATACCCCATATAAACGAGGGCTTAACTGACCGCCATAGTTCTGGTCGTCGTCGTAACGTAAACCGGTAGTAATCGCGAAATCCTTAATGATTTTCCATTCGCCTTCGGCGAATACCGACCACTGGTGACCGTCGACCAGTGAAAGCTCGCTAATCTGGTTGCTGGTCAGGTCATTAAGCTCTTCCTCAAAATAAGCGCCGCCTGCACTCAAGCTCAGGATATCGTTGATCGGAACGGCCCACATCGTCTGGGCATCGAGGTTTTTAACGTACATTTGCCGGGATTCATTATCAAACTCATCTTGTTTGATATAAGTTTGCGAGGTTGCCCAACCCCAGTATCCGGTGTGACTGAGCGACAGGTTAGTGCGGTCATACTCAGTCATGCTCGATGCCGGACAGCCGCGACGGCCACATTCTTCGCCCTCGGCCAGCGGTGCAACGGTTTTACCCAGTGTTGCGTTAATTTTCTGCTGGGTATGGGTGGCTTCAAACACAAATTCGTGACTGTCATTGGGGGTAAAGGCCAGTTTGGCACTGATGTTTTTATGGTCGCGGTCGCGAAAGCCGTCGACGATATTGTCTTCTTCCCGCTGGGTGTAGCGGCCGTAAAGTTGTAAGCCCAATTTACCCGGGATAAGTGAACCAGCCGTAAAGAACGTGGTTTGGTATTGATTACCTGAATCGCTGTCTTCCTGAATGGTAGCATCTAAGCGTACCTCACCGCGCCAGGCATCCGGGGTTTTGCTGGTGATAATATTGATTACACCACCAATGGCATCTGAGCCATACAAAGAAGACATAGGCCCGCGGATGACCTCGATGCGCTCAATAGCCGATAGCGGCGGGATCCAGGCGCCTTCAACACCAGGGCCATCGCTGTTAGGCCGGGTTTCACGTGAGCTCTGTCGCTGACCGTCGACCAGGATAAGGGTGTACTGACTACCCATGCCTCGCAGGCTGATATCTTCTCTGTCACCGCCACCGGTGACAATCACGCCCGGAATATCAGTCATGGCATCGGTGAGGTCCCGATAAAACCTTTCACTGGGGTCCTCTTTATCGAGCACACTGATAGAGGCAGGCGCTTCTTTAAGCATTTGCGCGGTGCCTGAAGCGGTCACCACAATTTTTTCCAGTTCTTCATTATCGGGAGAAACAGCCAGTACAGCTGAAGAAATGAAAGCACAGCAAAGTGCCAGGGACATCTTATCTAATCGCATATAACAGTGAAAATCTTAGTGAGAATGATTGTTATTTAGGATAAGATCGGAGTCAGTTATCTGCAATCGACTAATATTAAACGGTGTCTTTAGCAAAAATGAATTTCTATGAACGTTAAGTTTACCCGCGCCCTGAAAGTGTTTTTAACCGTTGCTGACTGCGGCAATATGAGTGTGGCTGCCAGGCAGTTACACATGACCGTGTCGGCCATCAGCCAACAGTTGCGTAAGCTGGAAGAAGATATCGGCCAGCAATTGGTTAATCGTAATTCCCGTCATCTGAGCCTTACTGAAGCCGGGCGGATTTATTACCGCACCAGTAAGGAGTTACTTGCCACCGCGCAACAGGGGCAGCAGGAAATCGACGCCTTGCTTCATTCACCCTCCGGTGAACTGCGAATCCTCGCGCCCGAAGGCTTTGGCGGGGGATTGTTGAGTAAGCCGCTGCGGCAGTTACTGCAGAGCTCAGAGCGTATTTCCGTCGCGGTAACCCTGGGCGAGGGCTATGACGATATTGTTGCCAGCGGCGCCGATCTGGCGTTGGGGTTTACGCCGGTTGATAAAGAAGGGTTTAAATCCTATCAGCTTGCCACCTGGTCACAGGTGTTATGCGTTGCTCCGTCTCATCCGTTAAGCACAGAGTCTTTATCACATCCGGAGCAATTAAAGGAACATCCGTTTATTGTTTACGATCACCTGCCTGCACACGAGCTGAGCGGACCGGATGATGAGCGTTATTTGCTAGCGCATCCCAAGCTCAGCGTCAACTCGATGCAGGCGCTTATTCAGTTTACCGTGGATGGTCTGGGCTTTGCCGTGTTACCGCAAAAGGAAGTACAGCACTATCTGGCCAACGGTGAGCTGGTTGAACTGCTGCCGGACTGGCAGTTACCGGATTATCAGGTGTTTGCGGTTGTTGCTAATTATCCGACAATGTCGGTTAAAACCCGCCAGGCCATTGAGCTGCTGGAGTCCTATTTTACTATCCTGTGAGGCAAGTTACACTGCCACTTTCAGGTAGCCTTGCTCGATGGCCAGGTGTACCAGTTCTGCGTGCGTGCTGATTTGTAACTTGGCTTTTAACTGGGTAAGCGTATTCGAAACGGTTTTACTGGAGACGTTGAGTTCATCGGCTAACTGAGCCCGGTCGAGGCCTTTAGCGATCCCTAAAAACACATCAAACTCGCGTTGGGTGAGCTGCTTGCAACTGTCGTCTGCATCGTTGAGCTGGTGGGTGGCCAGTTGAATAGCAATGTTGTGTTCGATATAGCGCTTACCATTGAGTACGGCTTTAATCGCCTCAACCATCACCTCTGGCTTGCTGCGCTTGCTCAGATACCCTTTGGCGCCGGTTTGAATTGCACGGTTCACTACCGAGGGCTCGTCAAACATACTGAAGAAGATGATCTTAAGCCGTGGCCAGCGTTTTAGTAGCCGTCCGGCCAGATTCAGGCCACTGGCGTTTTCCAGGTTAATGTCGAGAATGACCAGGTCAATGTCTGTAGCGGCCAACGCTTTCAGCGTTTGCTGGGCATTTTCGGCTTCGCTGACAACGGCATCAGGCAGCATCATGGTAAGCAGCGCACTGTAGCCCTGGCGGACTACAGCGTGGTCGTCAACGATCAGAATATTCATAGTGGAGATCATCCTGTAGTTGCAAAGGTGCGACCAGAGTAACTGTCGTCCCTTTAGCATGGGTATCAAGTTTAATTGTACCGCCCAGCAAAGAGGCCCGTTCATGCATGGATTCCAGCCCCAGCCCGGCGGCTTTTGATTGTTGCGGATTAAAGCCCCGGCCATTATCGCGTACAAACAGTGTCAGCTGGTCGTGAGTGGTGGTTAAGCCAATGGTCACTTCAGTGGCATGGGAATGCTTGGCAATGTTATTAAATATTTCCTGTGTGATGCGATAAATCTGGGTGTCACGGTTGAGGTTACTGGCAAGGGTGGCAGCATCGGGTAACCAGTTAACCTCAATCTGATGAATGTCCTGCCAGGTCTGGATCATCTGTGCGATAGAGGTAGTTAACCCCAGTTTGTTTAAAAAGACCGGATAAAGCTGGTTAGTTAAATCCTTCATTCCCTGATGTACAGCATCACACTGTTGCTGAATAGTGGCACAGGCTTTAACAATGAAGTCGGGATTTTGTTTTTGCTGTTCGAGCATATAGGTTTGTACCGTAATGCCTGTGATCAGCTGGCCAAGATTATCGTGAAGTTCTCTGGCCAGCAGTCTTCGTTCATTTTCCTGCAGCGCCGACAAGCGTTGACGTAACCCGGCAACCTGGGTTTCCTTGCTGGCCAGCGAGCTGATTAACTTATTGTAATGCTCAATCAATCTGTGGATTTCGGCAATATCGGTTGACGCCGCCGACAACCTGAACTGGCCCGACTGAATGGAATCCAGCCCCTGGCAGAGATCGGCCAGTGGCTTGAGGCGGGTATTTACCGCATAACGCAGAGTAAAAAGCGTCAGTAACAGTGCCATTACGAAAATGAAAAACACATTGGCGAGGGTAGCGCTAATTTCATCAAATTCAGCCGCGCTATTAGCGACTACGGTAATGGGTTCTCCTGAGGCTGCATGGATGGTGGTGCTTGCTGGTGGTGGTGCCAGCCACTTTTCCAGTGAGCCGGTGAGTGGCTGCTGAGCAGAAAGTTCAGGGTGTTCAATAACGGTGAGGTGACGGCTGTTTTGTAAAATGCCGGTCAGCGTTTCGCTGTCCAGGTTGGCTTTCGCCAGGGTTTCGGCCAGCTGCAGCGCGGCTTCACCTTCGTCGCTGATATCTGCTCTGGCCTGATAGAACATCGCGACCGCCAGCAAGCTGAACACCGCAGTGAAAATCAGAACAATCGTTAGTGTGATCTTGTTGGACGCATTCATATTGCTCAGCCGTACCGCACATAATTTACAAACCAGTAACATTATACTGAAGATAAGCAATTCAGGGTTATCCGACTTCTGCTACTTTGGTTAGTGTCATCTACTACTTTGGTCCTGCTTTTGAGCACAGAAGCCGGGTCTCGCCCCTTTTTCTGCGCACAGTACGAAAGTGCTACAGGATTTGATTAACAAATGATCAACAATGATTTAACCATTGGTAAACACACATAAGAAAAAGGTGGTAACATGACATTTAAAAACAAACTACTGGTAGCAGGGACACTGCTGTCTGCCACGCTGGCCTTACCGGCTCAGGCGGGTAGCTGGCAACAGAATGTGGCAGTAGGTAATTTCAATAAAGTACACGTTTATACCCCGGATTCACTATCACCAATAGGGCAGGGACGCTCACTGTTAGTCGTACTTCACGGCTGTACACAATCCATTGATGCTTATCTTTCCGCTAACCTTGAACAGGCTGCGGAAAGTTACGGAATGGTGGTAGCGGTTCCTGATGCAATGAATAAGGCGGGTTTTGGCTGCTGGTCTTACTGGCAGGGAGCAAAATCCCGCACCGCCGGCGACTACGCTAATATCCTGTCGCTGGTGTCGTCGATGAAAGCCAACAGTGACTACGTCATTGATGAAGACCAGGTTTACGTGGCGGGACTATCCTCCGGCGCAGCCTTTGCCAATACCACTGCTTGTATTGCACCAGACGTATTTGCCGGCGTGGGAGTAAGCGCCGGGCCCAGCATTGGTACCAGTTCCAGTGGCGCCATTGGGAGCTGTGAATATGCCGATGTAGCCACCCGATGCCAGCAATATGCCGGCAGTTACAGTGGGTCGCTCACCGATCAGATTGCCTCAATTGCTCATGGTGATGCCGATACCACCGTGGATACCTGTTATAACCGGCAGAACGCTGAAGGTATGGCGGGCGCCTACGGCGTAAATGAATTACCGGGCAGCAACGTGCTTGGCAGCGGTTCAAGAACCGCCGAAGAATATCTCTGGCAGGAAGGCCGGGTGTCTATGATCTGGCTGAATGGCGTGGATCACTCCTGGTCGGGCGGCGCTGGCGCCAGTGGTTCCTATGTAAGTGGCACTGGCATTAACTATGCGATGTACCTGGGTGAATACTTCAGTGAGAATAATAAGCGGGTCGATCGAAACCAGCCTCCGCAATTATCTTCGGTGAGCGCTTCAGAAAGCAGCGGTCAGTTGATCGTAACCGGTAACGCCACCGACGCTGAAGGCTACGTGGATAATGTTGATGTGTTGATCACTAATAATAATGGTGATACCTATCAGTATTCGGCGTCGACCCAAAGTGATAATAGTTTCTTGGTAACCTCGGCCACCCTGCCAGACGATTTGTACTTTGTGACGGTGACGGCCAGTGACGATGTTGGCGCCGTGTCCGAAGCGAGCACCGTGAGCGTGCGCGTTGGCCCGCCACCGCCACCTGCAGCCCCCGTGTTATCTGATGTGCTTGTAGATGCCAATGGCCAGTGTGCAACGGTTACCGGCTCGGTTTACGACGAAAACCAGGACCTTACCGCAGTAGAAGTCACATTTGCGACCGGTACTCAAAATGCCAGTGTGGATGGGCTATCCTTTAGCGCTGAAGCCTGCGACCTGCCGGGCGGTTCGCAAACTATTACAGTTTCGGCTATCGACGCCAGTGGCCTGAGCAGCAATACACAGCTGTCGGTAGACATTGATGCCGGCGTGATTGCTACGCTTGATCAACATATCAGCGCTGGTCGTCTCGATTATACCGGCTACTCTACCTGTTATCTGGAATACTCAACCGATGCCTTTAAACTGACCGAGCAACCCCAGAGTGGTGGTATGTGTGTATGGCAGGATAATGATGGCTCGTGTAGCGGTCCGGTTCAGGCTTGTTCTGGTCCAGGTGGTGACACTGGCGGTGATACTGGTGGCGATACCGGCGGTGATACATCTACCTGTGCCGAGTACACCACTGCGAACTACTATCACAAAGTAGCTGGCCGCGCTTACAGCACTGGCTACTACTATGCGCCGGATTATTTTGCCAGCGGCTCGGATGATCCATTAGCGGGTTCCACCTGGGGAACCTCAACCCTGTACTCAACTGATGGCAGTGTATGGTTTGCAGGCAACTGTCCTTAATAAATAACTAAAGCATAACGGGGCCCCATGGCCCCGTTTTACTCTGTTGACTTAGCTAACTTACCTGCGACGCCATAAAATCAGGCCGAGCAGACCAAGGCTCATCCACACACTCCAGCTACCAGCGTGGGTTTCTACTACTACTTCTGATGTTACCGGCCGGTCATAGTCGAAACTCTCCATACTCTGATAAGACAAATCAGCATCTTCATAGGCATCAATAGTGGCCAGTACCTGATCGGTTTGCGCATCAATTAACTCAATTAAAATATCGTAGTCGTTACTGGGATATCCGCTAACTAACTCACTTTCCAGCAGCACTGAGTCATCACTGCTGTCGCTATACAGGTTAAATACCGAAGTGACATGAAACGCTTCGTAATAGTCGTTGGTGCCCAGATAGATAATGGCGTAAACCGGTGCCTGGTAATAGTTAGTGTCGGCGTCAAATTCAAGGTCGAAACTGGCGTAGTATCCATCGTAATCACGGTCGGTATACAGTGTCATCCAGGCATCATAAAACCAGTAGTCAACACTGTGAGTGGCAGTGCGAAGCTGTTCGCCTGATTTACCTGCAATGCTACTGAGATCTTTCTTTTTCACCCGGGTCGGCACATTATCGGCGGCGTTGAGTTCGGGGGTATTAATGGTTTCGCTGACCGACACCTCTTTGCCCGAGGCGGGAGATGAAAACGCGATAAAGCTCAGTGACATAAGCGTCGCAGCCAGTATAGTCTGTGTTACTCTTTGATTTTTCATAGTCCATTCACCCTGTTGTCTCTGCAATGACTGTATAAACAGTGTGCGAAAATCAGGCTGAACATTAACTGAAGCGAAACTTAACCATGCCAAACCGTGTTTTGTGGCAGCGTATTGCCATACTCTTACTGATGCCCATCCTTTCGTCACCGGTGCTGGCCGCGAATTTGACCGTAACGCCGCTGAATGACGGGGTTTACCTGATGCGCTCCGAGCGTGCTGTAGAAGGCTTTGGACTGGTGAGCGGTAACGGTTTAATTGTGCAGACAGCCCCGCATAAAGCGGTTTTAATCGACACACCCTGGGACAACATTGATGTGGATACGCTCTTTAGCTGGCTTGAGTCGGCGGGGCTGAGTCTTGAGGCCGTGGTCGTCACTCATTCGCACGAAGATGCCGGCGGGCATCTGGCACGTTTTCACAGCAAAAATATCCCCTCATGGACCTTTGAGTTAACTAATGAGTACTTAGCTCAGAAGGGCGAAACACCGGCTCTACATACTTTTAGCGACAGCGCGTGGGTAGTGCCTGAGATGATTGAAGTTTTCTATCCGGGGCCGGGCCATACGCTGGACAACAGCGTAGTGTGGGTGAAAAAACATAACCTTTTGTTTGGTGGTTGTTTTATCCGTGAACAGGCGACGTTTTCGCTGGGGTATACCGCAGAAGGCGACGTGCGCGCGTGGCCAGAGTCAGTCAGCCGGGTAACTGATTACTTTCCTGAGGTGCAGAGGGTGGTTCCCGGTCATGGCAAAGTCGGTGATGCAGCGCTTCTTTCCCATACCCGCGAACTGGCTTTAAAAATGCTGCCCTAGCAGGCAGCATTTAAGATTTAGCGTCGATCAAAATTCACCGGTTTGTCGGGATGCTGATAGTAGCCCTCACGCAATAGGGTTTTATAACGGTCGAGCTTGCCTTCCATCGCCAGCGCGTGCAGACCTTTGTTGAACAAGGCTAAAATTAACTCGCCATCCTGACTTTTACGCGGGATAAGTAAGTGGGTTGTCACGGTAGAGATAAATGGCTTGAGCATTTTTATTTCGGCACGGTCGAAGGTGGTGAAATCCCGTTCCAGTAAATACCAGGCGGTCAGCTCATCGATTGGAAACAATTGAATATCGTTGGCAATAACCGCATTGAGGCCGTCTTTGTCGGTATCAACGGTTACAGTGTTGGGCGCCTTCTTAAAAAACGCAAAAAGTTCATCGGTATAAGCGTACCCTTTGGTGACGCCTATTTTGTATTGCTCCAGCTGTTGCAGGTTTTCCCACTGATCCAGAGATAGTTTTTCATTCGCCGTAAACACCAGACTTTCTGAGGTGATAGGCTCGCTCTGCCAGAAATCAACACTGTAAACCCGCGTGAAGTTAGCATATGACACAGCGTCATAGCGGCCGTCTTTGGCACTTGCAATGGCATCTTCCCAGGACATGGTTTCGTACACTACGTCTACGCCAACCCGTAAGAACGCCTCACTGATAATATGGTTTATATAGCCATTGTGCTCCATGTCCGTGGAGGTATAGGGCGGATATTCGGTGGTGGCAATGGTGAGTGTACGCCACGCGTGAGCTGAGGCATTATTTACAACTGCAAAAAGCAGGGACAGCATTAAAATAAGATTTTTCATAACGGTCACTAAAAATAAAGGCCTAAACTGATATTTAAACGATGGGTGGAGTCCTGATTACCGCCAAGGTCCAGACCAATGCCGGAACCGCCGGAAAACCACATGTTTTTACCCTGAATGCTATCCACATAGAAATACAACGCGCGCCAGCCAAAACTGCAACCATTAACCCATTGCGTTGAGCGCAAGCCCGCTGCCACATCGGGCTCAACCGCCCCGTATTCTGAATAGCATTTAATCGGCGACAGGCCGGTTACTCTGAACGGTAATTCATAACTCACTGCCGCGGTATAACTGTGCGCTTTAGAGGCAGTAAGGAAAGGAAAATCAAAAGCTGACAAAGCGAGACGGTCAGTTGCCTGATCTTGTGGTGCGGCCAGATCATAATCGTAATCGGTATATTGCAGGGCAACGCCCAGCGGGCCCTGGGTATGGCGAAGGTGCAGGGCATAAGCGTTCATATCACCCTCGTTCAGAGTATCCAGGTTGAGTACGTTAGCGGCTTGCCAGGACCCGCCAAACTCGGTAGTAGCGCCGCGGATTAACCCGGCAGTATAGCTTACCCGCAGGTTATACTGGCCGTCTTCCTGATTACGAAACTCACCGTTATCGGCAATATCGAAAGAGTAGCGACCAAACCGACCGGCATCATTGTACTCATCGTTAAAGAAGTAGCCGGCGCGAATATCCCAGTTAGATTTCTCGTATTGCACTACCACGCCAGGGTCGTAGTCATCCTCAAAGCCAATATAGTAATTGATGGAAAACCAAAAGCTGTTCGAGGCGAAGGGCAATAAACCGAAGGGCACTTTGGTGATCCCGGCTGACACACTGGTGCGGTCGTCGTAGTGATAAGTCAGGTCGGCATAGCGCACAGTGTTAAAGTCGGTATTTTCATACCAGCGGTAATCTGCTTTATAGCTGAACTGGTCGGTTTCACCGGAGACGGTTAATTTGAGTGACTCAAAACCAAAACCGTCACGTAATTCAACTTCCTGCCAGTCCTGATAACTGTAATTGAGGCGCACGTGGCCGCCGATATTGACCGGGAAGTCATCGGCTGACTGTGCCGTACCGGACACTAACAAAAGTACCGGTGCTAACCGGAGAAGCCTGGCCTTGCTCATTATTCGATCCTGAAATGGTCTGAGGCAGCATGCAGGCAGGGTAGCAAACCCCGGGAGTGATTGAAACATGCGTGCTGATTGTTTGGATTAACTTAATTGTACGGAATGTGAGGATTACGTGATCAATCAATGGTAAGCGCAGATAATAAAAAACCCCGCCAGGGCGGGGTTTTCAAACGTTGAGGTAAGCCTGATTAGCTGCGGCGACGAGCGACCACAAGACCGCCTAACGCCAGGGCTAACAGTAGTGCTGTTTGCGGTGCGGCAACGTCAGCTGCTACACCGTCAGTGACGGTTAAGCTGGCTGCGTTTAATTCAGTTGCAATAGACTCTTGCAGTTCGGAATTATAGAAATCCAGGTTATCTAAATTTGTTGAATCGAAAGTGAAATCAAACACACCTACAGTCGTAGCCGTTACGTCAAAACTGAACAGTGAAAATGGCGCAGGGTTAGTGTAAGTGCCAGCAAATGAGCTAAACCAGCCCATACTCACTTCGCCGGGAAGTTCTTCGATAATCACTAATGGGTCAAAGAATACATCGTCTGACGGCAGATCAGAGGCAAAGGTCAGGCTATTGACTAGTAATGCGCTGGTGTCAAAAAAGACCCTGAGCAGCGCAACATCAAAGGCTTCAGTCTGGCTGTCGAACTCACCGGTAATGTTTACGGTGGTGGTGTCACCCACGGCAATTTCACTATCGGCAAGCTCTACCGAGATGACCGCTGCCTGGCTGCTAAACGCAACCAGACTGGCCAGGGTTAATAAAAACTTCTTCATTATCTGTTACTCCATTTTCAATTAAGGACGGCAACCACGGCGAGTACACAGCGCTCGCATGGCAACCAGATCACGCATGTTTACGCGACCATCATTGTTAAAGTCATACTCACTGCCCAGCGGCAGACGGCGTACAATAGCCATCTGGAAGGCACGGATATCGAGCATATCCACGTCGAAGTCACCATCCATGTCACCTGGCAGTGGCGCCATATCCAACTGGTAAGTGGCCACTACCGGATCATGATCTGATGCACGGAACACCAGTTCATTGAGGAAGTCGGCAGTTTTATATTCTTCGTTGTAGTCCAGAATGCTCAGCTCGTCAGCATTGATATGCCACTCGGTAGCATCGACCAACCACTCACCCATAGCTGCGTTAACCAACTGGTAGTCAAGGCTGCCAACTAAACCGTCGAAGGTGTAGCTGTAAGCGGTATCACCCAGGATAGTGCGTGCAGTATCGGTTAATCCGGCTTCGGTCAGTACCTGAATCGGATCTTCCATGCCATAGCTGTTCAAATCACCCAGTACGGTAAATGGCATATCCGGGAAGGTGTCATTCAACCAGACAACCAGCGCCTGTGCAGCACGGGTACGGGTCAGGTTACAATTGCCCTGGCCGGTGGACGTATCATCATCACCACTGCCACACCTTGAACCTTTGGATTTAAGATGGTTAACATCCACAACTATGGTCTGGCGGGTTTCGCTGTGAACAAACGCCTGCGCCAGTGAAGGGCGGTTACGTGAATCATCAAACAGCGGTCCGTCGGTATCGACGATACTGTTCGCTGAAGTCAGCAGTTCAGGCGCACCCTCCGGCGTCAATACCGCAGGTTTATAAATAATACCTACTGCAATTTCGTCGGTGCCAATACCGTTACCCACACTGATGTACTCATAGGTACCAGCGCCCATTTGTGCGTTAATCGCAGCAACCAGTTGTGCAATTGCACTGGTGCTGGCATAGCCATCGTTTTCAATTTCCATTAAACCGAGCACGTCAGCATCAATAGCGACAATCGCATTAACGATTTTAGCCAGTTGACGCTCGTATTCAGAGAAGCTGTCGGCGCCACGGCTGGTTGGGAAGCCAGAGCCGTCACCATTGCCATTAAACAGGTTTAGAACGTTAAAGCTGGCAACCCGCAGGTTTCCGTCGGCAATGACCGGCGCGTCATTACGCACATTAGTATTTACCACGGTAACGTCAGTGACCGGGCGAATACGGTAAGCGCTGTAGCCATAATCCATAATCCCTTCAACCCGGGTAACACTGTCGCCAGAACGCAGCGGATTGTACGGACCAACATCACCAATAGACAGTAATGGCGCGGCATTGTCAGAACCATCACGGTTATCGTCGATGATTAACTGGTTACGGGCGTTAAATTCTGCGTAATCAACAGCATCCTGACTGCCTGCATCAAACAGTTGGGTTGGGTTGTAGAGACGGCCATTAGAGACCAGAATTTCGCCATAGCGAATGAAGCTGTAAGTGTCTGAGATATCCCAGCTGGTGTCGTTCACAACCAGCATGTTCTCTACTGCTTCAAAGCCGTCGGTGCTGTCCTGAGGCAGACTGATGACTGTTGCTGTTACAGTGCCGGTACCACAGATAGCAGACTCGGTAATCGTGGACAAAATGGTACGACCATATTGTTCTTCCACATTACCCTGAACGCGGACAACGTCTGATGCCTGCAGGCCAGAGGGGAGGTCTGCCAGTTCAACAAATAAACCTTCAGAGGTTTGTGGATCGGCATCGTGATCGGCGTCTTCTTCCTGCATAAAGAAACCGCCTAAATCAGGAAATACAGCGGTTACCACACCTTCTACTATCACGGTTTGTCCACTCAGTGGTGAGGTCTCGGCATTGCCCTGAACCGCACTGATGTAGGTTGCTGAGTCATAACATGCGCCAAACTCTTCACCGGGTTCGCCTGGATCGCCCGGGTCACCATCGCCATAAATGCCGAAGTGATCAAGGGTGTTATTGGCAAAACCTTGCCATTCCAGAGACGGGTCAAAGGTATCGTCTGCGTTAGTGTCGCCGGTAGTTACTGAAAGCAGACGACGCAGGGTGTTGTCTTTTGTGCTGGTATCACCCGTGCCCCACTGGGAACCCGGATCTACACCTACCTGACCAATAGCATCAATCACTTCGCCGTCTTTAAAGAAGGCCACCGCGTCGTCGCCGTTAAAGTTCAAATATGCTTCCTGATCTGAAACCTCAGGAAGTGGTGCGTCAGCGTCAGGGTGAGAAACCACAAATACATCGCCAGGGGCGATACTACCGCTCAGGGTAACACTGAATGACGGGCTGTTACCGCCATTTGAGTACACACTGATCACATAGCTGTGCGCCGACAGATCAACGCTTTGCGAACCAAGGTTGACGATTTCAATAGCCTTATTAAAACCACTACCTTCGGTATATTCAGAGATGAATAGTTCAGGCTGCACAGCAGTAAAGGTTTTATAAGGGTAAGGCGTAGTTGCCGTAGCATTGGTGCTCTCGCCGTCTAACGCAGAGCGTCCAGGCAGGATCCAGTCATTTACATTAAAGGATGTGCTGGCCGCAGTATTGGATTTGCGGTATGCC
Source organism: Marisediminitalea oceani (assembly GCF_003731635.1). Classification (GTDB taxonomy): domain Bacteria; phylum Pseudomonadota; class Gammaproteobacteria; order Enterobacterales; family Alteromonadaceae; genus Alteromonas; species Alteromonas oceani. Next base: position 115,530 of record NZ_RCUA01000033.1, on the reverse strand, counting down.
CAGCTATCGGTGTAATCCCATGCCTCATAGTCACCGTTTACATCCGGATCACCGAACACATCGACGACTTCACCGTCGCAGAATAATTCAATGGCATCATCACCGTTAATGGATACGCTGCCGCTGTTGTAGTCTGGTGTGCTATCAAAAAAGGCGCCAAATTGCGAAGTTTCTGATGCTACGATGATGCGGTCGCCTGCCAGGGCTGAGTCAGCCGGGAAAGTGTATTCCTGTCCATCCGTACCACCACCATTGTTGGCGAAACCGATACCACAAACACTAAGGTCGGCGATATCACGAGTTACGAAAACTTCCACGGCTTTCGGTAAGCCGCCACTTAAATCGGCGTCAATCACACCGCTCAGAATTAGCGGGCTGGCGCCGCCAACTGGCGGGTCTTCCGGATCCACTGGTGGCTCTTCAGGGTCGGTAGGTTCGTCATCACAGCTATCAGCCGGATACAGCAACTCTACCCACTCAGGGTGATCCACAAACGGGTTACGGTTACCCTGATACTCATAAATCGTATCTGCACGTTGTGCTTCAGCTGCATCAACCGGATCGGCATTATGCCAGGCTATCAGGGTGCACAGTTGACCCAAAGCGGCTTCACCCGGGCCGGTGGTGCGGTTAACCAGCACCAGATCAGGGGTGCTGTCGCTGCCAGACCCTTCATAACGCACATCCATGTACAACATCATGCGCGCTACGTCGCCTTTTACTGCGTCACGAGGCTCAAAGGAATCGCCGTCAATGCGGTTTTCCGGGGCTTCAGCCAGCGGGCTGTCGCTGTAATCAAAATCCAGGTTACCCCGGGAGCCGTTTACCGTTACATCTTCAGGACGCAGATGATGAATATCGGTATAACCCTCGTAGGAATCACTGCTAAAGCCATGGCTGTTAGGCCATACGTGTTCGCGATTCCAGAAATCGTTATTGTTGACGCCAGACTGATTGCTGGTTTTAGGTAGTGAAATACCTGAATAGAATAGCACTACGTTGTCTGGGTTTGCCGGATCTTCGTCGGTTTCTGTCAGTGCAGTCCAGACTTCGCTGTAGGTCAGCACCGTATGGTCGGCGCTGATAACCGTGTTGAGGGCCATTTTTATAAATTCGACCGGCGAGTTGGCGTCGATTTCGGTTTGAACCGGTGCGTAGTAGCTAACCGGATCGAAGGTTGCTGCGTTTGCTACTTTGTCCAGGTCCGGACAGTTGGTACATACGTCAGTTAAATCTTCATCGTCATCGCCGCCGCCAGTATCGCCATCTGAGCTATGAGCGCCAAGATTGGCAAAGTCGTCTTCAGAGAATTGTTCCCATTGTAGCGATACATCAAAAGCATCTTCAGGAACGATATCACCGGCAGTTACCGAAGCTTTGCGAACCAGAGTTCTGTTTTGCGTTCTGACGCCGTTAGATTCCCAGTAACTGCCAGGGTCAACCCCGAGTTGTCCGAAACTATCTACCACAGCGGTGCCATTCACCAGCAGTACCGCGTCATCACCGTTATAGAATGAGCTAGTGCTGGTCTGGTCGGTAACGGCAAGAATGGCGGTATCTGCATCATCATCAGCGACTACGTATACATCGCCGCTTGCGAGCATGCCTGATAAAGCGATAGTGGTGCCGGCAGAAGTGCTGCCATTTGAATAGATTTCCAGACGATAGCCTGTCAGGTCGATGGCAGTGTCTGTGGGATTATAAATTTCTATCGCTTTATTGTTTGAGCTGCCTTCTATGTACTCGGAAATAAACAGGTCATCAGCGAGTGCTGATACCGGTAGGCCGAGTACTAGAGGCAACAGGATTTTTGCTTTCATCTGTGTGTTGCTCCTGCTTGATATTTTTGGATTACTGTCCTGAAGTGCAGGTAACACTATAAGTGCTTTGCTACAGAGAAATGACAAGTTTTTGACGGAGCTGTGGAATTGTTGAGCAGCTCTTTTATTAGTGCAGTAACCATGCACTCTGGCTGGCAGGTAAGAGGGTGAAATTACTTATCTACGGTAAGCTTACCGGCTTAAAATAAGCTTATTTAAGTAAAATAGTACGGTTTTTTGGCACCTGGCATGCACTGGCTGTAGCCGTTTGGGTTGAGGATTCGCAAGTATCTTTGCGCACTGCCCAGGTGCCGGAAAATCGATTCGCTAAAGGCAGATCCCCGCATACCACGACAATTAACCTTGTTTACCAGTTGGGGACTGGGTAATCTGGGGTAAATGGCATAAAGACCATACCCTTAGCATTTGCACTTTTGACATCAGGACTTAATTGAATCCTGCCTGTTTCAGGCGGGAAGTTAATGGAGCCCTCATGCATCGTCGTCGTTTTCTTCAGGGAGCCGCAGGCTCAGGTATCGCAGCAACCCTTGGTGGTTATGTCACGGCTAAACCATCTTCTTCTCAGTTACCTTTATCGCCCGCAAGCTTACCATTATCACTACCGGAGATGGCCCCAATCAATGCTTATCCGGATCGGATCATCAGTACCAACGTTTGTACCCGGCCTTTTCGGGCAACCGGACCACGGATAGAAACCGAAACCGTTGGTAAAAAAACTCTCATTCATAATTACGGCCACGGCGGCAGTGGCTGGTCGTTATCCTGGGGCACCGCTGCGCTGGCAGAATCATTGATCAATGCCGATAAACAAACGCCGGTAGCCGTTGTGGGCTGTGGAGCCGTTGGGCTAACCACTGCCATTCAGTGTCAGCGGGCGGGCTATAAAGTAACGATTTATGCCAAAGAACAACCGCCTTACGTGCGTTCTTCTTATGCCACCGGGATTTGGTCGCCGGACTCCCGTATCGTCACACTGGCCAATGCTCAGCCCTTTGCCGAACGTTGGCAATGGATGGCCAGGATGTCTTACCTGCGTTTTCAAACGCTGTTGGGGCTGGCCGGCAATCCGGTGGAGTGGACTACCATGTTCCGTCTGGCTGACAAACCCTTTGATGATCACGGCGGGCACAATATCCCTGGCGAGCCGGCCTATCCGAATTACCGTAAGGAGTTGCTCAGTGACTTAAATCCCAAAGCGCGGGACGTATCGCCATCGCAGAATCCTTTTGCCACGCCCCACGTCAGACAATTTCCTCTTTTGATGTTTAACATCAGCGCCTACTCACAGTATTTACTCGACTTGTTTTATCGTAGCGGTGGCCAAATCATAGACCGAACCCTGACCTCAATGGCAGATTTTCAGCAATTTGATGAATCGGTAATAGTTAACTGCACCGGGTATGGCGCAAAGGCTTTACTGAATGATGACTCTATCATTCCGGTGCGAGGGCAAACCTGCAAATTAATGCCGCAACCGGAAGTAAAATATGGCATTCAGTACTTCGACCGGCACACTTCAGTATATCCGCGTCGCGATGGGTTGCTGGTGCAGGCCGGCGCTGAGGGCGATTTTAATAATCCGCTGGCAAACATTGACCCTCAGGAGTCGATAAAGGCTGTAGAACAGCTCGCTGCCATCATGGCAGAAATGAAAAGGTAGTCATACCAAACCTTTATTACAGTTTGGTATAAAACATCGGCGGCAACCGGATAAAAGCAACGCATTTATTGTTGCAGGTCAACTGAATCGCCGCTGATGTTTGCATAACATCCCTTACCGGCTTAGCTTTGCTATAGGCTAAAGAGGAGTTGATGTTATGCGGTTAACTATTTTGCACCGGAAGATGGCTGGCGCAGCGGTTGTTATTACAGCATTGCTGGCAGGCTGCAGTTATAACTTGTCTGATGTCAGAAAAGTCACTTATCCACCTGATTTTAATTATATCGAACCCCAGGATATCAAAACCGATATGGCCAGAATGGCGGCGCAAATTCGTCTGCTGGATATTGCTCTGGCACCGGTAGATAGCAGCGATCCTGCCGCGCGGGAAAATCAGCGCGAAGAAGTGATGGCAGCGCTGAACAATATTGAAAACATTGCGTCTGGCCTGCAAAGCGTGGATGCGGGATCCAATCACCCTTACATGCAGGATTTTATGCGTGACTTTGTGGCTAAGGTCGACAAAGCACGAGGTGCCGCATCACTGGCTGAGCCCCGCTACTATTTTGCCGGTAAAGTCGCAGGTGGCTGTGCGGTGTGCCATCAGGTGAACCGATAACGTTCCACGGTAGGGTGATACGTTTACGTCTGCACTTAAATGTGTAATCAGATAGGCTTTTAATTATCTTTTCGCCATTAAATTTGACCAGGTAGATGAATATCAAAAGCAGGGAAGAGTTGCCTAGTGAGGTAATGATTTTCGCCTGAGGCAGTTAACAAGACACTGTCCCCCGCAGCATGGCGCTGGCGGGGGCCGCTATATCAAAGGGTTACTCTTCTTCGCCGGTGGCGCCATCACCAATAAAGTAGGTTCCCCAGCCGTCGTAGTGCACCTGGTGCTTGTCGGCAATTTGTAGCAGGGCGTCAATGTCAGTATCGAGTAGCTCGCGATTTAACTGGCGCTCGGCAATAATGTCGAAACAAAATACCGTGCCACCGTCATCGAGGTATACTTCTTCGGCATCGGTTACTTCAAAGCCGGCCTTGAAGGCATCAACCGCGGCTTTTTCCAGACGATCAAAGTCTTTACAGGCCATGTGATGCTCGATGGTATAAGTAGCGTCGGCTTCGCTGCCGTCGCTCAACAGCGCATCGATAGTTTCCTGATTGAATTCGTACCATTCGGTACGTTCGTCATATTGAGTCATAATAAAAGCCTGATTAGCAAAAGAGTTGTCTCGTTTATTTTATCGCGATTTATCGCTTTGGGCGACTTCGTCGTTTAAAGCGGCAAACTTTTTTTCCATTTCGGAATGATAAAAAGCCATCCAGCCTTTCGCTGAGCGGCTGCTATCAAGCTGTTGGGGAGCGCTCATGTGGATGATCAGCTCGCCGTTATTCCAGCGGTTCCACTTTATTTTATCGTGCAGGTTGCTGGCGGTGACCATGATCACCGGTGTTTCGGTAGCAATGGCTAAACGAAAAGCGCCGACTTTAAAAGGCAGGATCCCGCGGCCATAAGACCTTGTTCCTTCGGGGAAAAACCACACAGACAGGTTGTTTTCGGTGATCTTTTTAGCGGTTAACTGTAGCGTATCCAGGGCTTTAGCAGTGTTTTTACGATCGATCATGATGTTACCGCTCAGCCAGTACATCTGGCCGAAGATGGGGATCCACTTAAGGCTCTTTTTACCAATGGTCACCACACCCGGAAAAGCGGCTTTACAGATGGTGATAATATCGTAGCTGTTCTGATGATTGGCCACCACCACATAAGACTTATCGGTATCAAGACCGGGCGGGCGGCGGATAGTGATTTTCAGGCCCAGTAATTTGGCTATCTGGCTGTAGAGCTGGCCGGCGAGGTAGACATTATCGCGATGAAAGGGTCGGGCCAGGCAGACGATGAGCACCAGTACATTGAGGATTAAAAAAGCCACCAGTACGACTGGAATTCGGATGAGAGCTAACACTTATTTACCTGTTACAAAATTTGGCCTGGGATTATAACGGTTTACATGCGCAGTGCATGTCCGATCAGTCTGATTTTTAAAATCAGTGCAAGGCTGTGTTTGTTCGTGCCCGGAGGGTCTAAAAGTATCCAAGATCAAAAATCTCGTGCTATGCTAAATGTCATATAAACATAGTTTTAATGTCGTTTTTCGCCACCTGAACTGTTGAGCAGGCCTGGCGACTGGTTAGCAGTATTAAACGGCATTTATCATTTGAGTTGTCTAAACAATGCAGACATTTATCCCTGAAGACCTTGAACCCGAGATCCTCACTGATCTGATTGAAGAGATTAATGAGCTATACGAGGCCAGTGAACAAACCTTAATCGAACTGGAACTCAAGCCCGAGGATAACGAACTTCAGCGGGCGTTGTTTCGTTCGGTGCATACCATTAAGGGCGACCTTGGGCTGGTAAACTTTTCGCCTATCATTCCGTTACTGCAACATGTTGAGGATTTACTGGATTACCTGCGTAAAGGGCAGGTGGACTACACCAGCATCATGAGCGACCTGGTGTTGCTGACCATGGATCGGGTCAAGCAGTTTGTTGAAAGCGTCATCGCAATCGGCAAAGCAGAATATGATGGGGTACTGTATCAGCAACTGATTATGGCCATTACCCGCATTACGCCGGAGAATCAGGGCGATCATGACCGGCTGCTTGGTGAGGCTGTGCTGCTACTTAATCCGGAGCTTGATCAGCCGCGTGCGCAGGCCGAGCCAGACAGTCCTGTAGAAACAGAAAAAGCACCACATCCGAGTGAGCCCAAGCTGTCTAAAACCGGTGTACCTAAAGATATCAGCGCAGAAAAGCGCCAGGACATATTGTTCTTCCGCGACCTGATGCAAACCATCGAAAAGCGCTCTGAGGAGTGGGTCGGTAAGGGCGACCGGATTGCCAAACTGGCGTTATATGTGAACGATATTGCGGGTAATCCAATTGAAGAAGATCAGCTCGCCGTTGCCTGTTATGTGCACGACTTTGGCATGGCATTCATGCCGTTAAAACTGCTGCATAAGCAACAGGCTTACACCGATAATGAATTTAATCTGATGCGTTCTCATGTCTATAAGAGCTCCCGCTTGCTGGAGCACCTTGATCAATGGGATATGGCCCGCAAGATTGTGATGCAACACCACGAGCGCGCCGATGGCAGTGGTTACCCGCTGGGCTTAAAAGATGATGATATCTGTGATGGCGCCAAATTGCTGGCCATTCTGGATACCTTTGATTCCATGACGCACTGTCAGTCACGTCAGGATAAGCCCCAGTACTCTAAAAAGCAGGCAGTGGTGGCGTTAAACCGTTATAACCAGAATAAGTTCAATGCCACCTGGCTGAATTATTTTAATCAGGCAATGGCCCGCGTATTAACCCGCTAGCCGTGGAGATTCGGAGCCGGAGGCTATACACAGCCCGCCGGCTCAGCGCCTGAACTACCCTTCGATATCCAGTTCCTTGAGTTTACGGGTAAGCGTATTACGCCCCCAGCCAAGGCGCTTAGCGGCTTCCTGCTTGTGGCCGTGGGTATAATGCAATGCTCTTTCGAGCATGATTTTCTCAAAGGTCATCAGCGCATCATCGAGAATATTGTGCTGACCATCCTTAAGCTGTTTGTCGACCCAGACTGAAAGTAACTCCGTCCAGTCGCCACTTTGTGGGGCATTCTTTTCGGCGCTGTTATCGGCATGAATTTCCGGTGGCAAGTCTGACGGTAACACCTCCTGACCAGACGCCATAACAGTTAGCCAGCGGCAAACGTTTTCCAGTTGTCGCACGTTACCGGGCCAGGGCAGTTGCGCCATAACTTTTTCGGCTTCTTTACTCAGCACCTTGGTTTCTACGTCCAGTTCTTTGGAGGCCCGGCGTAAAAAGTGGTGAGCGAGTAGCGGGATGTCTTCTCGACGTTCTGATAACGAAGGGATATGGATCCGAATAACGTTTAGCCGGTGAAATAAATCTTCACGAAATTTGCCTTCGGCGACCCTTTGTTCAAGGTTTTGGTGAGTAGCGGCGATGATCCTGACATCAACAGTCACTGATTGATGGCCGCCCACGCGATAGAACTGGCCGTCGGCCAGAACCCGTAATAACCGGGTTTGCACATCCAGTGGCATATCGCCGATTTCATCCAAAAACAGCGTGCCGCCATTGGCCTGCTCAAAGCGACCTTGCCGGGCCGTTTGCGCGCCGGTAAAAGCGCCTTTTTCGTGACCGAACAATTCCGACTCAACCAGGTCGGCTGGAATCGCCGCCATGTTCAGCGCAATAAACGGATTCGCGGCCCGCGGGCTGTGACGATGCAAAGCATGAGCTACCAGTTCTTTACCGGTACCGGACTGACCGTTGATCAATACGCTAATTGAGGAGCGGGACAAACGACCAATGGCTCTGAATACTTCCTGCATGGCCGGAGCTTCACCAATGATCTCAGTAGCCGACTCCTGCTGCGGGACCTGAATGGTCCGTGATTGTTCCCTGGCATGCACCAGTGCCCGTTCTACCAGTGTCACCGCTTCATCGATATCAAACGGCTTAGGCAGGTACTCAAACGCACCGCTTTGGTAAGCATTTACTGCGCTGTCCAGATCGGAATGGGCGGTCATAATGATCACCGGGATCATGGGGGCTATCTGATGCACTTCATTGAGCAGCGTCATACCGTCCATCTGTGGCATCCGAATGTCAGATACAACCACTTCCGGGTAATGGCCTGACTCGAGCTGTAACAGCAAGTCCTGCGGGTTTTCAAAGCTACAGCATTCAATATTGGCCGTTTGCAGGGCTTTTTGCAGCACCCATCGGATAGAGCTGTCGTCATCAACAATCCATACAGACTCAGTATTCATTATTGTGACTCCTTACGGTCGATTGGCAGGGATAAGATAAACTCTGTATGGCCGGGTCGGCTATCAACTTCAATTTTTCCATCATGGTGATTCACAAGTGTTTGGGCTATGGATAAGCCCAGTCCTGAACCAGAGTCTTTGCTGGTTACCAGGGGATAAAATAACGTGTCCCGAATTTCACTGGGAATACCCGGGCCGTTGTCGATGATTTTAATTTGCGCCGCCAGCGGATGGCGGTGGCCGTGAATAGTCAGCTGCCTTTCGATGCGGGTAACCAGGCGAATTTGTGGATTTGGCGTTTTTGAATCCCGTAATGCCTGCACCGCATTGCGCACAATATTAAGTACTGCCTGCTGGAGCATATCCGGGTCAACCCGCACCTCCGGGATACTGGGATCGTAATCCCGGGTAATTGCAATCGCCTGGGTGGTATCGGCTTTCATTAAGCTACGTACTTTTTCCAGCGGGCGGTGCAGGTTACACCATTCCAGACGGGGCAGTGAATTAGGCCCAAGTAAACGGTCAACAAGATTACGTAGGCGATCTGACTGCTCAATGATTAACTGAGTAAATTCCTTTTGCTCGGCAGACTCGAGGGCTTTCTCAAGTAATTGTGCTGCTCCGCGAATGCCACCTAAGGGGTTTTTAATTTCATGCGCCAGGCCGCGGATCAACTCGCGGGCGGCATAATGCTGAGCGTGCTGCTGATTTTCCCGGGAGATACGCTTTTGCTGATCGATTTTTTTCACTTCGAACAGCAGTGTGGGGCCATCTTCGGTACTCAGATTGGTTACCGTTAAGTCGGCAAGCACTACGCGGTTATCGCGAAAATACAATTTGATTTCATTCTCGGTGAAGTCTTCACCGCGACGAAAAGCGGCGCGTAGCCTGGCTTTGTTGATGGTGTTTGGCACAAAGAAATCAGCCAGCGGCTGACCGTAAAGTTGCTTGATGCCCGTTGCAAACAACGCCTGTCCGGCATGGTTGGCATAAACAATACGCAGTGAGTTATCGATTACAACCAGCACTGTATTGAGGTTTTCGAGCAAGTTATTGGTATCAAACGGCGTGGCGTGCATGCCGGGCTTTCTCCAGTTGCACCAATATGGTGCTTTATTATTTCAGGCTGCTATCAGGCGTGCAACGACTTTCCGATTAAAAGTCTGATTGACCCCCCATGGTGCGCGGGATCCATAGCTTGCACTGTTATAACCACTTTACTAATTGTTGATTAAACGTGATGCCTGATGCAGGTAAAAAGTTTGTGGTGAGGTAGATGCAAGAGTCTTGCCCGTATTGTCTGTGTGGGTAATATAAAATGTGTGGGCACCGCGGTTAATTCCCTGCAGCTTAAACACCGCGTTGGATTGTTCTTTTACCAGGGTATCGTTGATATAAAGCTTAAATTTGCCCTGCTTGTCTGCATTGCTCACATTGGCTGCGATGGTCATATTACCGGCGTTATTACGCACAGTGGCCTCGGGCTTAGGCTGAACGACCTCGATAACCGGCTTGGGCGTACTGGCCTTACTGGTTGTTGTGGCAGTCTGCACCGGTTGCGGTGGCGGCGTTGGCATACTCATGCGGTTATCCGGGCCAAGTTCGACCGGCTCAGCGTTAACCACCGGTTTATCGGTATAGGTCACCGAGCCGTCCTGATTGACAACTTTGTAGATTTCCTGAGCGTAGCCTGGTGTGACACACAAACTAAGCATTAAAAATAATCTCAGCATGTCTTTGATTGTAGTGATTTACGGGCAAAAAAAAAGCCCGCAGATGCGGGCTTTTGGTATATATCTTAATACAACGTTTTATACGCTGTAGTACATGTCGAACTCAACAGGGTGAGTTGTCATGTTCAGTTTAGTCACTTCTTCCATCTTCAGTTCGATGTAAGCGTCGATCATGTCGTCAGACATTACGCCGCCAGCAGTTAAGAACTCACGGTCGTTATCCAGAGCTTCAAGTGCCATTTCCAGCGAGCTTGCAACAGTTGGGATAGCCAGTGCTTCTTCAGCTGGCAGATCGTATAAGTCTTTATCCGCTGCATCACCAGGGTGGATCTTGTTCTTAATACCGTCGATACCCGCCATCAGCATGGCAGTGAATGCCAGGTATGGGTTAGCTGTTGGGTCAGGGAAACGTACTTCGATACGACGCGCTTTATCGCTGGTTACGTATGGAATACGGATTGAAGCTGAGCGGTTACGTGCAGAGTATGCCAGCATTACCGGCGCTTCGAAGCCTGGTACCAGACGCTTGTACGAGTTAGTAGAAGCGTTAGCAAAAGCGTTGATCGCGCGAGCGTGCTTGATGATACCGCCGATGTAGTACAGTGCTTCTTCAGACAGACCTGCGTACTTGTCGCCAGCGAAGATGTTTTTGCCATCTTTACCGATAGACTGGTGACAGTGCATACCAGAACCGTTATCACCAACCAGTGGCTTAGGCATGAAAGTCGCTGTCTGGCCGTAAGCGTGAGCTACGTTGTGAACAACATACTTGTAGATCTGGATTTCGTCAGCTTTAGCAACCATAGTGTTGAACTGACAAGCAATTTCGTTCTGACCAGCAGTGGCTACTTCGTGGTGGTGTGCTTCTACAACCAGACCCATTTCTTCCATAACCATACACATTGCAGCACGCAGATCGTGTGCAGAGTCTACTGGTGGAACCGGGAAGTAACCGCCTTTAACGCCTGGACGGTGACCCATGTTACCGTCAGCGAATTCTGAACCTGAGTTCCAGGCTGCTTCAGAAGAATTGATTTTGTACATAGAGCCTGACATATCAGTGTGGAACTTGATGTCGTCAAACAGGAAGAATTCTGGCTCTGGGCCAAATAAAACGGTGTCACCGATACCAGTAGACTTCAGGAACTCTTCAGCACGGCGTGCGATAGAGCGTGGGTCACGGTCGTAACCTTCCATAGTTGAAGGCTCAACGATGTCACAACGGATGTTAACCTGAGTTTCTTCAGCAAACGGGTCAACAACGGCAGTTGCCGCGTCAGGCATTAGGATCATGTCTGATTCGTTGATTCCTTTCCAACCAGCGATTGAAGAGCCATCGAACATCTTACCTTCTTCGAAGAAATCGTCATCTACGCATGATACAGGGATAGAGACGTGTTGCTCTTTACCTTTAGTGTCGGTAAAGCGAAGGTCAACAAACTTGGCTTCGCTTGATTTAATTAATTCTAATGCCTTCTCAATTGACATCGTGTCCTCCAGGTTGTTTCGTAAATTTGATGTTCGGGGAGCCGAATCATCAGGTGGAAAAATCGTAAGCGATATTCATGCCAGCTACTTGTAAAGGCTGAACAACGCAATATTCCGGGCTGTCGTCAATTCATATAACTCATTATGCACCATTATGGTGATTTTATGTTTTATTTTGGTGCATAGGGAAGTGTCAGCAAAGCTTTGTTTCCTTCTAGCATTCTTTCACTGCCCGCAGGCTTAATCAACAGATTAATTTTTGTTTAAACCTAAAAAAACATGCGCAATGCAGCGAGAATTTCTGTACAATCCGCGCTCATTTCCTTTTATCTGTACGAGAAAATTGCAAAATCTCTTTGTCGCATCGGTAATGATGCTGCGTGGGAGTATTTTTGCGGGTTGAAATTCAATGAATGTAACTGACATCAATAAGCTAAGAAATATCGCGATCATCGCGCACGTTGACCATGGTAAAACTACCCTGGTAGATAAACTGCTGCAGCAGTCTGGTACTTTAGAAACCAGAGGCGAGGCACAGGAACGCGTGATGGATTCTAACGATATTGAAAAAGAACGTGGTATTACCATCCTGGCGAAAAACACCGCCATCAACTGGAACGATTACCGCATCAATATCGTAGATACTCCCGGACACGCCGATTTCGGTGGTGAGGTTGAGCGCGTAATGTCAATGGCTGACTCGGTACTGCTGCTTGTTGATGCGCAGGAAGGCCCTATGCCGCAAACGCGTTTCGTAACGCAAAAAGCATTTGCCCAGGGCTTAAAGCCGATTGTGGTAATCAACAAAATCGACAAGCCAGGCGCGCGCCCTGACTGGGTAATGGATCAGGTATTTGATCTGTTTGATAACCTGGGTGCCAGCGACGACCAACTGGATTTCCAGGTGGTTTATGCCTCAGCACTGAACGGCTGGGCGTCACTGGACGCTGATGAGCCAGCAGAAGATATGACTGCGCTGTTCCAGACTATCGTTGATCAGGTGTCACCACCGGATGCCGATATCGAAGGCGCGCTGCAGATGCAGATTTCGCAACTTGATTACAACTCTTACGTAGGTGTAATCGGTGTTGGCCGTATCAAGCGTGGTAGCGTTAAGCTTAACCAGCAGGTCACTATTGTTGGTGCTGATGGCAAGAAGCGTAACGGTAAGGTTGGCCTGGTATATGGCTACCTTGGTCTGCAACGCCACGAAGTAGAATACGCGACCGCTGGCGACATCATCGCTATCAGTGGTCTGGGTGAACTGAAAATTTCAGACACCATTTGTGACGTTAACACTGTTGAAGCATTACCGGCGTTAACCGTTGATGAACCAACGGTAACCATGACCTTCCAGGTCAACACGTCACCATTTGCCGGTAAGGAAGGTAAATACGTCACTTCACGTAACATCCTTGAGCGTCTGCAGGACGAACTGGTACACAACGTTGCACTGCGCGTTGAAGAAACCAGCGACCCGGATAAATTCCGCGTATCAGGCCGTGGTGAACTGCACTTAGGTATCCTGATTGAAAACATGCGTCGTGAAGGTTACGAGCTGGCGGTATCACGCCCTGAAGTAATCATCAAAGAAGAAGACGGCCAGTTAATGGAACCGTTTGAAACGCTGACTATCGACTGTGAAGAGCAGCATCAGGGCTCTATCATGGAGCAACTGGGTCTGCGTAAAGCAGAAATGACCGACATGTCACCGGATGGTAAAGGTCGTGTACGTATCGACTTTATGATCCCCAGCCGTGGCTTAATTGGTTTCCAGACTGACTTTATGACACTGACTTCAGGTTCAGGTTTACTGTACCATTCATTTGACCACTACGGCCCGCACAAAGGCGGTGTAATTGGTAAGCGTAAGAATGGTGTACTGATTGCTAACGCTAATGGTAAGGCACTGACCAACGCCCTGTTTAACCTGCAGGAACGTGGCCGTCTGTTTATCGGACACGGTGTTGAAGTATACGAAGGGATGGTTATTGGTATTCACAGCCGTGACAACGACCTGACCGTAAACGCGTTAAAAGGCAAGCAGTTGACTAACGTTCGTGCTTCAGGTACCGACGAAGCTCAAACCCTGGTACCACCGGTGAAGATGTCACTGGAACAGGCGCTTGAGTTTATCGACGAAGACGAACTGGTAGAGGTTACGCCAGAAAGCATTCGTATTCGTAAGAAGCTGCTGACCGAAAACGATCGTAAGCGGGCATCACGCGCGCCGAAGTAATTCACTGCTTGCAAGTGAAACGTTGAATGGTTCAAGTAAAAAGGCCGGTTGTTAACACAATCGGCCTTTTTCTATTAGAATTATAGTCTGACTATTTATTCACAGACGGATCATGCAACCACTTAATATCGCTGTAATTGACGACGACGAAATCACACTCGAACTCATAGTGGATGTACTGGAGTCTGAGTTGCCGGTAAATGTTGTTAGCTTTTCCAACAGTGCATTGGCGCGTGAATTCCTGCTTAAACAAACATCCGATTCACTCGACATGGTAATTAGTGATATGGTGATGCCCGGATTTGATGGGCTGGCCTTACTGCGGGACGTTCGATCGGCAGATTTAATGTTTCCCTTCATCTTTATGACCGCCTACGAATCCAGACAAACCAAATTGCTTGCCCGTCAATTAGGTGCGGTAGCCTATCTGGTTAAGCCTATTGTGCGCAAAAAGCTGGTGAGTCTGATCAAGCAAACTATGTCGTCATATGCAAAATAGTGGCGTATGCCGCTTACTCCGAATTAAAAGGTAGCAACATTGAGTCAATTTGATAATACCCCCGATCGTCGTGACTTCTGGTCTTTCAAATGGCAAAAATACGCGGGGCAGGACGTGATCCCCTGTTGGGTAGCCGATACCGAATTTCGCTGTGCCCAGCCGATTCTTGAGGCGATTCAAAAACAAACCGAGTACGGCAATTTAGGCTACTCACTGCCTGCTCAGCATCAGCCGGCTAATCAGGCCGTGGTACGCTGGCTTAAAGATAAGCACGACTGGGCCATCGAAGCCGAATGGATCGTCTGGACTCCCGGCGTGGTTCCAGCCTTCAATGTGGCCATTAAGGCCTATTGCGAGCCGGGTGATAAGGTGCTTATCCAAACGCCTAATTACCCGCCCTTACTGGCAGCGCCGGGCTTGAATAACACCCAGCGGGTAGATATTCCCACCAAACTGGAAGCCGGACGCTGGACCATTGATCTGGCTGCGCTGGAAGAACAAGCCGCCGATCCGCTGTGTAAGCTGATAATTCTGTGTAACCCGATGAATCCGGTGGGCTCAGTAATGACTCAGGCAGAGATAGATGCCATTGCGGGAATTTGTGCCCGTCATAACGTGGCATTGTGTTCTGATGAGATCCACTGCGATCTGATTCTGGAAGAGGGTGTGCGTCACATTCCTGCTGGGCGTGTAGAGCAACTGGCTAACCGCAGCGTTACTCTGATGGCAGCCAGTAAAACCTTTAATGTGGCTGGTCTGGGTACCTCTTTTGCCATTATTCCGGATGCTTCTTTACGTCGTAAATTTACTCAGGGTGCTGCGGGTATTGTGCCATGGGCAAATGTAATGGGACTGGTCGCCACCGAGGCAGCCTTTACGCAGTGTGATGACTGGCTGGCAGAGCAGATTGCTTATCTGCGTGGTAACCGCGATTACCTGGTAGAGCGTATCAACGCCATTGACGGACTCGAGGTAGTGTCATCAGAGGCCACCTTCCTGGCCTGGATTGATGCCACCGGCCTGGGTGTTGAAGATGTACTTAAATGGTGTGAGAGCAAAGGCGTAGGACCATCTCCGGGCCGGGACTTTGGTGAGCCAGGGTTCTTCCGGATCAACTTTGGCTGCAGCCGTGCCATGCTTAAAGATATTCTCGACCGACTGAGCAGCTAGACTGGCTTAGCGGGAATATTTCCACGGGGCCTGATAGCTTCGGGCCCCATTTTTTACATAAACTTTTGCCAGCTCAGCCAGCCAATTAAGCCCACCACAGCCAGCCCGGCCACATTGGCACTCCAGTGGTTTTTTAACAACCCTAACTGCGAGTGGCGATTCATCATAAATAACAGCAGCAGTGCAATAACAGGTAGCAACAAGCCATTCGCCGCCTGGGCAAACATAATTGCCATCAAAGGCTTAGTGCCGCTTAAAGTAAATCCGACGCCAATAAGAATAATGCTCAGCCAGACCGCTCTGAACCATTTACCACGCATATCTGATGGTTTGTTTAATGCGCCGGTTACAGCATACGCCGCCGCCAGAGGTGCCGTAATCGCACTGGTTAAGCCTGCGGCAAACATACCCAGAGCAAAAAACAGTTCGGCGAAGTCACCTAACAGCGGTGCCAGTTGTTTGGCCAGATTTCCGGCATTCAGCGCCTCGGCCTGGCCGTAAAATGCCTGCATGGCGGTGGCCATAATAAACAGCGTTATCAGACCGCCAACGCCAATGGCCAGCGCCGACTGGCGACGATAGTAGCTGGCAGGCTGAGAGCCATCCTGCTCGTTTTGCGCAACCAGACTGGCGTGCAGAAACAGGTTATAGGGCACAATGGTAGTGCCGATGAGGGCCAGAATGGTGGTAATGCTGTCCATAGAGGCCACCGGTGCGAACAACTGGCCGGCCATTGCTCCCCAGTCTGGTTCACTCACCGCAAACGTAACCACAAATACCATGGCCATAATGGCAACGAGCATCACCAGTACGGTTTCGATTAGCTTGTAGTGGCCGCTCCACAGCAGCAAGATGGCTAAACCGCCGAGCAGACAGCTCCAGGCCGGGATGCCAATGCCGGCAATACTGTTCAGGCCAATGGCGGCTCCGGTCAGGTTTCCTGATTCATAGGCCGCATTGCCAATGCCAATGGCGCCGACAACCAGCAATGACAACAGCACACGGATAAACGGGTTAGCAATCTGAGTTCTTAACGCTTCGCTCATACCTGAGCGTGTGGCATAGCCGAGTCTTACCGCCATGTCCTGCAGAATAATGGTGGCCAGCACCGAAAAGACTAAGGCCCAGACCAGATGAAAGCCAAAGTTAGCACCGGCCAGACTGGCGGTGGATACGGTACCGGGGCCGATAAAGGCGGCGGCAATAATAAACCCTGACTTGGTTCGACGTTGCGACATGTTACACTCTTCTTATTATTGGATGTACGGGCACAAGTGCTGTGAGCGGTGAAAGTACATTAACACCATTTAGTATCTCAGGGGAATGGCATGGTTGGCAGCAAAACTGACTATGAAAAACTGGCAATGGTAGCGGTACTACCAGAACAGGCGTATCTGGAAGGGCTTATTTTTGGCGTCGCCGCCTGCCCGGAAATCCCCATGCCTGAGCAGTGGATGCCCTGGGCAATCCGGGCCGATGCGAATACCGCTATCAGCAAGCAGCAAGCCGATGAGCTGGCCGATTACCTGATGGGCCGGTTACGGGATACGCTGGACAGCATGCGTAAAGAGGAGCGTTTACTGCCTGAAGAGTACCAGTGGCGCGGCAATGGGCTGCAACATGACGAGCTGCAACAGTGGCTGAAAGGCCTGCTTACCGCGCATCAGCAACTGGAAAAACAATGGCAACAAGCCTGGCAAATGAGTGAGCAAACGTTGGATTTGCCAGCGCTGTCTGGCCGGCTCAACCGCTGTTTAAAGCTATTTACTACGCTGGCCGATCCGCAATCGAGGTTGCAACAAACACCGCCTGAAAAGCGCCAGGAACTCACCGACGGACTGCCTCGGCTGGCAGCCAGTTTGCCACCAATGTTAAAAGAATACGTAGCGATAAGCGGCGAATTAGTGCAGGTTCTGCCGAATCAGTTTGAGGTAGTCCCAAAGACAACCTGAGAATAGCGCTTAGCGGACTTTCTGACTATTACGGTACTGGAGTTGTTCGCGAAACTTAACCACGTAGCGATCAAGTTCCATTTTTGCCTCGTCGTAGGCCGACTGGCGTTCAGAAGACGCCGGCTCATCCATCAGGGCGCGAAAGGCAATGTCGGTCTTATGCAGAAGTTCCTTTAGCAGTTGGTTATTTACATCCATTTAAATTGGTCCTTTTAAACACCACGACTTCCATTTGGGTGTGTGGGTTAGCAGGGCTTAAACCATTTTGCCCTAAATAAATTTTACCACCGCCAGTAATACCACGGCGAGCAAAATCAGTACAGGTGCTTCGTTTAAAATACGGAAATAGCGCGACGAATGCGTGATCTTATCGGCTGCAAATTGTTTAACCAGTGACCACAGGTAAAAGTGATAAACGTACAGCAAAGCCACCAGCACTATCTTGATATGCAACCAGGTCGATGCGGCAAACCATGCATAGCCATAAGTGTAGATGAGAGCCAGGCCAAATACCAAGGTTAACAGCGCAAAAGGGGTAACAAATAGCCAAAGGCGTCGTTCCATTACCTTAAACTGGTCTTTAACCGCCTGTTCACTGGTTTCAGCATGGTAAACAAACAAGCGGGGTAAATAAAAGATACCGGCAAACCAGGCCACCATAAAAAAAATGTGCAGGGCTTTTAACCACAGTATTGTCATTGTCTCTTCTCTTATTAAAACTGGGCGCGTTGCAGAAAACTCTGCAACCGGTTCCAGGTAATTACGCCGGTGAGTTTGGCCGGATCATCCTCAAATATATACACCGCACCGGAGCGGGTACTTTTCAGTAATTCATAGACTTCCGCCAGGGTGGCCTGGGCTGATACGCCCTGCATCGCCTGATAACTAATGGGGTGAGCGTGGCGATCCAAACTGACATCATAGTGCACCCAGGAATAGTTAATATCCTGCTCAAAGCGTTTTTGCTGAATAACGGTTTGGGTCGGATTATTCGACAGCACTTTTTCCAGTGCCGCTTCCGGTGCATCATAAAAGAGCTTAAAGTCCCTTTCCATGGCGGCCAGAACGCCGGTTTTCTCCAGTGCCTCGCGAATCGAAGTAATGGCATAGGGCAGTTTCTGGAAATCCAGCTGCTGAATAAAAATAGAGCGGTTACCTAAAAACTGCGTAGCAGTGACGTAAGCCGGCACAATTACCAATATAGCGGGTAAGATGATCTCCGGCCGGTAAGATAACTCCATTACCGCCGACAGCGCTGCCAGCGGGGCGTGCAATACCGCGGTAAGCATACCGGCTATGCCAAGCAGGGCAAAGCTGGAGGTAAAGTCTTCCAGTGGTAACCAGTGTGCCACGGGCAGCAACAAAACAGCACCAGATAACATACCCAGTACCATTACCGGACCAATAATACCGCCTGGGATACCAAGGCCTATTGCGAAGGTGGCGAGCAGGAATTTCATTAACAGAATTTCAAGCAGGATCAGCGCCGTTGGATGGGTAGAGAATAATGCGTTGACGTCCTCGAAACTGGCACCAAGAGCTTCGGGTAATAATGCGCCGCCAATAGCCGTTAGGAGCCCGGCGAGTAACAACCGCCAAACCATGGAAACCTTGCGAAAGAATCTCATCACCGACATCAGCAACTGATTAAATAACGTAGCCAGAACGCCCAGCAGGCAGCCAAATACAATCAGATACAGATACAACCACTGGCTGAACGATGAAAAAGAAAAGTAGGCCAGCTCGTTGCCTTCTCCAAACACTATGCGGGTGATCACCGAGCCACAGGCTGCTGCCAGCATTACCGGGACAAAAACGTGAATTTTATATTCTCTTAATACCACCTCCATGACAAAAATGACCGCCGCAAAGGGAGTATTAAAAGAGGCTGATATACCCGCTGCAATGCCGCAACCGGCCAGCGTACGAATACTGTTATGCGGCAATTTGAGCGCCTGACCAAACAAACTGCTGCCGGCCGCGCCAAGATGAACCGATGGCCCTTCACGGCCGACGACAAAACCGCCAGCCAGTGCCAGCATACCGCCAAAAAACTGATTCACGGTGGTGCGCCAGGGGATATGGCCGTAGTGTTGCTTTACGCGGTGAATAACAAAAGGAATGCCCAGCCGGTAATGCTTAAAACCGGTCAGAAAAGCAATCAGCAGAATAAGTATTACGGCTGAAACGGGCATGACTACCCACACCCATTTAGCACTCAATCCCCACTGTTGTAGCAGACTAACGCCGGAAGATTGTAACCAGTCGATACCTAAACGAAAAAGCACAATCAGCAGCGCCGACGTAACACCGGCAATGATCCCCAGCAAGCATACCTGAACGGAGGTGCGGGGGTGAGCCAGTTCTTGTCGCAGTGCGCGCAATTGCATAAGTAAGGAACGCTGGTGAGGAATAGCTAAATAGTATCACAAGTAGTTGGTTTGCAAAGTAATGGCCTGCCAATGGTGGGCATAAACCGAGGAATATTTGAATAATTGCGGTAAAACGGGCAAAGTTCGGTTTTTAGTTCCACAGTGATTGCCATGCACTTATCTGAAATACCTCAGAAGCTGGGTCAGACCCGCACCGTTCTGCTGTTAGGCGCCAGTCTGCTGGCCATGCTGGTATTCGGGATGTTTCTTGCCAACGCAGACCGTGGCCAGTTAGTTGATGAAACCCGGCAACTGCAACACTCCATCAGCAACCTGCAAACAGAGAATGAACAGCTCCAGACCCAGGCTAATCAGCTGGATGTAAAGCTGGAACTGGCCGAAATGCGTGCCGAGCAACTTAAGCAGGAAGTGGTGCGTCTGGAAGAAGTGGTGTTTAATCTGCAAAAAGATAAAGCGTTTTATCAGCATGTAGTCGCGCCAGAAACCACTCAGGACGGCTTTTTTATTGATGGTCTGGAACTCTTTGAGACCACAACGGATGGCTATTTTAAAGCGACCATGGTGTTACTGCAGCAACGAGCAGTCAGCGCTATTGTTCGTGGCGATCTTAAAGTCGCGGTTACCGGCATCCAAAATGGTAAACATCGCATTCTTACCTCTGACGACAATGCAATTTTGCCTGAGGGAAATGTGACTTACGGGTTTAAATATTTCCAGCCAGTCACCCTATACCTGCAACTGCCGGAAAACTTCGAGCCAGAAAGCATCGAGTTTACTACGACCGTTTATCAGTATAAGCGGCGCCGGGGAGACTATCAGCGCAGCTACAACTGGCAGGATATTCTGGTAGCCGATCAGTAAGACAAGCCACCCTCTTCGGTCAGGGACATTACATCCAGCCGGGCTTTTTCACCTCGACTTCATACAATACCCTTTCAATCAGCGGCGAGGCAAAATCAGTGGCAACAAAGGGAACTTTTACTCTGCCACTGGCCAGTACAAAACCTAAGGTGCTGAGCCGCCGACGACGCATAAACAGACTCTGTCTTACCTCAACCTGTTGCACCTTAGCCAGCGGGAAACACCAGTAGTCGATGCCAATGATGCCTTTGCGAACGTAAATGTAGGTAGCGTCGCTGGCAATTCCCCAGCGCTGCCAGCGAAGGTAGGTCAGTGTGACCATAACACTTAGTATCAGCAGCGTCGGCAGTGCGCCTGTGGCGCCAAGTACCTTGAAGCTGACGAAACCTGCCAGGGCGGTCAGGGGCAGGATCCACAGTATTAACTGGCGCCAGAAGTAGCGTTTGTGAATTGGCTCAAAGTTCACATGCCTGGCCTGCTGCGCCGAGAAGACATTGCTGGTAAGCTCATCCGATTCGGCAACGGTCACTGATGGCACCAGCAGTTTATGGGTGGCCTTGAGTTCGTTGGGGTTGGTCCGGCCGGTGACATTTTGTTCAAAGTAAAGGTTTACCCTGCCGAGTAGCCTGTCGAGCCAGTCTTGTTGCTGACGGGCTATCTGTACCCGCGAGCGTTTCATACTGACTTCCTGACGGTTCAACAGACCACTGTTGCGAATGTATTTATCCCCTTGCCGGGTGAGGCGGTACCCGTAAAACATCAGCACACTGCCCCCTATGGAAAAGAGCGCCATCAGGATCAGCAGTACAATGGCAATGAGCACGCTCATTACCCCCACATACCATAACGCTACCACCTGCTCACCAAGCCAGGCTTCAGCCTGGGGGCGCAGGGCATTCATCTGGCCAAAAATAAATTCTGAGATTTGTTCATAAAAAGGCGCCAGGGTGCCCAGCACAATCCACACCCGATTATTGGTAATGCCATGCAAAACAAGGTCGCGAATAGAACGTTCGTTAAGTAGCTCTTCGTCGGTGGCAGTTGAGGATGGTGATTCTTCTCTAGTGGTTGCCGATTGCTGGCGATGTGCGCGCATTACTGTTTCTTTAACAAACTGCGCGTATGCTGAGGTCACCCCGGCAAAGTGGGCTTCCTGTTTAGCCGAGCCAGCGGTGTCCAGGGTGACGATACGTAAATCATTAAAGCGAAAATAAAAGGGCTGATCGAACTTTACATTCTGGATCCGCTCATAGGGCAAATCGGTAAAGGTTCGGTCGAGCACTCCGGAGCGAATGGCTATGCCTTTATCCGTTACCGTAAACTGGAAAAAATAATACTTGAGCACCGACGAAATGGCCCAGCCTCCACCCATTGCCATTAGCAACAAAGGAAAGTACTCAGAATCAATCAGTTTATGACCACCCACTACGTAGGCTGGAATGACATAAATGGCGAAACTGACTGATTGCCTTAATTGCATGAACAGGAAATGCAGCACCGACCAGGGTGACAAGCGTTGCCACTGTGATTGTTCGGTGAGCACCGATTCTGATGGCGTTGTCACGACTAATCCCGGGTGAGGTCTGAATGGTTTAACACAAACTGGCGCATCTTCTCGGCCGTCTCTTCGGGCAGTCCCGGAATCGCCAGCGTATGGTCGCTGCCGCCGGCGGAATAGACTTTCAGTGTTGCCAATCCCGCCAGGCGCTCCAGAGGCCCCCGTTGAATATCAATATGCTGGATCCGTAACATGGGCTGACAGATGACCTTTTTAAAGATCAATCCTTTAAACAGGACGATGTCCTGCTCTCGCAGGGTGTAGTAAATCAGCCGATCGGCAAAATAGTGGTAAGTAAATATCAGGCCACCAAGCAGGGCAGTGATCGCACCAGCAACGCCTAAGGAAAATTCCAGTTTTACCGGCAGAGAAAACCAGGGCTGATAAGCCACAATCAGCAGTACCGTAAACACCAGCAGCGAAATTGCTACCGTTACCGTCAGGTTCAGTTTGCGGTAACCGGGTGAGATCGCTTCGCTTGGCAGTTCACCCAGACAGGGCAGCTCCTGTGAATAAAGCGGGTTATTAGTGACTGACGGATGTTCCATAGTAGTAACGTTACTTAACCGGGATTGACGTAGCTCTACTATACCACCGCCGAAAAGCGGTGAAATATCCGTGCCGGGTTAAATTGTTACGGAGTTTGTCGTAGGGCGTTGCGGCTGGCTTCAAAAGGCGCCGGGTAGTCGAGTTTGCGGAGGAGAGCCTCGCCGGGCAGACAGTTTGCGTCCACATGTTGCAGGAGATCCTGGCGCACTTCGCAAAACAGCACATCCAGGGCAAAACGGTTATTGCCATATAAACCGCGATGCAGCATAGACGCATCGAAAATCAGCAAGTCGCCGGCGTTTAATGGTATTTGCTGACCACGGGGTAAGTCGTGATAAGCCTCGCGACCATTACGAGCCAGTCTTACGTCGAGTTCTTCCGGGTTGTCCCAGTATCGGTGCGAACCGGGAATTAACTCGATACCCGGTTCGTCATATAGTGCCAGGCGGTAATGCAATACACGGGTAGAGCCAAGCTGGGCCTGTTCTTCCTCGGGTGAGTAAAGATACTGGGTATCCCGGTGCCAGTAATTTTTCTGCTGCGGGTTATGCGGGTCAAAAAATAACTGGGTATTCATAAATGCTGCACCATCGGGCAATAGTGGCTTAACCACTAACGCTATTTTGGCCGAGCCAATAATGGTAAACATTGCGTGGCGGTCTTCGTCTGACATGCGCTCGGCATGGGTAAGGTAAGCTGAGTTAATGGCCCGTTGCCGGTAAAAGTTTTGATTTTCCTGCAGCCAGTGCTGGTGAAAGCGCGCGGTGATCCGGCGCAATTGCTCAAGTTCCTGTTGGTCAAGAAAAGCGGGCTGATACACGAAACCTGATTGTTCGTATTGCGTGGCGATATCTGCGCTGGCCAAGGCCGAAAACTCCTTTTTAGCGGCGGCTTATTGCCCGCCGGTTAGTTGGAACGCGGCCCAGTAAAAGGGATGCGGGTAAAGCGCGCGGGTATCCTGTTGCGCAGATGCCAGGGCTGAACTCGGTGCCTCAGACTGCAAATAGGTGTAAAAGCGGCTCATCAGATAGGTGGTGGCTTCATCTGGCACCTGCCAGAGGCTACTGACAATACCGTTGGCTCCGGCAAACAGAAAACCCCGGTTTAAGCCCACAACATCATCACCGGCAGAGATATCGCCCAGGCCCGTTTCGCAGGCCGACAGTACCACCAGGTTGGCATTAAGGTTTAAATCGTAAATTTCGGGCACTGTTAGCAGGCCATCGTTGGCAGCATCGGCAGCCAGAAACAGTCGCGACTGCAACGGCGCATCAGGATTAAACACGCCATGTGAGGCCAGGTGGATAATCTGAAAACTCGCCGACTGTTGTTTTAATAAACTTTCAGACGCTTGAGTGCGACTGTAAATCTGACTTTGTGGCCAGAGTTTACTGATCTGCTGTGCTTCGCGCTGAGCGCCGGGCAAATCCAGTTCCGGTGCGTTTAAATCCGGGTTAGCCAGGGCCAGCAACTGCTCGCCGGCCACCTTCTCATCGACAAATTGCAATACCGAGGCAGCAGGCAGCAAGCGCAAGTTAAATTGCTCACCAAGCAGGCGACCATCAGGGGCGGTAAGAATAGTAAACGGCAGATAGTGAAGCGCGCCATGAGGCACAACAGTGAGCGCTCCGGCAGTGCTGAGTTCATTACTTACCGGCGCAATTAAATGGCTGTAAAGCTGCGCCGCCTCTTTTTGCCAGGCATCGCTGTCAGCCTGGTTAATAGCATCCCGCAGGGATGTAATGGCCTCTTCAAGTGCCGGTAACGGCTGAGAATGCACGTCGAGAGATGAGGCCGTTACCACAAAAGTAAATAACTCCGGCTGCCGCCCCTGAGTGAAAAAATACAGCAGCAGGGTTTCCTGCTTGCCTAACCGGTTTTGTATCGAGGACAGCGATGGCGGTGATACGGTGAGCAGGGATGCGAGCTGCGGCGTATGTTGTTCTATGGCTTTTAATTGCACGGCAATACCGCGTGTGGCTTCGTTGGTGATGCCGCTATTGTTCACTAGTGCTTGTTGTTCGATAGACTGTAATGACGTAAGGGCTTGTTCGGTGGCGGGCGGTAGCTGGCTGCCAAAGCGTTGTTTGGTGGCGAGTAAATCCACCAGGGCGCGGGCCTTGGCACGTTCCACATAATCGTAGGCCTCGCTAAAGCGTTGCGTTTTTACCAGTAAGGACACCATATCACCGTATACGGCCTGCTTGTCGTTAACAAAACCAATGCGCCCGGCTTCGGTATCCATGCTCTTGCGCTGTCGTTCAATCACCTCAACGGCCTGCCGGTAATAGTCGATAGCTTGACTGTTGTTGCCCTGTAAGTCGGCAATGCGGCCCAGGCCATAAAGTGCCTGCCAGTAAACAGTGCCGAAGCCTTTTACCTTAGGCTCGTTGATAATGGCCTGATAACCTTCTTGTGCTGCGGCAAGACGACCGGTTTCAAGCTCTGCCTGGTGGCGCATAAAACGCGGTTCAAACTCAGCGGTAAAATTCAGTGCGGTTTTATAATCGGTGTCGCCGTAGGCATCTACCATGGCGGCATACATTATCGGGCCAATCACATCTAGGGCGGTCGTCAGCCCGTCGAGAAATTCATACATGGCGTTTTTCTCAATAATGGAAGCCTGATAGGCCTTCTCAAAGTCGCCAATAGTTAAGTAGATACGGCCCAGCCACAGCGCTTTGGCCTGGGGCAGCCGCCACTGCGCGGCATTGGTCGATGACGCGTCGATGGCGGCGATTTCACTGGCATAGCGGCTGGCGAGTTCAGGCTCGTTATTGCGGGCAGCCATTAAACCCAAAGCGCCTAGTGCCAGCACCTGATGTTTTAGCCGGTAAATATTGCTGTAGCCACTTTCATCGTAGCCGGCAATTTGCGGGTATCTGTCGGCATAGTCGGTGCTGGTGACCGCCAGCGGGTAGGCGTAGGAGGTGGTCAGGTTGTAAAGTGAGTTGGCAAACCGTTCGGTGTTCTTGATATTGCCTCTGGCCATTGCCGCCTCGAGTTTCAGTTCGGTGAGCATGCCCTCACCAAATGCTCCTGGGGCAATAAACTGCGTGTCAAACCAGCCCTGAACCATATACAGCAGAGTGTCATCGGCGTCTTTAAAGCGTTTATCGAGCTCGTTAAAGCATCCATCAATAGGGGTAAATACCCGGCTTTTCACAAAACTCTGACAATAAGCCCACAGCTCATTGGTGGGCAGTGATAACAGTTCCGGCGTTTGCTGCCCCTCATCGGCCAGGGTTTTATAATCCCCGCTTAAGGTCGAGCGGGTAACATTTGAGGTACACCCGGTAACAAATACTGTGATAGCAAGGAGTAAAATACGACGCACGGCAATCACCTTCTTTAGCCTGTTTGTCAAATTTAGTCATAAACCCGGCGACAGTAAACCCACCAAGGGCAGAATGCGTATAGAAAGCGAGGTGTATTTACTGTTCAGCCGCGGTCAGAACACGGCTGACAATAGTTGATGTATTTACTCAGGTATTGGATAATAGTGCTATTAATTGCCGAGTGATGTCGGCTCAGGATTGAGGTGAATATGTCAGTAGAAATGGCGTTACCCATTGATTTTTCAGACGCGGCGGCATTGAAAGTCCGCGAATTGGTGGAAGAAGAAGAAAATCCGAACCTGAAACTGCGGGTCTATGTTACCGGCGGCGGTTGTTCGGGATTTCAGTACGGTTTTACTTTCGACGAGAAAGTGAACGAAGGCGATATGGCCATCGAAAAGAACGAGGTTACATTGGTTGTTGACCCGATGAGTCTACAGTACCTAGTGGGCGGCACGGTTGATTACGTGGATGGCCTGGAGGGCTCACGGTTTCTGGTGAATAACCCGAATGCTACCACTACCTGCGGCTGCGGAGCCAGCTTCAGCGTTTAATGATTATCTAAAGCAGCCTAAGGGCTGCTTTTTACTTTCTGGCTTCTTTTAACAGGGAATAACTCTATGAAACTATATGGCTCTACCACGTCGCCCTATGTTCGCCGTATTCGCTTATTTTTATCCGGTAAAGACTATGAGTTTATCAACATGGATATCTTTGCGGGGCCCGGCCGCGAACTGCTGAGAGCCAAGAATCCGGCCCTTAAAGTACCGATGCTGGAAGACGGCGAGTTAATTATTTATGACTCCAGAGTGGTGTTTCGGTATCTGAGCGAAAAGTTTGCGCTGGCTCCTTTAAGCTGGCCGGAAGAAAATCGTCTGACTCTGATTGATGCGGCCAACGATACGTTTGTGCAGTTGATGATGCTTAAGCGCTCCGACATTGCCAATCAGCCGGATAAGCTGTTTTTTAAGCTCAATAATGAACGCGTCGACACCTTGCTGGCTACGCTGAACGCTGAAGTTGAGGCCGGGCACTTCTCTCAATGGGATTATCCGGCAATCTGCCTGTTCTGTTTATTAGACTGGGTGGCCTTCAGAGAATTAGCCAGCTTCGATGCCTATCCTGCGCTGCAGGCCTTTTGGCAACAGCAGCAGACACAGGCCGATATCGCCTCAACCGATCCGCGGGTTTAATATCCCCGATCGAAGTCAAAAAGGTAGATGAGCGGGGCGTTTTCAAGAAACCGGATTAGGTTACCCTTAAATATCACCGCCACATCCTGCTCTCTGGAAATAGCCGCCGTATGCTGGGTGACGTAAGCATTGGGTAATGCCCAGTACGGATGATCGTCGGCTAAAGGCTCGTCTACAAACACGTCGAGTACCGCTGCGCGCAGTTGCTTTGTAGAAAGCGCCTGGATCAGGGCGTTGTCATCAACCACAACACCTCTTCCGGCGTTTATCAGAATACTGTGTGGCGCCATTGCTGATAAAAATTCCGTATCGATGAAATGGCGGGTTGCGGGTGTGTCGGGCAGCAGGCTCAGCACAAAGTCGCAGGCAGCGGCAAACTCCAATTTGTTATCGGGCGTAAACACCTGCGTGTAGTCGGCTGTGGCGCTGCCACGGCGATTAAGCCCCACCACTTTCATATCAAATACCGTTGCCACATCCACCAGGCTGGCCGCAATGTCACCGGCCCCGGCGATGCCCAGGGTTTTTCCTGCCAGTGCGTCGAAGCCCGGCGGCTGCCATTTATTCGCGGGAGCCTGCCCGGCCAGGGCAAAGCCTTCAATATTGCGCGCAAAATACAACAAATAGGAAAACACGTATTCGCGCATTTGCTGGTCAAAGATCCCCTTTACTCCGGTAAGCTGATAATCCCGTTTGCCAGCGCGTAATAACGGCGCATTACCGGCAAAGGTGGATTGCAGCCAGCATAATTGCGGGCACTGGTTAACGACCTGGGCCAGCAAATCGGGATCGCCCAGCGCCAGCTGGACGTGCTGACAATCAAACTGTTCAGGGTCATCGGTGGCAACTGACAAGCGGACGTTGTCTGGTAACAATGGCGCAAGAAGCTCTGAATAAACCTCGTAGTCGCGGCTTAAGATGCTGAATTGCCAGGTGGCAGATGACGTAGAAGTGGTCATAAGTAAAGAAAAGTTTCCTGTTTGTGATTTTTATGTGAATTATATTCCTTAATTTTGTTTTAAATCCGAATTATATTCAGATTAAAGCAAAAAGGAACGCATATGAAATCAAACCAATCATTATCCGTGGAGACCTGTCGTCCACTGTCGCCCCGCCGTCATACCAGCGACGCTAACTCAGTAGAGCAACTGGTAGAAGAGCAACTGGCGCATTTTAATATTCGTCCTGATACCGCTTACGGTCAGGCGCTGGCTGATACGGCACGTCATCTCTATGGCGCGCAGCAGGGTGTTCAGCAACTCTGGCAGGTTACACGAGATACCCTGGAAAGGTTAGATCAAACCGACAAGCTGAGCTATTTCAATGCTAAAAAGTTCTTATCATTTCAGATAGCCAAAGTACTCGATACTCTGCAAAACCCCTTTCGGCAAACCTGGCAGAGTCTGAATAAATCCGCACCGCAACACTACCCGATTTTTGACAACGTGCCGGCGCTGTTCTCGGCGACACCTGCGGTAGTGAAAACCGCAACCTACGTATATGCCTGCACGGAGTGGATAGAAGACGCCTTTGAAGGCAAAGAATCAACGCATCAGATCTACAGTCGGTTAATGAATCCAACCAATATTTCACTGGCCAATGCCATTGTAGATCTGGAAGCAGGCGATCAGGCAGGCGCGTATCTGGCCTGGAACTTTAACTCTGGTATGGCGGCTATTGATGCGCTGTTATCAAACGTACTAAGCCACGGTGATATTCTGATTGTGTCACGCAATGTGTATGGTGGCGTGTATCAGTTGCTGCATGATTTCTTCGCCCGCGAGAACCGCTTAAACGTAACACTGGCCTGGTTCGACGGTTATTCGGCAGAGGAATTTGCCGATCATCTTGCCCAGATTCAACAGCAGTATGCTGATAAGCTGGCAGCCGGTAGCCGTTTGCATGTGTACATTGAGTCGCCCTGCAACCCCCATGGGCTGGTGCTGGATGTACCGGGTATCTGCAAACTTGCCCATGCGCAGCAGCTGCTGGTCATGCTCGATTCCACGCTGGCTACGCCAGTGTTACATAAGCCTTTGCAACATGCCGATAAACAATGCCGACCGGACTATGTGGTGCACAGCTACACCAAGGATATTTGCGGTACCGGCACCACTACAGCAGGCGTGGTCATTGGCGAAAATCACCGTATGTTCCAACCCAAAGGTACCAGCTGTGAGGGCGTCGACTGGTCGCAAACCCTGTTTTGGGACGTGTATTATATTAAGGGGGCATTCCTTGATTCAGAGAAGGCCTTTGATGTGCTGACCGGCATGAAAACGCTGACTCAGCGAATGCTGACCAAGGTGATTAACACTCAGGTATTTACTCATTTCCTCGACTCCCATCCGCACATTAAAGTAAACAGTCATGCCCTGAGTCATCACGAAAATGCCGGCCTGCGCGAACAGCAACACAGTCATGGATGGCCTTGTGCTTTGTTTACCGCTGAGCTTGATCTGCCTGAACTAGACCGGGTGCAATTTGCGCGCTTCTTTGATTCGCTGGAACCTGCTTTCGGCCATCAGATAAGCATCGGTCAGACCAACACGCTGATCCTGTGCCCGGCGCTAACCTCTCATTCTGAAATGAGTCGGGCTGAGCAGCAAAAGGCCGGTATTGCATTAACCACCATGCGTATTGCCATGGGCTGTGACTGTGTTAAATCACTCATCGCGCATTTTGTACTGGCGCTAAAGCAGGCTATCGATCCGATTCATCCCGGGTTTAGTGATGGCTTTATGGCGGCGGCGCGACTGGATGAATTACACCAGCGTGTGGCGGCAGAGGTCCACGCTCAATATTATGGCTCGCAACCGACACTGGTAGAAATGCTGAAATAATTGAGCTAGATAGTAAAACGGGGTATCTGCAGATACCCCGTTGATACTTAATTGCCAGGTTATACGAGCTTTTTATAAGAGTTTTTCGGCCTGGTCGATACCAGTAGCTTCTTCGTAGTCTGAATAATCGCTGTAGCCCTCACTTCCGCCACCGTACCAGTGACTCGGATCATCGAATGACTCAAGCGGATAATCATTAGCAAACCTGACCGGTAAATCAGGGTTAGTGATCCAGGGGCGGCCAAAGGCGATCATATCAGCGTCGCCGCTGCTGATACGTTGCTCAGCGGTGTCTTTATCGTAGCCGCAGTTTCCTATCAGTAATCCTTTATACACATGGCGGAACTCCTGCAGGGTCATGGCTTCGCCGCGTTCATGAAAACCAAACGCCAGGCCGTCCATCACATGCAGATAGCCGATGCCCAATTGATTGAGCTTATCTGCCACAAACATATAAGTTTCTTTATAGTCGTCGGCGCCCATATCGTTAAACACGCCGTTAGGGGACAAGCGCACGCCAACCTGTTCGGCAGGCCAGACTTCAAGAACCACCTGCATGACTTCGGCTAAGAAGCGGTAACGATTTTCCAGACTACCGCCATAGTCGTCGTCACGCTGATTACTGCGGCTATCAAGAAACTGATTAATCAGATAGCCATTCGCAGCGTGAACTTCAACGCCGTCAAAACCTGCTTCTTTGGCATTGATAGCAGCCTGACGATAGTCTTCCACGGTGCGCTTAATGTCTTCAACAGCCATGGGGCGTGGCACTTCAAAGGGCTTTTTGCCTTTTGGGGTATAAATACCATCGCCATCGTTAATGGCAACCGCCGATGCAGAAAAAGGCAGCTCGCCGTTATGGAAGTCGCTGTGCGAGGCCCGGCCGGTGTGCCACAGTTGTAACACCATTCGACCGCCTGCGGCGTGTACTCTGTCGGTAATACTTTTCCAGCCGGCCGTCATCTCGCTGGTATAGATACCCGGTGCATCCACCCAGCCATTGCCCTCTGGCGAGATACTGGTTGCCTCGCTGATCAGCAGGCCGCCTGCAGAGCGCTGTACATAGTAATCGCCCATAATTTTATTTGGGACTCTGTCCGGGCCGGCACGGCCTCGGGTGAGTGGGGCAAGTACCATACGGTTTTTCAGCTCCTGGCCAGCAAATGTGACCGGGGATAATAAATGCGGTGCTGTCATCAAATCTCCTTGCGGTGTAGTAAATCTGGCGCTCATGCGCCAACTTCTTTATTACGCAGCAAGGTGGTTTTTAGTTTATCCGAAGTAGGGCAGGGAGTTGCTGGTGACGTGATCGTAAATGAGGGTGGTTTCTACGTGGACTACCTCATCCCGGCCGGTTACCTGAGTAAAAATAAAGTCGCGCAGATGCAATGCATCGGGTACACACACATGGAGTAAAAAGTCGTTTTCACCGCCCATATGAAACACACTGAGCACTTCTTTTTGCCCGACCAGCTGCTGCTGAAACTGAGCAACGGTATCACGGTTATGTGAGGCCAGCCGGACCGCCACCATGGCCTGAATATGGCCGCCGAGTAAGGTGTAATTAAACTGGCTGCGGGCGCCTAAAATTATCCCCTCATTTTGCAAGCGTTTGATGCGTTCAAGGCAGGAAGACGGCGCCAGATCCACATGGCTGGCAATGGCTTTGTTGGTAATGCAGGGGTCTTTGAAGATACAGGCCAATATGGCTATATCGGTTTCATCAAGTTTACGCATTATCCGTTTTCCCTTACGATTCAGGTAGGTTAATCAATCAGCCAGTGTCAGGCTACCGAGCACCACCGCCCGCGATGCGCCGGTGACATTTGGCACATTACCCGGCACCCGGTGTAAATAGGCCCACGCCAGCCAGGCAAAGGCAACGCCCTCAACCCACTGCGGGTGCAAAGCCAGGCTATCCGTGGCTTTAACTGTACAGTCCGGGAGTAGCTCGCCTAACTGTGCCATTAACTGACCGTTAAACGCACCGCCACCGCACACATAACACTGCTTTACCTGTTCCAGTGCTCGTATTGCATTGGCTATGGTAGTAGCCGTAAGGGCCAGCAGGGTGGCCTGAACATCTTCGGGGGCGATAATGGTACCCATGTCATGCAGGTGATGGCGTAGCCAGACCAGATTAAAATATTCCCGGCCGGTACTTTTTGGCCCGGTACCCGAGAAATACGGGTCGGCGAGCAGGCTATTCAATAATGGCTGGTTAACCGTGCCGCTGGCAGCCCAGTTACCGTCGCAGTCGAAGGGTTGGTTCAGGTGCTGTAAACACCAGGCGTCCATCAGCGTATTGCCTGGCCCGGTATCAAAGCCGCGGGTCGCTCCGGCATCAACGCCCTCGAGCACGGTAATATTGGCAAAGCCGCCGATATTTACGATTGCACGATGTTCGCCGGCTTCGGCAAACCTGGCTGCGTGAAAGGCTGGTACTAATGGCGCGCCCTGGCCACCATAGGCAATGTCTTTACGGCGGAAGTCGGCGACCACATCAATGCCTGTAAGAGTGCTAATAGTATTAGGATCGCCGATTTGCAGGGTAAAGCCATTGTCATCCTGGTGGCCGGGAGGGCCATCGGGATAGTGACGAACGGTTTGACCATGAGAGCCAATAGCGCGGATGTCCGCCGGTGATAAGTGCTGTTCTGCCAGCAATTTGTTTACCGCCTCAGCAAATACCCGGCCTACGGCCCGATCGGCCTGGCCAAGGTGATTGATTTCGTTGGGACTAACAGTGCAAAGCTGATGCAGTAGTTCGAGAAGTTCGGCTGGGTAAGGTATTGAAACTGCGGCTATTGGCGCGATGGACGTATCGGTAATATCAGTCAGGATGGCGTCTACACCATCCATACTGGTTCCCGACATCACGCCAATATAGTAGGCCATGGGTTTATTGCATGGCCAGCATTATACGGCGTGAAGTGCCGAGTTGAGCGAGGCGTTGCTCGGCGATTTGCATAAAGGCATCGCGCTGTTTCGGGTCGATAGGCAGCGCCTTGGGTAAATCCACGGTACGCGGGTTGCGATGCACACCATCGACTAAAAACTCGTAATGTACGTGGGGGCCTGATGCCAGCCCGGTACTACCAAGATAACCTATGGTTTGACCCTGTTTTACAATGTCACCTTTCTTCACTGCTTTCTTTTTAAAATGCAGGTATTTGGTGGTGTATTTTTCACCGTGCTGAATAAATACATAATTACCATTGTATTTGTTGTAACTGGCTTCAATCACCTTACCATCGCCGGCTGCCATCACCGGCGTGCCTACGGCTGCAACATAGTCGGTACCGCGATGCGCTTTCCAGCGCTTTTGAACCGGGTGAAAACGTGCCTTGCTAAAGTTGGAGCTAACGTACTTAAAGTTGATAGGCGCGCGCAGGAAGCTCTTGCGCATACTGCGGCCTTCAGGAGTGTAGTAGTTGCCGTCTGCGTGCTGAATGGCGGCGAATTTTTCACCCTGGTTAACAAATTCGGCGGCAACAATATCGCCATAGCCAACAAACTCGCCGTCAATATAGCGTTCTTCATACACTACGTTAAACGTATCGCCGCCACGGATTTCCATAGCAAAGTCGATATCCCAGCCAAATATTCCGGCCAGGTGCATAATCTGGTTATCTGTAAGGCCAGCGGCCACACCGGCGTTCCAGAAGCTTGAGGTAATTTCACCCTGGGCAAAATTGTGACGCACTTCCACCGGTTTACTGTCGATGTGAGATAGCAGTTCGTCGCTGTCTTCCTGAGGTTCGATATACAGGGTATCGGTAGGCGACAGGGCATAACGTAAACCGGCAAACTGATTATCAATCACGTTGAGATCCAGCTTGTCGCCGGGGAGCAGGGTTACCAGGGTTTTTGCCTGTTCACCTGCATGGCTGACTGCGTAGGTATCTTTAGGGCTTAATCCGGCGCGCTTGAATATTTTGGCCAGCGTATCGCCGCTTTTCACCGTGTAGGTTTGCCACTGAGGTTCGTCATCCTGCTCAATGAGCACATCGGATTGCGTTAACGTCATCGATAGAGGATAACGCTTGCCGGTTTCCAGAATCAGCGACTCAGTATGGCGTGACGCTTCCACCTTTTCAGATGGCAGTAAAATGAGTAATCCAACAAATGCACTGGCTGCCACCAGACCAATACGGTGCGGCCGCGGCATTTGCTTAAATAAATCAGTGAGTAATTGTGGTCTATATATCTTTCTCATAACAGCCTGAGAATAGCGGTTTCGGCCCTGAGATGCTAGAGGGATCAGGCAAAATTCAAAGGATCAGAGGCTCAAAACGGCAAATAATCGCGTTGTAGGGCGCAGAAAGTGCATAAAGGGTTTTAATAGACGGTCGGCGCGCGTAAAATGCCCGCCCAGAATGAAGTTAGATGGAAGCAGAAAAATGAGTGACTGGCAAGCAGCCCTGGCCGAAATTAAACGGGGTACTGACGAAATATTGCCCGAAGATACCCTGATCGAAAAGTTAAAGTCAGGCAAGCCGCTAACCATTAAAGCGGGGTTCGATCCGACCGCACCGGATTTGCATTTAGGCCATACGGTCCTGATCAACAAATTGCGCGCTTTCCAGCAATTAGGCCACAACGTGGTGTTCCTGATTGGTGATTTTACCGGTTTAATTGGCGACCCGACGGGTAAGAATGTTACTCGTAAGCCACTCACCAAAGAGCAAGTGCTTACTAACGCTAAAACCTATCAGGAACAGGTATTCAAAATCTTAGACCCGGAGAAAACGCAAATTCGGTTTAACTCCGAGTGGATGGATCAACTGGGCGCGGCAGGCATGATCAAGTTAGCAGCCAGTCAGACCGTAGCCAGAATGCTTGAGCGTGATGACTTTAAAAAGCGTTACGCCAACGAGCAGCCTATTGCCATTCATGAATTTTTATATCCGCTGGTTCAGGGGTGGGATTCTGTGGCACTAAAAGCCGATGTTGAGCTTGGTGGTACCGATCAGCGTTTTAACCTGCTGATGGGACGTGAACTGCAAAAAGAGCAGGGCCAGTCTCAACAGGTGGTACTGATGATGCCGCTGCTCGAAGGCCTTGATGGCGTGCAGAAGATGTCCAAGTCGTTAAACAACTACATTGGCATTACTGATGCGCCGAATGAGATGTTTGGCAAAATCATGTCCATTTCTGATGAACTGATGTGGCGCTATTACGATCTGCTGAGCTTCAAGCCGCTGGACGAAATTGCTGAGCTTAAGCAACAAATGGCGGATGGCGCGAACCCTCGTGACATTAAAATTACCCTGGCGAAAGAAATCATTGCCCGCTTCCATTCTGAAGAGGCCGCTGAAGCTGCGCATCAGGACTTCATTCAGCGTTTTCAGAAAAATGCCATTCCTGATGACATGCCGGAAGTCACTGTTGCATTAACCGACGGTGAATTAACGATTGGTTACCTGCTGAAAGAAGCCGGACTGGTTGGCTCAACCTCTGATGCGATGCGGATGATTAAACAGGGCGCGGTAAAAATCGACGGTGAAAAAGTCACTGATACCCGTTTGGTACTCACTGAACAGGGTGAAAAGGTATATCAGGTAGGTAAGCGCAAGTTTGCCCGCGTCACTCTGGCGTAAGCTTCTGGTGCGCTGCGTCCTGCAGCGCACTTTTTACATAATTACTGCTGGCTGAACGTCAGCAGCATTTCCGCCGCCACACAGGCACAAAGTGAATCACACACCGGGCATTCGTAGCCTTCATACATGGCCGCATATTGCCATTTATTGGGGTGTTCTTTAATGAGTCGGCCGCCATTCTTACTGAAGTATTTAAACGCGCTGTTACCTGGGCTTGCCAGCCAGATATGGGCCAGGCCCGCATTACTCCCCTGGCGCTTAGCGGCGTCGATGGCTTTGCTCAGTAAGGTGGAGCCAATCCCGTAACCCTGCATCGCCGGATCAACCGTATTGCATTTAAAGTAGCAAACCGTGGCGGGATCCACGTCCCACTCCGCCGGAGTTGCCCACTGATCAATATCCCACTGGCCTTGGGCAAAAGTAAGGCGAAAACCGACTAACTGGTCGCGGTAAAAAGCAACGATGCCAGCATTAATGTCGTCTTTTAAGCCGCGCTGGTAATAATCGGTTAAATTATTCAGGTTCAGATATCCTTCGCCCTGCACCCGGTTGCCCAGTTCCAGGACCGCGGCAAAGTGGTCCGGAGTGAGCGCCGTATAGGTAATATCAGTGCTACTTTTTGGTTTTGCCAAGATCCATTCCCTGTAAGTGTACGTCGAGGGCATCCAGTGATATCCGGATCTCCAGAACCGACTGCCAAAGACTATAAAGTAGAAAAACCAGACTGGCGGCAAACAGCCAGTTACCGGCTAACTGATACGACAGGTAGATGGCCAGCATCGACAATACGCACAGAAAAAAACTGAACACGCCGGTTTCCTGCATGCGTTTAATGTAATGAATACGCTTGCGCAGGTTTTTGATTTGCGCCTGGGTACTCTCGTTGTCTTCGCCCTTGTCAAAGTGGCGAATTAACGACGCCAGAGTGAGGAAACGGTTGGTGTAAGCCAGTAGCAAAAGGGAAATCGCCGGGAACAACATGGCCGGCGTTGAAATATCAATAGTCATAATAAAACGCGTGGAGCAACAAGACCGTTATGATGCCGCCAAAGCCGCAATATGTCTATGCCAGGATGTGAACCGGGCGATACAGCAGAGGGTTATTGTTCAATCGGTAGTGATTCACTCTGCCACACCTGCATATCGCCATCGAGGTGATACAACTGCTCAAAACCAAGCTCGGTTAGTGCCTCCAGAGCAATGCCGGCGCGACGCCCGGAACGACAATAAACCAGCACCGGCTTTTGGATAGAACCGAGCGTGGCCAGGTGAGAGGCAATCTCGGAATGGGGAACATTGAGCGCACCAGGAACATGACCCTCAGCAAACTCTTCGGCGCTACGCACATCCAGAATCAGGCCTTCAAAGCCGTTGCTGTACAGGCTTTCGGGGCTTATGTCAGGGATAGCGTCATGCCCCCAGGCGGTAGCAGACAGCAGTAAAACTAGCACAGCCAGAGTTAAGGTGAGTAATCGCATGTACGCTCCTATTGTCGGTAACTGTCGATTCGTTGGCACAGGGTGTCTATTGCCTGGGTAATTCGCAGTGTAAAGCGATGCAGGGCGTTAGCATCAGCAGTAATCAGCGGTGCTTTAATAACAGACCGGTGAGGTGTCCAGAAATGTTCAAGTGTCTCTTCCGACTGATCGCTTGCCGCAATCAGTAATGCTGGTTGACGCAATAAAACCTGCTTTACTGACACCTCAGGGTAATCGATGGGGGAGTCTATAAAAACCGATTCAGCACCACAGCTGGCCAGAATTTTATTGGCCCATGCGCCCTCACCAATGGTCATCAGTGGCTGTGACCACATGTAGTAAAATACTTTAACCGGGGCGAGATGCTGGTATTGCTGCTTAATTTTTTCAAGCTCATGGCGGTAGCCGGTTACCAGTGTCTGACCAATATCGGTTTGACCGGTCAGAGCTGCAACTTCGAGTAACTCAGTGCCAATATCATCTAATGTTTGAGGCTGGGAAATGTACACTTCAAGCCCGAGACTTTTGAGGCGGGCAATGTCCTGTGGTTTGTTGCCGCCGCCCCAGGCCAGTACCAGATCAGGTTCGAGAGCCATCAGCGCAGTGAAATCCACGCCCTGATAGTCGGCGATAACCGGCAGTTCAGCGGCTTGTGCCGGGTAATCACTGAAGGCACTTACCCCAACCAGACGGTCCTGTGCAGATAAACTGTAAACCCATTCGGTAAGGTGAGGAGACAGGGTTACGATGCGTTCTGCAGACAGCGCTTGCAGGGGAGCTAATAGTACTGGCAGTAATAGCCAGAGGAGCTGTTTTTTCATAATTTTAATTGCCAGCAAAGTATTAATAGCAGGGTGAACAGTACGGTAACCAGCCAGGTCTGTCGGTTAATGGCTCGTAACACATAGGTCAGATCAGAAAAGCGCACCTGACGGGAGCCGCCCACTCGGGAGTGACGTAATTTGATGCCGTCGTAAAAAGCCGGGCCACCGAGCTTGATCCCCATGCCGCCGCCAAATGCCGCCAGCAGTAAAGAGGTTAAATCTTTTTCGGTCGCGTGCCGTAGCCCCTTGATGGCACCAAGCGGTGAAGTGCTTAAAATAATCAACAACAGACCCAGACAATAGGGAATAATAATCATAGCCTGACTCAACCAGTAGGCCGGCAGACTAAATGCGCTGAACTGGCGTTTTTTGCGGTGCCATTGCCAGCGAAACTCCAGCAACAGTCGGTAAGTCAGGGCGGCCAGCGGGCCGGCCAGTAAAAACCATAACAGCACTCCCACAAACTGCTGCATAAAGCGCAGTAGATAGCTCTCGATAGCCGCTTTAGCGATGCCAATATCAGATAGAGAATCCGTCTGACGGGCGACCAGCACGCCCAGGCGTTCGCGGGCGAGTAGCTTTTTGTTGCCGCTGAGGGCTTGCGTGATCAACTTATACTGGCGTCGTACCGGGTAAAAATTTATGCAGCAGAACAGCACCAGTGCATCAAAAAACCAGGTGTACTCGGCCAGGCTAAGCACAAAAGCCAGCACCACCAGAAAAGGCAGGGTTAACACCACAATACCCAGCGTACCGCTAATATAATGCTGCGAATGCGGAGCGGAGGGAGCCGGGCAAACCCTGGCAGCCAGATTAGTGACCAGCATCCGGTAAAGTGTCATTGGATGCGTTTGGGGAGGTATCCGCCACACCCGATCAAGCAGGATCACGCTAAGCGCGATGATCAATGACAGTGTGATGGGGGGCGGCAAGGCTATCATCGGACTGAATCAGGCGCCGGTTGTGCGGTCGGTCATGACTTTTATCATACCCATCACCAGCTCTGCGGAGTGCTTTGCTGCGGTCTCCAGGTAAGCATTGAAGGAAACCGTAGAGGTTTTGCCGGCGATATCCGAAAGTGAACGGATCACCAGAAACGGCGTACCTAACATGTGGCTGGTCTGAGCAATGGCGGCGCCTTCCATTTCGGATGCGCTGATGGCCGTGAAAGCTTCGCGCAGCCGGGCGGCAGCTTCATCTGTGCCGATAAATGAGTCACCGGTGCAGATCAGGCCGCGGATCGTTTTAACATGCAACGCATTGGCCGCAGCTTGTTCAGCTGCGGTAATAAGTTGCTCATCACACTCAAAGACGGTTGGCATGCCAACACACTGCCCTGGTTCATAGCCGAAGTGCGTAATGTCTACATCATGGTGTTGAACGCCATTACCAATAACAATGTCGCCAATATCAAGGCTGGTATCAAAACCGCCTGCAGAGCCGGTATTGACCACGAAGTCCGGTTTAAATGACTGGATAAGAATGGTGGTGGCGACTGCGGCTGCTACCTTGCCAATGCCACATTTTACCAGCACTACATCAACACCGTGCAGGGTGCCGGTGTAGAACGTCAGATGTGCGATTTCCTGGGTTTGTAACTGGTCGAGAGACTCTTTTAACTGGGCGACTTCCTGGTCCATGGCGCCAAGGATACCAATTTTCATAATCTGCCTTTAAATTGCTTATTTAACTGGGAAATGAGTGCGCAGGATTTACTGATGCACTACTATATACTCTATGAATGAAGTGTAATATGAATGTGTTATCGGGTACACCAGGATTCGTAAAAGGAGGGTCAATCGGCCCCTTAGTCTGGCGTTGTCCTGTGATCGCATTTTGAATTAGTTGTTTGTAAAACCTATGAACGCAAGTTTTAGCAACACATTATCTGCTGCCGTGCTCTGTAGTTGTCTATTGGTCTCACCGGCTGCACTGGCAAGTAGTGAAAAACTGGAAATCTCTGGTTTTGGCCGGGTGGTAGCCGGGTTTACTGATGATCCTGACGTGTCTTTCGAAGGCTACGAGAATGAGTTGTCATTTAAGGAACAGACGCTGCTGGCTTTGCAAGTGGATTATCACTTGCTGGAGAATCTGACGATAACCTCACAGTTACTGGCACACACCAACAGCGAGCGAGACTCCGGGGTTGAGTGGTTGTACGCCAGCTATGTACCGCACAATAACTGGCTGGTAAAAGGCGGCCGGATGAGAACTCCGTTTTATCATTACAGTGACGTTATTGATGTGGGATTTGCTTATCCATGGATTTCACCGCCGCAACAACTCTACAGTGCATTCTTGTTTAACCAATACGATGGTGCGAGCGTAATCCACAACTTTGCGCTGGGAAATTTCAGTGGTTCGGTTGAAGGCTATTATGGCTCTTTTAACGGTGACACTCAGTTTCAGGATCGCCGCTATGCCACCGATGTTGATGGCCTGACCGGGCTTGTTTTCAGCGGTGTTTACAACGCAAATGTGCGTTTCAGAGCATCTTATACCACCGCCGATTTTAGTGTGAATCTGGCCGAAATCACTGCGTTTGCCGATCAGCTTCGAAGCTTTGGCTTTGTTGAAAGTGCCGATTCTCTGACAATGGAAGGTGAGTTTGATATTTACCAGGTGGGTTTGGCACTGGATGAGCTCGATTATAATCTTGCCTGGGAATGGATGAAAATTGAGTCTGATACCGTACTGGCGCCGAATATCGAAAGTTACTATATGCAGGGCGGGTTAGTGTTCCAGCCAATTACCGTACATCTGACTTATGCTGATATGGCAACGAATCCGCAGTCGGCGGCAAGCGATATTCCACTGGGTTTAGCACCGGATCTCGACCAGCTTTATTACGCCTATCAAACCGTTTTTGCCAGAACTCAGGCTGCTGATCTGGAAAGTATAACCCTTGGTGTCCGCTGGGATGCCGGGGTGAGGGGGGCTTTTAAAGCCGAGGTAACCCATTACCGGGGAGCCCTGGGGATCTCAACCTTTGAGGCGTTGGGTGACAGAGACGCCTTCGATGAGCGGGTGAACCTCTATCAGGTGGGTATGGAGTTTGTCTTCTGATGCAAATAACACATTCTCTCAGAAAGCTGTTAATGGCTTCCGTGTTCGGGATTTACACTGTAAACGCCCCAGCGCAGGAACACGACATTATGGTGGTGGCCAATATTGACAACCAGACAGTGAAACTGGACAAGGTCGAAATCCGCAATCTGTTTATGGGTAATGCCAGCAATGTGGGGCTTGAACCGGTGTCGCTGCCGCCACAAACTCTGGCCAGAGCGGTATTTAACACCAAGATAATCGGCTTAACCGAATCGCGGATCCAGTCGTACTGGTCGCAGATGCGCTTTAGCGGACGTTCTCGTCCGCCAAGGGAAATATCGACTGTGGATCAGTTGATAAGTTATGTATCCAGCCATAAGGATACGGTGGCTTTTGTTCCGGTTAGTGCTGACATCCCGGCTCATCTTACTGTGGTATATTCAACGGCAAAGATGTAAAGAGTAACTATCTATAAAACGCAAAAAGGGCCCTCGGGCCCTTTTTGCGTTTGAGCTTACGTTGCAACTCAAGTTACGCCGCTACCTGTTCACCGCCAGGCTGACGGCTGGAACGCAGCGGCCGGGTAGGGCGCTTTGGCTGCGGTGGGTTCATTTTACTGGCGGCCAGTTTAGCCTGCTGTTTACGTAGCGGGATCAATTTAGTTTCTACGCACTCTTTGACCTCTTCTACTGAGTAACCGGATTTCACCTTAAAGCGGGCGTGGGGAATACCGGCTGCATCCAGGGCGCCGGATACAAACCAGTCGCGCTGTGTTTTGTACCCTTCCTTGCCCTGCTTGTGGACCAAATCAATGGCCAGTACCGGTGTCATATCGTCGCGACGACACAGCACAAAGTCGAGTTGCTTACTGCCAGCACGCAAAAGCGCCTGGCGAGCCTGACGTTTATTGGTGCTGTCGCGCACGGCAAGCAGGTCGTTAAGGCGAACCCGTGAGACAATTCTGAATTCACGGCCAACGGCCTGTTCCAGCAAATTGATAAAGGTATGCTCTACCTGAGTAAAAAGCTGTTGTTTTTTACGAAAGGGAAAGCTCATACCGTGATCAGAGAGTTTAAGTGCACCAACAGTGACAACTATCAGCAGCATAAACAAAATAATGGCAAGTTCCATACGCTTCCTCAACAATTCAATGCGCACGAGCGTCAATAAAATGACACACCCGGGCGGCAGGACAAACTTGTCAGAGAAATTGCAAAGGCGGTGCCAGTTATTCGAAATACTGGCAGGCAAGAGAAATAAAAGTTAGTCGTTGGTCAGGCTGGCCAGGGGAGCAGGTGTTGCTGAGCCCAGCACCAGAATATCTACCTGGGCGCCATCACCATCCGGTGACACCACCACGCGGACATTCTGGGCGTCATTGACCAGCAGCACACGTTCGTTGTGCTCGCCCTTCAGCGATAGGTCTGGCATCAGCGCCAGATAGTAAGCCACAATGGCGTCGGGCGTATCGCCAATAAAGTAAACCATAGAAGCTGGCATTTCTGTGTCAAAAGGCTGACACTGCCTGGCATCCTCGTGAATTTTGACGGCAAAAAACTCGGCCGGACAGCTAGTGATTTGCGGCTGTGACTGCGGGGCCGTAGTGGCCATTGAGTCGGTTGCCATCAGCGACGAAGCCATCACCATCAGGCTGGTTACCAGAATGAGTTTACGCGGCGTGAATTTCATAGTCTGACGTTTACTTTTGTACATACTGTTACTATAGGAGAGCTCTGAACGCTAAGCAATTGCAGTGGCCTTGATTAAAGTATTGCAACGCAGCTATAAGTATAATTCCCGATGCGAAGTGCAGCTTGTCGACAGGCAACGCACGTTGTCCTCCATTCCTCGTTTTTTTCCTGCCACTTAAATTACGTTTCGACCGTAAAGGGCAAATAAGATCTACACTGCCTGTAACGATGTGAATAACACATAAAGCAACTCTTATGCGAAAGACAGTATCAGGGCTGCGCAGAGTAACTTTGTGAAAGCTTTCCATACTATTTACCATAATGCACAATACCCTGGTGCAATTCACTTCAGCACGTTCAGGTAGGGGCGTGCTCTTCAGCCTGCGGCAGTGATCGCTGCCGCGGGGGCTAAGAGGTATGAC
This sequence comes from Marisediminitalea oceani, assembly GCF_003731635.1. Taxonomy (GTDB): domain Bacteria; phylum Pseudomonadota; class Gammaproteobacteria; order Enterobacterales; family Alteromonadaceae; genus Alteromonas; species Alteromonas oceani. The sequence continues at coordinate 72,284 of NZ_RCUA01000033.1, read as the reverse complement.
ATAATGCCAGACAAAACTTCTTCAATTACTACTCTGAGTGACATGGCGGCCTGCGCCGATTACTCTTTTTTAGCGTCTCTTAAGGCAGACCCTCAGGCTACATCTGATGGTGTTGATCATCAGCCACGGCAGGTATTTTGTGGTCACTATGTGCCGGTATCGCCAACGCCATTAAAAGCGCCGGGTTATGTTGCGCACAGTAATTCCCTGTTTCGCGAGCTGGGTCTGGATGACGAGCTGGCAGTAACCGAAGGGTTTGTTCGCTTCTTCTCCGGCGATCTTTCACAAGCCCCTGAGCCTATGCACAAGACTGGTTGGGCAACAGGCTATGCTCTGTCTATCTACGGCACAGAATATACCCAGCAATGCCCCTTTGGTACCGGCAATGGTTATGGGGATGGCAGGGCGATGTCGGTATTTGAGGGACTGTTTAACGGCAAGCGCTGGGAGATGCAACTTAAGGGCGGCGGGCGAACGCCTTATTGTCGGGGCGCAGACGGACGTGCCGTATTGCGTTCCAGTGTCAGGGAGTTTCTGGCCCAGGAACACATGCATAGTCTCGGTGTGCCCACATCGCGCTCTCTCAGTTTAGTGATGTCGCACGCTGAAACCGTTAACCGGCCGTGGTATTACGAAGGATCGTCGTCTTTTGAGCCTGAAGTGATGGTGGCCAATCCTGTCGCCATTACCACGCGCGTGGCGCCGTCGTTTATTCGTGTTGGTCAACTGGAATTGTTTGGTCGTCGCGCGCGCAGTCAACAGCATCCGGAGGCTATTACCGAATTACAAGCGCTGGTAAGCCATTTGATTGAGCGCGAATATTCCCTTGAAATAGACACCAGTCTGGTTTTGTCAGAACAGATCATTCAACTGGCCGAAATTTTTCAGGAACGTCTGACTTCGCTGGTGGCCAACTGGATACGTGTCGGGTATTGCCAGGGCAACTTTAACAGTGATAACTGCGCCGCTGGTGGTTTTACTCTGGACTACGGCCCTTTTGGTTTTTGCGAACTGTTTGATCCCGTTTATCAGCCCTGGACGGGTGGTGGCCGGCATTTTTCTTTTTTTAATCAAACTGCGGCTGCCGACAAGAACTTTATGATGTTCTGTGGGGCACTGGCGCCGCTGCTTCAGGACGAGCCTGACCGGGTAAACGAGCTGGAAGCCATCCGCAGTGGCTTTGCCGCCATGATGGAAAACAAACTGGCGGGCATGTGGGCGTCTAAACTGGGCCTTAAGGTTTACGACCCTGAGCTGGTAATGTCGTTACTCAAGCTGATGGTGCGTTCGTCAGTGGACTACACTCTGCTGTTTCGCGAGCTGTGTCAGCTTCCCGATGAAGTTTCAGCGATAACAAAGTGTTTCTATCAACCAGCGGATGCGGCATTAAAACAGCAGTGGAATGACTGGTTGCAAAGCTGGCACCGACATCTGGACGACCGCTTTAGTTACGCTGAAATTACCGCCAGAATGAAACATGTTAACCCCAAATATACCTGGCGGGAATGGTTAGTGGTACCGGCCTATAAACAGGCTGAAAAGGGCGATTTCACACTGTTAAGGGAGCTGCAGAGCGTATTAACAGCCCCTTATGACGAGCAGTCTGAAAATATTGAGGCAAGTTATTATCGCTTGCGTCCTGCCGAGTACCTGGATGCCGGAGGAGTTTCGCATTACAGCTGCTCTTCATGAAAAACACCGGATAAAAAAATGGAGCCTTGCGGCTCCATTTTTGGTTTAGCTTGCTGTCAGGCTATATCAGGCACCGATGTAATCGAGGATACCATCAGCGGCTTTACGGCCTTCATCAATAGCTGTCACCACCAGATCACTGCCGCGAACCATATCGCCACCGGCGAAGATTTTCGGATTGGATGTCTGATAAGCGTACTGGCCTTTTGCCGGCGCACGCACGCGGCCTTTCTCGTCCAGAATAATACCGTAGTCGGCAAACCACGGGGCCGGACTTGGCTGGAAACCAAAAGCGATAATGACCGCATCGGCTTCCTGGACAAACTCAGAGCCTTCCACCACAACCGGGCGACGACGCCCTGCTGCATCGGGTTCACCCATTTCGGTGCGTACCAGCTTAACGCCAATGGCTTTACCGGTTTCATCCACAGCAATATCCAGCGGCTGGACGTTAAATTCAAATTCAACGCCTTCTTCCCGGGCATTCACCACTTCGCGGCGTGAGCCCGGCATGCTTGCCTCATCACGACGATAGGCACAGGTTACCTGCTCAGCACCCTGACGAATGGAGGTTCGTACACAGTCCATGGTGGTATCACCACCGCCCAGTACGACTACCTTTTTACCTTTCATATCAATAAAGTCGGCGGCGTCTTTTTCCAGACCCATGACCCGGTTAGTATTTGAAATCAAAAACGGCAGGGCTTCGTATACACCGTCGGCACCTTCGTTATCAAAACCACCTTTCATTGACTTGTAAGTACCCATGCCCAGGAACACGGCATCGTACTGGTCAATCAGATCCTGAAACGGCACGTCCTTACCAATTTCGGTATTCATTACAAACTCGACGCCCATCTCGGTAAAGATTTCGCGACGCAGTTTAATAACGTCTTTTTCCAGTTTGAATGAAGGAATACCGAAGGTCAGCAGACCACCAATTTCTTCGTATTTATCAAATACCACAGGCTTTACGCCGTTACGCACCAAAATGTCTGCGCAGGCAAGGCCAGCCGGGCCAGCACCTACGATAGCCACTTTCTTATCGGTCCAGGTAACGCCGCTCATATCCGGACGCCAGCCCATTTTAAAGGCGGTGTCGGTAATGTGTTTTTCGATAGAACCAATGGTTACCGCACCAAACTCATCGTTTAAGGTACAGTCACCTTCACACAGACGGTCCTGCGGGCAAACCCGGCCACACACTTCCGGCAAACTATTGGTCTGGTGAGACAGCTCGGCTGCCTCAATAAATTTACCTTCGTTAGCCAGTGCCAGCCACTGAGGAATATAGTTGTGCACCGGGCACTTCCATTCGCAGTATGGGTTACCACAGTCCAGGCAGCGATCTGCCTGACCTTCTGCCTGTGAGTTGGTCAGAGGATGGTAGATCTCAGCAAAGCCGTTTTTACGATCCATTATCGGTTTCTTCGGCGGATCAATCCTTTCTACGTCAATAAATTGATATACATTCTTAGCCATTATCTTCTAACCCCTCTATTGCGCCTGAATGCGCAGTTCCGCGCTGGAACGACTAATATGGCCCAACAGATTTTTCACATCACTGGTTTTTGGCTTAACCAGCTTAAAGCGTTTCATGGTATTGGCGAAATCGTGCAGCAGATCCAGTGAGAACTGGCTGCCGGTTTCTTCATAATGCTGGTTGATGAGGCCGCGTAAATGCTCGGCCAGGATGACTTTATCGTCGATATCCATTACTTCAACCAACTCCTGGTTAACACGGCTGTTCAGATCGCCCTGCTCATCGTAAAGATAAGCGAAACCACCTGTCATACCGGCACCAAAGTTAATGCCTACCGGACCCAGTACCGCCACAATACCACCGGTCATGTACTCACACCCGTTGTCGCCAACACCTTCTACTACCGCAATCGCACCAGAGTTACGAACACCGAAACGTTCACCGGCACGGCCAGCAGCAAACAGTTTACCGCCGGTTGCACCGTACAGGCAGGTGTTACCCATAATAGCACTTTCGTGGGCATTGAATTCGCCTTTGCGCGGCGGATAAATAACCAGCTTACCGCCGGTCATACCTTTACCTACGTAATCATTGGCGTCGCCTTCGATGTACATGTTCAGACCACCTGCGTTCCACACACCGAAGCTCTGACCCGCGGTACCTTTAAAGGTAACGGTGACTGGCATTTCTTCCATATCATGGTTGCCGTAATGTTTGGCGATTTCACCAGACAGTAAGGCACCTACTGAGCGGTCGGTATTGCGGATTGGATAGCTTAAGTTGATTCCACAACCTTTAACAACGGCCTCTTTGGCATCCTTAAGCATTTTCGCGTTAAGTACACCTTTATCGAGCGGCGCGTTGGTTGTTTCGCTGCAGAACAAACGAGTGTGCTCACCGGCAACCGGCTTAGCCAGTATGGGCGACAGATCCAGTTTATTTTGCTTGGCGGTATAACCGTCTAACACTTCCAGTAATTCAGTGCGGCCGATCAATTCATCGAACTTACGAACGCCCATAGAAGCCATGATTTCACGGACTTCCTGTGCCACAAACTTAAAGTAGTTCATGACCATTTCCGGCAGGCCAATAAAGTGGTCGCTGCGCAGTTTGTCGTCCTGGGTTGCTACACCGGTTGCACAGTTGTTGAGGTGACAAATTCGCAGGTATTTACACCCTAGCGCAACCATTGGGCCGGTTCCAAAACCAAAGCTCTCCGCACCGAGGATACCCGCTTTCACCACATCCAGACCGGTTTTTAAACCGCCGTCGGTTTGTACGCGAACCTTGTGACGCAGGCCATTTTCGACCAGTGCTTGCTGAGTTTCAGACAGACCCAGCTCGAACGGACTACCCGCATATTTTACTGACGTTAACGGGCTGGCACCGGTGCCGCCGTCGTAGCCAGAAATTGTGATGAGGTCGGCATAGGCTTTAGCAACACCGGTTGCGATGGTGCCTACACCTGGCTCAGAAACCAGTTTCACTGAAATAAGTGCGGTTGGGTTCACTTGCTTCAGATCGAAGATTAACTGAGCTAAATCTTCAATAGAGTAAATATCGTGATGCGGTGGTGGTGAAATCAGGGTTACGCCTGGCACCGAGAAACGCAACTGCGCGATATACTTATTGACTTTATCACCAGGTAACTGACCACCTTCACCTGGTTTAGCACCCTGTGCAACCTTGATTTGGATGACATTGGCATTCACCAGATAATGTGGCGTAACGCCAAACCGGCCAGAGGCAACCTGCTTGATTTTAGAGTTCTTTTCAGTGTCGAAGCGTTTTGGATCTTCACCACCTTCACCTGAATTTGACTGACCGCCTAAACGGTTCATGGCAATCGCCAGCGCCTCGTGGGCCTCCGGGCTCAGTGCGCCGATAGACATTGCCGCGGTGTCAAACCGTGGGAACAGTTTTTCCGCCGGTTCAACTTCGCTGATATCCACAGCTTCACCCGCTGGTAGTACTTTCATTAAGTCGCGCAGGTGAGAAGGAGAGCGGTCGTTAACTAGTGCTGCATACTGCTGGTAATCGGTATATTCACCGCTAACCACCGCTTTCTGCAGGGTTTTGACCACATCCGGGTTGTAGGCGTGGTATTCGCCATCGTGAACATACTTAAGTAAGCCACCATGGGACATTTTCTTACGCTTCAGCCAGGCAACGCGCGACAGATTGATAGCGTCCTGCTGGAAGTCGTCAAAAGAAGCGCCCTCAATTCTTGAGGTAACCCCTTTAAAGCACATTTGCATCACGTCATGGCTGATACCGATGGCTTCAAACAGTTTCGAGCTACGGTAGCTCGCAACGGTACTGATACCCATCTTTGACATGATCTTATACAGGCCTTTATTGATACCTTTACGGTAGTTCAATACTGCCTGCATAGCGGTTACGTCGAGCTCGCCTTTTTCGCACAGCTGTTCGATGGTTTCATAGGCCAGGAACGGATAAACCGCGGTAGCACCTAAACCAATCAGAACGGCGAAGTGATGCGGGTCACGGGCAGAAGCGGTTTCTACCACGATGTTGGCGTCACAACGTAACTGCTGATCCACTAAACGGCGGTGTACCGCACCAACGGCCATCGCGGCAGGGATAGGCAGCTTGTTTGGCTTGATGTTACGGTCTGACAGCACGACAAAAGCGGCGCGTTTTTGTTTCACCAGGTACTCTACCTCGTGGCACACACGCTCAATGGCTTTCTTCAGGCCTTCATCCTGTGAATACTGCAGGTCAATCACTTCTGAATAATAGTGTTCAGGGTTGAATTCACGTAACTGTTTTAAATCGGTGTACATCAGGATGGGCGATTTAAATAATACGCGATCGGCGTAACCACTGGTTTCGCTGAATACGTTTTGCTCACGACCAATACATGTCGCCAGTGACATTACGTGGTTTTCCCGCAGCGGATCGATAGGCGGGTTCGTGACCTGCGCAAACTGCTGACGGAAATAATCGTACAGGGTACGGTGTTTGGAAGATAACACTGCCATTGGTGTGTCATCACCCATTGAGCCTACAGCTTCCTGGCCGTCTTTACCCAGTACTTTGATAACCTGATGAATTTCTTCATAGCTGTAGTTAAACAGCTTGTGATACACCGCCATGGTGTCGTCGTTGAATACCCGCTGACCAATCAGAGAGGCATCCATATTTTCAATCGGCGTTAATGAACGGATGTTTTTCTCAATCCACTCATGATAGGGGTGACGGTCTTTAAGTTCGTCATCAATTTCGGTAGAACGCCAGATTTTACCATTGTAGGTATCGACTGCGAGCATTTCGCCCGGACCCACACGGCCTTTTTCTACTACGTCTTCGGGTTCGTAGTCCCAGATACCAATTTCTGATGCCAGGGTAATGAAGCCGTTTTTGGTCAGTACATACCGCGCCGGGCGCAGACCGTTACGGTCGAGGTTACAGGCAACGTGACGACCGTTAGTCATTACGATACCGGCAGGACCATCCCAGGGTTCCATGTGCATAGAGTTAAACTCGTAGAATGCACGCAGTTTTGGATCCATGGTGTCATTGTTCTGATACGCTGGTGGCACCAGTAAGCGCATGGCGCGGAATAAATCCATACCACCGGCCAGGAACAGTTCCAGCATGTTATCCAGTGACGATGAGTCAGAACCTTCTGTGTTAACAAAAGGTGCTGCGTCTTTCAGATCCGGGATCAGTGGCGTAGCGAATTTCCCGGTACGGGCCATTGCCCAGTCACGGTTACCCTTAATGGTATTAATTTCACCATTGTGCGCCAGATAGCGGAAAGGCTGTGCCAATGGCCATTTAGGCAATGTGTTGGTAGAAAAGCGCTGGTGGAATACACAGATGCTGCTTTTCAGATTTTCATCGGCAAGATCTTTATAAAAGGCCGGTAAGTCTTTAGGCATTACCAGACCTTTATAAATGGTTACCAGGCCAGACAGACAGGCAATGTAAAAGTCAGGATCGTTTTCGAGGCGTTTTTCTACCCGGCGACGCACCATAAATAAACGGCGCTCAAGGTCGCGTTTACGCCAGCCAGCTGGCGCGTTAACAAATACTTGCTCGATTTGCGGTACACCGGTTAATGCCAACTCACCCAGTACGTCGTGATTAACCGGTACTTCACGCCAGCCCACCACATCCAGGGTTTCTTTTTGCAGTTCTTCGTTAACGACTTCCCGCGCAGCTTGCGCCAGTGACTCGTCCTGATTAAGGAAAATCATTCCTACAGCATATTTCTTGCTGAGCTTCCAGCCATGCTGTTCTGCGATCATGTGGAAGAAGGCATCGGGCTTTTGTAATAGCAGACCACAACCGTCACCGGTTTTGCCGTCTGCGGCAATGCCGCCACGATGTTGCATGCGGTCAAGCCCTTCTATAGCGGTGGTTACCAGCTTATGGCTGGCCTCACCTTCTATGTGGGCAATCAAACCAAATCCACAGTTATCCCGTGAATCGTTGGGATTATATAAACTCATTCTCTTAACTCCTTAAACCTTAGACTGGGCAAGGTATGCGCTGCATTTTTAGCCAGAAGTGACTTCGCAACGTCGTAACAACGCGTAATAAACTGAAAAATAAAGAAAAATCAGTCTGCGCCGGTTTGTCGTTAATTATTATTAGTGGATACCAGTCATGTACCGCATTTTTATGCACTATTGCCAAGCGGGCCGTACAAAATACCGATATTGATTCCTAAAATCAATCGGAATGTGTGGGCCGGGTTTTTTGAAATCGTATACAATCTTTTTTGCATATAAATATCAACTGCTTAGGTGTATTCTTGGACGCAAAAAAAATCGAAAAAAAATACTCAATAGAAGCTTGGAAACCATTATCAGGCTTTTATGTCTACAACTTAAGTTGCATAAAAAGTCGTAATATTTGGGTATTTACCCAGTTTTCGCAAACAACGCTGAATGTTTATTTTAAATTAATCCGGCTGCTTCATAGACAGCAGTGAACAAGGCTACCGCATCAGTTTTACCAGGTGGTGTCCGCTGTACGGTTGGATTGAACCTATTATAAAGGCAGGCTAGGATTCCATTAAACCAATAATTACCGCAAAAGCCCAGTGTTGCATAGACAATTATTGCAGGGGAATAAAGGTAAACAGTTACTATAAGGCCATTTTATCGGCTTTTTGCTGCGTAGTAACCTATGCGAATGTCGCTAAGACCTGCTAGGATAGCGGCACTAAACAACGAAGTATTTCAGTTATGCATCAAGAAACTCCGAATGATTCCTGGGCGATACGTTTTGCGCAGTTTGTAGAGCGCTTTGGCACTATTAAGCTAAGTGTATTGTTTGTCGTATTAACGCTGGCATTTACGGTAGGCGGTTCTTACGTCATCCGTGTGAGCCTGGGTAGTGACGTGCAGCCTGATGACTTTATCAGCGCCGTTATTCTTACCATGCTGTCGGCGCCCTGGGTGTTGTACTTTTTCAGTGAACTGGTAAAGCAACTGGAACATTCGCGGACGAATTTAAAAGAAGTGGTCAGCCAGTTGGAACACCTGCGTGAAGAAGATGTGTTTCTCAACCGCGAACTGCAAAACAATATACGTCAGCTCAACCATGAAATAGAACAACGTAAACACGCCCAGGAAGAACGGGAAACGGTGTTTAAGGAGCTGGAAAAAGAAATCCAGGATAAGTCGGAGAAAGAGGCCCAGGCCCGACGCTTGTCCACGCTGTTACGCTCTATTATTGATGCCTCGCCTGATCTGATCTATTACCGTAACGAAGAAGGGCGCTTTGCCGGTTGTAACCGGGTGGCCGAACAGATGACTGGCAAAACTGAGAAAGAGCTGCTTGGATTAACACCCCACGATGTATATGAAGAAGATTTGGCCCGTCAGGTGGTGGCCAGTGATCATGAAGTACTGGAAGCCAATGCCAGTATTACTGAAGAACTGTGGTTACGTTTTGCTGACGGTCGTCGGCGCTACTTTGAAATGCGCAAGGTACCGTTTTTCGACCAGGATGGTACCCGTTTAGGTCTGCTCGCGTTTGGCCGTGATATGACCGAGCGTAAACAGGCGGAAAGTGCGGCAGCTAAAGCCAGTACCGACAAAACCCGCTTTATTGCCACCATCAGCCACGAACTTCGTACGCCGCTTAACGGTATTGTAGGGTTAAGCCGCATGCTGCGTGATACTGAGCTTAACGAAGAACAGTGGAGCTGGGTGAGCACCATTTATGCCAGTGCGATTACCCTGGGCAATATTTTCAACGATATAATCGATTTGGATAAGCTCGACCGCGACAAGCTGGAGCTTTCGCTTAAAACCGTATCACTGCGTGACTTCACCGACGAGCTGAGCTCGATTATTCGTTTACTGGCAAAAGACAAATCACTGGAGCTGATCACTAATATCGTTGAACCGTTACCTAAGCAGGTGGAAGTAGACGGCACGCGGTTACGTCAGATCCTGTGGAACATCCTGTTCAATGCCGTCAAGTTCACCCAGAAGGGACATGTGTCGCTTACCGTTTCGGCCACCCGTCCGGATAACGATATCTCGCTGGTGACCTATGTTATTGAAGATACCGGCGTGGGGATCCCCGACAGCGAAATCGATAAGATCTTTGCCATGTACTATCAGGTGGATCATCCCGACCATCAATCGGCTACCGGTACCGGGATCGGGCTGGCAATTTGTAAGCAGATGGTTGATTTAATGCACGGTGATATCCGGGTTGAGAGCGAGCAGGGCAAAGGCACCCGCTTTATCGTTGAATTGCCATTACAGGTTTCCAGCCGTCCGATGCAGGTGGCACAGTTACAGGTAACCGGACTTAATATTCTGCTGGTTGAAGACATCGAGCTTAATGTAATGGTCGCCAAGGCATTGCTGGAGAAGTTAGGCCAGCATGTGGATGTGGCCATGACCGGTCAGGAAGCCATAGATAAAGCACGGGAAACGACCTACGACCTTATTTTCCTCGATATTCAGTTGCCGGATATGAATGGCTTTGATGTGGCAGCCACACTGCACGAAGAAGACCTGGTTATGCAAACGCCAATCGTGGCGCTCACCGCTAACGTGATTAAAAAGCGTGAAGAATATCTGCAAAACGGAATGGACGATGTGATAGCCAAGCCGGTTAAGAAGAGCCGGGTGGTTGAAGTCCTTAACATGCTGTTTGCAGAATCTGAGGTGGATCAGCCGGCGCCGGAAGCGCCGCCACGTAAGAAGCTCGACAGCAGTAAATTGCTGACCAATATTCTGGACATGGAGTTGCTACAGATGCTGGTGGATACCATTGGCGAGGATATGGTGCGCGCCAGTGTGAAAGTGTTCCACGAAAAAATGCCGGAATATATGGAAATTCTGCAGCTAAGCTTAAGTGCCGATGAGAAATCGGAAGTGTGCGCCCAGGCCCATAAGATTAAGGGGGCAGCCAGCTCTGTTGGCCTGGCAAGAGTGCAACGAATCGCCAATCAAATCCAGCAGGGCGACCACCCTGCGTGGTGGCAAAATGTTCATGACTGGGTAGAGGAGCTGCAAATGGCGGTACCTCACGACATGGAAAAACTGCACGACTGGTTAAAAGAGCAAACCATCGACGATTGATTCGAAAAATAACAAGGAAGCGCTATGAAAGGGATCGGGTTTGTTATCTTATTACTGACCGCTTCAGCCGGTCAGTGTGCAGAGCGTCTGCGGGCAGAAGCGGGTATTGGCTGGGAGTACGGCGTTATCGGCTCCCAGGTAGCCTTGCAAACGCCATTTAAACCATTAGAAATTTTCGCCACCGTGGGGGTTGATGGTTCATCTGAAGCCGGTGGCTCGTTTCGCGGCGGCATGGGGGCCAGTGTTTTTCTCAATAAGTATTTCGCCGTCAGTGCTTATGGCGGGATGAATTCCACCAGCAATGCGTACAGCGGTGATGTAGATCATGAGTTTGGTGGCTCCACGGGTATCAAAATCTACTTTGCGGGTAAAAATAAGCCCGGCGTCGTGCTGGGGGCGAGTTATCTGTATGACGGTGAGGACTGGTCGCCACTGGCCTCAATTGCTTACCGTTTTTAAGCTTGCTGTTGCTGCTGATTAATCAGTGAATTCAACCAGGTTTTGGCGTCGTCGGCCGAATCAAAAAACGCCACTTCATGGCCTGGCATCTCATAAATCGATTCAAACTGGTGCTTTGACAACAACGGCGAGTTGACGTCCTCAAACACTACTGCCGTGGCTACCCGGCCGAGAGTAATTTCTTTTTTAATTTGCTTGCGAAGTAATGCGAATGCTTCGGGAACATATACGGCCTCGCCACGAAAAATGGCCAGCACGCCCCAGGGAGAGCCGTACATGGCACGCAGGTTCTGCATGATCTTATCGTCAGATAAGTGCAGTGATTCTGCATTCCAAGGGCCTTCACCATTTAACACAATCAGTCTGCCGTCAATGGCAACACTTAAAGAGCCGTGTTTATTAAATTTACCTGCCATATTCCATCTCCAGGTATGTCCATCTCCACTACGCTGATGAATGATTATTGTGCGCTTTAAAGAAGCAGATTGCCAGTGTTGTAAAAGAAAAGGGGTGACCAGCCCATGCCCAATAGTAGCTGGCCACCCAGAGAAATCGTAAGCGTCGCTGTGCACGTAACCTGTGCACAGCGGGTTAGTTAAAGCTAAACCTGAGGTTCGGGGATATGTACGCGACCTTCCATCAGAATTCGCGCTGAACGGCTCATCACCACTTTGGTGGCAGTCCATTTGCCGTTAACTAACGCTGCTTCTGCGCCAACCCCAAGGGTGCCGGAAGGGTGGCCAAACACTACGTTAGAACGGTCTACACCGCCGGCTGCATCATTCACCAGCGTGCCGGGAATAGCTGCTGCAGTGGCAATCGCTACGGCCGCCGTGCCCATCATTGCGTGGTGCAGTTTGCCCATGGATAAGGCGCGTACCAGTACATCAATGTCGTCAATCTCAATAAGCTTGCCGCTTGATGAGGTATATTCTTTAGGGGGCGCCACAAACGCGATTTTAGGCGTATGCTGACGACCGGCTGCTTCGCTGACAGTTTCTATCAGGCCCATTTTTACCGCGCCGTGGGCGCGCAGTGATTCAAATTTGGCAAGTGCTATAGGGTCGCTATTTATATCGTCCTGCAACTCGGTGCCGGTATAGCCAATATCCGCCGCATTCACAAAAATCGTTGGGATGCCGGCATTGATCATAGTGGCTTTCAGGGTGCCAAATTCCGGTGTGGTGAGTTCATCCACCAGGTTGCCGGTGGGGAACATATCGCCCTCGCCGTCGGCCGGATCCATAAACTCCACTTTCACTTCGGCAGCCGGGAAGGTAACACCGTCGAGCTCGAAGTTACCGGTTTCCTGCACTTCGCCATTGGTAATGGGCACATGCACATTAATGGCTTTGCTGATATTCACCTGCCAGACACGGACCACAACAATGCCGTTGTCAGGGATACGAGCGGCATCGACCAAACCATTATTTACCGCAAAGGCGCCTACCGCAGCGGTTAAGTTACCGCAGTTGCCGCTCCAGTCCACAAAGGCTTTATCGATAGACACCTGACCAAACAGGTAATCCACATCGTAACCTTCATGCTCGCTTTTACTCAGAATAACGGTTTTGCTGGTACTTGAGGTGGCGCCGCCCATACCGTCGGTTTGTTTACCGTAGGGGTCCGGGCTGCCAATCACGCGCAGCAGCATGGCGTCGCGATATGCGCCGGGTTGTTGCGCAGCTTCAGGCAAGTCGGCCAGATTAAAAAACACGCCTTTACTGGTACCGCCACGCATATAGGTGGCCGGAATTTTTATTTGTGGTGCAAAAGCCATGAGTCTCTCACTAAAAGATTGTTAACTGCTAAAGGGGGCGCATTGCCCCCTGCTATCAGATTAGTTTGCCTCGGCTTCCAGGAAGTCCTTGGCAAAACGCTGAAGTACACCGCCAGCGGAGTAAATGGAGACCTCTTCAAAGGTATCCAGACGACTGGTTACCGGTACTTCAACGGTTTCGCCGTTGGCACGGTGGATCACCAGTGTCAGGGTGTTACCCGGGGTGTGTTCACCTATGACATCAAACGTTTCAGTACCATCGAGCTCCAGCGTTTTGCGGGTAGTGCCCGGTTTGAACTCAAGCGGTAAGACGCCCATACCAATCAGGTTGGTACGGTGAATACGCTCAAAGCCTTCCGCCACAATGGCTTCTACCCCGGCTAAACGCACCCCTTTTGCCGCCCAGTCACGAGACGAGCCCTGACCATAGTCGGCACCGGCGATGATAATCAGTGGTTGCTTGCGTTCCATGTAGGTTTCGATAGCTTCCCACATGCGGGTGACTTTACCTTCCGGCTCAATTCGCGCCAGAGAGCCTTGTTTCACCTCGCCGTTTTCAACCACCATCTCGTTGAAAATTTTCGGATTAGCCAACGTAGCCCGCTGGGCTGTCAGGTGATCGCCGCGGTGGGTGGCGTAAGAGTTGAAGTCCTCTTCCGGCAGGCCCATCTTGGCCAGGTACTCACCGGCAGCACTCGACGCCAGAATCGCGTTCGACGGCGATAAATGATCGGTGGTGATGTTGTCCGGCAGGATAGCCAGCGGACGCATCCCTTTTAAGGTACGCTCGGCGGCCAGGGCGCCTTCCCAATAGGGCGGACGACGGATATAAGTACTCATTTCGCGCCACTCGTAGAGTGGGTCGATGTCGTCACCGTAGTCAACCGAGAGGTCAAACATTGGCTCGTAAACCTTGTTGAACTGCTCAGGTTTTACTGAGGCTTTGACTACCGCATCGATTTCCTCGTCTGTCGGCCAAATGTCTTTCAGGGTAACCGGATTGCCGTCCTGATCGTGGCCCAGTACGTCTTTTTCGATATCAAAACGCACGGTACCAGCAATAGCGTAGGCCACTACCAACGGTGGTGAGGCCAGGAAAGCCTGTTTGGCGTATGGATGGATACGGCCATCAAAGTTACGGTTACCGGAAAGTACTGCGGTTGCATAGAGGTCGCGGTCGATAATTTCCTGCTGGATGCGTGGATCCAGCGCGCCGCTCATGCCGTTACAGGTAGTACAGGCAAAGGCTACCACACCAAAGCCAAGTTGCTCCAATTCGGGCAGCAGGTTGGCTTCTTCTAGATACATCTTCACCACTTTGGAGCCCGGCGCCAATGAGCTTTTCACCCAAGGCTTACGCACCAGACCTTTCGCGTTTGCATTACGGGCTAACAGACCGGCTGCCACCACGTTACGCGGGTTACTGGTGTTGGTACAACTGGTGATGGCGGCAATGATTACCGCGCCATCGGGCATCAGGCCCTCCTGTTCTTCCCATTTACCGGCAATGCCGCGCGCAGCCAGATCGCTGGTAGCCAAACGTGCGTGAGGGTTAGAAGGACCAGCCATGTTGCGGGTCACTGATGATAAATCAAAGGTCAGTACGCGCTCGTATTCGGCTTCGGTAAGCGTGTCGGCCCACAGACCAGCCTGTTTTGCATAGGTTTCTACCAGCTCGACCTGCTCAGCGGTACGACCGGTGAGACGCAGGTAATCCAGAGTCTGGTCGTCAATATAGAACATCGCTGCCGTGGCACCGTATTCCGGCGTCATGTTAGAGATAGTGGCGCGGTCGCCTAAGGTTAAGTGGGCTGCACCTTCGCCATAGAACTCAAGGTAAGCTGAGACGACACGCTCTTTACGCAGGAACTCAGTTAACGCCAGTACGATATCGGTAGCAGTAATGCCAGGCTGTGGTTTACCGGTTAACTCTACACCCACAATGTTAGGTAAGCGCATGTAAGAAGCACGGCCCAGCATAACGCTTTCAGCTTCCAGACCACCTACACCTACAGCGATAACGCCCAGGGCATCAACGTGTGGTGTGTGACTGTCGGTGCCAACCAGGGTGTCCGGGAAGGCAACACCATCTTTGGCGTGCACCACCGGCGACATTTTCTCCAGGTTAATCTGGTGCATAATGCCGTTGCCGGGTGGGATTACATCCACATTTTTAAACGCGGTTTTGGTCCAGTTGATAAAGTGGAAGCGGTCGTCATTACGACGGTCTTCAATGGCGCGGTTCTTTTCGAACGCGTCTTCTTCAAAGCCTGCGTGTTCAACCGCCAGTGAGTGATCCACGATAAGCTGAGTAGGTACCACCGGGTTTACCTTGGACGGATCACCGCCTTTCTCGGCGATGGCATCGCGTAAGCCGGCTAAGTCAACCAGTGCGGTCTGGCCGAGAATGTCGTGACACACCACGCGGGCCGGGAACCAGGGAAAATCGAGGTCGCGTTTGCGCTCGATTAACTGGATAAGCGAGTCTTTAAGTTGGTCTGGCGGACAACGACGAACCAGGTTCTCTGCATGCACGCGGGAAGTGTAGGGCAGGGTATCAAACGCGCCGGGTTTAATGGCGTCAACGGCTTCACGCGCGTCGAAGTAGTCCAGATTAGTGCCTGTCAGGCTTTTACGGTATTCGGTATTCATGACGTATCCTAAAGCGTAGCAAAACTGCCGCTTCGACGGTCACGAAGCGGCAATAAGGATTTAAGCGCGATCTGCGATAGCAGGCACCGGACGCAGATCTTCGCCGGTGTAGTCTGCAGATGGGCGGATAATGCGGTTATCAGCACGTTGCTCCATAACGTGAGCAGCCCAGCCTGTTAAGCGTGACATCACGAAGATAGGCGTAAACAGCTTAGTGGGGATGCCCATAAAGTGATAAGCCGAGGCATGGAAAAAATCAGCGTTACAGAACAGTTTCTTCTCGCGCCACATGACTTCTTCACAACGTACAGAAACCGGGTAAAGTACGGTATCGCCCACATCGGCAGCCAGTTTTTCAGACCAGCCTTTGATGATTTCGTTACGAGGGTCAGACTCAGAGTAAATCGCATGACCGAAGCCCATGATCTTCTCTTTACGCTCCAGTTTACCCATCATTTCGGCTTCGGCATGTTCAGGTGAGGTAAAGTTTTCAATCAGTTCCATGGCTGCTTCGTTGGCACCGCCGTGCAATGGGCCACGCAGTGAACCAATCGCACCGGTAATACAAGAGTGCATGTCAGACAGAGTTGAGGCACACACGCGAGCGGTAAAGGTGGAAGCATTAAATTCGTGCTCTGCGTACAGGATAAGTGATACGTGCATGACCTGCTCGTGCAGATCGTTAGGCTTTTTGCCATGCAGCATATGCAGGAAATGTGCGCCAATAGAGTCGTCGTCGGTATTAACGTCGATGCGCACACCATCATGAGAGAAACGATACCAGTAACAGATAATGCTTGGGAAGCAGGCCAGCATGCGGTCAGTGATTTCACCCTGTTCGCTGAAGTCTTTTTCCATTTCCAGGTTACCCAGCATCGAACAACCGGTTCGCATAACATCCATTGGATGAGCATCAGCAGGAATACGCTCCAGAACATCCAGCAGGGCCTGTGGCAGACTGCGCATGCCTTTCAGTTTTGCTTTGTATTCATCCAGCTCGGTCTGGTTTGGTAGCTTGCCCTTGAGGATAAGATAGGCAACTTCTTCAAACTGACAGTTATTGGCCAGGTCCTTTACATCGTAACCACGATAGGTCAGGCCGGAACCTGAAACGCCTACGGTTGATAATGCGGTTTTACCGGCTACCTGACCACGTAAGCCTGCACCACTGAGTACTTTAGCCATCGTTTTTCTCCTAATGTAATTTTTGTAGAGTACATTTATTTATTCGGACCGACGCTGTGCGGGTGGCAAAACCCGATTGGGCGGCGTCGGCCGGTTAATGGTTTACTTGTTTTTACCTTCCGCGAACAGCGCGTCGAGCTTCTGCTCGTACTCGTGGTAACCCAGATAATCATAGAGTTCCATACGAGTTTGCATCATGTCTGTGACGGCTTTTTGATCGCCGTCTTTTAGGATGGCGGTATAAACGGTTTCGGCGGCTTTATTCATGGCACGGAAAGCACTTAACGGGTACAACACCATGGCGGCACCCCATTCACCCAACTCTTCTTTGTTCCACAGTTCGGTTTGACCGAACTCTGTGATATTGGCCAGAATTGGCACATCCAGCGCTTCAGAGAAGGCGCGGTAGTGTTCTTCGGTTTTCACCGCTTCTGCGAAGATACCATCAGCACCTGCTGCAACGTAGGCTTTGGCACGTTCAATGGCTTTTTCCAGGCCTTCCTGAGCAAAGGCATCGGTGCGGGCCATGATGAAAAAGTCCGGATCGGTACGGGCGTCCACGGCTGCTTTGATACGGTCAACCATCTCGGCGGTTGATACAATTTCCTTATTAGGGCGATGACCACAACGTTTTTGCGCTACCTGGTCTTCCATGTGCACTGCTGCGGCGCCGGCTTTTTCCATGTCTTTAATGGTTTTGGCAATGTTAAATGCGCCGCCCCAACCGGTATCGATATCTACCAGCAATGGCAGGTCGCAGGCAGAGGTGATGCGCTGAACGTCAACAATAACGTCATTTAATGAGGTCATGCCCAGATCCGGCAGACCGTAAGAAGCATTAGCAACACCACCACCAGAGAGGTAGATGGCCTTGTGGCCAATGGCTTTTGCCATCATGGCACTGTAGGCGTTAATGGTGCCTACGATTTGAAGAGGTTTATTGTCGGCCAGTGCCTGACGAAATTTTTTACCTGCGCTCATAATCATTCTCTT
Organism: Marisediminitalea oceani; assembly: GCF_003731635.1. Classification (GTDB taxonomy): domain Bacteria; phylum Pseudomonadota; class Gammaproteobacteria; order Enterobacterales; family Alteromonadaceae; genus Alteromonas; species Alteromonas oceani. The sequence continues at coordinate 54,457 of NZ_RCUA01000033.1, read as the reverse complement.
GGTTTAGGTTGATTAGGATTGAAGCAACTTGCGTTCAATGTTGTTTTTTGAATACAAAATGTGACGACGCATGAGCATTTCGGCCAGCTCTTCGTCACGGTTTGCAATCGCCTGTACCACGTGTTTGTGTTCATCAAATGCGGTAGTTACCCGCGGCCCGGCCATGCCGAGCTGCACGCGGTACATGCGAATCAAATGGTAGATGCCGTTAACCAGCACTTCGATAAGGTGTTGATTTTTACTGCCCAGAATAATCCGATAATGAAAATCCAGATCGCCGGCTTCCTGATAGTAGGACTCGCCGCCTTTGACAGTTTGAAAGTGGTTGTCGAGTAGGGCAGTGAGATCGGCAATTTCTTCGTCCGACATATTTTTTGCTGCCAAACGAGCGGCCATGCCTTCTAGCGCTTCGCGAACCTGGTACAGCTGAATTAAACCTTCAGGCGTTAGCGATACAATCCGCGCGCCGACGTTGGCTTTACGCTCAACCAGATGACAGGATTCAAGGCGATTAATCGCTTCACGGATAACGGCGCGGCTGACCTGATACTTTGTCGACAGTTCGGTTTCACTGAGTTTACTGCCTGCCGGAATGGCTCCTTCAACAATATCTACCCGAAGCTGTAAAAAGGTTTTATCAGCACTGGTAACCGCTTGTTCAGCAAAGGCTGCGATACTCACAATTCACGACTCACTGTTGGAAATGATGTCGACAATATAGGCGTTTTGACCGAGTCAGTCAATATGGAATAGGGTTTATTGTCGACAAAGCTGGTCAGCGGATAGGGAATAAAATGGTACTAAATACGGCTGACCAGTCGCCAGCCCCTGCCAGTTCTGCGCTCTGTAGCAGGGGTAGTATAGCTGATGATTATTTGAGCAGCGGTACCGTACCACCAAAGTATTATGTCGACGATAAAGTGGCGAAGCAGGTCTGTCTTCCCTCGTTTAACAGTCGGTGTTACCCGGCAAAAGAGTAAAGCCGGGCCGTTTAAATCTGGGTGAGACGATTGCGGCCTGCTTCTTTAGCGGCATATAACGCTTTGTCCGCCCGCGAAATCAACTTATCAAAAGTATCGTCGCTATGATAAGCCGTGACCCCAATACTGATAGTCAGGGAAATGTCCGGCGCGATGGCAGAACAGTCGGTCTCGCTAACCGCCTGGCGAATGCGCTCGCAAATATCCTGTGCCGCCTGGTTATCGCAGTTGGGCAACAGTATGGCAAACTCTTCACCGCCCCAGCGTGCGACCAGGTCTTCTTCCCTGCAATGCTGACTAATAGCATCGGCCACCAGCTTAAGCACTTTGTCGCCTATGCTGTGGTTAAATGTATCGTTAATTTGCTTGAAGTGATCAATATCCAACAGCGCCAGGCAAAGCGGTAGGTTGCGTCTTTTAGAACGGGCACATTCGCGGTGCAGTGACTCATCGAATGCCCGGCGGTTGGCAAGTCCGGTTAGTTTATCTGAGCGGGCTTGCTGCTCAAACTCAGCAGCCTGGCGTTTGATTTCCAGTAATAATGCCGAGCGCTCTTCATCGACTTTACGCAGGTTGTTGGCCTGTTGTTTAAGCGTATATGTTTGCTCTGCCACCTGGGTGCTAAGTTCCTCGGCGCGTTGACGCAGACTTTTCATACGCCAGCGGTGAGCCACAATGACCATGGCGATAACCGTTAGTAATACCACTATCCAGAAGCCGGTTTGTTGCCAGAAATAAGGAGCAATGGTAAAGCGGAAGCTGGCATTTTGTTCGCCCCAGGCGCCTCCCGGATAGGAAGCGCTTACCATAAACTGATAATCGCCCGGTGGCAGGTTAGTGTATTCCGCAATAGTATTGGAGCCCCGGTCGACCCAGCTGTTATCGAATCCCTGTAAGCGGGTGCGGTATTGAATTCGCTCGGGCATCACAAAGCCCAGTCCGGCAAACTGGATCTCAATTCGGTCTGCGCCGGGAGCTATGTCTTTTTCAGTATGTAAAGGCAGTGCTGAACCATTGACCTTAAAGCCTTCGATTACCACCGGCGGGGTATTGGCCGAAAAGCGCTTCAGTTCGGCCGGGTTCACCCGGCTGGCGCCTTTGGATGTTGCAAACCATACCGTGCCGTCCTGAGCCAGAGTAGCAGCCTGCATGGAGCCGCCGTTGGCCTGTGCACTTTGCATCCCGTCACTCTCGCCAAAGAGTTCGTAATCAACCTGCTCGCGCTTTCCGGCAAGGTACTCCTCAATTTGTTCGCGTCTGAAGCGCAATATACCGCGGTTACTGCTTAACCACAGATGCCTGTTCTTGTCGATGACCGCCTGAAAGACCTTATCGAAAGGTAATCCCGCGTCGCGACCAAGCATGGTTAAACGGCCTGTGGTCAGATCATAGGCAACCAGGCCGCGATCGGTACTCATCCATAGCAGGTCTGCAGCCGGATCCGGCGCAAACCCAAAAGCATATTCTGCATCATCGAGGTTACTGATATCTACCGGGGTAATGTCGCCGTTCGGACTACGGATAACTACACCGCCACCGGTGCCAATAAACAGGCGACCGTCATCGTGTAAATACAGCCCCATTACAAATGGTGTGGGCAGGCCATCTTCTGTAGTAAAACTGCGCACGCCGTTGTCGTCGACATAGTTCAGGCCGTGACCTGTGCCTACCCATAAACCGCCCTGTGGGGTAACGGCGATGGCGCGGACTTCGTTAGCCAGTAAACCCGTGCGCCGGTTGTACTGCTGTACAATGGCATCGTCCTGCCACTGCAGGACACCATCAGAATAGGTGCCTATCCAGACTGAGCCATCAGGCCCTTCAACCATACTCAGCACCGACTGGCCGTCGCTGTAACTAGAAAAGTCTACAGCTTCTATACCTTGCTTAGTGATGCGGCTAACGCCCTGGCTGCTACCTACCCATATACTGCCGTCACTGTGTGACAATACTGAGCGAATATAATCACCGGCTAACCCCTGCTCGGTGGTTAGCGTGACAAATGGCGCGTCACGGAGCCTGAATAAGCCGCCATTGGTGCCTACCCAGATGCTGTTTTCCCGGTCGCGGAACAATGAAAGGATCCGATTGTTTGGCAACCCGGCAGCCATATTGAGACTCTCCAGGCCTGCGTCACTATAGCGCAGAAGACCGCGGTCGGTGGTGCCTACCCAGATTTGGTTATCGAAAGCCAATAACACTGATACTGGCAGATCCATTAATTGCGGAGAGAAAATGCTGACCTCACCGGACTGATACTGATAAAGACCTCGCTCGGTGCCAATTAACAAGCCATCGTTATAGGCAGTTAATGCCAGCACCGGGACTTCAGGCAGCCCGGCGATCTGTTCCAGCGCAAAACTTTCATCTTCGCTGTTAAGGCGCACCAGTCCGCGCCCGGTTCCCAGCCAGATACTGCCATCATCTGTGCTCAGTACGCTGGAGATTACGTTACTCGGTAAGCCTTGTTGAATAGTTAGTTGGGTTCGTTCGCCACGGGCTGCCTGACGGTAGACCCCTTGTCCTTCAGTTGCCAGCCACAGATTGCCCTGTTTATCGTCGGCCACACCGTTAATTAATACCCGGTAAGGCTGCCAGCTTTGCCAGTCATCAGGGCGACGCTCACTTAATCCGCCGCGGGCGCCGGCAAAGATCAAATTTTGCTGACGATTCTTATAGATGGTGCGGATACCGACATCCGGCATACCGCTGGGTTCGCCGCGGCCAAACACGGTAAACGAACGGCCGTTGAATCGGGCTGCACCTTCCCAGGTGCCCACCCACAGGTAGCCGTCTTCACTTTGTGAAATGGCATTGATGGTGTTGTGCGGGAGTCCGTTGCGGGTGGTCCAGACTTCTTTAAAGTAATCGCTGAGTTGTGATGGCGCGGCATAGCCTGTGGAACTGAAAAAAACAGTCAGGGTGCAAAGGACTATACGAAAGGCGAGTTGCTTAACAGTCTGAAGACTGACGTACCTGGACATCCACGATTTTCCAATCAACATTCTCAGAGTAATTCCCTTTAGCATAATTGCACTATGCATTTTTGTCTATCAGGGAAAAGCCTGCGTTACTTGCTGCTGAAAGTCTTCGCCCTGCTAGTAAATTTCAAAAGCACGAATGACTCGTGCGACACCGTCTACATGGCGGGCGATATCGACCGCTGCGGTGGCTTCCTGATTGGTGACCAGACCCATTAAAAACACTTCGGAGTCTTCAACAATAATACTGATTTGTGAGGTCGGCACGTTATCTGAGGCCAGAATTTTAGTGCGGATCTTAGTCGCCAGCCAGCGATCGTAAAGTTCACTGGAGGTGGCAATGGGTTGGCCAATCCGGATCTGGTTGTGGATCTTGTTGATATAATTAATGCTGCGGACCTGCTCTTCGGCCTGCTTAATGTCGGCCTGACTCGGCGCCTGCCCGGTGAGTAATGCCACCTTGTTGTAAACGGTCACTTCAATATTGGCCGTTTCGCTAAGGTTTTCCTGCTTTCCTAGCAGCCGGGAAGCGGTATTTTGTGCATTAAAATCGTCCAACTGGGTGCCAGCCGTGCGGCGGTCGTTGGACACCGATACCGCGGTAGCGCTTACCGCGCCTACTGCTACAACGGCACAGCCGTTGAGGCTGCCTGATAAAATTAGTACAGCGCCAACGGCTAGTATGTTGCGTAACAAAGCTTTAATAGCCATCGGGGTCATGGGCCGGGAACAGACTGTCATCAATACACTCGCATAAACAATGAATGACCAGCAGGTGTACTTCCTGGATCCGCGCTGTGCGGTTGGAGGGAACACGGATTTCCACATCATGTTCACCCAGAAACCCTGCCATCTCACCGCCGTCTTTACCGGTCAGAGCAACGATGGTCATGTCTCGTGACAACGCGGCTTCCATGGCGTTAATCACATTTCGGGAGTTACCGCTGGTAGAAATAGCCAGTAATACATCGCCCGGCTGGCCCAGCGCACGGACCTGCTTGGAGAATACTTCATCATAGCTGTAGTCGTTGGTGATAGAGGTCAGCGTTGACGTATCGGTGGTAATGGCTATCGCCGGCAGGCTGGGGCGGTCGCGTTCGAAACGGTTTAACATTTCTGATGAAAAGTGCTGGGCGTCGCCGGCTGAACCACCGTTACCACAGCTCAGTATTTTGTTACCACGGATAAGCGCTTCAACCATCATCATGGCGGCTTTATCGATGGCTGGCGGCAGCATTTCAGACGCTGCAATTTTAGTTTGGATACTTTCGGTAAAATTCGCTTTGATATTTTCGATCATGTAGATATATCGTTTCTCTTAACTGCACAGGCCCCATGACCCTACTGAGCGATGTTCTTCAGCCAGTTGATGGTGTCACCGTCAATGACTACTGCGTCAAGCCGCATGGGAACCATATTGGAATTAATACCATTATCACTTAAATAACGTTGAAACGCAGTACCCATTCGGTGAATTTTTGCCGGGCTGATCGTTTCGGCAGCATGACCATGGCTATCTTGCTGGCGATATTTTACTTCCACGCATACCCAGGTTTGCTGTTCTTTCATTATCAGGTCGATTTCGCTGCCCCGATAGGTCACATTTTTGGCCACCAGAGTGAGGCCGGCCCGTTGCAGGTATTGTTGGGCACGTTTTTCCTGGTTGTGACCAATCCAACGTGCCATACCATTATTCTGCCAATACCTGTACGCGCTCCTGGGTTACCACTGCTTCCGGTAAACTGCGTACTATCTCATTGTTCTGATTAACACTTAGCGCGCCAGTCAGGCCCTCGTACTGTAACTGTGGTAACCACGCCATACTGTTAATCCGCGGTAGCAGGTTGTAGGCATCCACGCCAAAAGCAAACAGGCGTTGCAGTGGAGTAGGGCGCTGCGGCCATAGCGCATCGGTTTGGGCGGCCAGTTCGGGCGCCGGATTGTCGGGCAGTACCCACGGCATGTCGAGGAAATGCAGGTTCTCCAAATCTCGCCACTGGTTGCGCGACTGGGCATAATCGATGGAGCGGGAGGTTGCAAACACCGGCACGGTAACGCCATCAAAGGGGCTGATGCTCGCTTCAATCACCGGGTTAACCAGTTCGGTTTGTTCCGGTGAGGTGAAAACCACTACCGCATCAATATCCCGTCGGTTACGCGCCATGTTATACAGCTCACCGTCGGCGAAGCTCTGTATTTCTTTAATGCGCTCTTTACTCTGAGCAACATCCAGAGCATCCAGAATGCCTTCGCGCAACGTATTGTTGTCGGAATAAGTTACCAGTGTCGGGGCGCTGTGTTGACTGGCTGCCAGGCCACTGGTGAGTTGTTGCCAGCGGGTTAAAAAGGCGTCCTGCATACGCTGATGAAGCGTATTCTCTGAGGCGACCAGCACCGGTGAACGTCGGCCCTGGGTAAATACCCGCTCGGCCAGCTGACTGGCTTCATCTTCTGGGGCTAGTGCGTAGTAAACCTGTGAGCTGAAGCTGGCTGGCAGCAGCTCTTGTTGTTCGCCATCGCCCAGCGCCGGAAGTGAAGCTTCAGGGCGGTTCAGGGTCAAAATACGGTGTTGCGGGCTGAGTTTCGGCAACAGCGCATCGACATTTTCTTTCAGCAGGGGGCCGATGATCCAGTCTGCGTCGGCAGCGGCTGCAATTAACTCATCGGCGGTTGCGCCATTGGTGTCGATAAATTGCAACTGGGGGATCCGGGTCGCATTCATGGCACTGGCATCGTTAAAGTAAGCGGCGAGGATCCCTTCTTTAATCGCCATACCGGTGACCTGTAAACGACCACTGAGTGGTAACATCACGGCGATATTTTCGCGATTAGTCTGGGCTAGCTGGTCGAGGTTGCTCAGGTTGTCCGGCCAATGAGTTACCAGCGGGTGATTACGAAATACGCGTTGATACTGAGCCAGTTGCTGCCTGAGTACGTCAGGCTCAAAACCATGCTCAAGAATAAGCTGACGCAGAGAAACGTAGGCGGGAAGTTTGTTAAAGCGGGCACTGTCCTGTAATTGCTGCGCCGAGGCCTGATTAACCCATTGCCAGGCCTGCGCTACATGTTCAGGATTGGCATCATCACTATTGAGTAGCGCGTTAGCAGCCGCCAACCATTCACCAAGGCGGGCATAATCGGTTGCCATCAAAGCAAACTTTTGTGCCTTGGTAGCAGGGTCCGAAGCGGTTATGGATTGCAGCAGTTCGAGCCGTTGTGCACTGCCTACCCTGGGATCGTTGCCGTACAGTTCAACCAGCAGTAACTGATAGCGGTTTTGTTGTTCCGGTAAGCGGATTTGATCGCGCAGCAAGTAACCAATCTGACTGGCTTTAGCCGGCGCACCGTCAGCCAGAAAGGCTTGTGCCGCATCCAGCAGGTAGCCATTACGTAAATTTATATCGCCGGTTGTCTGCCAGACATCCTGCGCCCGGGCGACCATCATCGCCGGCGTCAGCGTAGTCTCGGTGTTATCTTCGGTTTGCACCTGGGGCACTGAGGTTTTCACCGGGGCGCGGGTGGTGGGGGCAGTTGAGCCACAACCACTCAATAGCAAAGTCACACTTAAACCAAACAGTAACCATGGGTAACATCGACGCATAAACGTTCCGCGATTCCATACAATTATTCCTGAACCGCCAGTTTAACTGACTGATAACTAAAATCTACGGATTAATCTAAATTCTGGCTTAATGGCCAGTGAATACCACACAAAGGTTTCCGCCATTGTGACAAACAGGTATATTGGCAGCCTTTCAGCTTTGCCGGATTTTACCCTATGACCGCCGCTACCCTTTATATTGTGCCTACGCCCATTGGCAACCTGCAGGATATCACCCAGCGGGCTATCGACGTGTTAGGTGCGGTAGACTGGATTGCCGCGGAGGACACCCGCCATAGCCAGAAGCTTTTACAACATTTTTCTATCCAGGCGAAAACCCTGTCGCTGCATGATCATAACGAAGAAAAGCGAACTCAGATGCTGTGCAATAAATTGCTCGGCGGTGAAGCCGTTGCGTTAATTAGTGATGCCGGAACACCATTGATCAGCGATCCGGGTTTTGTACTGGTGCGTGCATGCCGGGCAGCCGGCATTAATGTGGTCGCCCTGCCTGGCCCTTGTGCGGCGATAACGGCGTTGAGCGCCTCCGGACTGGCTACCGATCGGTTTATATTTGAAGGGTTTTTACCGGTTAAAAATCAGGCCCGTATGAACGTACTGGCAACGCTCCTGGACCGCACCTGTACCAGTGTATTTTACGAGGCGCCGAGGCGTATCCTGGATACCGTTAACGATATCAAAACCGCTCTGGGGCCAGATCGGCATCTGGTACTGGCCAAAGAGCTGACCAAAACGTTTGAGACCTACGTCAGTGATACGCCGGACGGTGTCATCGCCTGGCTGGAAGCAGATGCTGTGCATCAAAAAGGTGAATTTGTGCTGATGGTGGCCGGCGCGCCGCCTGCCAGTGACGAACTGCCCAGCGAAGCCATCGCTCTGCTTAAACGCCTGAAGCAGGACTTACCACTGAAAAAAGCAGCTGCCATTGTCGCAGATCATTATCAGCTAAAGAAAAACGCTTTGTATCAGGCTGGTTTGGCCCTAGAATAAATCTAACATTTTGCCCTACATCCGGCTGTTAGTTCTAAGGCCGTTATTTCAATAATTCAAATATCAACACACTGGCAGTTGCAGTGTGCTTCTTTAGTTATTTCAGGTGACACACAACGTTTTTCGGAGAATGACGAATGCTTGAGAAAACGCTCAATATCGATATGGACCGCGGTAACTGGATGGTGAATATCATCAATGAGCATGCCGACAACGGGGTTTACGAATTAGTCTCACCGGCCCGCTCAGCAACGGTGCATATTCATGACAACCATATTTACGGGTTTGAATACAGTATTGTTGGCAAAGCTGACAGCCCGTTCAAAATTAAACTCGACGATACGGTACTGGCAGAAGGCAAAATTGCTGCCAGCGGTATAAGCCGTGGGCACGGTATTATATAAGCTTAATCTTAAGCGCTCAGTTATCAGCCAAAAATTAAAGCGATGGTAGCTGCCGAGAGAGCGTAATTTATTCTCTGGTGCGCGTTTTACGCCAAACTACAATTTTAGTAGGGAGTGGCGTATTTAATGTTGGATAAAAAACACCACCACATCCGCATTCTTTTATCTGTTGGACCTTTAAGATAATCTGAAGTTATTAGGAAATTGATAAGCACCAAAATGGCAGTTTTATTCGGACTGTTTTGGTGTCTATTTTACAGTTAGCTACTCACACAACGGACTGAAATGTGTTTGAATTAAACGAAATATTTAACATGAGTATGCAAGATGAAGCTCTACTTTGGACCTGCCCTTTTATAGCCGGAGTCGCAAGCTTAATCCGAGGCTGGACTTCTGAAATAGATTTGCTCAAGCCGCCAGTATATGAGTCGGTCTCGAACTCGACTATCGAGGAAAAAAGGAAGCAAACAAAAGAGAGTCGAAGGCAAAGAGGTTATTGGGTTATGGGTATGTGGCTCGCAGGAACAGGAATTGGCTTTGGTATTGCGTTCCTTTTTCTTGGAGCTATTCAGCCAACTGCTAGTGCTGCGGGTCGGCTTTGGTTTTTGTCGTTAGTGTTGGGCTATTCAACTCCGCTTGTACTTCGCAACATTGATAAAAAAGTTGAAAAGGCTCTTCAAAAGTATAATGGGCCAAGTAGCTAACAAGCACATGAAATTCGCTCCCTATCGGTCGCCGGACGCTCGTACCTCGCGCCGTTTATGTGAGCGTTATATTTCACGGAGACTTTAGTGGACGAAAAGGATGAAAAAGCACTAAGTGATATCGAGAAGTTCGGGTGTCACGTATTGAAGGTTATGGAAGGTGACGGAGAACCTTGCTTCAGTTATTCAATTGGCATCAATAAGAACCAAAGTAAGCCTGACCTTATCATTGTGGGACTGAAGCTAGATTTGGCTCACTCGATTATCAACAATTACAAGAACCGTTTGCTTGATGGTGAAGTATTTGAACCTGGTAATTACTATTCCGATTTTCTTGAAGGCTTTGATGTCTGCTTTATAAAAATGGATAAGTCACATTACGAAGAATATTTAGGCTGGGGTTTATGGCTTCACGACGGAGATGACTTCGATATGTTGCAAATGATATGGCCAACGACAGATGGTTTTTGGCCATGGTTCAACGATAGATCCGAGTTTTATCGATGGGCACAACCCATCTTAAATGGGTCCGGTGAGCTTAGTGAAATATAACAATTTAAAGCAGCGGAAAACTACTCGCTTTGCTCACGTTTTCCGCTGTTTAAAGCGTTAATGCCAATGGAAGCCACAAAAACAACATCATTTATAGCTGGAGTTTTATTAGTACTCAGCGAAGCTGTTATTGAGTTTTATTCTCTTCCAGGTGGAGTTTTCGCTTTTACCTTTTTCTCCTTAATTTTTTTGCTGGTTATTGGTAAGCAAATTATTGGAGAGTATCAGCGACAACTTCGTACAGAATATGATTTTGATAAAAAACCATGGTATGAACCTGATACATTGCGTTTTGCAGTTAATATTTTAATACGTATGTTATTCTTTATACTGGGTTTTATATCTGCGGCAGAATCGATGAAGTTGGTGATTGGCATTTAACAAAGGCATTAACCACTCGCTGTGCTCGCTAGGGACAAAAACACGTAGGCTCCCCTCGCTTCGCTCGGTATTTTAGCCTAGGTATTTTTGCCCGTTATGAGGATGTTAGCTGCCACAGCGCAGTAATGCACAATATCCTGTACATGTGCTTATTTTCGATCTAGACTTGTCCAATATAATGTACAAGTGGGGTGCAAAATGAGAATTGTCTCTTTTACCGAAGCACGAAATGGTCTAAAAGCCGTGTTGGACAATGTAATTAACGATGCAGATACAACAATAATCACTCGTCGTGACTCTGAAGATGCTGTTGTAATGTCATTAGATTACTACAACAGCCTTATGGAAACCGTTCATCTACTTCGTTCTCCAGCCAACTCTGAACACTTAAATCGTTCAATAGAACAGTTTAGATCGGCAAAAACGACCCAGCGAGAACTTCTTGATGAGTAACAGGCTTTTATCATGGACTGATGAAGCTTGGAATAGTTACGTATATTGGCAGACTCAAGATAAGAAAACCTTGAAACGTATCAATAAATTAATTTCTGATGTTAAGCGCGCTCCATTTGATGGAATTGGAAAGCCGGAACCTCTTAAAGAAAATCTTTCAGGTTTCTGGTTCCGCAGAATAGATGACACTAACCGTTTAGTATATGCGGTAGACGATACAGCAATTACGGTTATCTCGTGTCGTTACCATTACTAATAGGTGGCAGCTAACAATCAAATTAAGGCACTCGCCTTGCTCTCTGGGACACAATCACGCGGGGCGCTTCGCAATATAGCCCACGCGTTTGTGGCGCCAAATTAGGGCGTTAGATTGATGAAAGCTAACAAGGCCAAGGCGTTAAAATCGGAGTGATGGAAAGGCGCTTAGGATAAGCGCGCTTTAAAATCGTCGTAATGGAATTGACGGACTAATTCAAAATCTCCGTTGGAGCGTAAAATTCCTATAGCCGGGTGCTCCACACCGTTAAAAAACGTGGTTTTTACCATGGTGTAATGCATCATGTCTTCAAACTGCAGTCGCGTACCGACAGCCAGTGGCTCGGCAAAACTGTAGGTGTCTATAACATCACCTGCCAGGCAGGAGTTGCCGCCAAGCTTGATATCATGACCCAGTTCTCCGGGTTGTCCGCCGTGCAATATCGTCGGGCGATAGGGCATTTCCAGGACGTCCGGCATATGCGCGGTGGCCGATATATCCAACAGCGCAATGGGCCCCTCGTTATTGACGATATCCACTACTTCGGCAATCAGAGGCCCGGTTTGCCAGGCCACTGCAGAACCCGGTTCGAGGATCACATCCAGATGCGGGTATTTGGCTTTAAACGTTTTCAGGGTGCGAATCAGGTGGTCAACGTCATAGCCAGCACGGGTCATGAGATGCCCGCCGCCTAAATTTAACCATTTTAGCTGACCCAGCCATTTACCAAAGCGCTGCTCGATGGCTTCGAGGGTGCGAGCCGTTGCGTAAGAGTCGCACTCACAGAGGTTGTGGCAATGAAACCCTTCGATACCGCTTAAATCGATACCTTCCAGTTCGCTGGCGCGGATCCCAAGGCGCGAACCCGGTGCGGCCGGATCGTATAACGGCGTGTCTGCTTCCTGATGTTCAGGGTTAATGCGCAAGCCCAGCGAAACACCAGGCAAAGCATCCTTGTACGCCTGCCATTGAGTAAGACTGTTAAACGACAGATGATTGACCAGGCCTGCCAGTTCAGCAATGTCTCTGGCTTTGTAAGCCGGTGCGTAGGCATGCACCTCTTTGCCCATTTCACTGGCAAGTCTGGCTTCCCACACCGAACTGGCGGTAGCGCCATGGAGGTACTGTTTTACAATGTCAAACACAGACCACATGGAAAATCCTTTAAGGGCCAGAATAATTCTGGCGCCGGATTCATCCTGTACGCGTTTCATCAGTTCCAGGTTGTTAACCAGCTTCGCTTCCTCCAGCACATAGCACGGGGAGGGAATATCAGTGCGTTGGGTTAAATCGGTCACGCCGTCGTCTCCGTTAATACCGTTATTTGCTGAATGGGCTGCTATCGCATTCAAGCACATGCCACGGCAAGCCGTGTTTGTTGAGCTCTTCCATAAACGGATCCGGATCGAACTGCTCCATATTCCAAACACCTGGCTTATGCCATTTACCCTGTAGCATCATCATCGCGCCAATCATAGCCGGTACGCCGGTAGTGTAAGACACTGCCTGAGCGCCCACTTCTTCGTTACATACCGCGTGGTCGCAATTGTTATAGATGAAGATGGTTTTTTCTTTGCCGTCTTTGATACCCGTAATATAAGTACCGATACAGGTCATGCCGGTGTAGCCTTCGGCCAGTGAGCCCGGGTTAGGCAATACCGCTTTCAAAAATTCCAGCGGAACAATTTGCTGACCCTGGAATTCCACCGGCTCGATGCTGGTCATACCGATGCCTTCCAGTACCCGTAGGTGGTTAAGATAAGCATCGCCGAAGGTCATCCAGAAACGCGCGCGTTTCAGAGACGGGAAGTGCTTAACAATAGACTCCAGCTCTTCATGGAACATCAGGTAAGACGCACGAACACCAATGTTCTGATAATCCAGATCTTCACGTACGCTCAGCGGATCGGTTTCTTTCCACTCGCCGTCTTCCCAGAACCGGCCGCGCTGCGTGATTTCGCGGATGTTGATTTCAGGGTTAAAGTTAGTGGCAAATGCCTGGCCGTGATCGCCGCCGTTACAGTCGACAATGTCCAGATAGTGGATTTCGTCGAAATAGTGCTTCGCGGCGTAGGCGGTGTAAACGTTGGTTACGCCCGGATCGAAACCACTGCCGAGCAGCGCCATGATACCGGCATCTTTAAATTTATCCTGATAGGCCCACTGCCAGCTGTATTCAAACTTGGCAACATCTTTAGGCTCATAGTTGGCGGTATCGAGGTAATCAGTTTTGGTGGCCAGACAGGCATCCATGATGGGCAGATCCTGATACGGCAGCGCCAGGTTAACCACCAGATCCGGGTTAACATCGTTAATTAACGCTTCAACGGCTTTTGCATCATCAGCATCAACGGCGAAAACGCCTTTCACATGGTCGATACCTACTTCTTGCTGAAGAGCTTCACACTTGGAAACAGTGCGGCTGGCCAGGTAAATTTCGTCGAAGTACTCAGGCAGGCGAGCACATTTTTTTACGGTAACTGCCGCTACGCCACCAGCGCCGATGATCAGAACACGAGACATAGTCTTCATCCCTTTTGTAATGGATTTAAAATTTGCGTTGAATGCTATCAGACGGCACAAAATAGGCAAGCAAAGTTGACCGTCTGCCGTGCTGTAGAATTATAGATGATGATTACTTTTCAACCAGCGGTGGTGCAAGGATGACACGCTGGTTTTGACGATAATAAGGATAGACCACTGAACGTTCCGGACGATTAGGTTCGCACAATGTGATCACAATGGCGTCCTGGGCTTCCTGTTCATTAATTTCAATTTGCGCTGCATAGACTAACGTTGCGTAGGCATCGTTGTCGGTAATGTTATCGATGATGCGCCATTGCAGATGCTCAAGAATTTGCATCTCACCGGGATTTTCTACGCCAAAGTCTTCACTGAACAAACAGCCTATGCGACCGTTTTCATAAATCGCTGCGAAAGGATAAAAGGAGTTTTCCATTCGCAGCAGTGATTTACACAGGGTTAACGAGCGGTCGATTAACAACTGGCTGGGACGTGAAAAAACGGTGTGATTGTCACTCATGTAGTCTCCCTGTTAGTGTTTAATGCTCATAATTGGTAACGTTACGAACGGCTGTCAGGATCAGTTCGGGCGCCTTGTAGTCCGCCGGTGTGCACAATGATAATTTGCTCGCCGGCCGCGAAAGCGCCTTGGGCGAGCAAGGCTTTTACCGCATAAAATACCTTGCCTGAATAGACTGGTTCTAGCGGGATCTCATATTCCTGCTGCATTTCATCACACAAAGTCAGTAACGCCGGCGAGGTACGGGCATAACCACCGTGATGGTACTGATGCAGAATCTGCCAGTCGCAGCTTGATTTAGCGGGTAAAAATCGTGCTACCAGATTTTCAAGATACCCAACCCCATTAAGAACTGCAATACCCAATACCTGCTGCCTGGCGCTGACGCTGCTATGCATTCCGGCCCCATCAATTATTCCCGCCCCATTTATCAACCCGGCTAGAGTCGCGCCACTTGCTACAGGAGTAATAATCTTATCAAAGGGAATCTGACATTCCGTAAGCATGGATTGAACTCCCGCCAGCGCATCCTGCTGGCTGCCGCCCTCGGGAACGATCAGAGCGCCGGGATATTGTTTGCGCAGACCGGCTATGAAGTCAGGCTCATCACGTTGCTTGTATTCCAGTTTAGTCAGGTAGCGGATATTGGCATGCCAGCGACTCAGATCGGCTAGCATCGGCGTAGGCGATGCTCCATAGTTACCTCTGATCAGTGCCGTGAACTCAATACCCAGTTGATGGCAGCACCAGCCAAGGGCGTGCAGGTGATTAGAGAAACCCCCACCAAAACTCACAATATGTTGCGTTGTAGCAGCGTTGTCTGCCAACAGCTGACTCAGCTTGCGCCATTTATTACCCGAAATAATCGGGTGGATAAGGTCATCTCGTTTCACCCAGAGCGTTACTCGTTCTGCACCCGGCCAGTTTGGGGTAAAACGCTCTAAAGGAGAAGGCAGACTGAGTCCTAACTGCTTTTGCAGATGCTCGGTAGTCATGGTGGCTATTGCTATCAGTAACGAAAAGGGCAGGGTAATCCCAGCCATTACAAAGATCAATCGCCGGTACGTTGCCAATGTGATCACGAATGTGGTTGCTGCGGTATAAGCAGTATCAGATTTTTCGGAGAATTTATGAAAAGTTATCTGCAGCGGCTAGTCGCCCTGATATTTTTCATTTTGAGTTATACCGCACAGGCCAGCAGCGTGCCGGAATTGGTTAGCTCAGCGATACCCGGCGCAGCCAAAGTGGGTGAGGCCCGCTACTCGTATTTGTTCTGGGACGTTTATGACGCACGCTTGTTTGCTCCCCAGGGAAAATGGCAGCCACAGGGGTCTTTTGCTTTGGCGCTTACCTACCTTCGCGATTTTGACGGTGAAGATATCACCGAGCGTTCGATTAAAGAAATGCGCGAACAAGGGCTGTCGGACAAATCCCGCATTGAACGCTGGCAGAGTACGATGCGGCAGATTTTCCCGGATGTAAAAGAGCAGGACACTATCACCGGCATCAAAACCAGTGCCGGAGGAACGCGTTTTTATCACAATGATGAGCTGGTGGGCGAAGTAGAGGACCCGGCTTTTGGCGAATGGTTTTTTAATATCTGGCTTGGACCACAAACCACCGAGCCTGAATTCAGAGCAAAATTACTGGAGTTGGAGGAATGAACATGTTTCGTATTTGGGTTTTAGGGCTGTTAGTTTTTACATTAGTCGGGTGCAGTGCCTCCATTGATGGCAGCAAGTATCAGCAAACCACGCCGCCGCTGTCGCTGGAAGCGTTTTTTGTGGGTGATGTGAAGGCCTGGGGCATTGTTCAGAACCGCTCCGGCGATGTGGTGCAACGCTTTACGGTAGACATTAAAGGCAGTATGGATGGCGACACCCTGGTGCTTGACGAGTCGTTCAACTATGAGGTGGGTGAGGGGCCAATGCAACGCACCTGGCGGATAACGCCAACCGGAAACGGTGTTTATGAAGGCCGGGCCGGAGATATTTTGGGTGTGGCAAAGGGCACGTCGTACGGTAATGCATTCAACTTTCAATACAAAATGGACTTACCGGTAGACGATACGACCTATGAAGTCGCCTTCGACGATTGGTTCTGGGCAATGGGTGATGGCACGCTTATGAACCGTTCCTACGTGAAAAAATTTGGTTTGGTGATGGCCGAAGTAACCATTTTTATGCAGCAACAATAACGTTAGTTTGACACCAGAAAAGGAGGAACACCGGTGACAATCTTTTTACTTTGCCTGATGCTGGTTTGCGTCATGCCATTTTTAGCCAAGGTGCCACTGGCGGTGGCCATGCAGCGCTCCGGTGGCTACGACAATCGCCACCCACGTGCTCAGCAGCAATCCCTTGAAGGCTTTGGTGCGCGGGCTAATGCTGCGCATTATAATTGTTTTGAGGCGATTACCTATTTTGCCCCCGCGGCGCTAGCGGTACTGGCATTAACCACGGTTGGGGCAACCCACGTATACCTCGCTGCGGCCTTTGTTGTTTGTCGTATTGTGTATCTTTTTTGCTATTGGTACGACATCGACAAACTGCGCAGCATCATGTTTGTGGCAGGGCTCGGGATTAGCGTTGCCTTGTTCGCAACGCTGTTATAACTACCAATGACCAGCGCCATTTTTGCAGATGGCGCTATCCTATCGAGGCAGGGGATCTGACTATTGCCCGCTATGCTCTGGTCGCTTGAAGCGGCGCGAGCCTGGATAGGGCGTGAAATTATGAATAGTACCCTGGGAGACTTCCTTTTGCGCATCGCGCCAGTATTCTGGTGTCATCAGGTCGCCGTGCAGGGATTTCAGCATCTCTTTAAACGGCCGCTTACCCACAATAAAGTGTTCAAACTGTTCAGGAAATACATCGCTAGGTGCTACCGACAGGGTGTCTAAGGCATAGGGATCGTCTGATTTCGGTATTGAGCGGAAGTTGCGTTCATCCATCCAGCAGATTTCATCATAGTCATAAAAGATCACCCGGCCATGTTTGGTGATACCAAAGTTCTTATGCAACATATCGCCGGGAAAAATATTGGCCATGGCAATTTGTTTTATACAGGTACCCAGTTCGTCAATGGCGTTGTGCAGTTTGTCCGGGTCGGTTTCCTGCTGAAGGTACAGGTTTAACGGCGTAAGTTTTTTCTCGATATACAGGTGTTTAATGATCAGCTCATCGTTGGTCAGCTCCACGCTGGATGCACAAGTATCCTGAAGTTCCTCAAGCAGAGCAGGGCATATCCGGCTGAGCGGAAAGCGAAAGTTTACATACTCGTGAGTATCGGCCATACGGCCCACCCTATCTGACATCTTCACCAGCTTGTAACGGTCGATAACGTGTTCGCGGGTAATTTTCTTACTTTCAGCAAACTCATCCTTAATAATCTTAAACACCACGCCATAAGAAGGCAGGTGAAACACCATCATAACCAGGCCCCGGATCCCCGGCGCAATTTCAAACTGATCGTCAGAGTTATCCATATGCTCGAGGAAGTTACGATAAAACGCCGTTTTACCGTGCTTGTAATGACCCAGTGCGATAAACAGCTCAAACTGTTTTTTATTTGGCAGCAGCTCGTGCAGAAACGCCACCAACTCGCCGGGAAACTGGGTGTCAGCCATAAAGTAACTGCGGGCGAAGCCGAAGATCACGCTGAGATCCTGGCGTTCGGTGAGCAGGGCATCCACATAGATCTGGCGATTTTCATTGGTATGCAGGGCAATGACGAAGGGAACGGTACGTTCAGGCATGCAAATCCGGCCTACCAGGTAAGCGGCTTTACCCCGGTAAAACACCGGTTTGAGCATTTCTACCGCGGTAACGCTGGCCAGCTCTTCTTTGCTGAGACGCTCGCGCAGGGCATCATCCAGCTGTTGCATATCCCGGGGACGATCCTCAAAACCAATGTTAAAGCGGTAACAGGCAAAAATGGACTCGTACATTTCCATTACCGTGGTGGTGGTATCAAAACTATGGATCACTTTATGTTTGTCCTGGCCAGCCAGAAAACAGCGGCTGGAGCTGACAAACATAATGGTGTTGTCGATGGATTTATGCCGGAATACTTTACCAATGACCGAGTTGTAAAAAGTTTCTGCCAGTTCATACTGCGGATGGCTTTCGATAAGCTCTGCAAAGGCCTTTTTAAGCTGTTCCCAGAACTCACGGTCCTGGCGGTGATCCATAATAAAATCGTACAACTCAGCGACAGCTGTAGCCAGACTTTGTTCATACAGTGAGATGCGCTCTTTGGAAGCTGCCAGCGCCTGCTGCCACTGGCCTTTTTCGAAACGCTCCTGGGCGCCCCGGGTTACACGGCTGAACCAGCGATAGTTTTTGTCGAAGCTGGTCATTATCTGATAGGCCATTTTCTTGGCTTGCGCTTTATCTGCCACTGTCGTTATCCGGCTGAACTTGATGATCAGAACATAGCACAAGCAGGCCCTCGTTCGGTACGCCCTGCTGCGTTATGTTGATATAAATCAGCATGAATAGTAGTGCGCTGCAGTAAACTGAGTCTGAAACTAAAGTATAAGGAGGCGTTATGGCTGCTCAGGTTACTCATGGTATCGCTATTGGTATAGAACGGTTTGACAACACTTTGTATGTGTCGATGAAGGCAGTGGGTAAATTAACTCACGAGGATTACAAGGCGTTCACTCCCTTGTTGGAAGGGGCGCTTGAGACAATTGAATCACCGCAGGTTCGAATGCTCTTTGATGCTACCGAATTTAAGGGCTGGGAACTACGCGCCGCCTGGGATGACTTTAAAATAGGCCTGCGCCATGGCAGTGAATTCAGCAAAATCGCCATTGTTGGCAATGCTGAGTGGCAGGCACTGATGGCCAGTATCGGTAGTTGGTTTATCAGCGGCGAGATTAATTATTTTAACGAAAGTCGTGAAGCCATTAACTGGTTGTGCGAATAATCGGTGGGCAGCGGTTTTGGGGTTCAGCGTTAAGAAAGGTTAATTCGCTGTATTCCACAGAAAATTTTCGGCAGAATAGCGCCTGTTTAATAATCCCAGGCAAGACTTCTGCCGCATTACGAGTTTTAAAGAGGACCCCATGGCGTCGCCCAAATTTCATAATACTTTCAGACAGTATCACCGTTGGATTGGTTTTTTTCTTGCCGGCATCATGGCCGTTTACGCGCTTAGCGGCGTGTTACTGATTTTTCGCACCACCGACTTTCTGAAGTTTGAACAAACCTCCCATCGTCAGTTAGAGGCAGGCTTAAACGGTAAAGGGCTTGGCGAGCAACTGCGTATGCGCGGGTTTAAGGTAGAACAGGAAACAGACGGTAAAATTGTCTTTCCGCAGGGCGAATACAACAAACAAACCGGTGAGGCCCGCGTTACAAACAAGGATTACCCCTTCCCGCTGAATAAAATGGTTAAGCTGCACAAGGCAACGACTAACAGCCCGTTATTTTTTATGAACATTGCCTTTGGTATTGCACTGCTGTTTTTCGTGGTGTCGGCTTTCCTGATGTTTATCCCGCGGGCCTTACCGTTTAAGAACGGGCTTAAAATCGCCGGTGTAGGTTTTGTTTTTGCTGTGCTGATGGTGTTGTTCAGCAGCTAACTCTGTCAGGCCATCACAATTACAAAAGCCGCTGAATACAGCGGCTTTTCGCGTTTTACCATAGAACATAATGGTAGATGTTGGTCTGCGAGCTTAGTTGGCAAGGCAGGCTCGGTCTACAGGCTGCTTGGGGTTGAGCAGGAACTGGCGAACCATGCTGCGCGCGCAGGGGCTCTCGAGAAACACACCGTGGGTTGTGTTGGGTACCATAACAAACTGGCCGTTCTCAAAATGGCTGGCAGTGGCTTCTGCAAACTCTGGCGGACAGCCCGGGTCGATTTCGGCTGAGACAAACAGGGTAGGAATGCGGCTTTTAACCTCCAGCGCTTCCCGGGCCGGGCCGGATTTAATGCCATAGGCAGCGCAGACATCAAAGTAGTTTTCGAGGCTTTTTACGGCCAGTTGCGCAATGGGGTCGTCGCCGGCATTTCGGGCTACCTGGGCCTGACTTTCAAAGCCTATTTCATCGTGGCACAAGTAGGCAATGTGGGCGCCGGTAGAGCGATAATCTGCCAGTTCAAACGACTCCAGCACCTGATAGTTTCCCTGGTACATTTGTTCGAGTTGCTGCGGCAAAAACGAAATGGCCTGTTTGGCATAGCCTGAGTCCATCAGAAAAGCACCCAGGGCGGTGGCAGGATATAGCCGACCATCAGAGCCGGCTTGTGGTGCGGCGAGAAAGCGTTTTGCCAGGGCTTCAACGTGCGCTTCAAGTTCAGGGTAGCGTTGTTGGCAATCCTGATTGAGCTGACAGTGTTTAATGATGCCTCGTACTGCATTAGCCAGTGTGGTCGGTGTGCCTTCTGTCCAGGTTGCCTCGCGAGGCCACACCGAATCGACCACCACAGACACCAGCTCATCCGGGTAGTGGTCCATGGTAGTCAGCGCTACACGAGTGCCGTTGGAATAACCAAACAGGTGGTATTCGCCTATGCCCAGCGCTTTGCGAAGCGACTGAATATCAGCGGCAGATTGCAAGGCATTGTAGTGATTCAAGTCGATGCCGGCGGCTTTAAAACGATGTCCACAGGCAATGAGTGCCTGCACATCCTGTTCTGCCACCGGGCCGGCGTCAGTCATTTCAACATCCGGGCAATTCAGGTTAGGCGTAGCTCGCCGTCCTCCGCGCTGATCAAAGAAGATCCAGTCCTGGTCGCGGGCTATGAGCGGTTTGTTGCGGGCATTAGTGAGCATTGTCCGAACATTTGTTACCGCATGGGAACCCGGGCCTCCGTGCAGGAAAATGACCGGCGCCGCATCTTCAACCGGCTGTAATGCCTTTACCACAACAACGGGCAGGCCTACCGGGGAAGAAGCCTTATCGTTGGGGTTTTCTGCCACAACCAGTGTGCCGCAGGTGATGTTTTGAGGTAACTCGCTGTAATCATCTGCGCAGGGGTGGTCAACAAACGACGGCAGTGAAGAGGCGGCGGTCAACGCTGGCCAGATAATTAACGTCAGATAAAACACGATCAGGTAAACGCGCACAGGGGCTTTCCTTACTACAATTACTAAATTAAGCGCTAAACTATCATGTTTTTTCGCCCGGTGGCTGGCTCGAAACGCAGATGCATAGCCACTTGTCGAAATTGAGCAAATATCTGCATAAAGTGCAGCAAAATTCTGGCGGTGACGTTGTTAACACTTTGTTACTGTGAGCGGGTCGTAAAATGCGGAGTAGTAAATATGGGGCATCCCGCCAGTCAAAGTTATGTTGTTGTGACACCACGTGAAAAGGTGGGCTACGGCCTGGGCGATTTTGCCTCCAACCTGTCGTTTGGATTTGTGTCGCTGTTTCTGCTTTTTTATTACACCGATGTGTATGGCATAAGCGCCGCTCAGGCGAGTTTTATTTTTGTAGTGGCCCGGGTTATCGATGCCGTGTTCAATTTGCTGATTGGAGTAGCGGTAGACCGCACCAACACTCGCCACGGTAAGTTAAGGCCTTATTTACTGTTTGGTGCGTTGCCGCTGGGTTTGCTAACCGTGCTGTGTTTTGTGATTGTTGGCGACGACTACAAGTTTATCTTCGCGCTGTTTTCCTACACCCTTTATTGCCTGGCCTATACTACGGTGAATACCCCTTATTCCGCCCTGACCAACATGCTGACTCAGCATGAACAGTCGCGGGCCTCGTTGTCTGTTTACCGGTTTGCCCTGGCCAGCATTGGTTACCTGGTGGTGTCGACCACTGCAGGGCCTTTGGTGGCCCTTTTTGATTCGCCGCAAACCGGCTATATCGTTGCCGTAACGCTTTACGCGTCGCTGGCAACGGTGACATTCTGGGCCTGTTTTGCCATGACCAAAGAGCGCGTGCAGGCCGAAAGCCATCCGGTAGAAGACAATGCTAGAAATGCCCTGCAGGTTATTTTGCAAAACAAGCCGTTAATTAACGTGTCTTTTTATACCCTGTTTTTCTACATTGCTTATACGGTCTGGCTGGCCATTGCGGTGTATTTTGTAAAGTATGTGATTGGTGATGAAGCTTTCCTGACCACCTTTTTTCTGATTCAGACGCTGGCTTATACCGGCGGGATTATAGCTTCAGAAAAGCTGATTGCGCATTGGGGCAAAAAAACGATTACCCAGGCAGCATTGTTGTTTGGTATCAGTGGATTGCTTTATCAGTACTTTCTGGCCGGTGACAACATCACAGCAGTGATGACCGGCGTGTGTATGTTCAGTGTGACGCTGGGAATGGGCTTTGTGACAATGTGGTCTATGGTGCCTGATACCGTGGAATACGCTGAATGGCATTATAATACCCGGGCGGAAGGCACGATTTATGGCTTTTATAACTTTGTTACCAAGCTGGCTATGGCGCTGGGCGGCGGTTGTGCTGGCCTGCTACTGGATGTTTTCGATTACACCAGTGCAACGCCTGATGCTGCCGCGGTGGCAGGCATTAACTTTGCCATGACTCTGTTTCCGGCGCTGATGTTTTTACTGAGTATGCTGGTAGTGGCCTTTTACCAGCTTAATGAAACCACCTATCGTGACCTTATTGAAAACATAACCCAGCGAAAACTGGCCAGGCAGGAAAACGCAGGAGAGCATCATGAATAAATCGATAATGCAGTGCCTGAATGCCATGTCGACGGAAGACAAAGTGGCGTTGCTGACCGGTAACGGACTCTGGAAAACCGCCCATTTACCGGCACACGGTATCGAGCCGCTGACCATGACCGATGGCACTTACGGGGTACGTTACAGTCCGGAGCAAATTGATAATGAAGGCAACTGGTCGATTACCGATTTCCTCGGCGTTGTTAATCAGCAAGCTGATGAGCAGACCGATAAGAAAGGCAGTGAAGCCTTGTTTGGCCACACACTGCCGGCAACCTGCTTTCCCAATGGTTCGGCACTGGCGTGCAGTTGGGACAATGAACTGGTAGAACAAATGGGCCAGGCTCTGGCCCGGGAATGTCAGGCGCTGGGCGTGGATATTTTACTTGGCCCCGGCATCAATATCCGGCGTACGCCATTATCTGGCCGTGGCTATGAGTATTACTCGGAAGATCCGTTACTTTCCGGAGAACTGGCAGCTGCGCTGATCAATGGGTTGCAGGGCGAGGGAGTAGGCGCCAGCCTCAAACACTTTGCCTGTAATAACTCCGAATATCGCCGCACCGAAATGGACTCTATTGTTGATGAGCGCGCGTTACATGAAATATATCTGTCCGGTTTTAAGCGGGCTATTGATAAGGCCGATCCCTGGACGTTAATGTCGTCCTACAACCGATTAAATGGCCAGCAAACCTCGCAGCACCGGGGCCTATTGCATGACATCCTGCGCGAGCAGTGGGGTTATAAAGGGCTGGTAATGTCTGACTGGTATGGCGTGAAAGACCGTCCGGCGTCGCTAACAGCAGGTAACGACCTGGCCATGCCTGAGGTAGCCAGAGATAAAAGCGAATTGCTAAGCGCGATTGAGTGTGGCGAGGTTAACCTCGATGCAGTGGATACTGCCTGTATGCGCATGCTTGAGCTGATTGAACGCATTGGTGGTGCGCGCAAGCAATCGCGCCCGGTAGACATGCCAGCTCACCATCGGTTGGCCCAGCGTATTGCTGAAGAGTCTATCGTGTTACTGAAAAATACTGATGATCTGCTGCCACTGGATACCACTGACACGCATAAAATTGCTGTCCTCGGGCCTGCTGCCCATACGCCGGTGATACAAGGCTCAGGCTGCGCCACTACGGTACCCAGTATACTTGACCGGCCGCTGGATGAAATTATCGATGTCGCTGGTGAGGCGGCTGAGGTGACCTACAGTGCCGGGGTTGCTGAAGGCGAAACCAGCAGTGAACAGGCTCTGCTGCTTGCTTCTGCTCAGGCCGAGGCTGCTGATGTTGCGATTGTATTTATCAACACTGCTGTGGGTGAAGACGGTGAAAATGGCGACCGTCAACATCTGGATGTGGTGGCAAGTCATGCTGAATTGCTAAACGCAGTGGCCGCTGTGCAGTCTAATGTAGTGGTCGTGCTGATGAATTCCGATGCGGTGGTTATGCCATGGCTTGGGCAGTGTAAAGCCGTGCTGGAAACCTTTTTCGCCGGGCAGGGTGTTGGCCGGGCTATCGCTAACCTGATTTTCGGCCTGAAAAATCCCAGCGGTAAGCTGACAGTTACCGTGCCGAATTCACTGGAAGAAACCCCGGCTTATCTGCATTACCCCGGAGAGGCGTTAAAACACCATTACAGTGAAGGTATCTACGTAGGGTACCGTTACTACGATAAGCGTAAAATGACACCTTGCTTTCCATTTGGCTATGGCCTGAGTTATACCACTTTCGAGTACCGCAGTATTGAGGTAGTAAACGAGAAGCTGGGTACCGGCGAGTCGCTTCAGGTAGATGTCACGGTTGCCAACACCGGGGCCCGCTTTGGAAAAGAAATTATTCAGCTCTACCTGAGTTTCCCCGGTATTGAGCTGGCGCAGCCGCCACTGGCGTTAAAAGCCTATGCCAAAGTTGCCCTTAAACCGGGTGAGAGTAAAACCGTGCGCCTGACGGTGGAGGCCGATGATTTTCGTGCCTGGCATCCGGCGCTGCATGACTGGATAGTCGAAGGGGGGTGTTATCAGGTAAAAGTGGGGCCTTCATCCCGGGAGTTGCCGTTGTCGGCAGCTGTACAGGTAGCAGGTAGCGACTACCGGTTGCCGCTCAGAGAAGACAGCTCGCTGGTGCAGGTGATAAAAGACGAGCAGGCATTTCAACGGGTAGTCACACTGGTGGCTGATAAAAGCGGATTGGATGAGGCAGTCATTACAGAGCGCCTGCAGGCCATTGCCCCAGAGCTATTTTGTGGGCTGTTTATCGCCCTTACTGAATTCTTAAATGTGCCGGTTAGCCGTACAGAACTGCTCGAAGCCCTGCAAAGCTAATAATTGGTGGCGCTAGGCTATCCACTGCGCAACCTGATAAGCTATGCTTAAGAACCGTATTGATGATGCTATTGGTAAGGAGCCAACTCGCCGGTGCAGCCTTTTCGCTTAGTTAATACCCAGTCAGATAAGCAAGCTGTTGCCTTTGCCGGCACCTGCGAGGTGATCACCTATGACTCGGCGCAATTAAATGTCTTTGCTGCAGAGCTGAGCCACTGCCAGCCCCACTGGCATGAAGCACCAGAGCTGGTTTATGTGCTGAAAGGCGCACTCAGTCTCACGGTGCATCAGCAGGAAGTGCAACTCAATACCGGTGATCTGGCCTATATCGGACCCGATCTAATCCATGCCCTTGAAAACCAACACCAATGTGCATTACTTACCTTGCAGTTTTCGCCACAATTAGGTCACGAAACCCATACTTTGCCGGCGGGGTTTGGTCATTTTAGTGCGGGCGAGTCTGCGGCCAGGCAGTTAGCCGCGCAGTGTTTTACGCTGCTGGAGCTGGTATTACAGCCGGATGCCTCTTTCTTTGCATTGCAGGCAAGTACCTACTGGTTGCTGGCCCTGTTAGAAGAGCGACTCAGGCAGCAACCGCAAATATCGGCAGGTGCGGTGCCTGACTCCCGGGAGGAAATGGTGATCCGCCAGAGTATTGCTTATATTAACGAGGCCTTTGCCGAACCGCTTACTGTAGCGGACCTGGCCGCTCGGGCTTATCTGAGCTATTCCCACTTTTCCCGTTTATTTAAAAAAGTCAGCGGCTACAGCCCCTCGGATTATCTGGCTATGGTGCGGGTGAATCATGCCAAGCCTCGGCTCAAAAGCATGCAGGTGCCGATTACCGATATTGCCGAACGGGCTGGTTTCGCCGAACACAGAGCAATGCTGGCGGCATTTAAAAAATACTGTGGCGTTACACCCACAGAGTATCGCAAGCAGTATTACGCCGATTTCGAATGGCGCGCCGGTGATGAGCGCGTGACGGCAACTCCGAATAAACCGCTCCCTTTATCCAGTGCCCGGCAGATGATGCAGGACAGCACGGCAAACCAGTAACATAAAGGCGGGTTGTGGGTGTAGAAGTGAGGCATACTCTCGTGATATTATGCGCGCCCAAAATAAAGATTCCCGCCGCAAAAAGGTCAGGGAACGGTCTAAAATTGTGCAAATGGCTGTTGACATATAGACGTCTATACGGCAAATTGACCACATGAAGACGATTATGAGCACCACCGGCATGATTATTACCACCTCAACGAGGGCGGTCGCTGGCTAGTGCGCGTAAGCAAACAGACAACGAAAGCCCGCCCTCACAAGAGCGGGTTTTTTTTTGCGGTAATAAAAATGGGCAAGGCCCAAAACACGATGCAGTCAAGGAGCATTCAATGAAAGTCTTAAAGTTTGGTGGTTCATCTCTGGCCGATGCGCAGCGTTATTTGCGAGTGACCGAGATTAGCATGACGATCCACCAGGCCAATGGAGCTGCGGTAGTATTGTCGGCCCCGAAAGGCGTCACTAACGCTCTTGGTGCGCTTTGCGAGCAAGCTGCGGCGGGCGAAGACTACGAGGTTCTGTTTGGCGAATTAAGTGACAAAGTGCTGGGCATCGCCGCAGAACTCAGCGAACAGGTTGCCGGCTTCGATGTTGCCACCATCAACGATTTTATCACTACTCACCTGGCCGGTCTGAAAAAGCAGCTACAAGGTATCGCGCTGTTAGGGCGTTCTCCGGATGCCGTAACCGCCAGCATCATGAGTCTGGGCGAATACATCAGCGTTAATTTGTTCAGTGGCATTTTAACGGCCAAAGGGATCAGCAACCAGGTCCTCGATCCGGTGGAATACGTATTAGCCGAGGGCGATTACCTCGATAGCATTGCGGATGTGTCGCTGAGTAAAGCCAATTTCAGTGAAGTGGTTACCGATGGTAGCCAACTGATCATCATGCCAGGTTTTGTGGCCGCCAATGAAGAAGGCGAGAAAGTCACTCTGGGTCGTAATGGTTCTGACTATTCTGCCGCCGTGCTGGCCGCTTGTATTGACGCTGAATGTTGTGAAATCTGGACTGATGTGGACGGGGTTTACAATGCCGATCCGAATCAGGTTGAGGGCGCGGTATTACTTGATAAGCTGACTTATCAGGAAGCCATGGAGCTGTCTTACTTCGGTGCCAAGGTGCTGCATCCTAAAACTATCGGCCCAATTGCCCAGCATCACATTCCCTGCTTAATCAAAAATACCTTAAACCCCAGCGCGCCGGGTACGCTTATCAGCAATGAAGCGAGCACTACCTGGACCAGCGTAAAAGGGATTTCTCAGCTTGATAACATTTCTATGTTTAATGTGGCCGGCCCGGGTATGAAAGGCATGGTTGGCATGGCAAGCCGGGTGTTTGAGGTAATGTCTAACGCGCATATCTCTATCAGCCTTATCACCCAGTCCAGCTCTGAGTATTCCATCAGCTTCTGTATTTCCAGTAAAGATGCACTGCGTGCGCAGAATCTGCTTGAAGATGCCTTTGCCCTGGAACTGCAAAACCAGTTACTTGACCCCATTGAGGTGCGTCATGAATTAGCCATCGTGACCCTGGTCGGTGATGGCATGCGTCACACCAAAGGTCTGGCAGCACGCTTCTTTAATGCACTATCCCAGGCGCGGGTAAACAACATTGCCATTGCCCAGGGCTCTTCTGAACGTTCTATTTCAACGGTTATCGAAGCCAAACGAGCCAAGAAAGCGGTTAAGGTAATTCACCAGAACTTCTTCTCAGACCTGCATACTATTGATGTCTTCCTGGTGGGCTGTGGTGTAGTAGGCGCAGAGTTGCTGGGTCAGATTGCCAAACAGCAACCCACCTTACTGGCACGTAACATTCAGCTTCGTGTATATGGCATCGCCAACAGCCGTAAACTGCTGCTGAGCAGTCAGGGTGTGGATGTTAACGGTGACTGGAAAGCTCAGTTAAATGAAGCTACTGATGCGTTCTCGGTTGAGCGTTTACATGACTTTGTAAACAGCAATGCGCTGGTGAATCCGGTGATTGTGGACTGTACCAGTAATGCAGCCATTGCCAGTCAGTATGTCGACATGATGGAAAATGGCTTCCACGTGGTTACGCCAAATAAAAAGGCCAATACCGACAGCCTTGCCTATTACAAAAAGCTGCGCAAAACCGCTTTAAACACCAACCGCCAGTATCTGTATGAAACCACGGTTGGTGCTGGTTTGCCGGTAATTGATAACCTGCAGAAGCTGTTTATTGCCGGTGACGTACTGCACCGCTTTGAAGGTATTCTGTCGGGCAGTTTGTCCTACGTCTTTGGTAAGCTGGAAGAAGGCTTAACCTTATCTCAGGCAACCGCTATTGCTAAGGAAAACGGCTTTACTGAGCCCGATCCACGCGACGACTTAAGCGGTATGGACGTGGCCCGTAAGCTGTTAATCATGGCCCGTGAAGCCGATTTGGAACTTGAACTCAGCGACATTGAGATAGAATCAGTGCTACCCGAAGGGTTTGCCGAAGACTGCGACGTGCCGAGCTTTATGGAACAGTTGCCCGGGCTTGATGCCGACTTTGCCAAGCGGGTTGAAAGTGCTGCGGCGGAAGGTAAAGTATTACGTTACATTGGCTCAATTGAAGGTGATAAATGTAAAGTCACCATTCAGGCGGTACCAGGCTCACACCCACTGGCGGCAGTGAAAGATGGTGAAAACGCGTTGGCAATCCACAGTGATTATTACACGCCTATTCCTTATGTTATCCGCGGCTACGGCGCAGGTGCTACGGTAACTGCTGCTGGCGTGTTTGCTGATATTCTTCGTACCATGCCATGGAAACAAAACGCGTATTAACCGGTTTTAGAGATTAGTAAAAATGAAAACAACCAGAGCTTACGCACCCGCATCAATAGGCAATATCAGCCTTGGCTTTGATGTACTGGGCGCAGCCTTACAACCATTGGATGGTAGCTTACTGGGTGACGAAGTCATTATCAGTGATGCAGACGAGTACGGACTCACCGTTGCCGGTGTCTTTGCGCATAAACTGCCGGCCAATGCCGATGAGAATATCGTTACCGACTGCTATCACTTTTTTGTGAAAGCCATGCAGGCCAGAAACCTGGCCACGACACCGGTACACATTACTTTGCTTAAATCGCTGCCTATCGGCAGCGGACTGGGCTCCAGTGCCAGCTCGATTGTGGCAGCGTTTCATGGTCTGAATGAACACTTTGAGCGTCCTTTCGACCAGAATACCCTGTTAAAGATGATGGGTGAGCTGGAAGGGCAAATCAGTGGCAGTATCCACTACGATAATGTTGCACCTTGCTATCTGGGTGGTATGACGTTGATGACCGGGCAGGAAGATAACGTCACCGTATCGCTGCCGGTAGTCAAAAGCTGGTACTGGGTTGTGTGCTACTCGGGTATCAGCGTATCCACTTCCGCAGCGCGTAATATCCTGCCCAATGCGGTGCCGCTTAAAGATACACTCACCTTTGGCCGTCAGCTCGGTATCTTTGTACACGCGCTGTACAACGACGACTATGCCATGGCTGCCAGCGTGATGCAGGATGTAATTGCTGAGCCCTACCGTAAGTCACTGCTGCCGGTGTTTGATGAAGCACGGGATTACAGCATGGCTAACGGCGCGCTGGCGTTTGGAATTTCAGGTTCTGGTCCAACCGTGTTTGCCGTGTGTGATGATTATCGCCAGGCCAACGATATAGCCAACTGGTTAACCGAGAACTACATTCAAAATGAAGATGGCTTTAGCCATGTATGCCGTATCCCCGCGAAAGGCGCCGGATCACAGCAGGAACAAGAGTAAGGTATAACGAAGTGCAATTGGTAAATTTAAAAGACGCAAGTGAACAGGTGTCATTTGCGCAGGCAGTAAAGCAGGGCCTGGGACGTAATCAGGGGTTATTTTTCCCTACTGAAATTCCCAGCTTTGACAACATTGATGAATTGCTGGCAATGCCTTTTGTTGAGCGTTCCACTAAAATCCTGTCGGCCTTTATTGGCGATGAGTTAGGTGAAGACACTGTTGCCGATATCGTAAAAGACGCGTTTACTTTTCCGGCCAAAGTGGAGCAGGTGAATGATAAAACCTACTGCCTGGAGTTGTTCCACGGCCCAACACTGGCCTTTAAAGACTTTGGCGGTCGGTTTATGGCCCAGTGCCTCGCTCGCATCAGTGACGGCGCACCTATTACAATTCTGACTGCAACCTCCGGTGATACCGGTGCTGCGGTTGCCCATGCCTTCCACGGGCTGGATAACATCAATGTGGTTATCCTGTTTCCCAAAGGCAAGATCAGCCCACTGCAGCAAAAGCTGTTTACCACCCTGGGCGATAATATTCATACCGTTGCCATTGAGAGTGACTTTGATGCCTGTCAGGCGATGGTTAAACACGCCTTTGATGACGTTGACGTACGCGAAGGCCTGCACCTTAACTCTGCCAACTCTATCAATATCAGCCGCCTGTTAGCTCAGGTCTGTTATTACTTTGAAGCGGTAGCACAACTGCCTGAAGACAAGCGCAGCAAAGCGGTCTTTTCGGTACCCAGTGGTAACTTTGGTAACCTGACCGCTGGCATGATTGCCAAGGTAATGGGTTTACCCATTAAACGCTTTATTGCGGCAACTAACCTGAATGACACCGTACCACGTTACCTGAAAACCGGTGAATGGGCGCCTAATGCTACGGTGGCTACCATGTCTAATGCCATGGATGTCAGCCAGCCTAACAACTGGCCACGCATTGAAGCGCTGGTAGAGCGCGGTTACATAGACAAAGCCATCCTGCGCGGTGAGTCTGTAGACGAAGAGTATACGCAGCTTGCTATGCGTCAGTTGCTGAAAGAAGGCTATACCTCTGAGCCGCATGCCGCCATTGCTTACCGTGCGGTGAGCCACGACCTGAACGACGACGAAGTTGGCGTATTTTTAGGTACTGCACATCCGGCCAAATTCCGTGAAACCGTTGAAAACGTATTAGGTACGCCGCTGAGTCTGCCCAAGCCGCTGGCCGATTGTGCTAATCAGGATAGCCTGGAAGCCGAGCTGCCGGCTGATTACGAAGCTTTAAAAGCGCATATGATTGCGCTACTCAAAGGCGAGTAATGACCACTTGGCAGGATGCCCTGGGGCCACAAAAAGAGGCTGAGTACTTTACCCGGCTGATGGCGCGTGTTGAGTCTGAGCGCGAGGCGGGTAAAGTGATTTATCCGCCTCAACAAGACGTATTTAACGCGCTTAAGTACACACCGCTGGAGAGCGTGAAAGTGGTGATCCTTGGTCAGGATCCCTATCATGGCCCGGATCAGGCCCACGGCTTGTGTTTTTCGGTATTACCGGGAGTTAAAACGCCGCCGTCGCTGGTTAATATCTACAAAGAACTGGCCGCCGACATCGATGGGTTTGTGATACCAAAACATGGCACACTCACCAGTTGGGCGGAGCAGGGAGTCTTGCTGTTAAATACCGTATTAACGGTAGAGCAGGGTAAAGCCCACAGCCATGCGAAATGGGGCTGGGAAACCTTTACCGACGCTGTGATTGATGCCGTTAACCGCCATCAACAAGGTGTGGTCTTTTTACTGTGGGGCAGCCACGCGCAGAAGAAAGGCATGCATATCGATACCAGCAAACATCATGTACTGAGTGCACCTCACCCTTCACCGTTGTCTGCACACCGGGGATTTTTGGGCTGTAAACACTTCAGCCAGACTAACCAGCTTCTGAGTAGCCAGAACAAGTCACCTATTAACTGGCAGGTATAAACCGCCAGTTAATAAGCCACTTTGTAGCCCGTTTTAAAAACCAGACACCCTAAACGCAAACGACCACATCAATGATGTGGTCGTTGTGTATTCTTAGCGTGCGCTTTCTTCTAAAGCCAGGTCAAAACTCATGTCGATATCAGCGAGTTCCTTTTCAAGTTGATACCGGTCTTTAATTGCTTCGATTTCTCTCCACTTTCGTTTTTTACTTTTAGTTTTGGTTGAAGTTTCGTCTAGGTTAAGCATTGCAAATAGATCTGAAGTATCCACGGAGATCTCCTTGTTATTACCGCTAACTACACTGTCAGTGTGTCTTTATTGACCCCTGACAATTTTTGTACCACAGCTATCGTTAGATTAAAATAGTTTTGTTTACTTTTAATTAACAAATTATGACGCTGTGATGACAATCCGTGGTGTTCTTATGTACAGAGGGACCCCGTGAGCGGTTCCCTCTGTTTTGCACATTATTGGCTCAGATTATAACCAGTAATGTTTATTTTGGTGCATTGGCTTGCTTAAAGCGGTTAATCAGATCCTGGGTTGAGCTGTCAAAAGTCTCTGCTTTTGTATTCCCCTGAATCCCCGCTAACACTTGATTTCCAAGGACTTTACCTAATTCTACGCCCCATTGGTCAAAGGAATTAAGCTGCCAGATAACACCTTGTACGAACACCTTATGTTCATACATTGCAACCAGCGCGCCAAGTGTAAACGGATCCAGCTTTTCAAATAAAATGGTGTTGCTGGGTTTGTTGCCCGGCATGGTTTTATGCTGAGCCAGACGTTTACGCTCTGCTTCGTCCAGCCCTTTGTCGGCTAAATCAGCATAGCAGTCATCAAAGGATTTACCCTGCATCAGAGCCTGTGCCTGACCAAAGCAGTTAGAGGCCAGCATCGCGTGATGGGTGTCGTCCTGATTAGGTACGTTTAATGGCAGCAGAAAGTCCGCCGGAATAACGCCGTGCCCCTGGTGAATGAGCTGGTGGAAACTGTGCTGACCGTTAGTTCCCTCGCTACCCCAGATGATCGGCCCGGTTTCGTAACCGATAGCATCGCCATCCTGTGTCACCATCTTGCCGTTACTTTCCATGTCGAGCTGCTGTACATACGCAGGTAAACCACGCAGATAATGGTAGTAAGGCAACATAACGTGAGACTGCGCCCCAAAGAAGTTGCGATACCAAATGCCCAGCACTGCCAGGATAACCGGCAGGTTCTGCTCATTAGGAGCCGATTTAAAGTGCTCATCCATAGCAAAAGCACCTTCCAGCAGGCCTTTAAAATTGGCAAAGCCGAGGCATAAGGAAATTGGCAGACCGATGGCAGACCACAACGAATAACGACCGCCTACCCAGTCCCACATAGGGAAGATGTTTTCTTCAGCTATTCCGAACTCGGTAGCGGCTTTAACATTGGAAGATACGGCAACAAAGTGCTTGGCGATATCTTCCTGTTTACCGCCCTGTTTAAGGAACCAGTCTTTGGCGGTTAGCGTATTTTGCAGAGTTTCCTGCGTTGAGAAAGACTTGGAAGACATCACGATAAGTGTATCTTCATGGTCCATCCCGGCGAGAACGTCAGTAATGTGGCAGCCATCAACGTTGGCCACAAAATGCACTTTTACTGCATCCTGCTGATAAGGTTTGAGGGCTTCGGTCATGATCTTCGGCCCTAAGAAGGAGCCGCCGATACCAATCGCCACAATGTGTTTAATCGCTTTGCCGGTATAACCTCTGTGCTCACCGCTGTGAATACTGTGCGTGAATGCCTCAATTTTCTCCAGCGTGGCGAGCACTTCCGGCATCACATCTTCGCCGTCGACCATGACTGGCCGGCCTGAAAAGTTACGTAACGCGGTATGTAATACTGCACGGCCTTCGGTATTGTTAATGATATCGCCGTTGAACATCGCGTCGCGATGTTGGGCGACACCACGCTCATCAGCCAGGTCAAACAGGGCTTTTAAAACATCTTTGGTCACCCGGTTTTTGGAAAAGTCGATATAAATACCGCAGGCCTCTGCATTCATTTCGGCAGCGCGGTTTTCGTCACTGGCAAACCAGTTACGCATATGTTCTTTTTTAACCAGTTGGGCCAGTGATTCAAGCGTTTGCCACTGGGCTGATTCCGTGAGCGTTGTCATACTTATTTCCTACAAAAACTAATCAGTAAAGATGGTTGATAATTTCAATTTAATGTTAATATTGTATTACAAATTATCGAGCTTGTCTTTTAACATTGTTTCCAGTTTTTCCTGGTCGGCTGCGAAGTTGCGAATACCTTCTGCCAGTTTCTCTGTAGCCATGGCATCTTCATTCATATCCCAACGGAACTCAGCTTCGGTAAGCGCTGCGCCCGGCTGCTCAGTGGCGCCGTTATCAGTTAATTTAGCGGCCACTTCGCCCGGCGCATTGGCCAGTTCTTCAAGTAACTGCGGGCTGATGGTCAGACGGTCACAACCGGCCAGCTCTAGGATTTCGCCGATGTTACGGAAGCTGGCGCCCATCACGATAGTTTTATAGCCATTGGCTTTGTAGTAGTTGTAGATGCTGGTAACAGAAACTACACCCGGGTCTTCGTTAGCTGCGTAGCTGTCTTTACCGGTTGCTTTTTTGTACCAGTCCAGGATACGCCCAACAAACGGGGAGATCAGGAACGCACCGGCTTCTGCGCACGCACGAGCCTGGGCAAAGCTGAATAGCAGTGTCAGGTTACAGTTGATGCCTTCTTTTTCCAGTACTTCTGCTGCTTTGATACCTTCCCAGGTAGAGGCAATCTTAATAAGGATTTTCGACTTGTCGATACCGGCATCCGCATACAGCTGGACCAGGCGCTTCGCCTTGGCGATGGTGGCTTCGGTATCAAACGATAAACGGGCATCCACTTCGGTAGAAATACGGCCAGGAATGCTGCCAGAAATTTCTTTACCAATAGCTACCGCAAGCTTGTCTGATGCGTCGGTAAGTTGTTGCCCGGCATCATCAGACTGACTGGCGGCCCAGCTGACTGCGTCATCAATAAGCGCAGCATATTGTGGCAGGCTGGCGGCTTTAAGCAGTAGTGACGGGTTGGTGGTCGCATCCACTGGCTGATACTTTTTAATGGCATCAATGTCGCCGGTATCGGCAACTACAGTGGTTAATTTACGGAGCGATTCAAGCTGGTTACTCATAGTCTGTTATATCCTGAATAAGTGGTGGCCGTGCCATCAGTACAGATGGTACGGGCCGGTTAAATTTGCTGTAGGGTGCCGTCTTGAATTTTTATGACGTGTTTTACTCAGTGTATAACAATCTTCGGTTGAGGTTAACCGCTGACGGTGCGCTATCGCTTTAAAATAAAGCGCTGTACAGTTTTCATAAGCACCGGTGTGGGTAAAACCCGTTTTGCGGTTTGTTCTGACCCATTTTATTGAACCTGCTAATCGATTTTTAGTGCCTGATTGACGTAATTAACAGTGGTATACTCTCCGGTAAAGAAATAGGAGAAAGCATGTTAGTTGTTGTATCCCCAGCCAAAAATTTAGATTACGAGTCCTCTGTTCCGGTTAGCGATTATACCCAGCCTGAGCTGTTGGATGATGCCTCGACGCTCGCCGAAGAGTGTAAGGAATTAAGCCCTGCTCAACTTGGTTCACTGATGAAGATCAGTGACAAACTGGCGACCCTGAATGCTAACCGTTTTGCTGAGTTCAGCGTGCCGTTTACCGACGACAACGCGCGTCAGGCACTGTTTGCATTTAACGGTGATGTGTACACTGGCCTTGATGCCCAGAGTTTAGGTGATGAAGATATCGCTTACGCCCAGCAGCATTTGCGGATCCTCTCGGGCCTCTATGGTGTTCTGCGACCGTTGGACCTGATGCAGGCCTATCGGTTGGAAATGGGCACTAAGCTGGAGAACTCCCGCGGTAAAAACCTGTATGAATACTGGGACAACAGAATTACCAAAGTGCTTAATGAGGCGCTCGAAGCTCAGGGTGATAATGTGCTGATTAACCTGGCGTCGAACGAATACTTCAAGTCAGTTAAGAAAGCAGCGCTTGATGGCATGATCATCACGCCCGTGTTTAAAGACAAGAAAAATGGTCAGTACAAGATTATCAGTTTCTTCGCCAAAAAGGCCCGTGGACTGATGGCCCGCTACATTATTCAAAATCAGGTTAAGGACGTGGACGGACTGAAAGCCTTTGACACGGCCGGGTATTATTTCAGTGAAGAGCAAAGCTCAGCGTCAGAACTGGTATTTTTACGCGAAGAGCAATAGTCCAATTGCTAAACTAAAAAACGCAGCAGGCGTGATGCCTTGCTGCGTTTTTTTATATTTACTTCATGGGCACCGCTTAAGGCTTAAGGTGCTCAAGGAAGAAATTGGTTTTCATGGTCTGCAGGTGCAGTGTTGTGCCTTCACCCTCACTGATGCGATGACTGCGATTAGGGTAGGACATAAACTCAAACTGCTTATTGTGTTTCACCAGCTCATTTATTAATGCCTCTGTGCCCTGATAATGAACGTTATCATCGCCGGTACCATGCACCAGTAACAGTTCGCCCTGTAAGTCTTTGGCAAAGGTGATGGGCGATGTCTGCGTGTAGCTGTCCGGATCGGTGTTAGGGTTGCCGGCGTAGCGTTCCTGATAGATGGTATCGTAATAACGAATATCAGCCACCGGTGCCTGAGCTACCCCTACGTGAAATTTATCGCCGTGTCTGAACAGCAGG
The DNA here is from genome assembly GCF_003731635.1 of Marisediminitalea oceani. Taxonomy (GTDB): domain Bacteria; phylum Pseudomonadota; class Gammaproteobacteria; order Enterobacterales; family Alteromonadaceae; genus Alteromonas; species Alteromonas oceani. The sequence continues at coordinate 17,592 of NZ_RCUA01000033.1, read as the reverse complement.
TTAAGTGTTGAACTGCCGCCACCCGAGTGACCCCATACACCCACCCGGCTGGTATCAATTTGCGGCCAGCGCTCTGCCATGGCATCAAGGGCATCGGCCTGATCGCGTACGGTAAGACTGCCAATCTTCTTGTAAATCGATTTACGCCAGTCCCGGCCCTTTGGTGCGCGGGTACCGCGGTTATCCACCGACACCATAATAAAGCCTTTCTGTGTCATCATGCTGTTCCACAGATAGCTGCTGCCACCCCAGCTGTCCTGAACGGTAGAGCCCCAGGGTTCACCGTAAACATAAAATATGATGGGGTATTGTTTAGTTGGGTCCATATTAGGCGGGAACATGATCCAGCCATCAAGCACAACACCGTCTCTGGCTTCAACCCGGAAAAACTCGTGTTGCGGCAGCGACTCTTTGGCCAGCTGAGCTTTCAACTCATCGTTGGTGGTAAGCTGGGTAACAGGTTCATGGCCTGTTGTTTTGATGATCTGGCTACTGGCCGGTTGATTAAACCGGCTATGCGTGTGCATGGCATAGCTGGCATCCTTCGACATGTAGTAACGGTTATTTCCGGTAAATGTCATGGGGGTAACCTGCTGTACCGGGGTGCTTCCGTCCAGTGAGCCCTTAAACAGGAAGCGCTGTTCAGGCGCATCCGGCGAAGCGGTAAAGTAAATACTGTTAGTGGCTTCGTTAATGGTAATTAAGTCCACAATATCGTACTCACCCGGCGTTAAATCGATTATTGATTTACCATCCCGGGAAATTCGGTACAGGTGGCGCCAGCCGTCGCGCTCACTGTGAAAGACGAAATGGCTGCCATCTTCCTGCCACTCGGCCGCGTAATACCATTCCAGAAACGCATCGTCCTTATCGGTATAAATGGTTTCCAGGGTATTATCCTGCCAGTTAAATAACCGCAGCACATTGGTATTTTGCGGTCGGTTGACATCTTGAATAAGCACTTCCTCGCTGGTGCCTGCCCAACTAATGCGCGGCACATAGCGGTCGCGATTATCGCCGGTGAGCGGTGCCCAGTGAGTTTGTTGGTCGGCAAGTGATACCACACCAACCTTCACTGCAGAATTTTGCTCTCCAGCCTTGGGGTAAGGAAAACGCGTGAGGGCGGGGTAAAGCGAGTCGGTATTGTTGATCATGGTGAAGTATTCAACACCGGATTGATCGAGCTGCCAGTAAGCGATTGCTTTACTGTTCGGACTCCAGCGAAAACCATCGGTAATCGAAAACTCTTCTTCATATACCCAGTCGAAATTACCATTGATAATGGTATCGCTGCCATCGGTAGTAAGCGCGGTGACGTTTTTGCTACCCAGGGTTTCCACATAGATATTGTTGTCCTGTACATAGGCCACTTTCTGGCTGTCAGGGCTGAACTTGGCGAACATCAGGCTCGTTTCTTTGGGTGTCTCGCCACCGAGTTGGTAGAGTGAGTCAGATTCCAGGTTCAACACCCAGTAGTCACCTCGTGTGCGGTGCCGCCAGACCTTTTGCCCGTTAGTAAAAATCAGAGCCCATTTGCCGTCTTCGGACCATTGGTAGTTTTCAATACTCAGGGCGTCATCTGCGCCTTCAGGCGTGAGCTGTTCTACTGTTATCAGCACCTTGCGGCCGCTGCCATCAGGCTGATAAAAAACGATGTCATTGCCGGTTACGCCGTGGCTGTCATCATCAGTTTGCTGAGTATCTTTACTGCGCGCTTCGAGCACTGTATAGCCGCTGCCATCATCCAGCCAGCGAAAATAGGGCGCACGTTCACTGTTAAATTCTTTATCAGTATAAATGCGTTCGAGAGATAAGGTCGGAGCCGGCTCAGCGCTTTGTTGCCCACTCGGGGCACAGCCAAACAGAGCAAGCAAACCAACGCCTGTGATCAGGGATTGCGTTAACTTTTTCAATGTGAGTTCCGTCATTATTATTGATGTAGAGGATTATTCTTCCAGCAAAAGTGTAATGGATAGGGTACTTAAAACAAGCAGTTTGGTAGTCTGAAAGCTACCGCTCAACGGTTTTCTACCGGCAGAAGTTTGAGTATTACCCCGGCCAGCAGGGCAAAAGAAACGCCAATTAATACATCCATCATACGGGCAATGATAAGCGTTTGAGCGCTGTAACCAATCGGCGCGGTGTGGGCAAGGATAACGGTTAACGGCGTAATGAAAATACACGCCAGTGCATAATTTTTGGTGATCAGCATTTCGATAGTAAACGCCAGCACAAACAACAGCAGGATCAGTACCAGTGGCGAAGGAGACAGGGCAAAAATACCAGCAGCAATTAACATGCCCAGCGCCGTGCCCGTGGCCCGGTGCAAAGAGCGTTGCCAGAACTCGGTCATGCGCTGGCCCTGCAAGATTGCTGCCACTGTAATGGGCACCCAGTACGGATTATCAATACCACCCAGGCTGGCCAGATAATAACTGCCGCCGACGGTTATTCCGGCGACCAGCGCTTTTACGAAGGCGGCAGGTTGCCAGAGTGGTTGTGCCGGGCCGGTGACTTGTTTCGGTTTGTCTTTCACCATTATGCGGTCGTGAAGCCAAACGGCAATCGTTACCATCAGGCTACCGGCAAAAAAAGCGCTGGCAATGGCAGGAATATGGTCTGTTGGTACATGATGGGTTTTGCTCAGACAGCACACCATAATAAAAAAGAACCCGGCCGGCGGGCGCATCTTTTTATACAAGGCAAAGTAGATCGCTATCAGCGCAACCAGCCCAAGGAAAAAAGCGGAGGCGGGTAGATAGCGAGCAGTTATAAGCCCGAGGGTAAACGAAGCGCTAAATGGGATTATCATTTTCAGTAGCGCACGGGCCCGATAGCCGGGGGTAAAAGAAGGACTGTACAATCCCAGTAGCGCACCAATACAAGCTGTAAGGCCGGCTTCCAGGTTGCCACTGAGCACGCCAAGTAACAGTGGCAAGGCTATGCAAAAAGAGCAGAGGGCGATTAGCGATAACGGGCGGGGAATGGGATTAATGGTAAAAAGTGATTTCAGGCTATATAAGAAACCGCTTTGTGCCTGTTTTGCTGTGGCTGATAGTTTATGCCGTATTGGGCGTGTCACCCTCGTTTCTCCGTTACGGGTTGATGACATTGAGTCTGCATTTCGCTACCCCGGCAACGGAATTACCGCGCCGGGGTACATGCTAAGGATTAGTCCACGTACATCTTCTGCTGAAATTTAAGTTTTTCTACCGTGTTACCCCGGCGGATCTCGATATTAAAGCGGTACGTTTCTTCATGGCGAAAACTAAACACGGCCAGGTAGTAAATCGCTTCACCTTCCTGAACTTTTTTAAAGTTAAGTTTTTTTTCGGTGCCAAGCAGGTTGGTTGCCGTGCCCTGCATACTCACTGTTTGTGCTTGCTGAGTGTCGCTGTTAAGCACAGATATATTTACCAGCGCGTTGTACTTACTGCGGACTACGCCGTACTGACGGGCGATTTCAGGACTAAAAAACGTCGAGTTGACTACAATGTAATGCACATCCCAGTCACCCAGCTGCTCTTTTTGTTCGGCGCTGGCGGTAAATGCCAACGGCAGTAACAGGAGCGCAAGTAACAGTTTATAAAAAACGCGGAGTCGACCCATAGTTCACCTCTGCTTAGTAATAAGGTAAGTAATCGCGCAGTACCAGCTGTAACGCCTGCAGGGCAATAATGGCAATCAGTACCGATAAGTCGAGCCCGCCAATCGGCGGAATAATGCGCCGGATAGGGGCCAGAAATGGCTCGGTGAGTTGTTGCATGACGTATTCGATGGGATTACGTCCCTGAGAAACCCAGCTCAGTATGGCACGTAAGATAAGCACCCAGAACACCAGGGTAAGAAACTCTTTGACCACATCCAGTAATGAAATGATCACCAGACCCACGGGATTAATATTGCCACCAAACAGCAGGTTGAGCACCAGGTACTTCGCCATCGCGACCAGAATCGCCAGTACCAGGGTGGCGACATCAAAGGTGCCGATAGACGGAATAATCCGTCGCATCGGCCCGACGATGGGGTGAGTAGCTTTTACCACAAACTGACTAAACGGATTGTAAAAATCAGCCCTGGCCATCTGTAACCAAAGCCGCAATAACACCACCATTAAATAAAGGTTGAATATAGTGGTAATTAGAAAAACCGAAGCGCTCATTGCCTGTTCCTATCTAAAATAAAGTAGCCATTTCTTCAGCTCGCGCTACGGCGGCCTGCATTGCCTTGGCAACAATGCCCTGCAAATCGCTGTCGATTAACGAATTACATGCAGCAGCAGTAGTGCCTCCTTTCGATGTAACCTGGGCACGCAGCTCGCTGAGCTCCAGTTGTGGGTTTTCGCAGACCATTTCGGCTGCGCCCAGCATTGCCTGTTGCACTAATACGCGAGCGTCGGCCTGAGAAAATCCCTGCGCCATACACTCTTCCTGCATAGCCTGTAAAAATAGGAAGAAATAGGCCGGGCTGCTGCCGGCAGCCGCAATAACGCCATTAATATCGTCTTCTTTTTCTACCCACAGGGTTTTGCCTACCGCGCCCATGACATCGGCAACATAATCGCGGTCTGATTGTTCTACTGTTTCGTCGGCATACAGGCCCGACATCCCTTTGCCCAGTAAGCTTGGCGTGTTGGGCATAACCCGTACTACCGGATAATCACCACCGAGCATTTCCTGTAACCGGGCGACCGGCAGACCCGCCGCGATGGAAACAAAGAGCTTGCCGGCAAAGTCGGTATTTTGCTGCATCGCTGCGCACACATCCGCCATCATTTGCGGTTTTACGGATAACACAATGGCATCAGCAAACTGGCAGGCTTCGTCGTTGGACTGGGTAACTTTAATGCCCAGTTCTTCCTCCAGGGCATCAAGCTTTGGCCGCGAGCGGTTACTGGCAATTATAGCCTCTTTGGGATAACCAGACGCGACCAGTCCGGCAACGATACTGCGGGTCATGTTGCCCGCGCCAATAAATGCAAGTTTACGATGTTGCATGAGTCTCCTTTAATTTTGCTGTTGTCGGGCACCAAATATAGCGGTGCCAATTCGTACCATGGTTGAACCATGGGCGATAGCTTCGCACATATCACCGCTCATCCCTACTGAAAGGGTGTCCACGGCGTCGATCTGCGCTGCCAAATCATTATACAACGATTGTAAGGCCGCGAGCGTCTGATGCTGCGCTTGTGGTGTTACATCGGCTGCCGGAATTGCCATTAATCCCCGTAAAGATAAGCGAGGCAGGTTAAGTATTTCCTGCACCAGTGCCGGTAACTCATCCGGAATAATGCCGGACTTGGTGGTTTCCTGCTCTATATTGAGCTGAATACACACGTTTAATGGTGGCATATCCTCGGGGCGTTGGTCGTTAAGACGTCTGGCAATTTTCAGACGATCGATACTCTGCACCCAGTCAAAATGTTCAGCTACAATTTTAGTCTTATTTGATTGTATGGGGCCAATCATGTGCCATTCAATGTCTGTCAGGTGCTTAAGGGTCTGAATTTTATCGACCCCTTCCTGAATGTAGTTCTCACCAAACAATCGTTGTCCCGCTTCATACGCTAGCTCGATATCTGATACGGGTTTGGTCTTGCTAACCGCCAGTAATCGGACAGAATGAGGTTTACGGTTAGCAGACGCTATGGCGTTATCGATTTCTTGACGTGCGTTTATCAGTCGATCTGCTATTGTTTGCATTAATACATCTCACCTACAGGTTATGGAGAAGTCAGGCTGTGGATATTACCGAACTTTTAGCATTTAGTGTTAAGAATAACGCATCAGACCTTCACTTGTCCGCAGGCCTTCCTCCGATTATCCGGGTGGATGGCGAAATGCGTCGGTTAAACGTTGACCCGCTCGATCATAAACAGGTACATGCGCTGGTTTATGAAATAATGAACGACAAACAACGTAAGGAATACGAAGAAAATCTCGAAACCGATTTTTCTTTTGAGGTAAAAGATCTCTCTCGCTTCCGGGTTAATGCTTTTGTACAAAACCGCGGTGCAGCCGCCGTTTTACGTACTATCCCAAGTAAGGTACTGACACTGGACGATTTAGGCGCGCCCGCCATCTTTAAGGAAATTATCAACCAGCCCACTGGAATTGTACTGGTGACCGGCGCCACCGGCTCAGGTAAGAGTACCACCCTGGCTGCCATGATTGATCACATTAACTCGCATAAGCGCGAGCACATCCTGACCATTGAAGACCCTATCGAATTTGTGCATGAAAACAAATTAAGTGTACTTAACCAGCGGGAAGTGCACCGCGATACGCATAGCTTCTCAAACGCCCTGCGTTCTGCCCTGCGTGAAGATCCTGACGTGATTCTGGTGGGTGAATTACGGGATTTGGAAACCATTCGTCTGGCCATTTCGGCGGCGGAAACAGGCCACCTGGTGTTTGGTACCCTGCACACCAACTCGGCCCCCAAAACCATCGACCGTATCATCGATGTATTCCCGGCTGAAGAAAAGGCCATGGTGCGTTCCATGCTATCGGAATCACTGCGAGCGGTTATCTCGCAAACCCTGCTCAAAAAAATTGGCGGTGGCCGGGTTGCAGCCCATGAAATCATGGTAGGCATACCGGCTATTCGAAACCTGATCCGTGAAGATAAAGTGCCGCAAATGTACTCGGTAATCCAAACCGGCCAGTCGCATGGCATGCAGACCATGGATCAGTGCTTACAACGTCTGGTGGCTACCGGCGTGATTACCCAGCAGGATGCCATGGCCAAGATGGTAGATAAACAACGTCCGGGCTTTTAAGGAGTTAGGCTATGCTTGATCAACTATTGCAGAGTATGGTTGACCGCGATGCCTCCGATTTATTCGTGACATCCGGTTTTGCGGTAAGTGCCAAGATTAACGGCAAGCTAACGCCGTTGATGGAAACATCGCTGACCGATCAGGCCGCGCTGGATTTAGTCCATGAGGCCATGAGTGATAAACAGCGCGATGAGTTTCATACCACCAAGGAATGTAACTTCGCTATTGCGCGGGAGGGCATTGGTCGTTTTCGTTGCAGCGCGTTCTGGCAACGTGATCAGGCGGGTATGGTTATTCGGCGGATTGTGACACAAATTCCCAATGCTGAGGATCTCGGACTGCCGCCGGTCCTGAAAGACATTATTATGTCTAAACGGGGGCTGGTGCTGTTTGTGGGGGGCACCGGTACCGGTAAATCTACCTCACTGGCGGCGTTAATAGGCCATCGTAATACTAATTCCCATGGCCATATTCTGACCATTGAGGATCCTATTGAGTTTGTGCATGAACACAAAAATTGCGTGGTCACCCAGCGTGAAGTAGGCATAGATACACAATCTTTCGATGATGCTCTGAAAAGCTCACTGCGTCAGGCGCCGGATGTCATCCTGATTGGTGAGATCCGGTCCATGGAAACCATGGAATATGCCATGTCGTTTGCTGACACCGGTCACTTGTGTGTGGCCACACTGCACGCCAATAACGCTAACCAGGCCATTGAACGGATCATGCACTTAGCACCCAAGGATCAGCACGACAAACTGCGCTTTGATCTGAGCCTGAATATCCGCGCTATTGTGGCCCAGCAACTGGTGCCCACTGTGGATGGCAAGGGGCGCGTAGCCGCTATTGAAATCCTGCTTAATTCGCCTCTGATTCGGGATCTTATTCAGCGCAATGAAATTGGCAGCATTAAAGAGGCCATGGAAAAAGGCAAGGAACAGGGCATGCAAACCTTCGATATGGCCCTGTTTGACTTGTATAAAACGGGCCGAATCAATCTTGAGCAGGCCTTACATCATGCTGACTCTCCGAATGACTTGCGCCTGATGGTTAAGCTGGACTCGAATAATCCGCAGAGTGACGGTCTGGGTTCGTTATCCGGCGTGTCTATTGATATGGATTAAGCCTTGATCCGATTTAAATCAGGAGTGACGCCGTTTGTCATTCAGCAATACTACGATGCACTAACCACACAAGGGATCCCTTGTGTGGTGCGCAATCAGTTTATCAGTGGCGCCATGGGTGAACTGCCTGCACAGGATCTGGAACCGGAACTGTGGTTAATTAACGCCGACGACCTGGTGTTTGCTGAACGGGTATTAACCTCTCTAAAGGAGGATAACAGCGCCGACGCCTGGGTATGCAATACCTGCCACGAGCCTCAGGACGCCGAATTTAATCTGTGCTGGAATTGCCAGTCCCCCAAGTGTTAGCTTAAACACAAACAGAGTGTACTTATTGCGGCGCTTTCCCGTATATTAGTGCCATCAAAGCAACGATTGCCGTCTGTCGACTAATCCATGAAAAAACTCAAGCGTTATCAATACGAGCGATACGCCATTCTTTGTCAGCTTGCTTATCCTGATGCCGAAGAGAATTACCAGAAGGTGTTAGAGCCCTTTCATGAACGCCAACTGGTGGATAAATATGGTCGCATGAGTGTTCGCATTCTGTGGACGGACAATAAAAAAGAAGTCATCGTAGTATTCAGAGGGTCGCTGGGACTCAGAGACTGGCTGGCTAACATGGTATTTGTACCCGCCAAGATTAAGCAGGTCGATCGTCATTTTTATGTGCACTGGGGATTCAAGCGGCTGCTCAATCAGCCCATGTTTTCCAGCACTAAAACCATTAACGAAGCGTTACCCTTGCGCGAGTTGCTGGTAAAGGTACTGGAACCATTACGTCTGCAGGGCAAACGCTTTACGTTCACCGGGCATTCTTCCGGCGGCGCGGTAGCGGTGTTGATGGCCGATTACTTTGAGCGGCAGAATAAGAAAGCAGTGAAACGGGTAGTCACCTTTGGGCAGCCGGCTGTAGCCACCCGGGCCTGGAATAAACACTATTTGTTGCACCATAAAACCTATCGTATCTGTTGCGATCTGGATATGGTGACCTTTATGCCGCCGTTTCCCTATTACTTCTGGCATGTGGGCAAGATGCTCTGGCTTCACGATGATCAGATTTACGAGAATACTCCTACCCACGAACGCTTTTTAAAGTCGTTGCATAGCTGGCTGTTACGGCCGATTACTTACCATTACATGCGCAAGTATATCCGCAATAAAAGCTTGTTTGATGAACACTAGTCGGGTTGGCGGATAACCCGGTTTTTCAGTTTATCCAGACTGTACTTGTCTTTTATACTCATGATCAGGGCAGCGATGCTCAGCAGCAAAATACTACCCGATTCGTAAATCAGTACAATTTTATCCAGCTCTTTACTTTGCAGGATTATCATTCGACTGAGAGCAGTCATGGCTATAATCAGCGGCAGGGTTACCGGAATACGGTTGCTGTTGTAGTAAGCCGCCAGCATGCCCATTACTTCGGCGTAAATAAATAGCAGCAGCAGGTCTGACAGCTCCACGGTTCGATATTCAACCATGTGCATAATCTCTGCTCCTACCGCCACCAGTGTTGCCAGCATGATGAGGATCAGTAGCAGCTTCTCGATTTGCTCAATAAATTTAGACATCGACATAACCATTCCCTTACCGTTGGAATTTTCATCAGTGTGAGGGAAGTGCCGGGGGAAGGCTATAACTATTTAGTATGATTTTTATAGTGCTAATTGATCACGTGAATTGTTTTTTGCAGCGGATAATTTAATCCCAGAGGCTTTCAAACCAACTGGTAAAAATCAAACAGGCCGACACACTGTCGACTTTACCTTTGGTTAGTTTTTTATAACCGCCTAATTCAAAAAGCGTTGCTCTGGCATCGGCAGTGCTTAAACGCTCATCATAGGTGGTAACCGGTGTCTTAAAGCGGCCATGTAAGCGATTAGCAAACTTCTGTGCCCGCTCGGTCATGGTCTGAGAAGTACCGTCCATATTCAGTGGTAAACCCACTACTACGATATGCGGCTGCCATTCATCATAGATCTTTTGAATCTTATCCCAGTCAGGTATACCATCCCGGGCTTTAAGCGCTTCTAGGGGCGCGGCGGTGCCGGTGACTTCCTGACCGATGGCCACACCAATGCTCTTGGTGCCAAAATCAAACGCCAGAACAGTGCGTTGCCCGGCCTCAGGCATGACCCACCTCAGGCGCGATCTGCCAGACATCAATACCAAGGCTGCTAACCGCCAGTTGCCAGCGCTGGTGGATAGGCGTATCAAACAAAATTTTCGGATCGGCTTCGATAGTCAGCCATGAGTTTTCCTGAATTTCCCGCTCCAGCTGACCCGCACTCCAGCCTGCATAACCCAAAGTAATGATAGCCTGATCGGGACCGCGGTGATTGCCCAGTGCGCCTAATATGTCCTTGGAGGTGGTCACCATAATTTCTGAGGTCAGGTTGAGGCTTGAGCTCCAGCCAGGCTGAGGGCTGTGCAAAATAAAACCGCGCTCCTGGCTCACCGGTCCGCCGGCCAGCACGATTTGTTGACCCTTCTCATCGTCCACTTCTGCGTCTTTGTCGGCCTGTTCCAATAGCTCTTTAAGGGTCATATTGGTAGGTTGATTCACCACCAGGCCCATAGCGCCTTCTTCGTTGTGTTCACAAATATAGGTCAGGCTGCGGGAAAAAAACGGGTCTTCCATTGACGGCATGGCAATCAGAAAATGATTTGCCAGATTTTTCAGTTCAGTCATGTTCAGTACCTCGTTAGGCCGACATACAAAAATGGCGACGGCTTAGTTAAGTTTAGCTTCAATGGCGTCAAATAACTCGCCCGTTATATTTATATCGTACGCGCGCTCGATTTCTCTAACGCAGGTAGGGCTGGTAACGTTGATTTCAGTAATGCGATCGCCAATCACATCGAGCCCGACAAACATTAACCCGCGCTCAACTAACACCGGTGCGATGGTTTCTGCCAGTGCCCGGTCGCTGTCACTGATGGGTTGCGGTCGTCCTGTGCCGCCGGCTGCCAGGTTACCACGGGTTTCTCCTGCTGATGGTAAACGGGCCAGACAATAAGGCATCACCTTACCATTGACTATCAGTACCCGCTTATCACCCTCTTTAATGGCCGGCAGGTAGGCCTGCACCATCATTTGGCTCTGGCCGTTATTGGTCAGGGTTTCAATAATCACACCAAGGTTAGTGCCATCTTCCTTAATACGGAAAATAGAAGCGCCGCCCATGCCATCAAGCGGTTTGCAAATAACATCCTTATGTTTGGCATGGAACTGGCGTACCAGAGCAGCGTTGCGGGTAACCAGCGTATCCGGAATAAGCTCGGGAAAATAGGCGGTAAACAGCTTCTCGTTAAAATCCCGCAGGCTCTGTGGTTTATTAACTACCAGAGCACCAGCACGCTCGGCCAGGTCGAGAATGTGCGTAGCATACAAAAACTCACTGTCGAAGGGCGGATCCTTGCGCATCAGAATAACGTCGAGGTCACCCAGCAGATACTGTTGCTCTTCGCCAAGGGTATAGAAATCCTGCGCCTGATCTCTCACAGTCACGGGGTAACCAATGGCTTTAGGCACGCCATTGTCGATATATAAATCTTTGAGTTCGAGGTAGATTAATGTTGCACCGCGATGCTGGGCCTCTAACATCATCGCGAAACTGGTGTCTTTTTCTGGTTTTATTTTGGCAATGGGGTCCATTACCACGCCAACGGTATAGGTCATAGCGCACTCTCTCTAGTCATATAAGACAAAAGTGGAGGTTATCACCGCTTAATTCAAGTCATTATGCGGTTACTGGTCGTATTATTTAGCAGCTTACAGGCGCAGGACTAACGATTACAAATCGCCAAAGGTGGCCTGCAATACAGACAGACCGGTGATTGCAGCAGTTTCTGTGCGTAAGATTCTGGGACCAAGTGAGCAGGCAGTAAAACCGGCTTCCTGCGATTGATGTACTTCGGTATCGGATAGTCCGCCTTCAGGCCCAATCAATAAACGGAAACCTGCATGGTTTGTAGTTAGCTGAGTCAGACGCTGTTGACTGCCGGGCGATAACACCAGGCGGGTTTGAGAGGTGGAATCGGCCAACCAGTCTTTAAGCAGGGTGACCGGTTTTAATTCCGGCAGGGTATTGCGGCCACATTGCTCACACGCGCCCTGAATGATTTTTTGCCACTGCAGTATTTTTTTCTGCCAGCGCGATTCGTCCAGTTTCACCGGGCAGCGCTCTGTAATTAACGGTGTAATGGTTGTTGCACCCAGCTCCGTGGCCTTTTGCAGAACTAAGTCCATCCGGTCACCCTTTGATATTCCCTGGCCTAAGTGCAGGGGTAAAGGCGACTGCGTGTCAATGGCCAGCCGGGAATCTACCTCGATGACAACCTGGCGTCGCTGAGCGAGAATAATGGTTGCCGGATATTCATTACCGTCACCGTTAAATAACACTACCGGATGACCACTCTTCAGTCGCAGAACGTTTGCTACATGATGCGCTGCGTCGGCAGTTAACGTTAGCTCACTGTCTACAGTGATGGTGTCGGGATGAAATAAACGAGGGATACGCATAAAGACTATCTTACCAAAGTGAAACGGCGGACAGTTTAGCTTTCATTGCGAGAGGAATACAACAAAACATCGCTGCAACAGTCCAGGCTATTGCAGCGATGCTGACTGTTATTTCGAGGCAAAAGTATTTATGGATTGTGCCTGATTGACCGCCATGGATTTATTGCGACGGGCATGAACGGTGTGTTTTCCCTTGTCGCCTTTGAGCGCATAACCAAGAATAAATAACACAACCAAAAATAGACAACTAAGTAGTAACATTTTCTATTCCTTAAAAAATTTCTACTGATTATAAGCAGTTGCAACACTATGCCAGACCAGACATGATGCATAAGCATGCTTACAAATACTTCTGAATGACCCTAAATACCTTTTCAGGCGCATTCGATTTCCCAACTTTTGGAAAAATTGCGCTAAAAAATATAGTCGTTTATGGTCCTCAGATCCAGTAAAAAAAAGGGCTCAGACGGCCTTTTTTAAAAACTCAAATGCAATCAACTGATTAGCAAATTAAGCAGTAAAATCTGTAAAAAATAGTACGTCGCGGGTGTGACAGCTTAATGAAATTATAGCCCAAAAAAACCAATTCTGTTGCGCAGTTCACACGAACACTGGTAACTTACTGTTAGCTAAACAATAAAGGAATTTTAGTATGTTCACTCAAGAAGACATTGAAATGTACGTTAATACCTATGCGATTCCGTGGGGTATTAATATTGCGATGGCGCTTATTATTTTCGTCATCGGTAGGATGGTTGTTGGAATTATTATTTCAATGTTCGGCAAGTTGATGTCGAAATCGAAGTACGACGATATGCTGGTCGATTTTTTGAAGTCGATTCTTAACGCAGTTCTCATGCTGTTTGTGATTGTAGCGTCGTTAGATGAATTAGGTGTCGATACCACGTCGTTAGTTGCCATTCTAGGTGCCGCTGGTCTGGCAATTGGCTTATCGTTACAGGACTCGCTGAAGAACTTTGCTGCGGGTGTAATGTTGCTTGTTTTCAAACCGTTTCGTGCCGGTGATTATGTTGAAGCTGCAGGTGTAGCAGGTACGGTAAAGAAAATAGGCATTTTTACCAGCTCTATGAACACCCCTGACAACAAAGAGATCATCGTACCAAATGGTAAAATTTATGGTGACAACATCATTAATTATTCAGCCATGACAAACCGCCGCGTTGATATGACTTTTGGTATTGGGTATGGCGATGATCTGTTAAAGGCAAAAAATGTTCTGGAGCAGATGGTTAAGGAAGATGAGCGGATTTTAGAAGAGCCTGCGCCAGTAGTAGCCGTGTCTTCACTAGGCGATTCCAGTGTAAACTTTACCGTTCGCCCATGGGTCAAAAAGGAAGATTATTTTGCAGTATTGTGGGCGTTTACTGAAAATGTAAAATTACGATTCGACGAGGAAGGTATTTCAATACCATTCCCTCAAATGGATGTGCATTTCTTCAAAGAAGCGGATAACACCGAGAAGAAAGAAAGCGCTGAATAAATCATTTAAAGGCAAAAAACGGCTCTCAGAGCCGTTTTTTTTCGCCCGCAACTTACTGGCTGCAGCTGGCTTTGGTGGGGCTGGCCTGATAGTCGGCCATTGCCGCATCCATATTCGCCTGCAGGTTTTTAATCCGGCTATCGGGGGCCGGGTGAGTTGACAGCAACTCCATTGGCCGTTCCCCACCGCTGGCCGCTTCCATATTACGCCACAAGTCAACGGACTGACGGGGATCAAACCCGGCCTTAGCCATGAGCTGCAAACCAATCAGATCGGCTTCTGATTCGTGAGTACGGCTAAACGGCAGCTGTACACCCAACTGCAAACCGAGCCCCAGTGCGCCCATAATTTCGGCGTTATAAGGCACCTGATTTGCTGCCAGTACCTGATTGGCAACCTGCGAACCGGTTTGAATTAGGGTCGTCTGCGACATCCGCTCGTTACCATGCTGCGCAATAACGTGGCCGATTTCATGACCGATGACAGCAGCCAACTGATGCTGATTAGTGGCCACTTTTAGCAAGCCGGTGTAAACGCCAATTTTACCGCCGGGCAGTGCGAAGGCGTTAACCTGATCGTCATTGAACACCACGACTTCCCAGTCGCCTGAATACACGCCCGAGGGTACGTAGGGTAATAAGGTGTCGGCCACACACTGAACGTACTGATTCTGTGCAGGCTGTTTGGACACCGGGATTTCGCTTTTCATGCCATCAAAGGCCTGAACGCCAATGGCATTAAGCTGATCGCTGCCAAACAACAGTATCTGATTGCGACCGGTAGGTGAGGTTGCACACCCAACAAGGGTGCTGGCAGTCATTGCCATTGCCAGTACATAAGCGGATAACTTCATCAATTTGATTCCTTTTTCAATCTGCCAGCCGTGCTACGACTCGGGATTTCACATTTCTGTCACTCAAGGGACATGAAACTGTCACTCGGCTTTTCTACGCTTGGACGTTTAAGCAGGATTAACACGCTGAAATAGTTAAGTTTCGATCAGTGAGTGTCTTTGCTAAGCATACTTCAATTAACTATAAAAAAGGAAATGCAATGAAAGCGTCAATGTTCAAAACGAGTTTACTTGCGCTAGCTGTAGTGGGTCTGTTAACCGGCTGTAGCCTGGATGGCGACGACGGTGCTGATGGTTCGCAAGGTCCTCAGGGGGAAGCCGGTCCGGTGGGTGCAGATGGTCAGGATGCAACCCGTGGCATTGAGCTGGCCGTTATTGGCCGCGCATCACTGGAAGCCGAAGGCGCTGCTGAAATTGTTCAGTACGATGTGGCAAGTGGCATGGTTTACGTCACTAACAGTGATTCTAATACGGTTGCGCTGGTAGATATCAGTGACTTGTCTGACGCGCCGCTGGACAGTCCGATTACCGATTTAAATCTGACCGTAGGTTCAGAAGTTACCTTGCCCACCGAGGTAGACGGGGTTGCTCTGGACGGATTAACCAGTATTGCGTTATCCGGTGATTTACTGGCTGTAGCCGTACCTGCTGACGCCAAGGCTGATAACGGTTTTGTGCTGTTCTACACCGGCGTATCCGCGTCTGCGCCAACGCTATTAAAGGCGGTAGAAGTAGGTAATCTACCCGATATGGTGACGTTTACGCCGGATGGTAGCAAAGTGCTGGTGGCCAATGAAGGTGAACCAGGTGGCGATTATACTGTTGACCCGGAAGGTTCTGTAGCCGTTATCGACGTCACCGACGGCGTTCCTGCTGATGAGGCTACACTGCTCGATTTTACAGACTTCAACGGACAAAAGGCTGAGTTAATGGCTATGGGGATGCATTTCCCTAACCCGGCCGGACGTACAATCAATGGTGTGACCATCACAACTTCGGTTGCCCAGGATTTAGAGCCTGAATACATCACGGCCAGCAATGAGATGGCATACGTGACATTGCAGGAAAACAATGGTGTGGCGGTAATTGACCTGAACACGATGACAATGGACATAGTGGGTCTGGGGTTCAAAAACTGGGCCGGGCTGAATATCGACGTGCAGGAAGACGGTGAAGTAAGTTTCGGTCAGTACGAAGGATTGTACGGTGTGTATATGCCCGACACGATTGCTATGTTTAGCTGGAAAGGCGCGGATTTTCTGTTAACTGCCAACGAGGGTGATGCGCGGGAATACTTTATTTCTGAAGACATGAGTGAGACGGATTGTACTGCTGCTGGCGGCCAGGATTGGGACGACAGAGAATGTCTGGCGTATACCGAAGAAGTGAAAATTAAGGCTCTTGATGCTGAGCCCGGCTCGGCGCTTGAAATGCTGCAGATGAATGGTGAAGCCGACGATCTGCGGGTGACCAACGCCTTAGGCGATGCTGATGGCAATGGACTGTACGATGCCGCTTATAGTTATGGCGCCCGGTCATTCACTATCTGGGACCAAAATGGTTTAGTCGTATTTGATTCCGGTGATGACTTTGAACGCATCACGGCATCATTATACGGAAGTGCCTTTAACAATGGTGACGATGAAAACGAAGGTGATTCACGTTCTGAAAACAAGGGGCCTGAGCCTGAAGCACTGACCGTCGGTCAGGTAGGTGAGCGTACCTACGCATTTATCGGTCTGGAGAGAATGGGCGGCATTTTTGTTTATGACATCACCAACCCTTACGACGCGTCCTTCGTTGAATACATCAATAACCGTGATGTGACCGAAGGATTGGTTGTAGGTGATGCGATTGGTGATTTGGCACCCGAAAGCTTACTGTTTGTTGCTGCAGATGAAAGCCCAACCGGTGCCCCCGCTCTGATTGTGGGCAACGAAGTGAGCGGTACGGTGGCGGTATATTCAATTACCCAAAAATAATCCCTGAAGATCCGGTAATACTGGATAGCTAAAGATTGCACCTCCTGTAAATTTGCGCAGGGGGTGCCAACTGCAAACCAACAATGCTGTGTTACTCCATAGCCGTTCAGCCTCTCTGTCTGTTAATTTGAAAAATCGCTGATTTACTATACGTTTGGCTATGTTCGGATTAACTGTTGTTGAATCGAAAAGAGCCTGTTTTCGTTAAGGTTTTCTGGATTATCCATAAACCTGAACCAACCCAGGTAGTGTTCCAAGTATTTTGTGGCTACTCCGTGAAACCGTTTCATCCACGCTTTCAGACGGCTGTGATAGGCGTTAACATTCTGAATATGAAAGACTTTATCTATCACCTTAACACCTCCCGCCACGTCTAAGCGCTTGTGTATTAAATCATTTTTCTCAGAAAGAGCTATGTAGGGCTTATATCCATCACTACATAACACACTGTCTTTCTCTAATTTTCCTGCTAGCTCCTGATGCAGAGTTGCCGATGTAACACTTGGCACAACGGCCTCATACGTATTCTTGGCTCTGTCTCTGACCGTTAAAACGGGCACCCAGTCATCTTTTGAACGCCCTCGTTTTTTCGCTTTCATCCCTCTTTTGCGGGGCTGACGAGTCATACGTTTTGAGCCTTTCTCTGAGTAGGGAAAAAGTGTTTCGTCAGCCTCGATAATACCTTCTAGTTTGCTCGCTTTCAGTGCTGATGGTAGCGCTAGGAATCGATGCCGCCACCTGAACGATGTTTCAAGGTGGAGACCACATTCTTCGGCACATTTACGCAATGGCTTACTGTCCAGCATACAGCGAATATATT
>NZ_RCUA01000032.1:188597-293168 GCF_003731635.1 Marisediminitalea oceani | reverse complement strand
AACACCGCCAGGCTCCTAATTCGAAAAACAAAGAACCCAGCGAAAGCTGGGTTTTTTGCTTTTAGGACTGGTACTGCCGTACCACTCCTATGAAGACCCAACCATCGAGGGTCATATCCATTAATACTCTTTGAACAGCGTCCTATAGTGATACATCCCTGTAGCGGGCATCCAGCTCGGCATCCATGCCTCGCGTTCATCACTTGTCGAATGCCACCGGCATTCGCCATGCTTCTACGAAGCACCGTTCTTCACCCCCATGTGAGAGTAGAACACCGTCCCGCGCCGGCTACGGGGCTCCCAATTCCAAGAAAAAGGGCTATCCGAAAGGATGGCCCTTTTTTGCATCTGGCGTTTAGCAAAACGTCATCACTGCTATCAACCTCATATGGATAGTCCTTTGTCTTAGAAAGGCACAGGCGTGCCACTCCTATGAAGAGCCTAACCCATCGGGGCTTCTCAGTATCTCCTCTCTGCATAAAAGACAGGTAACAACCCTTCCCTGGTGCTATGTCCACGGCAGCATCCATGCTGCCGGTTCAGCCAGCTGCGTTATGCCACTGGCATAACGGTCTGACTTCACCGGTGACCGGCGCAGCCCCATGTGAGAGCTTTATTAATTCAATAAAAAAAGAACCGTCTTCCCGGTTTCGCTCTGCGAAGACCGGGACCCCCGTCGTGTAACCGTAGAGTTAAAAAGCGCACTTTACACAGCGCGAATAAAACAAAGACCGTCATCCCGGAAAGTACGAAGTACTTATCCGGGATCTCCTTCTCACAAGCGTAGAGTAAATAAGAGCACCATACTCAACATCCAAGAAGAACCCTACTGCAAGCCTGCCTGAATAGACTCAAGCCGGTAACGGGCGTTACCGATGTTATACCGGGCTTTAAGCATAGCGACTAACCCGGGGTTGCTGGCTATAAACTCATTAAGCTCCAACAATAGTTCTGGATTCTTGACCGTTGATAAACAGAATTCGACTACAGTTACCGGCAGGTCAGGATCGAGCTTAAAATCGTCTACATCATCAAGTTTCTGCATCAGATACTTAGCAACGTAATAGTCCATATCAAAAGCGTCAGCTCTATCCCACTGCGCCATATAGATAGCTGACTTATTGTCTGCTACCGATATAAGCTTCGTTTGCCCGCTATCTATACGTTCTTGCCAATACAAGGGGGAAAAGCCCAATACAATGGACACTTTTCTGATGGAGGAGATGCCCTGTCCAAATCGCTCTGGCTTTACAAATGTACCAACCAGGCTTTCTGTTAACGGGGCGCTAAAGTGCTTGGTGGCATTATCGTTTACCGGATTAGTCCAGGTTGGATGGTCCGGGTAAACAAAGTCTACGTTACCTTTTTCCAGTTCAATCTGCAGCCGCAGCACTGGCATACTCACATATTCAAATTTAATACCCCGGTCAGCAGCAAAAGCTTCAAGCAGTGCCCAGGCGTAGCCTCTGTCTTTAACCGCTGAGAATTCATAATGTGGGTAATAGGCGATATTTTGTGATGCTACTACATAGGTTTCGGCGCAGGCAGAGCTAAATGACAATGCCGATGAGAGCAGCAAAGCAATGGAACCTGCATATTTGCGAATAAGAGAATGCTTCATCATTACTTAATACCATGAGTAATAGATTAACTATAGTACATGGACAAACACAGATGCCAAAGACATTTGCAATTAACGCGTAGCGCCGGGAAACGTCAATCTATAAGTTCAGTTTCTATCGGGTGGCTGGAGGGATATATATCTGCGGTACACTCTGCTGTCAGGCAACAGCAGAGTGCGTGCGATTCGGTTAAAAATGAGCGATGTAAGCAAGGTTAAGAAAATCCAGACCGGGGTTATCATTATTCAGGCCACCATTTGAATAGTGAATAAATCTCACAGCAACCTGCTGAGTTAGCTTTTCACTTTCATCCAGGTCAATGATAAGACCAAGCTTATCTTCAAACTGATAATGTGAACCGATATCCTTACCTCCAAAGTGCTGATCACTAACCACACTTAGTCCAATACCGGCTTCCAGATAGACAGGATATTCGTCGCTAATTGTGCCAAGGCGCTTAATAATTACCGGGGTCAGTGCCACGGTAAAATTGGTATCGGTTTCGCTGTCACCATTTTGCGAGTAACGCCAAAAATTAACGCTACCCTCCAGATAAACGTCTACGTCGCCCAGCCAGGTGGTATCAATATCCAGAGTGGTTGGACGCCAGGCGACCCGAACGCCCTGGATATCATCGAATCCATTAAGATAACCAACAGAAACAGCCTGATCGTTAGCAATAGAAAAGCCGGAAAAAGAAAACAGAAAAATAAAAAGAAAATAAGGTTTAAGCATGATATTCACTCCTTTGAAATCAACGAAGCAAATAGTTGGCCAGTTGTAACCTATTGATAATTGGTGCTTATTGAGGGGTTGAAAACTGAAGCGATGTTAAGTTTTTAGTTGCTAAGGAAAAAATTACACATAAAAATCAGTAGTATTGGTCACTTAAGTTTTTGAGAATAGTCTCCGGTGATTTGATTCGGTACTGCTTATGAAGTTGTTCAATTAATGCCTGGTGTGAAGCAAGAAAGGCGTTAAATTCGTCCAGCAGCTCGGTGTGGCTGACTGTTGCTAACATAAAGGCTACACCGTCATGGGGTAATTCGGGGTCCAGTGTAAACTTGCCAAGAGAGGGCTGTTGAGAAGCGATATGCTGAGTGACATGGTATTCAAGGTTGGCTGCGTCAGCCTTGTTCTTAGCTATGAGTTCCAGCGCATTAAGGGTATCGTTAACCCGGATAAGGTGTGTAAGCTGTTTATCCACTCTTTCCTGCCAGTTAACTGGTGTAAAGCCTAAGGGCATTGCCAGCCGGCGAATTTCGGCAATGCCGGCACCCACTTTATCGGGGCGGAGAATCGTCCCTCCCAGTGCCCTTGTTACTGGCTGACTAAAGGTTTTGAACGTATTACTCATAATCGGATTATACCATTTAGGGTTGTCCGGATAGATAAAGTCCACACTCCCCTTTGCGAGTTCTTTTTGAAGTCGGAGAACCGGCATAGAAATATACACAAACTCATGTTTGGTAGTGGCTTTGAAAGCTTCGAAGATCGCCCAGGCAAGGCCTTTGTCATCCTCTGAAGTGAAGTCGTAATGAGGGTAATAATGAAAATTCTGTGTACCGATAACAATGGTGTCGGCGCGGCTATAGTTTCCCGCGATAAGAAAAAACAATAGTGCCAGGCGGCTTATAACAAAAGCTATACCCTTAAAGCTATACATAACAAAGCGTGTTTATGAGACATCTATAACACTAGATTACGGCAAAGCCTGTGTATTTTATATACGTTTTTGTCGATATATACGTATTTTCTTATGTAAATTGCGTACTATCACTAATGAAAGTCTCTGGAATGCATCAGTAACTGCTCAAATTTGTCACTGTGATCGATAAGTTTACCTGCAATGATATGGGTTACACCTTCTTCTGAGCGTTCTAATATTCCCCGGACTTCAAGGATCTTACTGCTGATAAAGGCTTTTTTCTGTAATCGTGCGGTACTCTGCCAAACCACCACATTCAGATTACCGGTGTGATCCTCCAGTGTCATAAAAGTTACGCCGCCCGCCGTGCCAGGTGCTTGTCGGCCAACTACGCAACCTACTACTCGTATGGGAGATTTATGTGCTTTGTTCAGGACTTCACTGGCCAGTGTCAGGTGGGGAAGGGGATGTTGCTCTAAAAGGAGCCTGACAGGATGCTGAGACAAAGAAAGGTTAAGCGACGCGTAATCTTCAATCAGGTCTTCAACCGCTGTTGGCGCCAACATCTGTGGCCTGCTGTCACTCTGATCTTTCAATAAAGGCAGTGTCATTTGAGAGTCCATCAGCTGCCAGCGGGTATTAAAACGGTCTTTAGCCAGTGTTTTTAAGACGTTGGCACTGGCCAGTGCAGACAGCTCACTGCGACTTAGGCCAAGGGATTTAATCTCAGTCAGGCTGGAAAACCCTGTTTCCGGGCGGTGTGATATCAGTGTGTTCATGGCTTTGTCTGATAAGCCATTTACTTGTCTCAGGCCCAGTCTGAAGTGATGATTATCAACAACAGTGTGATCAATACTGCTTTTGTTGATATCAACCGGCAATGCATAAATCTGATGCCGGGACGCATCCTGAATAAGCTGCGCGGGTGAGTAAAAGCCCATTGGCCAGCTGTTAAGCAAACCAACATAAAACTCCACCGGGTAATAATACTTAAGCCAGGCTGAGGCATAAGCCAGTACCGCAAAAGAAGCGGAGTGAGACTCAGGAAAGCCGTACTCGCCAAAGCCACAAATTTGCTCAAAGAGCTGCTCGGCAAATTGCGGCTTATAGCCTCTCTGTGTCATGCCGTCGATCAGTTTGCTTCTGAACTGGCGTAGCTTGCCGTTTTTCTTCCAACTGGCCATGGCTCTTCTGAGCTGATCTGCTTCGCCGCCGGTAAACCCTGCTGCAACCATGGCTAACTGGATCACCTGTTCCTGAAAAATTGGCACCCCCATAGTTCGGCTCAGTACCGATTTCACTTCATCAGAAGGGTAGCTAACTGGTTCCTTACCGTGCCTTCTTAATAAATAAGGATGCACCATATCACCCTGAATCGGACCGGGCCTGACAATCGCTATCTGCACCACCAGGTCATAGTAAGAAACGGGTTTTAATCGGGGCAGCATGGACATTTGTGCACGTGATTCAATCTGAAATACACCTACGGTATCGGCTTTGCAGATGGCATTAAATACCTGCTGATCACTACCATGGGCAGAGATAAAGGGAATGGATAAATCCTGTTGATAACGGGCTTTGATCAATGAAAAGGCTTTACGTATTGCAGTGAGCATGCCCAGCGCCAGCACATCCACCTTTAACAGGCCCAAAGACTCCAGATCGTCCTTATCCCACTGAATTACACTGCGCTCTGCCATGGCGGCATTTTCAACCGGTACCAGCTCATATAGCGGACCAGCAGAAATGACAAAACCGCCTACATGCTGAGACAAATGCCGGGGAAAGCCAATGATATCTTCCGTTATGCTAATTAGCTGCTTAACGGTACGGCCGTCCTGATCGATGCCCAGTTCCTGCAACTGGCTTTGCCAGCCAAGGGTTCTATCGCGAAGGTTAAACTGCTTCAGCCAATAACTAAGGAGTGATTCGGGCAGCCCTAATGCCTTGCCAACTTCTCGAAACGCACTTTTAAATCGGAAAGTCGAAACACTGGCCGCCAGCGCGGTTCGCTCACGGCCATACTTGGCGTAAATATACTGGATAACTTCTTCACGACGTTCATGTTCAAAGTCCACGTCAATATCCGGCGGCTCGTTACGCTCTTTGGAAATAAAGCGCTCGAACAACACGTTAATCTGGCGCGGATCCACGGCGGTAATTTCAAGGCAATAACAAACAATGGAGTTCGCCGCAGAGCCCCGGCCCTGATACAAAATCCCCCGGCTTTTGGCAAATTGAACAATGTCGTAAATGGTCAGAAAGAAGTATTCAAATTGCTCTGAATGGATAAGCGCCAGCTCTTTTTCAATCGTCTCTCTGATAGCCTCAGGCACACCTTGTTTAAAGCGTTTCTTAATCCCTGTTTCAACGCAGTGGCGAAGATAGCTGGTTGCTGTATAGCCGTTGGGTACAAGCTCGCTGGGGTACTGATACTTAAGCTCATCCAGATTAAACTGACAAAGGCTGGCAATGCTCACACTCTCGCTTAACCATGCCTTAGGATATAAGCGGGTGAGCTTGGTAAGCGTTTTAAGACTGCGCTCCTGATTAGGTAATCCATCGCGGCCTAAATCGGCCACCGTACTGCGTGTGCGTATGGCATGCAAAACATGTTGGGTATGCTGGCGGTCGGGGTGATGAAACAATGCCTGGTTGGTTGCTAACAGAGGGAAACAATACTCTTCACTAAGCGACATTGCCGTGGCGAAATGAGTGTTATCATTGCCGTTTAATAAACGCGATACACCAATCCAGCAGCGCTCACTGAAAAACTTAGCGAAAAATTCTGCCCATTGCCTGTCATTGTCGTTATACGCCGGTAACCAGATAGCCAGGCACGACTTAACCGATTTGAGATCCCATTCTGATAAAGCGTAATGCCCTTTTTCGCTACGCCGCCGCGCATTGGTAATAATACGGCAGAGCTCGGCATACGCGGTTTTATCCGGGCACAGTAAGCACACTCTCAAATCCGGCGCCAACCGAAACACGCTGCCAACAATCAGTTTTATGGGTAAGCCATTCGCCTTGATTTCTGCGTGGGCCCTGACCACCCCGGCTACTGAACATTCATCGCTGATGGTAATGGCTTCATAGCCCAGAAAGGCGGCAGTATTAACCAGCTCTTCGGGATGAGAGGCTCCTTCTAAAAATGAGAAGTTACTCTGGCAAACCAATTCAGCAAACATAATCAGCCAAAGTACCCGTGTACATACCAGTGCTGTTGATCATCCCGATACACCCACAGGCGCTGGCCTTTGCCGGTTACGGCTAAAAAATAGTCCCGCTTTACCGGGTGATCATCCCACCAGCCAGTATGAATCCGCTCCGGCCCGTAAAGAATTTGAGTCTGCTCGGTCAGCGGTTGAGGCTGAACCATCAGCCAGGCCGGTTGCTGGCCGTTAGCTTCTGAACTGGCCGGTGCATTATGAAGTGTGCATGTCTGTTGTACGGCATAATCCTGACGGTGCTCATTAACCTGATCAACCGTTTTCACGCTATCGTTGCCGAGCCTGGCCAGCAGTTTGCCCAACAGCATGTTTTCAGCGTGTCTTGAGTAGGTGCTTTGCAGTAACGACAGGTTTTCCGGATCAAACTCAACCAGTTGGTCACATATAAGGGTTAGTGAGGTGACCGGAGAGTCGAGCTTAAGTTGCTCAAGCTTTAGGTCGATGAGCATTTGCCATTCACTTAAATGATGATGAGCGGTACCGGCATTAACCACAAACACCATGTTATCGTGCTCCCGTTGCTGTAGTTCAAATTGCAGAGTGTCGGTGGCCAGGTTACGCTTTTGCAGGTATGTACAATTATTGGCTAGCACGACAGCAATATAGCGGCTTAATCCCGGTGCAGACTCAACCGCATAAGGCAGTTCAAGGTACTGGCTGAATAGCTTTCGCGGGTGAAATAAACTGTAAGGCGGCTGCTTTACGCCCTTTATAGCCAGCAGGTAAGTAATGATCTGGTTATTAAAGCGTTTACCAATTTCTTCCAGCGGTAACGCAATAAGTTGCCCCAGCGTGCGAATTCCAATTCGGTTTAACTGCTCGATTTCTCTGGCGGGGAGTTCAGTAGCCTGTAGCGAGCAGTTTTTAAGATGGTTATTGGCCGGGTCAGGGGTTTTCTCTACCCGGTTAACGCAACTGCGGGCCAGCACCCGGGCTATTTCGATGGTAGCACCAGAGCCAAACTGAAAGTGCACGCGCTGTGCGGTTAACGTTCGTTCACATAACGCCATAAAATTATCCAGTCCCTGATAATAACGCATCAGCGGACTCAGATTAATGGCGATACCATTGCTGGCAACACAGACGATATCAGAGGCAATTGCATAAAGAGTGGTAGCCAGCTGCTCCAGCTGACTGCTTTCGCTATTGGCGGAATATTCAATAATCCCGGTTTGCGCATGGATAGCGGTTACTTCTGCTAAGCCCATACCCGGCTTAATGCCAGCACTGATGGCCGCTGCTGATAACTGACAAACGGTATTGTCGGTTCCGTCAAACACTACTGTTGGCCCGGTTTGCTCAGGGTGAAGCTGCTCAAATAAATCGAGCTGCAAGCGTGGAAAATGCAGATAGAGCCAGTGCATTAAACTAACTGACTTCGTGAATAGCAGTTGCAGCGCTGTTACTGTACTGCCTGAACGCGTTAATAATGGCACTGTTAGAAGCCGGAAGCGGATGTTCAATGGCAATATGCTGTTGCGGCCAGGCACCGCTGACCCGATGTAAATGAACAAACCATTGCCGCGCATCGCAGCTCAGCTCCATATCAATGTTTACCGGCAACGCGCCCGGAATCCTGTTACCGGGATGAACCAGTACTACCAGGCAGTCGTATTGCCTCGCCAGTACCTGCAGTCGTCGGGCAGCCTTCGGTTCTATCTGAGCAAGGTACATCACTACACAACAACAGGCCTGACTACGAATTGCCTGTTCACAGGCCCATAGGGCATCCGCTTCGTTAGTGGTGTTGATTACCCAGGATTGTTGCTGGTAAGGCGTTTGAGACAGCCAGTTTGGGTTTAAGTGCAACCGGTTGGGCAACCAGATAATGCGCTTTTGGGTACCGGCTTTTTGCAACAGTACATTATTCAGCAGTTGCAGTTCGCCTTGCCCGGCAAGTGCTCTGATACTCATTGCGCCAGCCGCAGGCACACCGCCTGCACAGGCTTTATCCAGACTAGCCTGGCCGAAAGGCAGCCGCACTTCGTTACCATCGGCACTGTGACGGTGGTCCCGGCCCCTAAAAACCAGGGGATGTTTAACAAGCGAACTGATAGATGCTGACATAATAAAAATACTGTTTATTTATACAGTATTTTAGTCAAAAAAAACGCCTCTGCAAGAGGCGCGTGGGATTTGTTTAATTATTCCGCTTTACTGCTTTCAGTTTTGGTTGGCGGAAAGCTAAGACCGCGGCAGGCGATAATAAAGCCATCGAGGGTATTTTTACTCCAGGCCATGCGGATATCGCTGGGCTGTATTTTAATCACTTCACGAAGTTGCTCCAGGGTCACTTCTCCATCCTGTAAAGCGGCATTGAGAGCTTCTTCAACCGACATATCTTTATCCATGCAATACACTGCCACTGCGCTGATTTTCTCAAACATCGGTTGCAGTGTTTCATAGTGCTTAGCGTTCACTAAACCACGTTTGTGTGAGGCGTCGAGCCGTTCGGCCAGAAAGCTCTGAATTTGTTGGGCGAGCACCACCATGCTGCCGTTAGCATCGCTCATCCGTCTTGAAGTGGCTTTCAGGCTGTTCTGGCACAGTTGCAGTTGCTTTTGTAAGTTCTGAACTTTCAGACCAAAAAAAATCAATAACAGAACCAGCGCAGCAAAGCTTGCAAATATCAGCATATCAGAATAATCCATGTGTCAGTACAGGCTCGCAGGGTTAATCTTTCTTTGGGGTATAAATCGGTCCGGGGAACGCCGTTACCTTATCCGATAACTCAGTGATTTTGGCACTACCTTGTTTTTTTACCTGGTCGATTCTAAGCACATTATGCATTGGAATAAAAGTGCTGGTGACATCGGCAAACTCGGTTTTGAGTTTTTCATGGGAGGGATCCACCACAATGTGACTGTGGTTATCCCAGACAAAATCGCCAATTTCTACAAACCCAAATAATCCGCCCTGGGAGACCTCCCGCACATATAGCTCATAATGTTCACCATTACTCACAAACTGTACCCGGTAGAGCTTTGTATTGTCGGCCATTGATGTTCTCTTTATTACTGCTGAAAAAGGTATAAAACTAACGCCGATTATAAGGGGAGAAGGGTGGCCACTCCAAGAGGAGAAAGCACAATTGTTATTGCGAAATGGGCTGCAGAAGGGCGCGGGTGGCGATATGTAACTCTTCTTTACTTTCCGCCAGAATGCTGTTGATGGCAAATCCCTGCACGAAACTGGTGAGCTGTAAGGCTACCGCCTCAACGTTGATATTGGTTTGTACGGTTTGCTGGCGTTGCGCTTGCTCCAGGCAGCCGATAAACGCCAGCTGCAGTTTGTCGAGATAGTGGCGGCCCAGTGAGCGGATATGATCATCTTCGCTGCCTAACTCGGTTACCATGTTAATCAACAGGCAGCCGCGACCATAAATATGTTCTATGTAAGTGGCAAAGAAACGCTCAATAGACGCCAGCCCCTGATGATCCTCAAGGTGTGCAAGAATGGGTGATAGTTTGTGGGTATCGTAATACTCCAGGGCGGCGTAAAGAAACTTAAGCTTACTGCCAAACTCAAGATAAAACCCCCTGCGATTAAACTCAGTACGGGCGATAATTTCATCCATTACGGCGCCGTTGTAACTGTGTTCAATAAATATATCTTCCGCTTCGCAGAGAATATCATTCAGGTTGTAAAGCGATGTGCGAGGCATAATAAAGTCAGCGTTTTAATCTAAGTTAACTGTAGTTTGCCTCGCATGAAATGCAAATAAACGGTTGCTCTCAGTCTGCATTTGTCAGCGTATGTTAAATGAAAAAAGACTGCTTAAAGCAGGCCCAGTGTTCATTGAAATACTCGGTAGGTTTGCGCTGAAAACCACTGCGGATAAACTGGTTGATGCGGCCGTCGGTAAAACAGATAAGCGTGTTTGCTATGAGGCCTTCATCGGCGGCAAGCTCTTTACCTTCACGCAATCTGCGCTCCCGTAAAACCTGCTTTAACTGAGTTTCCAGACGTTCGAACAGTTTGGCAATGCGTAGACGCAAACGTTCCTGTTCACCCATCAGTGCATCACCGTTCAGGATACGGGTAATGCCGGGGTTCTTTTCGGCAAAACCAAGAATAAGGTGCAGAATGAGCTGACAACGGGCTGCCGCATCTTTCTCTTCATTGATTATTTTATTGATGCGCGAAAACAGGGTTTCCTCAATAAACTCAATTAAGCCTTCAAACATCCGGGCTTTGCTGGGAAAGTGACGATACAGCGCGGCTTCAGATACGCCTACTTTTTCAGCAAGCTTCGCCGTGGTTATACGCTGACCGGGGCTGGTTTCCAGCATTCCGGCGAGCGCCTGTAGAATTTGCGCTCTACGGTTAGTTCGTTTTGCAGCAGGCATAATAAAAGTGCTTCCTCCACCATATTATTGAGTGACAACAGTTTCCACTTTATTGTGAATTATAATGACAGTGTGTCGTTTTTTTCTTGATATCGTTCAATGACTACGTTCAACAACGCCAGCGCGAGTTCAGTTTTGGGCTGGGCAGGTAAATCACAGCGCCCATCCGGCCAGAACACCTGTAACGCATTGGCGTCACTGTTAAACCCTAAACCGGCAACAGTAATATCATTCGCCGCAATCATATCGAGTTTCTTATCGGCCAGTTTCCGTTTTGCATAAGCTTCAACATCCTGACTCTCTGCAGCAAAACCAACGCAAAATGGTGGCTTAGGCAAGCCTGCTACTGTTTTTAGGATATCAGGGTTTTTTACAAAAGTAAGTGTTAACTCATCGGCATTTTTCTTGATCTTATTATCCGCTACATTTTCTGCCCGGTAATCGGCAACAGCAGCCGTTGCGATAAAAATATCCTGACTGTTAACCTTGGCCATTACGGCCTCGAGCATCTGCCCGGCACTCTCTACATTAATTCGCGTTACCCCGTCTGGCGTGGG
Organism: Marisediminitalea oceani; assembly: GCF_003731635.1. Taxonomy (GTDB): domain Bacteria; phylum Pseudomonadota; class Gammaproteobacteria; order Enterobacterales; family Alteromonadaceae; genus Alteromonas; species Alteromonas oceani. The sequence goes on along the minus strand of NZ_RCUA01000032.1, from coordinate 281,759 downwards.
CAAAGCTACCGGGCCGGCTACCAGAGTTACCTCGGCGCCAAGGTTTCGGGCCTGTTCGGCAATGGCAAAACCCATTTTGCCCGAGCTGTGGTTAGACAGAAAACGCACCGGGTCCAGACTTTCCCGGGTTGGGCCGGCGGTAATCAACAGGTGCTTGCCCCGTAGCGGCAGCGGCCTGTTGAGTAATGTCATTAAACACTCAACGATTTTTTCTGGTTCAAGCATCCGGCCAGGGCCAATGTCACCACAGGCCTGGGCGCCGTCCTCCGGGCCGAGAATGTGCGTCTCGTAGCTACGCAATAATCGCAGGTTGTGCTGTGTCGGTTTAGCTTTCCACATTTGTTGATTCATGGCAGGAGCAATACACACGGTTGCCGAGGTGGCCAGGTATACGGTGGTCAGTAAGTCGTCGGCAATGCCATGGGCAAGTTTAGCCATGGTGTTGGCGGTAGCCGGCGCTATCAGCAGAATATCTGCCCATTTGGCCAGCTCAATATGGCCCATCGCGGCTTCTGCGCTGGGGTCCAGCAAATCAGTGCTCACTGGAAAACCCGACACTGCCTGCAGCGACAACTCGCTGACAAAGTGCCCGCCTGACTGGTTGAGGATCACGCGAACCCGCGCGCCCTGAGCGGTTAATTTACGCACTAAATCCGGGGTTTTATAAGCCGCTATGCCGCCGCTAATTCCCAGTACTATTTTTTTACCTTGTAACGTCATGTGTATATGTCCGACCAGCTAAACAGGGAAAGATTAGCATGCACCGCACCTGGTGTGTAGCGAAAACCCGGCTCAGGTGCAGTAGTTGGCCGGCAACTTTTCTCTTAGTCTGTTGAGGTTACCAACGTTACATTACCGAGAGATGTTATGACGCTGACACTCCATCACTGGCCACTACAGGAACGACCCCGCGAGAGACTGCTTAAGTATGGGCCACAGCAATTATCAGACACCGAACTGCTGGCGATTATTCTGCGCAGCGGCACCCGCGGGCTTACCGTACTGGAGTTGGCGGGAGCGTTACTAGCGCATTTTAGCAGTTTGCGCGGGGTGATCTCCGCTTCCAGTCATGAACTTTGTGCGCTGCCAGGCATTGGTAAAGCCCGCTATTGCGAGCTTCAGGCGGCCATGGAAATCTGCCGCCGCCAACTGGCTGAGCCATTATATAAACGCTCGGTATTTCATTGCGCCGAAGATGCTAAATTTTACCTGCGGGCTGAGCTGCGCGACTTAAAACAGGAAGTGTTTGGCGTGTTGATGCTCGATAGCCAGCATCAGCTTATTATGTTCAGAAAGCTGTTTTCCGGTACTATTAATGCGGCGGCTGTTTATCCCCGGGAAATTGTCAGGCAGGTAATTGCCGACCATGCTGCAGCGATTATTCTGGTGCACAATCACCCTTCAGGTAATCCCACTCCCAGCGAGGCGGATATTCGCTTAACCCGGGATATTAAACACGCCATGGCGCTGGTGGATGTAGAGGTGCTCGACCACTTTATTGTGGCCGATAATCAGGTGTGTTCTCTGGCCCAACAGGGCTTAATGTGATCAACTGAGCCGCCGATGTGGTATAAAGGTTTGAAAATTTATACTTTAGTTTGTTTTTTTATACCGGTATATTTTATCTTAAGTTGTACTTTTTTACGCCAACCCTAGTGATCTGCCGGTAAAAATGCTTTAGTATGATCACTTGGCGGATATCCCATAGAAAGGACTAAACATGAAAAAATCATTGCTTATTACGCTGATCACTGCCGCTATGGCAATGTCTGCGAATGCACAACAAGAGGGCGGTGCAGCAGGTGCTGGTGGCGCTGGTGCTGGCTTAGGCGGCTTAGGTGCTGCTGGTATTGCTGGTGGTGTAATCGCCGCTGCAGTAGTTGGCTCAGTTATCGCTAGTAACGATACTAATACCACCCCTGAAGTTCCGGGCCCCGGCCCAGTTGATCCAGATCCAGAGTGTTCTGCTGGTGACGACCTGGTAGACGGCATTTGCTACAACGTAACAAATACCCTGACTACTACTGTTACTAACGGTGTAACTACTACTATCACTGTACCAGTAACAACTACTTATTTGCCTACTGTTCCTCAGTAAGCGAAAACAGTTTTAGAAAGCCGCCTGTTGGGCGGCTTTTTTATTGGTTATGGAATTACATTAGGCTGAACCGAGTCTTTCATGTCTGTTGCAACACTTCTTCGATTTTTCATCATGGTAGCCGTCAGCGTTCTGTTGGCTGGTTGTTCTAATGTTAACAGGTTATACCTGGAAACCCTGCGTCTGGCATTTTTTGAAGACGGCCCTTCGTTATCTCTGCAACAGGTCAGAGAAAGTAAAGTTGATTTCCTTAAAGTACTACATGGTGAGCGTTTACCCGTGTATATGGCACTGGCCTATATTGAAGACGGGCAGAATAAATGGGTGTCGGCCGACCACGTGGTGGTGGCCATGGATCAGGATAAAATTATCCGTATCTCCGGTCTGGATATCGACCTGCAGTATACCGATAATCTCCAGGGCAATCCGCTCAGAGCCACCTCGCAGCTAACGGATGCCAGCTGGAAATACCATATCGATGTGGAAGAACACCACTATGACCTGCCTGTGGATTCTCAGTGGCAACGAGGCGCCCCGCAGCAGGTCACGTTTTACGATAAAGCATTCACCGTTATTCCGGTCACCGAAACGGTTTCCATCGATATTAATGAACCCTACTGGACCTATGAGACCACCTGGCAGAACGTCTACTGGCTGGAACAGACCAGCGGGCAGATTATTTATAGCGAACAGAAAGCCACACCAAATTCCGATCTGATGAAAATGACATTTGTGAGCCGTATAGCCCGGTTAATTAACGCCAGGGAGGCAAACTGATGTTGCGTGTACTTTGTATGATGCTCGGTTTGCTTTCTTATTCAGCCACTGCAGACATCGCAGTGACCTTCAATGTAGCGGGCCAGATTTATACCTTCGACCGCCCGGTGCGCCTGGCCACGGTATTGTCTATCGTTGAACAAAAGCCTACGCAGTACTGGGCTAATGCGGCGGTTTACCAGTTAAATGCGCCTGAAATAGAGCAGCAACGGGCAGATATTCTCCAGCAACTGGCAGCGCTGATCCGTGAGCAGTCTAAGGGCAGTGCGGAATATCGCCAGCTTTCTGCGTTGTATCAGGAAATAGGCAGCTGGCAGTTAATGCGCCGTCTCAAATTGATTGTTGATTATGATCAGGCACGGCTTAATCCTGCCCTTAACCCGCAGTTCAATACCGGTGAGTACTATATACGTTTTAAACAACGCTCACAGGTGGTTCGACTCACTGGCATGGTGCAACAGGCCACGGCATTACCGTTTAAAACCGGGCTTACCGTTACTGATTATATCGATAGCGTTGATTTGGCGGCCAATGCCCATCGGGATATCGCCTATTTGCTCGAACCCGATGGTGATGTGAAAAAGCTTGGTATCGCCTACTGGAATCGCCAGTTTGTTAAGCCGATGCCCGGCAGTGAAATTTTTATACCGCTTCAGGATGAGCTGTTTTTCGACCGTATCGGTCCGCTCAACGACAAAATCGCCCAACTTATGATGCATAGGATGTAACCTTGGCTGCTCCGCGTTTTTCTTTCTCTTTGTCGACTCTGGCGCTGGCCTGCATGGCAGCCGTGCCTCAGACCCGGGCTGACGAATCAGATCAGCCAACGACTTACTCAGTAACCCCCAGTCAGATGGTGCAGGGTGGTGTAGGACTCTGGCAAACGCCAACCGCCCGGATGATGCCGGAAGGCGCCCTGTCGATGAGTTACACCGACAACCAGGAATACCGCTTTATGTCGGTCAGTCTGCAGCTGTTCCCCTGGATGGAAGCTACCGCCCGGTATACCGATGTGCGCACCCGATTATACAGCAACGTAGCAGATTTCAGTGGCGATCAAACCCTTAAAGACAAAGGCCTCGACGTAAAATTCCGCCTGTGGGAAGAAAGCTATTATTTACCCGATATCTCGGTGGGTTTCAGAGATTTCGGCGGCACCGGCTTTTTTGAAAGCGAGTTTGTCAATGCCAGTAAAGCGGTGGGGCCATTCGATTTTCACCTTGGCTTAGGCTGGGGTCACTTAGGTTATCAGAACGATATCACTAACCCTTTTTGTGAGCTCAGAGACAGCTTCTGTGAGCGCCCGGACGGCTTTTCTGGCCGCGGGGGTAAGGTTGATTACCAGAACTTCTTCAAAGGACCCATGGCGGTATTTGGCGGGGTAGAGTATCAGACTCCGCTGGAAGGCCTGAGTTTCAAAGCAGAGTTTGAGGGGAATAATTACCAGCAGGACCGCGCCGGTGCCCTGGAGCAGGACTCCCGCTGGAACTTTGGTGCTGTCTACCGCTGGAATAACTTTGATTTTTCACTTAATTATCAGCGCGGCAATACTATCGGCTTTGGCGTCAGCTATAAGCTGAATATGCATACTGTTAGTCAGGTCAAAATTGATAATCCACCGCGTGAAATTCAAGGCATTAAACCGCCAGAAAACGCTGCCGCAGTGAATCGCCAGAAGCTTTATAACGATCTGCGCCGTCACGGGGGCTATGTGATCACCGACCTTGAAATCGACGATGACCAGGCCACTTTTTATGGCCTGCAAACGAGATATCGCGACCGCAATGAGGGCGTTGAACGGGTTGGCCGCATTCTGGCCTCTGAGCTGCCGGAATCAATTAAGCAATATCACCTGGTTGAACAGAGCAATAATGTCCCGATGGTGGATACCGTTATTGATGCGGATACGTTCCGTGAACATGCTACGTACAGCGTGCCAGAAAGTAATGTAGAAGATACCTATCGGCGGGTTTCACCCACCCAGCAACAGGTTGATGCCTACGAGCCACATCGCGCTACCGGTGCCTTTTTCTCCACCAAGTTTTTCTGGACGCAGACCTTCGGTAACCCGGAAGATTTTTACTTATACCAAATCGGGCTGCTGAGCAGTGTGGGCTATAAGTTTAATGAGCATCTGGGGATCTATGGTGGGATCCGTACCACGTTGCTGGATAACTTCGATAAATTTAACTTTACCGTAGATGCCGAAGAAGCCTTTTTGCCGCGGGTAAGAACCCGGGTTCGTGAGTATGTTACCGGGCCAATGATAACCCTTGATACGGTGTTTATGCAGTGGTCCGACAGACTGGCGGATAATTGGTATTACCAGGGCTATGGCGGCTATCTGGAAACCATGTTCGGCGGTGTAGGCGGCGAAATTATGTATCGCCCCATCGACAGTAACTTTGCCTTCGGTGTGGATATCAACTACGTGAAACAGCGCGACCCGGATAGCACAACGGCCTTTATGGATTATTCGGCGGTCACCGGTTTTGCTTCGGCTTATTATCAGCCTGATTTTCTACCGGATACCCGTATCAGAGCCAGCGTAGGGCAGTTCCTTGCTAAGGATCGCGGTATCAATATCGACTTCGCCAAACGCTTCGACAGTGGCATTGTGGTAGGCGCATTTGCCTCATTTACCAATGTGTCGTCGGAAGAATACGGTGAAGGCAGCTTTACTAAAGGCTTTTATGTATCGGTGCCGCTGGATCTGTTTATTCTGCAGCCAGCTACGGGGCGCGGCCAGTTCCCATGGGTACCTATTGCCCGGGATGGCGGCCAGATGCTGAACCGTCCGGTGCAGCTGATCGGCACAACAGAAATGCGATCGCCATTCTTGGATTAGGCGCTGAAACAGGGTATAAATGCCGATCTGAAGGATCCGGTTGGCGGTTTTTTGCTCAGGATCGCAGGTTTTTCTGCATTAGTGTTGAATTCGGCGCAGATTTGCTGTATAAAATGCGCCCTCTTATTTAAAGGTTAAGACGTCATCAGACCCGACACCCAAATTGCTGGTGGGACCGATTGGCGAGACAAAATTCGTTGTTCTGGAGACAAATAATGTCAAGAGTATGTCAAGTAACAGGTAAGCGTCCTGCGGTAGGTAACAACCGCTCTCACGCTAGAAACGCGACTCGCCGTCGCTTTTTACCAAACCTTCAATCTCACCGTTTTTGGGTTGAGAGCGAAAACCGCTTCGTTAAACTGCGTCTGTCTGCTAAAGGCATGCGTATTATCGATAAAAAAGGCATTGATGCTGTATTAACAGATATCCGTGCCCGTGGCGAAAAGATCTAAGGAAGCCAAATCATGCGTGATAAAATTAAATTAGTTTCTTCAGCTGGTACTGGTTTCTTCTACACCACTGACAAAAACAAGCGTAACATGCCGGGCAAAATGGAGATCAAAAAGTATGATCCCGTTGTTCGTAAGCACGTTATGTTTAAAGAGGCCAAAATCAAGTAATAAAACTTGCTTTTGTCTCCACGAAAACCCGGCCGTTGCCGGGTTTTTTGCGTGAATGTCTGCAGTATATCTCAACAGGTAACTAAACTATGGCAAGACTGTCCAAACGAGGATTCAATAATGTGGTGATATTCGCCATGTTAGGCATGATATTCCTGTTTAATCTGGACCGTTTTGTGCCGGAAAGTAAGCAGCCTGTCAGCTTACCGCTGTTGCCGGAAAACGCCCATGTGCTCAAAATTGAGCAAAGCGGCTTTAAACTCGAACGGGTTGGTCAGCAGTGGCGCTGGAACGGCGTCAATAAAACCCTCAGCAGCACGCCTGAAGCGCAAATCAGCCAGTGGCGTAACGCCGTAATGCAACCCGCCAAGCCGCCGCGGGAAATCACTCAAACCGAACCATTGATAGCCGTTGTCTGGGTAGCCGGTGCCTCGCAGGGGCTGGTTTATGCCTTTGTGGCTAAGGATCAGAACCTCTGGGTACAGTTTGATCAGCAGTGGTATACCCTCGATGAGGTGCGTTTGTCACAACTGCTACCCTGGCTGGCCGATGAGCAGGAAATGTAATGCCTGAGTTACCAGAAGTAGAAGTCAGTCGCCTTGGCGTTGCCCCTTTTCTTGAAGGGCAGGTAATCCGCAATATTATTGTTCGCGATCGCCGTTTGCGCTGGCCGGTGCCAGAATCACTCGCTGATGCGATTGGTCAACAGGTTACGGCCGTTAACCGCCGGGCCAAATACCTGCTTATTGAGCTGGCAGGTGGCGGGCGGATAATTCTGCACCTGGGGATGTCTGGCAAACTGCGGGTTCTCGATGCGAACGTAGCTCCGGTCAAACATGACCATATCGACATTGTGCTGGATAACGGCAAGTGCCTGCGGCTTAACGATCCCAGACGCTTTGGTGCCTGCCTCTGGCAAGCCCCCGGGGAACCCGTTCCGCAGCTATTGGCCCACCTGGGCCCGGAACCGCTGACAACCGATTTTGATGCGGAGCGTCTGGTGACGTTGTCTCGCAATAAACAGGTGGCCATTAAGAACTTTATTATGGATAACGCGGTTGTGGTGGGAGTAGGTAATATCTACGCCAACGAAGCGTTGTTTATGGCCGGTATCGATCCCCGCCGAAAAGCGGGCAAGGTCAGCGCAAAACGCTACGCATTGCTGACCATCGCAATAAAAGAAGTACTGGCAAAAGCCATTCAGCAGGGCGGTACCACACTTAAAGACTTTACCCAGACCGACGGTAACCCGGGCTACTTTAAACAGTCTCTCAACGTTTACGGGCGCTCTGGTGAGCCATGCTTAATCTGTGAAACGCCCATTAAAAGCCTGACTATTGGTCAGCGTAATACCTTTTACTGTCCGCAGTGCCAGCGCTAAGCGCAGCTGATTAACCGTGTAAGCGCTTTTCCAGCGCCGCTTTAACTGCCGGATGACAAAACTGACCCACATCGCCATGATGCAGGGCCACTTCTTTCACCAGCGTTGAGGAAATAAACGAGTTCTCTTCCGAAGGGGTAAGGAAAACACTTTCCAGGTCCGGATTTAACCGCCGGTTCATATTGGCCAGCTGAAACTCATATTCAAAATCGGCCACCGCACGCAGGCCTCTGATCAGAATAGTGGCGTTCTCGGTACGGGCAAACTCCGCCAGCAAACCGGAAAAACCGATCACGGTGACATTGTCCAGTTCACTGGTCACCGTAGAAATCAGCGACACGCGCTCTTCCAGGCTGAATAACGGCTTTTTACTGGGATTGGCGGCAATCCCCACAATCACTTCATCAAACATGCGTGAAGCCCGTTCGATGAGGTCGGCGTGGCCGTTGGTGATAGGATCAAAGGTCCCGGGGTAGATAGCTCGTGTGTGCATAATGTTTAAATGTCGTTGGTGTTATCAAAACAGTAACCAGAATTGGCGGCGGATGCAATTGCCAGCAGGTCACTCGCTGCGGTTGTAACCGGTTTGCAGGTGTTGCCAGTCATCTGGCGTAAAATGATATCCGGTATACTTGCCTTGTTCTTTGAGTAAGGAACGGTTTAATCGACTCAGATTACCGGCTTTCCACTGGTCACCGGCTTTTTCGGCGCATTTATCAAAATCAATCAGCCAGAACTTATCGTCCCGATCGATCATGATATTGTGAATATTGAGGTCGTGATGGTAGATCTGGTTGTCGTGTAACTGCCTGATCAAGCGCCCTATTTGTTGCCATTGTTGGGCAGAAAGTGGCTTTGTCAGCAGGTGTTCATGCACTTCACAACTGTGTGGAATTCGTTCCATCAAGATACTGGCTTCGTAGCTGATACCATAGCGGCTAACCCGTCCGGCCAGCCCTCTGGGCACTGGCAATCCTGCCTGGTGCATCTTATTGAGCAGGTTGAGTTCACGATAAGGGCGGGTAGAGGTTAACCCGCCGAAAATAAACCGTCTTTCAGACACGTGCCTTACCAGACCGCCCCGGCAATAATCCCTCAGCACCATTTGCGCCGGCTCATCAATCAGCACCGCCTGACCGCGCCCGCTGTTAGCCGTGGCAGACTGCTGCCAGTGCGACTGCTGTAACCATTCAGGAGGAGGAACAGGAATACCAAAGGCTTCGCACTGGTCGGCGCAAAGTAACAGGGTATCACGGCCTGATGTGTAGGTTTCTATGGCTTGCAACGATAATTCTCAGTATTAAGACTTGTTAAATCATGCTGATTGTAATCAAATTAGCGGGGTTTATCAGTGCTAGTTGGAAGATTCTTTGTCAGGCGTAATAAAACTCCCTCAAAACGCAAGAATATGTATTCTTAGATTGTCAGCCATTGGCGATGTGTGTCACGCCGCGGCCATGGTTAATCGTATCAGGCGTGCCAGACCTGACATCCGTATAACCTGGATTATCGGTAAGATAGAGTACCAGTTGCTCAACGGCATAGACGGCGTGGAGTTTGTTATCTATGACAAGAAAACCGGCCGTAAAGGGATGCAGGCTATACGCCAGCAATTTAAAGCACAGCGTTTCGATGTGCTTTGTGTAATGCAGATAGCACTGCGCGCTAATCTGCTTTCCCGCGCTATCAGGGCTAAAGTGCGTTTAGGCTTTGATAAGTCTCGCAGCAAAGAAGGCCATAGCCTGTTTATTAATAAACGCATTGCCCGGCAGCAGCATCCTCACGTGCTGGAAGGTTTTATGGCGTTTGCGGATGCCATGGGCATTGAGCCGGTGGAAAAGCCTGCCTGGCAGTTGCCTTTGAGCGAGTCTGACTTGGCTAAGGGCATTACCTTAAAGCAGCAATATGGCCGCTATGGCGTTATCTGCCCGGCTGCGTCTAAGGCAGAACGTAACTGGACTGCAGAGGGCTATGCCGCGGCAGCTAAGCATCTTGCGGATAAAAACATACCGGTACTCCTTTGCGGCGGTCCTGGGCCGCTCGACAGAACCATCGGTGATGCTATCCTGGCAGCCGGCGCCCCCATTAAAGACGATCTGATTGGTAAAACCACTCTCAAAGAGCTGGCTGGTGTGCTCGCTGAGGCGAGTTTGGTTATCGCCCCCGACACAGGCCCTGCCCATATGGCAACGGCAGTGAATACGCCGGTCATTGGCCTGTACGCACACTCTAACCCCCGCCGCACTGGCCCCTATAACAACCTGGCCGATGTGGTTTCGGTTTACGACCAGTGCATTGAACAGCAGGCTGGTAAACCCTGGCAAGCATTGCCCTGGGGACGTCGGGCCAAAGGTGAAGACCTGATGAGCATGATCACCACTGAGCAGGTTAATACCGCTATCGATACTCTGCTTAACCGGTTTGAAAGCGTTTAACGTCCTGCGCTTATTGCACTAAAGTTATAGTAATAAACACTTTAAAAAATCCAATTCTTTTCTAAACTTGTAGTTGGGCTTTTCCAACTCAGGGAAGGCACTTGGCGGCAGGAAGGGACCTACGCAAATGACTACCATATTAGTTAAGGCGTACATTTGAAAATTTGGATTTTAAAAGCGTTCTGCTTCGGCGCCCTATTGTTATGGATAGGAGCACTCTGGACAGCAACTGCTCGGGCCGAGACACCAACACAGTCTATTGCTGTGGTGGTTAATCAATCCGTTGATATTACTACGCTAACACCCGCACAACTTCGGATGATCTTTGCCGGGCGTACCCAGTTCTGGCCTGACGGAAGTCGGATCAGGGTATTTGTACTGCCGCCCGAAAGTGATACACATCAGTATTTTTGCCGTCAGTTACTCAATATTTATCCCTACCAGCTCGAACGGATCTGGCAGCGGGTGGTGTATTCCGGCCAGGGCGAGGCCCCTAAATCCATCGACACCGCCCAGGCTATGCAAGACATAATCGGACAAACGCCCGGTGCCATTGGCTACCTGCAAGCGCCCGGGCAGATAAAGAAAGATATCAGGATGATCACAGTAGGAGAGCCGTTATGAAGCGTTTTACGTTGAGTGTAGGGGGTCTGTTACTGCTTTTTACTCCTTTTAGCGAGGCTAATCACGACAATTTCTCATGGCACGGCTTTGTTGCCCAGGGGCTTACCAGCTCTACCGACAGCGACTACATCACCACGGGCAATGAAATAACCACCGAACTAACCGAAATAGGGATTAACGGCTCCTATGTGATTAATCCTTCTCTGAGCGTGTCCGGCCAGTTAGTTTACCTCGACGGCGGCAATCGTTTTCGCCGGGGCGCACGGCTTGACTATCTATTCTTAGACTGGCGCTTAACACGTTTGTTTGACTGGCAGGTAAACCTGCACCTGGGACGTTATAAAAATCGTCACTGGTGGTATTCGGCCACCCAGGATGTACCGCAAACCCGCCCCTCCATTTCATTGCCTCAGTCTATCTACTATGACGGTAACCGCGATCTCGCCCTCAGTAGCGACGGTATCGCTCTGCAAAGTACTAAAACAAGCAGCAGTGGTACCTGGGAAGTGCGCTGGAGCTACGGGCGCTCACCATTGGCCAGAGAAGATACCGAAAAGCTGCTGAGCCCGCAGGCACAGGGGCGGGTAAAACAGGATTTTACCCATCAGTTCAGCACCTACTGGCAACCAGACTCAATGCACTGGCAGCTTGGCTTTAGTTTGTTGCAGTCTGAGTTTACTTATGACCCTGCCGCAATGGATATCCTGCTTAATGGTAAGTCCGGTATCGACCGGCTCACTCTGGCCGCTCGTTACGACAGCGAAAACTGGGAACTCACCATGGAGTTGCTGCGTGACCGCCTGATGTACGAGGGAGATTTTACTCAGGGGATCAGGCTGGATGTGGATAAAACCGGCGAAGGCGGCTACCTCCAATGGCGCTATTTTTTGCAAAACAACCTCACCGGGCTGGTGCGATTTGATACCTACGATGTGGATCGTAAAGACCGCCACGGCGATCAGCTGGCATTCAACCCCTTTGGTGCCATTCCTGAACATTATGGGTATATGGATACACTGACCCTGGGCCTGAGCTGGAATATTCAGGCAAATCTAAGGCTTAGCGGTGAGTTCTCCCGTACCCACGGTGCCGGCCGCCTGACGGCCGTGGTATTTCCTGATGCGCTGGTTTACGCCAGGCCCTACTGGAATGCGTGGTCTTTACAACTGATGTACTGGTTCTGAGCCAATGCAGAAAACTGTCTCACTCAGTTATAAAGTGCTGGCTATTATGTTGCTGGTAATCATGCTTGTTTGTTCGCTAGTGGTGAGCTTACTGTTGTACCAGGCGGCCAATCAGGAACAACAACTCAACCAGGCGATTTTATCGCGGGACGTTACCCGCTATCACCAGCTGTCTACTCTGCTCAATGACCGTTTATCAGTCTGGGTTGAAGGTCTTAAGTACATCAGCGACACCCCTCCGCGAAACACTACCGAGCTGGTAGATACCTTCCGGCGAGCTGAGGATTTTCTGCTGCTGCAATGGGATGTGAGTAATTTGTGGGTCATCAACAACCAGCAACAACTGGTTTATCAGCAAGGTGAGTATTTGCCGGATGATATACTGGCTATGGTAGAACAGACATTAGTAGAGGCCCGGCCGATTGCCAGTGTGCATTGCCATGTGATATGCGAACAGATTGTCAGTATTCCGGTGATGATCAACCGGCAAACCACCAATGTGGTGGTAATGAGTACCTCACTGCAGGAGTTGCTGGCCTTACTCAGTGAGGCCACCCAGGGAGCGAGTCAGTCCGATCTGGTACTGGTGAAGCACGCAAAAGGCAGTAGTACTCAATCTGACAGATACTTTATTAACAGTATGGTCAGTGAAAAGCAGGAGCGCTTTATGCGCGATATCCTGGGCGCGATCCCGCCGTCGGCCAGTAAAACCAGGTTAATTACCAACGGCCACGAAGTAAACGTAAATGGGCGTGCCTATCTGATCACGTTACTGCCGCTTTATCAGCACAAGCCTAACGGGCACTACCTGATGTTTACCCATGACATCCATGAGCGCAAGCAAGCCTATAAGAGCCAGAACCGCATTATCTTTTTTGGTGGTGTAGGCCTGGTGCTAACCTTTGTGCTGTGTATGTTTGTGCTATTGCGGCGCTATGCACAAAAACTTTCTGTACTGGCGAATATGTTGCCGTTACTGGCGCAAAAGCGTTTTGAGGAGTTTAAGTTACAGCAAAAACGCAGCTTCACTCGTAAAAAATGGCTGCTCGATGAGCTCGACACTCTGGGCGAGGCCGCTGTTGAACTGTCGGATAAGCTGGAATCTTTGGATCAGCAAATGACAGTGAACACCGCCAAGTTGGAAAAAATGGCCATGTTCGACAGCCTGACCGGCCTGCCTAATCGCAATATGATGACCTTTCAGATCAACAAACAACTGGCCGCACTGCACCGCCAGCAAGCGGGTATGGCCTTATTGTTCATTGACCTGGACAACTTTAAAAAAGTTAACGACAGTCACGGCCATCACTTTGGCGACGAGGTGGTAAAACTTGCCGGTGAAAGACTTTCCAGAGTGATCCGGGAAAATGATCTGATCGCCCGGTTTGGTGGCGATGAATTCGTGATCCTGGTAACCGGGCTCGATAAGGTCGAGCAGGTAAATATTGTTGCCGACAAGCTGATCGAAGAGTTTGTTGAGCCTATGCGCATCAGCGAACAAACTTTCTATATCAGCATCAGTATTGGCGTGGCTTACACTTCCAACTCAAAAACACGGGCGCTGGAGCTGATGCGTCAGGCCGACACCGCCATGTACGAAGCCAAGCTGGAGCGAGGCTCCAGCTTCCGCTTCTTTAATTCGTCGATGAACCAGAAAATCGTTAAGCAGGTGGAGCTTGAGAATGAAGCCCGTATTGCTTTAAAAGAACAACAATTCTTCCTTGCCCTGCAACCGCAAATTGAACTGGCCAGTAAGCGATTAACCGGGTTTGAAGCGTTGTTGCGCTGGAATCACCCGCAGCGAGGCCTGGTGCCGCCGGGCGATTTTCTGCCCATGCTCGAAAATACGGCAATGATGTCTGAGCTTGATTTTTGGGTGATGGAAAAGGCTATCGAGCTACTCTCGCGACTGGCAAGTAATGGCTACCGTAACGTAAAAATGGCCATTAATTTGTCGGCGGCGCAGTTTGCTAACAGCGCGTTGCTACCCTACCTGATGGAGCTTATTGAGCTGCATAAGGTGGACGCGCGCAACATCGAATTGGAACTCACCGAAACCGTGCTGGTGGCCGATATTGAGCGCGCAGTGGAAGTGATCCAGCAGATCCGCGCGCTGGGCTGTAAAATTGCCGTAGACGACTTTGGTACCGGCTATTCGTCATTGAGTTATCTGAAAACCATCCCCAGCGATATTATTAAGATTGACCGTTCTTTTATAGCTGGCATGCTCGAGACCGAAAGCGATCGCAATATCGTTAGCTCCACCATCAGTATGGTGCGCAGCATGGGGCAGGAAATTATCGCCGAAGGAATTGAACAACCCGAGCAGCTATATCAGCTGGCCAACATGAGCTGCCAGTACGGGCAGGGCTACTACATTAGTAAACCCATCAAGGAAGATGTCCTGTGGGAAGTGCTGCAAACCAAGGTTTATATGGGGCGCTGGCAGCTCTAACCTGTCATTGCTCTGTTAGCAGTTACCGAGCGTCTTTAAAAGTTTACACTTTGTGCGTGCAGAAACCTGCTGCCATGCTTGGTGGCATAGGCAGCATCACCGGCTCTTCGGTACAATACGCCTCTTTTATCCAACCCTGTCGGCCAGGAGTGCTTGCATGTCAGCTTCTTTTATTTCTCATCTCGAACAACAGCTTAACGCCACCCGTGAGGATGGGTTGTACAAAGTAGAGCGGGTGATCACCACCCAGCAACAAGCCGACATAGCCACTCAGAGCGGTGATCACGTTATTAACTTTTGTGCCAACAACTATCTTGGCCTGGCAAATCATCCGGCACTGATAGAAGCGGCTAAGAGTGGTCTGGACACTCATGGCTTCGGCATGGCCTCTGTACGCTTTATTTGCGGTACCCAGGACATTCACAAAGCGCTGGAAGCCAAAATCAGCGACTTCCTGGGTACCGAAGACACTATTTTGTACCCGTCCTGTTTCGACGCCAATGGCGGTTTGTTTGAAACCCTGCTTGGGCCGGAAGATGCCATCGTGTCTGACGCGCTTAATCACGCGAGCATCATCGACGGCGTGCGCCTTAGTAAAGCTAAGCGCTACCGCTATGCTAACAACGACATGCAGGCGCTGGAGGAACAGTTAAAGCAGGCGCGCGAAGATGGCGCCCGGTTTATCCTTATTGCAACCGACGGTGTGTTTTCGATGGACGGAATCATTGCCAACCTGAAAGGCGTATGCGATCTGGCCGATAAGTACGACGCCATGGTGATGGTAGACGATTGCCATGCTACCGGCTTTTTAGGCGAAAACGGCCGCGGCAGCCACGAATACTGTGACGTGCTGGGGCGGGTGGATTTGATCACCGGCACCTTAGGTAAGGCCTTAGGCGGCGCTTCCGGCGGCTACACCTCAGGCAGCAAGGCTGCCATTGAATGGCTTCGCCAGCGTTCGCGCCCATACCTGTTTTCAAACTCTGTAGCGCCGCCAATTGTGGCAGCCTCATTAAAAGTGTTCGACATGATGGCCGACGGCCACGATCTGCGTGCCCAGCTGTGGCGCAATGCCGAACACTTCCGCAACCGCATGACAGAGGCCGGCTTTACGCTGGCAGGCGAAGATCACGCGATTATTCCGGTGATGCTTGGTGATGCCAAGCTGGCTAACCAGATGGCCGAAAAACTGCTGGAGAAAGGCATTTATGTGATTGGCTTCTCTTATCCTGTGGTGCCTAAAGGGCAGGCCCGTATTCGTACTCAGATGTCTGCCGCCCATACTCTGGAGCACGTAGACAAAGCAGTAGATGCATTTATTGAAGTGGGTCGTGAGCTGGGAGTAATTGTATGAAATCGTTGGTAAAACAGCAGCCAACCCGCGGTATCTGGATGCTTGATACCGATAAGCCGGTAATGGGTCATAACGACCTGCTGATCAAAATTCGTAAAACCGCCATTTGCGGTACCGACATGCATATTTACCAGTGGGACGACTGGGCGCAGAAAACCATTCCGGTGCCCATGGTAGTGGGCCACGAATATGTGGGCGAAGTGGTTGACATGGGTCAGGAAGTGCAGGGCTTCAAAGTGGGCGATCGGGTGTCTGGCGAAGGCCATATCACCTGTGGCCACTGCCGTAACTGCCGTGCTGGCCGCCGTCACCTGTGCCGCAATACCGAAGGGGTGGGCGTGAACCGTGCCGGTGCTTTTGCAGAATACCTGGTAATCCCTGCGTTTAACGCGTTTAAAATTCCGGATAACATCAGCGACGACCTGGCCTCTATTTTCGACCCCTTTGGCAACGCTGTGCACACCGCGCTGTCGTTTGACCTGGTGGGCGAGGATGTATTGATTACCGGCGCGGGCCCAATCGGCATTATGGCTGCTGCGGTAGCCCGCCACGTGGGTGCCCGCCATGTGGTGATCACCGATGTAAACCCGTATCGTCTGAAACTGGCCGAAAAAATGGGCGTAAGCCGCGCTGTAAACGTAGCCGAAGAATCGCTGCAAGACGTTATGCAGTCGCTGGGCATGACCGAGGGCTTTGATATCGGCCTAGAAATGTCTGGAGTCCCGGCGGCCTTTCGCGATATGCTCAATAACATGAACAACGGCGGTAAAGTTGCCATGCTTGGTATTCCGCCGCAGGACGTCGCCATCGACTGGAATCAGGTGATTTTTAAAGGCCTGGTGATTAAAGGTATCTACGGCCGGGAAATGTTTGAAACCTGGTACAAGATGGCGAGCTTACTGCAAAGTGGCCTGGACATTTCCCCCATTATTACGCATCAGTTTGCCATTGACGACTTTCAGCAAGGCTTTGATGTAATGGGTTCCGGAGAGTCAGGAAAAGTCATTCTTAACTGGCAATAAAAGTATTATGCAACCATTCCAACACATCTCTATCGCCGACGTCGCTGAACAAAAGGACGATCTGGTTATAGCCGATATCCGCGATGCCGGTTCGTTTCAGTCTGCGCATATGGAAGGCGCCATTAACCTGTCGAACGATAATCTGGCCGCGTTTATGGAAGCCACCCCAAAAACTGCACCGGTAGTGGTGGTGTGCTACCACGGCGTAAGCAGCCAGCAGGCCGCGCAGTTTCTGGCCGGTCAGGGCTACGAAAAGGTGTACAGTATGGATGGCGGCTTTGAAGGCTGGCGTTTAGGTCAACCGGTGGTTAGCGACTAATTGTGGCAAAACCACTGATTGCAATCAGTCAGCTGCGTTATGCTGACTCACTGGCCAGTTACCTGAAATCCCAACAGATCCCGGTGCAGGTTCATCATGTGCCGGAAGAAGACCAGTACGTGCTGGTGCTCGGCAACGATAACGACCACGCACGTGCCATGGAAATTTGCCAGGCGTTTATTCAGGCCCCTAATGATCCAAAGTATCAGCAGGCGGCCTGGCAGCACTCTGAGCGAACCGATGTGCCGGTAGAGCAGGCCCAGGGCAGCAGCATGCGCCGTTGGCTCGTTTCCCTGCGCCGCGCGCCGGTCACCGGTGTTATTCTTATCCTTTGTACCCTGATATTCGGCGCGTCACTGGTGGGCCTGTTCCAGCCTATTGCCGCCGCGCTGATGATAATGCCGCTCGGTAATCTGCTGCAAAACCATGAATGGTGGCGCCTGTTAGGGCCGGCCTTTATTCATTTCAGTGTACTGCATTTTATTTTTAACCTGCTGTGGTGGAGCATGCTTGGCTCCCAGGTAGAGCGCAAGTTTGGCAGCAGTTTTATTATCATTTTGTTTGTGGTGACTGCGCTGGTGAGTAACCTGGCCCAGCTGATTGTATCAGGGCCGAATTTTGGTGGGCTCTCTGGTGTGGTGTACGGCCTGGTGGGCTTTGTGTGGATCACCGGCTGGTTGCGGCCACAATGGGGGCTTTATCTGCCCAAAGCCATTGTTGGCTTTATGCTGGTATGGCTGTTATTGGGTTTTGCTGATGTACTGTGGGTCAATATGGCTAACGCGGCGCATACGGCCGGCTTGATCTCAGGGTGTGTGATGGCCTGGCTGCTAACGCTGGGCAGCGGTAAACCAACTGCCCGGTAGCTGTAACGCTATTTTTGATGCAGGTACTTGGTAAAGATAATGTCTTTAATTACCTTGGCGCCAGTTTCCTGCAGCATGTGATCCTGCAGTGCGGCCAGCACGGCACGGCGAATGTCTTCACGGCCGGTAAGTGATTTAACCTTCTCTTCCGGCTGACGACCAAAAATCTCAATGGCGGTAGCACGCAGCAGCGGCATATGGTGTTCTACCAGTTCGAGCTGGTCGACATCCGAAACCATAATTTCGATCATTACCCGTACATAGCCCAGCTTAGTGGCACTAGGACCCAGATAATTGGTGACAATCTCAGGTTCAATACCAATGTAGGCATAAGACGGTTGATCCTGTGCTGAGGCATTAGAAAAAGGCGCGAGCATGCCAAGTAACACAATCAGCCGAAGAAACTGCTTCATTAAGGTTATCCATAAAATTCAATTAGCTAAATTCTAGTTGAGACAACCACAGCGCACAACCTAACTTTAGACTAAAGGCGGATGGTGGATTGTCTCGGCGTTGCTGGCAATGTTAAACTTCCGGCGTCTTCACTGCGCGCTGGTATGCCAAAACATGACGCTGACCCTGCAAAACTTTCCTCACTACGCCAAACTCATGCGGCTCGATAAGCCGATTGGTATCTATTTGTTGCTGTGGCCAACCCTGTGGGCATTAATGCTGGCTGCTGGCGGTATGCCGCCGCTGAAAGAGCTGATCCTATTTACCCTCGGTGTGGTAGTAATGCGTTCGGCAGGCTGCGTAATTAACGATTACGCCGACCGCCACGTAGATGGCGCGGTAAAACGCACCAATGAGCGCCCGCTGGTGGCCGGGCACGTCACCGAGCGTGAAGCCTTACAACTGTTTGGTGCCCTCATCCTGATTGCCTTTCTGATTGTGCTGCAACTGAGCTGGGCAACCATTTTGCTCTCCTGCGTAGCACTGCTGCTGGCCTCGGCCTATCCGTTTATGAAGCGCTATACCTACTTGCCACAGGCAGTATTAGGTGCTGCCTATGGCTGGGCTATTCCCATGGCGGTGATGGCGGTAAGAGGCGACATTCCGGCCTGGGGCTGGCTACTGTTTGTGGCGAATTTACTGTGGACAATCGCTTACGACACCATGTACGCCATGGTCGACCGCGACGATGATGTGATTATCGGTATCAAGTCGAGTGCCATTTTGTTTGGCCGCATGGACAAACTGATTGTGGCGCTGCTGGAAGTTATCACCCTGTTGTTACTGGCGGCGGTTTTTATGCTCAATAACCTTGGCGTGTTCGCTTATGCTGGCCTGGTGGGAGCCGCTGCGCTGTTTATTCATCAGCACTACAATATTCGTCACCGCCAGCGCGAGGCCTGTTTTAAGGCCTTTTTAGATAATCACTACGTGGGGCTGGTGATTGCGCTGGGGCTGATTATGGATTTAATTGTGCTGGGGCAGGCTTAGTCGTCGGCAGCTTGCTCGGCTTCCAAAGCGGCCAGGCGCACTTCCATCGCTTCCAGCTTTTCCCGGGTTTTAATTAACACCTGGGTTTGAATATCAAACTCTTCGCGGGTCACCAGATCCAGTTTGGATAATTGTGACTGCAGCACCTGTTTAATTTTACCTTCGGCTTCTTCGGCCATGTTTTTAACGCCTGGCGGTACCGAGTCGGCAATCTGGCGTGCAATATCTTCAAGTTTTTTAGGATCTAACATGGCGTTTCCTTGGCAAATACATAAATTGGCCGGGTTATTCTAAAACACTTCCACAGCGATGCAATACAATCAGTACTCGGATTCTGGGCATGGGTCGATTACAATACCGCTTTTACCGTTGCCATTTCCCTTTGTTGTTGAGAATACCCGTTAATGAAGCTTAATCCCGCCCAAGAATCCGCTGTTAC
The DNA here is from genome assembly GCF_003731635.1 of Marisediminitalea oceani. Taxonomy (GTDB): domain Bacteria; phylum Pseudomonadota; class Gammaproteobacteria; order Enterobacterales; family Alteromonadaceae; genus Alteromonas; species Alteromonas oceani. The sequence continues at coordinate 261,894 of NZ_RCUA01000032.1, read as the reverse complement.
CTTTGTATCCGGCCCATGCCTGGTACTCGCCGGTGCCGGCAGTGGTAAAACCCGGGTGATCACCAACAAAATTGCTCATCTGGTGCGCCAGTGCGACATGCCGGCCCGCTATATCGCCGCGGTTACCTTTACCAACAAAGCGGCGCGGGAGATGAAAGAGCGGGTAGGGCAGACCCTGGGTAAAGTAGAAGCCAGAGGCCTGAAAGTCTCTACGTTTCACACCCTGGGCTTAAATATTATTAAGTCAGAAGTGAAAGCGCTCGGCCTAAAGGCCGGTTTCTCACTGTTTGACGATAAAGACAGCATGGCGCTGCTGGACGACCTCACCGCCCACTCACTCGACGGCGATAAAGATCAGCTCAAATTACTGCAAAGCTGCATCTCCAACTGGAAAAACGATCTGTTAACCCCGGAAATACTGCTAAAGCAGGCGGTGAGTCAGGGCGAAAAAGAGTTTGCTGAGTATTATCAGCAGTATCAGAACCATCTGCGCGCCTACAATGCGCTGGATTTTGATGATTTGATCATGCTGCCCACGCTGCTGCTCAAAGTGGATGAAAAAGCCCGCACCAAATGGCAAAGCAAAATCCGCTATCTGCTGGTGGATGAGTATCAGGATACCAACACCAGTCAGTACGAACTGGTAAAACTGCTGGTGGGCGAACGGGCCCGGTTTACCGTGGTGGGCGACGATGACCAGTCGATTTACTCCTGGCGTGGTGCGCGGCCGCAAAACCTGAATTTGTTGCAGCAAGACTTTCCCCGCTTAAGAGTGATCAAGCTGGAGCAAAACTACCGTTCTTCAGGGCGTATTCTGCACTGCGCTAACATTCTTATTCAGAACAACCCGCACATGTTCGACAAAACCCTGTTCTCGGCTCTGGACTACGGTGTGCCGCTACGGGTGCTAATGGCCAAAAACGAAGAACATGAAGCCGAGCGGGTGGTAGCCGAACTGCTGGCGCATAAATTTACTAATCGCACCAAATTTAAGGATTACGCGATTTTGTATCGCGGTAACCACCAGAGCCGGCTGTTTGAAAAGCTGCTGATGAGTAACCGTATTCCTTACAAAATCAGCGGCGGGATGTCGTTCTTTGGCCGTACCGAAGTAAAAGACATCATGGCTTACCTGCGCTTGCTGGTGAATCAGGATGACGACAACGCGCTGCTGCGCGTGATTAATACGCCCAGCCGGGGGATTGGCCGCGCCACGCTGGAAAAGCTGGGTAACTTTGCGAATGAACTGGGTGTGTCGATGTTTGAGGCTGCCTGCCACGACAACCTTAATTCAGTACTGAGCGGCAAAGGCTATCTGGCCGTGCATAACTTTGCGCGCTGGATTGTGTCGCTTTCCGACGAAGCGATGCGCGGCGATACCGCAGCGGTACTTCGCAACATGATCCGCGCCATGAGCTACGAAGAGTGGCTCTATGAGCACAGCACCAGCCCCAAGGCCGCCGAAATGGCCATGGCCAATGTGAGTACGTTGTTTGGCTGGGTAACCGATATGCTCGAGGGTGATGAGCTTAACGCACCCATGACCTTACCGGAAGTGGTTAACCGCTTAATCTTAAGGGACATGATGGAGCGCGGCGAAGAAGAAGCCGAGGCTGACCAGGTGCAGCTTATGACCTTACATGCCTCCAAAGGTCTGGAGTTTCCCATTGTGTTTCTGGTAGGCATGGAAGAAGGCCTGCTGCCACATCAGAGCAGTATTGATGAGGATAACGTAGAAGAAGAGCGCCGCCTGGCTTACGTGGGGATCACCCGTGCCCAGCGCGAGCTGATTTTTACCTTGTCGAAAGAGCGCCGTCAGTTTGGCGAAGTTATTCAGCCGGAGCCCAGCCGTTTCTTATACGAGCTGCCAACCGACGATCTGGAATGGGAAGAGAAAAAACGCAAGGTCACCGCCGAGGAGCGCCAGCAAAAAGGCCAGGCCAGCATTGCCAATATCCGCGAGATGCTGGGTAAGTCTTAGGCGCTCGACTGGTTCAGCGCCGGCAGTAACTGCGAGCTTTCCAGGTACTTGCCCTGGCCATAAATACATTCAATTTCGGTTAACGCCTCAAGCTGGGAGTAGCTGTTGATACCTTCGGCAATTACGTCGAACTTGAGGTGCCCGGAAATCAGCATAACCGACTGGATCAGCTTTAAATTACGCAGCGAACGCGGCAGTGATTTAATAAAGCGGTGATCAATCTTGATGTAATCAAACGGGTAAGAGAATAAATAGCTCAGCGAGGCCAGGCCGCTACCAAAGTTATCCAGCACCAGCGTAACACCGGCGCGTTTGAGCTTCTTAATCGCCGGTAAAATGTATTGTGACCGGCGGTTCAGATCGTTTTCGTCGAACTCAAATACCAATGCCGCGGGCGATACTCCGGCTTCGCTGATGACGTTAAGAATTTTTTGTACCAGTGAGCTCTGCAATAAGTGGTTAATGGATACATTCACCGCAATCTTTGGCTCGTAACCTGCCCGTTCGGCGTCCGGCCAGGTTTTCAGTAATTCGCAGGCAGCCCGCAACTGATACAGATCCAGCTCCAGAATTAAGCCACTTTGCTCAGCTACCTGACGGAACTGCTCGCGGGAGATTTTACCCAGCGACGGATGCACCCAGCGCACATAAATCTCGTGATACAGCGGCTGCCTGGTGTTGAGATTAATAACCGGCTGCAGGTAGCATTCAAACTCCCGGTCGCGCAGTGAACGGCGAAATTCGTTTTCCAGCTCCAGCTCTTCCAGCAGACGCTCGCGCATACTCTTATCGAATATCACCAAACGGCCACGGCCCAGCGATTTGGCCTGATACATGGCGGCGTCGGCGTCGCGGATCACTTCATCGGCGCTGCGGTAATAGGTTTCTACATGGGCAATACCAATACTGGCGCCGGAATACATCTCTTTGTCGTCCAGAATAAACGGCTCCGAAATCGAGTCGATAATGCGCGCGGAGATTTCTTCCACGTCGGAGGTATATTCAAAGTTATCCAGCAGCAGCACAAATTCGTCGCCGCCGTGTCGGGCCAGTAAATCGTGGCCCCGGATACACTTGGTAATCCGCTTGGATACCTCAATTAAGAATTCATCGCCGGCATGGTGGCCAAGGGTATCGTTAATAATTTTAAACCGGTCTAAATCGATAAACAGTACCGCAAACAGGTTTTCCGGATAGCGCTGTTTATAGGCAATGGCCAGCTCCAGTCGGCTGGCAAACATCGAGCGGTTAGGCAGGTCGGTAAGGGTATCGTGATGGGCGTCGTGGATAAGCTTGCGCTCTATTTCCTTACGCTCTTCAATTTGCTGGCGCAGCACATCATTGGCCCGGTTAAGCTCGGTAGTGCGCTCTTTAACCCGCTCTTCCAGCTGTTCGCTGTAAGCATGCATAGCCTCTGCGCGGAATTTACGCTCCAACGCAACGGCAATATGGTGCGACACAAAGCGCATTAACTCTAAATCGCGCGGGGTGTACTTGGCTGATTTACCATAGGTTTGTACGGCAATCACCCCATACACCTCGCCATCAATAATTAGCGGGGAGCCCAGCCAGGAGTTGGCCTGCTTTAAAATACGCTGAGCCACGGTAACGTCGATCTCGCCGTCTTCGGTGAGCGATAAAATACGCGACGGATCAATCAGCTCCGCCTGACCACGGCGAATAACAAACTCGGTTAAGCCAAAGCCCAAGGGCCGGGTTCCCGGCGTATCATCCTGAGTATCGCTGAAATAGGGGAAGTTCAGGAACTGCTTAGATTCATCGAGGATAGCAATATAGCAGTTAGGCGCGCTTATCAGCCGGGCAATAATTTCATGCAAGCTAGAGTAGAAAGAGTCCATGTTGCGGCTGGCGTTGGCCGACAGCTCAGAGATCTCAAACAGGGCCTGCTGCAGCGCCTCAACTTTCTGGCGCTCGAGGATTTCTTCCTGCAGGTCGTCGTTGATCTGGCGTAACTGACGGGTACGCTCACGAATAGTTCGCTCGGTGAGCTCGCGGTTTTTTACCCGGTCGACGGTGGTGACAATGTGCTGGGAAACAAACAGTAATACTTCCAGATCTTCCTGGGTGTAGCTCACGTTATCGTCGTAGGTTTGTACCACCATGGCACCAATGACCTGGCTGCCACGTTTTAACGGTACGCCTAAAAGCTGGTGGGGCTGACTGCCAATCAGCTCAACTTTATGGTCTTTATCAAACTCGTCCTGGTTTTCATTGCGGTAGAAAACGTGATTACCCGACTCAAGAATATAGCCGGTAAGGCCTTTCTTTAGTTCTTCGGCGGGCAGTTGCTTAACCACCTGTTCATCGAATTCATCAACAAAGTAGGCCATGTCCACCATGGTGGTATCAGGCGAGTAAAAGGCAACAAAAAAGTTCTCCGCATCCATAAAGTCAGCGATGATTTCATGAATAGCAGGATAGAGGCGAGACAGATTGCTAACGGAACTGGCCAGCTCTGATATGTTAAACAGTGCTGTCTGAACTCGTTCAGCACGTTTGTATTTATCAGTTAACTGCTGCAGCTGCGGGATAAGCTCTCTTAATTCCGCTTCTGACAACTCGTATTTTGTTGGCTCAGATGACATAAAAAAACAGCAGCCGGCAATCCGCTAGAGTAAAACGAATAACTTACTCTATTGTGGATAATTTTGCCAGAGCTTTGGAGGGAATGTACTCACCAACAACCTGCAGTTTTGGTATCGAAATGCGCCGAATATGCGCAAAACATGCAGGTTGTCAGTGTTACCGAGCGTTATAGCTCTTCGGTCATGTACTCAATGGCTGCTTTGATGTCGTCATCGCTACAGCTGGCACAGGTACCACGAGGAGGCATTGCATTAAAGCCGTTAATCGCATTGGCTAATACTGCGTCGAAACCTTTTTCCAGGCGAGGTGCCCAGTCAGCCGCGTTGTTTACACGAGGTGCACCCAGTACACCGGCAGCGTGACAAGCAACACAAGCTTTGTTAAATACGTCTTCACCCGACATTGCACCAGCTGGTGCAGCAGCCGCAGCGCCTGCAACGTGCACAGAGCCAACTGGCTTAATACGCTCTTTGATCGCCTCGTCTGACATTTCCTGAGCGTTTACCGCAAAAGCTGCCAGTACTACAGCGCCCATACCTAACCACGTTTTTAATTTCACAATCGTCTCCAGGCAATTTTGGTCTGAAAAATAAATAATCCGCATGATTATAAAGGTTAATCCAGCCGCGACAACTGTTTGAGACTAATTGATTAGTCCTTATCCGACAAAAAGCCAATAAAAATCGGTTTTTTTGCCGCAGTGTCGCTTACGGGCAACTATTTTTTACTGTCGGGCAGCCATTTTAGATGACTTTTCGCCAAGCAATTGGGCCATGGCAATATTCAGCAACTGTTGCATTTTTTTGCCAGCCCGGCCAACACCGGCTTCACTGGCTCCAGGCACCTCGGTTTGCACGGCCAGCGTAAACTCCCGTATGAGCTTTCCATTTAGCTGCAAGATCACATGCGCCAGTAAAACCGTTTCGCTTTGGTTGCGGGTTTCACTGGGCCCGGCACCAATTTTCTGAAAAATACGCCATCTGCCGCCAGTTAATTCATCCAATACCTCTTTTGCCGGAGTATCAGAACCAGGCGCCAGCGCATCAGCAATCGCCCGGGCCAACAGTACGCCGATACCCGCCTGCATGCCGCCGGCATCGACCACCGAATTACTATGGCCATTACCATATAAGAGCATATCAAGGTGAGAAGTCCTAAAGCCCGGTAAGCGGGTTTGTGGCTCTGAATTATGGGTAACCATGCGCTTTAAAAACTCAGCCTGGGCTAGCGTTGTCATGGGCTTATTGCCGGTTAAACCACACCCATCGCAGCGGTAAGACTGATAGAAAGGATCGTCGCTGGCCTCTGCAAACGGCTTCACCGCAAGCTTATTATGTAAATCGAACTGCCACTCCGCAGCGCCAGGATCAAACGCAGTAGGCCCATAAGCCCCCCGAAAGCGAATAGCCGGATTGTTCATGTTAAGCCATTTATCATGAAATAAGCCGGTTAAAAATTCCCGCCCGGCAATGTTGGCAAAGTAGGTGGCAATGGCATTGGAGTTGCCATCTGCCTTACCCGACGGCGCATAACTGTTAACACTGGTGATAAGATCGCCCAGCTTTACATCACCCACCAGAGTAGAAGCACTCACTTCCCGGCCAATCGTCGCCAGCGCCCCGGCAAAGGCCATAATTTTAGAGGAGCTCCATGGCTCATAAAGTACATCCTGGGTATTGGCGTTCGCCAGATAACGATAGCCTGTACCATCGGGCGTAGGGCCAAAATCGATAGCGGTAATTTTGCCCAGTGAGGCAGGTATATTAAAGTAGTTCCAGTCACTGGCTACCCGTTCTTCCCAACCGGTAGCAGTGCCAGACTGTTCAACAGTAATATAATCCGGGTTTGGCTTGCGGCTGCGCATAGTCGCGCCTGGCATGATGTTCGCAATGCAGTCCGGCGCGCGGCAATCAGACGCGTATTGCTTGGGTAACAATGGAGGGGCACTGAACACATTGTTGTAAAAATCCAAACCGCTTTGCTCATCAGCCAGGGCAGAGAGTGAAACCAGCGCACCCAAAAAAACACACAAAATAACCTGCCAGATTCGAGACATACACTTAACATCCTTTATTGTTAAAACCAGACTAAGCCAATTCAGAACGCGAAGCAAAAGCCAAATTTGCCTGATTTTTAAACATCAGCACCGGCATTTTCATTTTTTACTGTAAATTAACCAGATGAACTCCTATAATGCGCCACTCTAGACGGTTCCTAGCCGTTTAAACAGAATGCACCCGTAGCTCAGCTGGATAGAGCGTTGCCCTCCGGAGGCAAAGGTCATAGGTTCGAATCCTATCGGGTGCGCCAGATACAAAAGAACCAGCCTCGTGCTGGTTTTTTTGTATCTGCAGTATTCCGTGGATGAGAAACTTCGTTCGACAAAATTGCCGGGAGCAATTTTGAACGCGCTTTAGCGCGGCCCGCAGGGCGAGGCGCAGGACGCGCCGAGTAATCCTATCGGGTGCGCCATTTTTAAACGGCTGCAGCCCGATTCTCTTCTTCTTAAGATTCCCTTTCGACAGATTTAGTTTCAATTCACTCATTTGTAGTCACGTTCTTTTTCGGGGTACTATTTTATAAAAGTAGTAAAAGGGTGCTTTAAAATGGATTCAAATGACGTTCTCAAAGGATTGAAGAAGCAGATGTACGTTGCTAATAGTGAAGTAATAGCTGTACCCAATGGCTTCAGTTTTAAGGAACAAGGTGCATATGACTTCGACAGTTTAATAAGCTTCTTTGATTGGAGTCATAAAAATAAACATGTCACGATAGATCTTACAAGATGTAATAATGCAAATTACCAAGCGCTATCTTTGCTCGTCTTGTACGCTTGGAAACTAAAATCACAAGGTTGTAGGGTGAAGTTTGAGGAGTCAGACTCTATCAACGGTGCTAGTGAGATGTTTAGGCGACTTGGTGCTAGAGGGACGTTTACTGTATTGACTCATGAGCATCAGAACTTCATTGGCAATCAATATAAGCCACTATTTGCAATTAGAAACTCTGCTGACTTCAAGAAGGTGATTGAGGCCGCAGAGTCATATACCGAAGATTTTAACGTTGAGTTTACCAAAACTCTTCGGTATGTGCTCTCTGAGTTGTTATATAACACATTAGAACATGGCCAGAGCCATTATGAATATGCTAAAAAATCTTACAGAATTCCTTCGCTCTGCCAATTTTCGTGGTTTAAAAACAAGAGAGAGGTATCATTCATAATTGCTGATTCCGGAATAGGAATCAAAGAGCATCTAGAGCAAGCATTTCCTGGGCAAGAGAGTCATGAAGATGCAATAATGAATGCCATGAGGCCCAAAGTTTCAGGCACTTTTGGTAGGAATGATCCATATAAAGATAAGAATAACGCAGGAATAGGATTGTTTTTGTCAACTAATATTGTTCGAAGGCTGAATGCTGAAATGCATATAGTTTCTGGAAATGGAATTGTTCATATATCCCCAAGGGATATCACCAACCGGAAACTTAAAAGTTATTGGCCCGGCACGTTGGTTCTTGTAACAATAAAGGTTGGTAGAGAGGAGCATGGGGAAAAATTAGATGAAATGCTACAAAACTTCCGTGAAGAGGCGCTCCGAGAACAAAAAGCAGCTGATGGTAGCGAAAAAAATGAATACTACAATGTTCATATAGCAAACTACTTTGGGTTTTATGCTGAAGACAAAGAAGCTGCGATACGGTTTAGAAATGAAAGAATCTTTCCTGCCCTTGAGCAAAAAAAGAAGATAAGGCTAGATTTTGCCGGAATTGAAAGTTCCCCACACAGTTTTTTAAGTGCCTTGTTAGCCTCACCAATAAAATCATTAGGGATGAAGGCTTATAAAGCAATTAAAATTATAAACGCTACCCCGGATATTCGCGAAACAGTGGATTTTATCATGGACGAAAATACAGATTGAGTCATGCCCCTCTTTAATTCTGTACAGTGAGTTGACTTTTTCAATGTGTAGTCACCGCCAAGTGCGCCGAATTTGTGATTATTGTTGAATAAAATGGTATTTCAATACTATAAAGGAGGGCCTGAGCTGTACTAGCTCAGACCTGAGCTATTACAAGTACAGATTATAAGGCGGATTGGGTGTGCTTCACTTCTTCAATAAATTCTTTAAAAGACATAAGGTCTTGTCTTTGAAGATTTGAATACGTTTGCTGAATATTTTCTGGTACAACAAGTTGTAGATTCATTTCACTCATTTGATTTGTTTGATCTTCTGAAATTGCTGGTTCCAGAGTGATGAGGTGTTTTAGTTCTATTCTTTTAGCTTCAGCTAAGACTTGTCTCCAACGCTCTTTACAAGTGGTTTTTGCCCCTAACATTCTTAACAGGGAAGAGTCAAAACCTGGTGAGAGGTATTGTTTTTGGCCCGGAAATAAAAAATCCGGGGTTTGCTTCCCCTCTGTTTTCTTGCCACGGTCAAAGGAAACGGAATTTTGCAATAAGATCTCTTCAATGTGATTTTCAAAAGCATGTCCCACGCGGGACTTTCTGCGATTTTGCACGCTTAGTGAGAAGCCAATGAACTCATCGACGTCATCACCATGCTCTCCAAAGCCCTTTTTTAATCGCTCGGCAACGATATGACGTTCAAGAATTCGAAACAGCGTTTCTTCACCGGTCATCCACTGTAAAAGGCTTTCATCCGGGGCATCAATAGGATTCGACTCAGAAAAATGAGTGCGAGTGAAATCTGAAAACTCTCTGGTTTTCGGAAATCTTTCCCCGAAAGTTTCTAATATTGATTTCAGCAGTTCTTTTGATTCATCTGCTTCGGTATATAATTCAATGCCGAGCTGGCTCAGCATTGTCTGAATCGGCAATGCTAATTCTGACTGATGGATCTTCACTTCTTTGAATGAATTATTAGCGGATATATTTCCGGCTCCGAAGATTGTTCTTAACTGAGTTTCAACGGTTGATTCTTTGGGGGTGAATACCAGCAGTATTTCCTTGTCTTTGGTGACAGCTATAAGAAGAAAGTCAGACTCTTCAAATAACTCAGAAACTTCATTGGTTTTATAGTAAAGCCTGAATTCAGGACCCCTGCCGTGAGCCATATATCTGGTGTCATACCAAGTAACCGTGTCTCTGCAAACAATAGGCTCTTCATCTTGTGACCCTATATAGACCATCGTAGCTTTATATTTCAGGTGGTTGTGGTTTTGTGTCAGATCCAGATACTTTCCTATACCTGCGCTTACAAGCCCCCCCAATTCATGCTGATTTGAACCTGAAGATTTACTGTTATTACGCTTTACATCAACTGCCGTCAGGTACTTTACTGCGACTGCGTCGAAAATATCTGTCAATTTCTCGTACATTGTGGAGTCCTTCCTTATCAATCACTGAAAATATATTGTTCTGATTTTTAAGCCAGTTAGCAGACATTTCTATAGCATTAGCCAACTGTTCCTTGCGCTTCAATGAACACTCCCAAATTAACAGGACTTTGATGTTTCGATCCAGTAGTTCATTGATCTTCCTCATATCTCTTTCTTGAGTATCAGTTATTTTTTTTACCCAGAATTCTCTTTTTGCAGAAGGCCAGTGAAACAAGTCGCAGTTATGGCCATGCCAGAAGCAGCCGTTTATGAGAATCACCGATTTGTACTTTTTAAAATACAGGTCGGGTTTACCAGGAAGGTTTGTTTTATTGCAAGTGTATCTGAAGCCCAGCCTGTGAAGGCCTTTTCTTACTTTTATTTCAGGTTTGGTGTTGCGCGCCTTAATAGCGCGCATATTTTTAGAACGGACTTTAGGTGAGTGAACGTCAGTCATCTGCTAGGCAGCATCATCCACTTTCTTCTGGTTATCATTAATGATTGCCTGGAGTATCCGGGGTTTCATTAACTTTGCTACAGCTGCAAAGACAGGTACTACAACCGAGTTACCGAATTGCTTGTAAGCCTGGGTGTCTGAAACCGGGATTTTAAAGTCACTTGAGCCGGGCGCGCTAAATCCCATTAAACGTGAACACTCCAAAGGAGTAAGACGTCTGGGTCTGTTTTCAAGGTTCTCCGCGTCATCGAATCCTTTCTCAAAGTCCCATCCTCTGTCTACAAGGATCTCGGAACCATCCTTGTAATATCTCGCCGACAATGTCCTTGCAACAGAATTCTCTTTTACCAACCCGAAACCAAAGCCATTCCCCTTTTCTTTATGCTTGGCGGCATAATCGTAAAGGTATTTCCAGAGCTTCGGTGTAAGTATGTACTTCTCATCTACTTCTTTGTCGAGTATTTGCCCGAGAGACACAGGTTGTTCGGGTTTCTGTTGTAGTACACCTTTCAATGAAAAGTCGTCATGGACATTAAGATCCTTGCGGAACCCAACAAGTACAATACGTTCTCTGTGTTGAGGAAGAAAGTGCTTGCCATCAATAATTTTAGGGTCCTGCGTTCCTTCATACCGTTCGTCAGCCACTTCGTAACCAAGTTCTTTCAAAGTCTCCATAATGACTCGAAAAGTTTTACCTTTATCATGGCTTTTCAGGTTCTTCACATTTTCCAGCACGAAGGCTTTAGGTTTAGTAGCGGCAATAATTCGCGCAACATCAAAAAACAGTGTTCCCTGAGTCTTACATTCAAAACCATGCTCGCGACCCATAGCGTTTTTCTTGGATACTCCGGCAATTGAGAAAGGCTGGCATGGAAAGCCTGCCAGAAGCACGTCATATTCCGGAATTTCTTTTTCTATATGCTCATATGCTTCTGCCTCTGAAATACTTTCATCTTCAGACAGGGTGATCTGACGAATATCTTCGTTAAATTTATGAATACTCTCGTCACTACCGTGGTTGGCTTTATAAGTTTTGACTGCGTATTTGTTCCACTCGCTGGTCAGAACGCATAAGCCGCCAGCATCCTCAAAACCTTTCCTAATCCCGCCAATACCGGCAAATAAATCGATGAATCTAAACTCACAGTTTTCTTTTGTAACTTTAGGGCTGGGTATAAGTTCCTTTAATGTAAGGTACTCGCTGTGAGTTAGTTTTGGTGAAGCTTTTCCTTTTACCCAACGGTTCAGGGTTTCTCTGCACCAGCGGTCAGGAGATACTTCATTTAAAAACTCTGCAACCGCCTTTTGGTCATAAATTTCCAGAAGCTGCTGTATAAGCTCTAAATCTGATTTATTCGTCATTTTCTTTACTCTGGGTCAAATGAGTGATCAACGATCACACTGTTAGTCCAATTATCCATACTACTGATCAAATATACAAGTTTAGTGTTTAACATGTTGTATAAAGATGGAACTGGACTTCAGGAGGTTTTATGCATAAATAATTAAAAATTTCGATTCTATGCTTGGTGCGTTTAGATGAGTAGCGGCTACATCGAACTTACTTTGCATTTTTACTGCATTGTTCGTATTGTGCTGAATATATAAATTTAACTGGATTGTTTTGAACAAACTAGCAAGGAAGCAAGCCTTTGTCCGAAAACATTAAATACTATTCAACTCACGCTGAAAGACTCGCTAATCAATATAACAGCGTAGCGTTTGAAAAAGTACATGGCGACTGGCTTTCTGAAATACCTGAAAAAGGCTTTGTGCTGGATATTGGCGCAGGGTCAGGGCGCGATGCCCGTTTTCTTGCTGATAAAGGATTGAGTGTTGTTGCTGTTGAACCTGCTGATGGCATTCGTGAACGCGCCCAGCAATATGTGGTTAATCAGCCGATTCACTGGTTGAATGACAAACTGCCTGAGCTTAATCAGGTGTTCAGCCTGCAAACAAAGTTTGATCTGATTTTAATCAGTGCTGTCTGGATGCATATTGCGCCTTCTGAGCGTGAGCGATGTATTCGTAAGCTTAGCTCCCTGCTAAAAGCTAACGGAAAAATCATTATTTCGTTGCGTCATGGCGCGAACCATGACGAACGCACTATGTACCCGGTGTCAGCAGATGAGCTTTCGGGGTTTGCCCGCAAGTTTGGTCTGTCATTTCGGTTGCTTAGCGAACAGGTCAATGCCGATGAGTTGGGGCGGGATGATGTTCACTGGCAAACGGTAATACTTACCTTACCTGATGACGGTTCGGGGGCATTCCCCCTGCTGCGCAACATTATTGTTAACGATAATAAGTCTTCGACGTACAAAGTTGCTTTGTTGCGTACCTTGCTGAGAATTGCCGAGGGTCATCCCGGTGCGGTTCTTGAACGCACCAAAGAGCATGTGGTATTACCTGTAGGACTGGTTGCTCTTTACTGGATAAAGCTATTTAAACCGCTGATCGATCACTTTGAGATTCCCCAAAGTAGCAACCGGAATAAAGGACTGGGGTTTGTTAAAAAGGGCGGATGGCAGGAACTGCGCTCTTTTACGGCTAACGATTTTTATATCGGCGCCACTTATCTGAATGTCGATATTGCTCGTGCGGTATATCAAACGCTGAAAGATGTAACGTTCACCATACGGGATATGCCTGTGCGATACATTACTCTGCCTGGCACAGAGCAGGGTATATTTCATGTCGAGAGTAAACGCACCAGTAAACCTTCTGGTGGCGTTGTTCTTGATGCTGACTTTATGAAATCCTTCGGGCGTTTTTATATTCCGGTAAGTATCTGGGATTCGCTGGCCAGATTCAGTGTGTGGATTGAGCCCTCGCTGGTAAATGAGTGGGCGGCATTAATGCAAACCTACACGGCAAAACAGGCGATGGCGTTCTCTCAATCTGATTTGCTTAAAGCGTTAACCTGGGAAGATCCACGCAGAACCACCGCGCGGGTAAGAAGCCGGGTAAACGCTTTGCTTGAGAGTGAAAAAGTAAACTGTTGCTGGTCGGGGAAAAAACTCGTGGCGGAGGGTTATGCAATCGATCACGCTATGCCATTTTCCCGATGGCCGAATAACGATTTATGGAATCTGCTTCCTGCTAAGATGCACATCAACGCCAGAAAATCAGACAAATTGCCCAGCTCCGCCCGTTTGCAGCAAAACAGACGAATCATTACAGAGTGGTGGCAACAAGGCTGGTCTGATTTTGCGGACGAGTTTTTTATCCAGGCTAATCTCGCGTTGCCAAATCTGCCTGATAGCAACCGTAGTTTTGAGGACGTCTTTGAAGCGCTCACGCTACAGCGGGACCGAATCAAAGACTTCCAGCAACTCGAAGAGTGGTAGCGTTACTAACGCCTGTATATATAATTTAATCATCGCCATTAATTTCCTCGAAATTTTCTATAATATCCCCAACAGCAAAGTGCGTATGATCAGAAATACCAGCCCGCAGCACCGCTAAATCCGATATACTCCAGGCTGATATTTAAAGTGGAGTTTTGTAATGCGTGTATGTGGTGTAGAACTGGCCGGAAATGATGCCAACATTGCCCTGATGAATCTGGAAAATGGCCTGATTCAGCTTCCTGACTGCCGTACCCGTAAATTGAGTTTACAAAAAGCCGCTACTGCTCATGAGCTTAAGTATTTTCAGAAATCCTTCGCGCAACTGGTGCAGGACTATAAGATTGAGACCATCGTTATCCGCCAGCGCCCGATGAAGGGCAAGTTTGCTGGTGGCGCTATTGGCTTTAAATTAGAGGCGGCGCTGGAGTTGCTAAACGGGGTGCAGGTTATCGTAATGCCGCCCACCGAGATTAAAACGGCGTTAAAAGAAAGTCGCGTGTTTATAGAATTCAGCGAGACCGGTTTAAAAGGTTTTCAGAAATCCGCGTTTGAAACCGCACTGGCTTATATGAGTCAGCATCTGTAACTCTATCAATCCGGGGAGCAATAAAGCTTATGCGTCCACTTTTAATGGGGCTGACCTACCGCATATTCTTTCATGAGTTTAAAAACTGTTCGTGTATATGATTCTGGTACCATTAGAACCTCAGTGATTTCTTATCGATAGGCGCAGTCGTTGCAGACACTTCATTGTTAGGCTGGTCGTCGACAGTCAATTTTAAGTCTAGTGCTGCACAGAGTTTGATGAGCATATCGACAGAGACTTTTTCAGGTTTTGTTTCATAGTTAGAAATATCCCTTTGATAGACGCCGATACGTTTAGCTAAGTTAGCTTGCGTCCAGCCTCTGGACTTTCTGCTGTCTCTGATAACGGCACTTAAATCTTTCGCGGTGTTAACCTTCACAATCATCTTTTTCGCGCTCTGTTGTACAAATTGATTTATACGGAAATACGTATAAATTAATTTTATTCAAAAACATGTATAAATTTAAAATATACAAAATATTGAATAAAGTTCACTTATGCAGGCTCTTGTATACGAGAATCAACTAGAAGATAAAGTCATTTAACCCTAATACTCAATAGATCACCGACGCTTAAGGCAAATGCGTTAAATATTCCCTAATGCCGTTTGAGTATGGCCTACTTAAAACTGCCACTCTTCCCGCTTAGCCAAAAAGAAACCCAGGAATACCCGTACTTTTGCCTGTGTAGGAGTTGATGGGTGGTAGTAGGCGTAAACCTCGGCATCCTGCCACCAATAATCCTGCAGCACCGGGGCGAGTTTGTCTTGTTGTAACAAGCGCTGAATGTGGCCGGATTCCACCGGTGCGTTTATGAGCCCAAGGCCTGCTTCGGCCAGTTCAACCATGCCTGCAACGGTTTTTATCTGGCAGTGCGGTGTGGCGTAAATGTGCTCGCCGTTACTGTCTTGCAGCACCAATACGTTGCTTGGTTGGTTATACAGATAACCGATTACCTTATGCTCTGCCAATTGGTCCGGGTGGTTGGGCGTACCATTAGCTTTCAGATAGGCTGGCGAGGCAAATACCCCGTATCGGGTTTTCCAGATGGAGCGGCGTTTTAATCCCGGGTATCTGTCGCCCAGGTAATCACCTACCGACCAGAACACGTCATAGTCGTCATCGCGAATATTGATGAGTGATTCTTTCACATCCAGCGACAGGGTGAGCTCTGGGTATTGGGCAGTAAATTCGGCCATCCAGGGCACCAGGGTTTCCGTTACTACCTCATTGCTCTGACACAGCACTCTCAGCTCGCCGCTGACTACCGTGGCTTTGGTGTGGCTCCATTGCATCAGCGCCTGGTGTTGTTCCAGTAAAGCCTCACTTTTGTGTTTAAACGCTTTGCCAAACTCGGTTAATAGCAGCTGTCGTCGGGAGCGAATAAACAATGCCTGGCCAAGCTGCGCTTCCAGCCTGGCAATTTGCTTGCTGATGGCCATTACAGTTTTGGCTTCTGACTCGGCCACGCGAGACATATTGCCCGTCTCAGCAACCTTACAAAATATGGCGAGATCTTTAGGATTAATCATTGTGTAAACTAAAAGTATAAATAACTACAGTTTTTAATATATTTATTTATCAATTGCCACTCTTTAAGCTGGAATCAGTCAAATCTTAGTGCAGAGAGGGTAAATAAAATGACATTACATTCAGGCGAGTGGCTGGTATTGGCAATGATGGCAGGCATGGTGTTGTACAGCTTGTGGGAAGCGGATAAGAATAAACTGGCGGTTATCGCAGGGCGTAAAACCAAACTCGCCATGTACAAAGAAACTATTGGTTTTTTGTGGCTGCCAACCAGTGTTTTACTCATGCTGCCGTTCAACATTGTGTCGGCACAGAGTTTGGGGCTTACCTGGCAAAACAGCTGGGCCAACTGGGCTGGCCCAGCACTAGTAATGATGGGGCTGGCTTATGTGTTCTGGCATATCCGCAGTATTCAGCCCGGTACTCCGCAATATCAACAGTTATTTGATGCCATGCAACCCCACAGCTGGCTGATGCCAGCGAATAAGCGTGAGCTGTATTGGTTTACGTGTGGGGTGTCGATGTCGGCCGGTATTTGCGAGGAGCTGTTATTCCGGGGCTTCTTCCTGGCGGTGTTTGCTGAGCCCCTGGGCGTGTGGGTGAGTCTGGTGCTGGGTAGCTTTTTATTTGGTTTGTGTCATCTCTATCAGGGCTGGGCCAATGTGCTGCGAACCGGCGTTATTGGTTTGGTGTTAGGCATTATCTATGTGCTTACCGAGTCGCTGTGGGTGGTAATTGCTCTGCACGCTTTAATGGATATTTTCGGTGGGGTGTTAGGGTATGTGGTGCATAAACACGGTCAGTGCGTATCTGAGGCGGCCACAGTATAACCCTGTAGGAAAACCAATCTTTGCACTTTCTACTACTGATTTTGTATTTTCTAACCCTGAGTACAGCTTTCCAGGCGCCGCCTATCATTTATGGTTAACACTACTAATTTCTGGTTAGGAGATTGTAATGGATAACAGAGCAATTTATTTAATCATGTTCACCCTGTCGGCGCTATTGTCGCTGGCAATTAAATCGTGAAGACTACACCGGTATTCATGGCGGGCTGGATATTCTGCTGGGTTCGGTGATGAGCTATTTATATATAGTGATTCTGGTGTCTGGTTACGTTACTTTTGCCCATTCTGTGACTAACAGAATGAGCAACTGCATTATAAGTATTACCTGCGGGGCGTTGTTGTGGGAGATTCATCAGGCTTTCATTCCAGAAATGTATTTCGACTGGAAAGATATGGTTGCAACGCTTATGGCTTTTACTGCATTAATGCTGATTCAGCACTATAAACCGGTGGGCAATTCTGTGCATAGCTCTGTAGCGATTGGTAAAGGGTAGTCTGTCAGTTAAATCCACCTGATGCTGCAATCTTGTTCTTTCTTAAAAGCAAGGAGACTGGCAGCTAATCCCTAAAACCAAATATAGTGCGTTGGCGACTCGGTTATTTGGGCTTTCTGATTGCCGGGAGCGTTTAGATATAGGTTGGTTTTTTTTATTGATAACAATGTAGAGTGATACACTCTAATCTGACGTGGCGATCTCTGCCTTATGGCGAGTCTCTCTTCAATGATTAACTAACAAATCCAGGTGATAACGGCATGGATCTGCAAACGCTTACCAAACAGATAGAAAATCTCGACGCGGCACCGCCCTTCGATAAATGGCATCCGCCTTTTTGTGGTGACATCGATATGGTTATTAAGGCCGATGGCAGCTGGTGGTACATGGGTAGTCCCATTGGGCGGGAACGGTTGGTGAAGTTATTTGCCAGTGTACTGCTTAAGGAGGGCGACGAGTATTTCCTTAAAACGCCGGCCGAAAAAGTGCGTATTCAGGTTGAAGATGCGCCATTCGTGATCACTCAGTGGCAAACGCACAACACCGAAGAAGGCCCGGCTATTGAGGTGATTTCAAACTTAGGTCATGCGGCTGTGTTATCTGAGAGCCACCCGTTGGAAGTAGATAACAGCAATCCCGACCAGCCCCGCCCTTACGTTACGCTGCACCGTGGGCTCAAGGCCTTAGTCCATCGTAATGTGTTTTATCAGTGGGTGGATATTGCCCGACAGGTTAACAAAAATGGTGAGGAGCATTTGGTTATCAACAGCGGCAAGAGCGAATTCAGCCTTGGAAAATTGTAGCGTCTGGTTAAAGCGCAGACGCTACGTTATGCAGGAACAGCGTTATCAGTTTACTTCTTCGTAAGGCATGCCCACATACTGGCGGGCAATCACTTTCTGACCCTCTTCGTGAGTCAGGTAAAAGTCCAGTTCAGACTGCATAAAGCGGTCGAAAGTGGCTTTATCCATACCATTTACATTGTCCTGATCAAAGTCGTGCAACATGTTGCTCATCCACCAGGAAAAACGCTCGCCGTGCCATACCCGGCGTAGCGCAATTTCAGAATAGCGTTGCGGAGCGGTTAAATCGCCATAGGCGTAGCGCTTTTGCAGCAACTTATACAGGGTTGAAACGTCTGATGCAGCCAGGTTAAGACCTTTCGCGCCGGTGGGCGGCACGATATGCGCGGCATCGCCAACCAGAAACAGGTTGCCCCATTGCATAGGCTCACACACAAAGCTACGCAGTGGCGCAATCGACTTTTCGATACTGGGCCCGGTAATCAGGTTATTGGCGCTGTCTTCAGGCAGGCGCTTTTTGAGTTCATCCCAAAATGCTTCATCTGACCAGTTTTCCACTTTATCGGTGAGCGGTACCTGCAAATAATAACGGGAGCGGGTGGAGGAGCGCATGCTCGCCAGTGCAAAGCCGCGCTCGGTTTTACAATAGATCAGTTCATCACTCACCGGCGGTACATCGGCCAGTAAACCCAGCCAGCCGAAGTGATAAACCCGCTCATGCTCAGTGCGCTTTTCTGCGGGAATGGTCTGCCGTGAAATTCCATGAAAGCCATCACAGCCGGCGATGTAGTCACAATTGATGGTGATGGTTTCACCGTCTTTAACCAGCGTGACCTGCGGCGAGTCGCTATCCACATTGTGCAGCTGGACATCCTTGCTTTCATAAAAGCTGGTGAGGCCGACTGCGTCACGAGCCGCCATTAAGTCGCGGGTGATTTCGGTCTGGCCGTAGCACATTACCGTGCTGCCTTCGGTAAGCTTGTTAAGATCAATGCGGTAACGTTTGCCGTAATAAGCGATGTCAAAGCCATCGTGCACATGGCCTTCTTCATCCATGCGCTGATTGACGCCGGCTTCCCTAACCAGGTCGACAAAGCCCTGCTCAAGAATACCGGCGCGAATACGGCCGAGTATGTAATCCGGGCTAACCCGCTCGACAATAATGTTGTCGATACCCGCTTTATTCAGCAGTTGCCCCAGTAATAATCCTGATGGTCCAGAGCCGATAATAGCGACCTGCGTTTTTGTCTTCATAGCAATGACTCCCGGTGAACAAATCAATTCTGATGATTGAATAATGGAAGACAGCGGCCACAATTGTTATTCACTTATCCTTTAAAGTGTTGTACTTTTTAATCATATGTTAATTTTTTGTCACTGCCCGTGGCTGTTATAAGCCCGCCAGGAGAACCGTTTTGACAACAACGCAAAAGCAGATCCCGTTTTACGACCTCTACGGTGAATCCTTTATGCGCATGCAGCCGGACTTTGTGCATCTGGAGGATATTCAGTCGCGCAGTGCCGACTTAGGCTGGGAAATTAAACCGCACCGGCACGCTAATCTGGCTCAGATCATCTGTGCCTTCGACAGTCAGTGGCAGGTGCAGCTCGATGACGAGGTGCATAACCTGTCTGGCAACTGGGTGGTTACCTTACCGCCCGGGGTAGTGCATGGTTTTCACTTTGCGCCCAACACCAAAGGCTTTGTGTTATCCATTAATGCCGATGTGATTGCCAATATGGAAATGGGCGAGGATGTCAGTGCGTTTAACCAGTTGGTGTGGTTACCGCAAACCATTGAGTTTCGCAGTGCCCGCCAGGCAGAGCGCTATTTCAGCTATCTGATGATGCTGGCCGATGAAATGCACATCAGCGATCCCGGCGCGTCTACCACTATCCGGTTGTTGTTAAAGCTGCTGTTTATCACTATTGCCCGGCAACGCCAGCTCGACTCGGTTCAAAGCGGCCCTTCTGGTAGGGAAAACCGTATTCTGCTGGGCTTTCGGGAACTTATCGACAAGCACTATCAGGATCATATGACCATTGATGAGTATGCTGAAAAATTGTTTGTGTCGGTATCAACTCTAAGCCGTATCTGTCGTCAGCAGCTTTCGCAAACGCCTAAACGGCTGGTGCATCAGCGACTGATCAGTGAAGCCCGGCGGCGCTTAGTTTACACCCAGCAAACCCTGGATGAGATAGCGCTTACCCTGGGGTTTAAAGACACCGGTTATTTCTGTCGTTTCTTCAAACAAATGGAAGGCACTACCGCCGGTGAGTTTCGCCAGCAGAAACGTAAATGATGACAAGATTAATTACTAAATAATGCTTATTTATACTCGGGTTGATTATTTAACGTTATGTAATAAATGGGTTTTATAGGTTTTTTCTGGTTTTATTTAGTGCGGTTTTAATATTTCGATATAGGAAAAACTAATGGCGTTTAGCAGTTTTCTAAACTGCAAGCGCATAACAGGTGGCGCATACTATAGCGTAAATACTGTACGGGCCTGCGCTTTAGTATCGCCAACGACATTGTATATTTTCATCTTTTGATTGTACTTTTTCGTTATGGTTGTTTTTGCAAAGCGCTGAAAGTCCGGCGAATCAACAGGTTGTTACCCAACAGGCATAAGCGGGCAACCAATACTCAGGAGCGGGTCATGAGCCAATTTGTTGTAGATGCTGACTGGTTGCACTGGCATCAGTCACCATCGGTACCAGACTTTAAGGTACCGGAAGGCGCGGTGGATGCGCACTGTCATGTGTTTGGCCCCGGTGACCAGTTTCCCTTTGCGCCACAGCGTAAGTACACCCCTTGCGATGCGTCTAAAGATCAGTTGTGGGCATTGCGTGATTACCTTGGTTTCAGCCGTAACGTGATTGTTCAGGCCACCTGCCATGGTGCTGATAACCGGGCGCTGGTGGATGCATTGAATCACTCCAATGGCCTGGCTCGCGGGGTGGCTACGGTTACCGAGTCTATTACCGATGAAGCGCTGCAAAGTTTGCATGAAGCGGGCGTACGCGGGGTTCGCTTTAACTTTGTTAAGCGTCTGGTGGATGCATTACCGTTTGATGCGCTGAAGGTGATTGCCGACAAAATTAAGCCGTTGGGCTGGCATATTGTGATCTACTTCGAAGCTCAGGAGCTGCCCGAGCTATACGATTTCTTTACTGCGCTGCCAACCACCGTGGTGGTGGATCATATGGGTCGACCGGATGTGAGTAAGCCCTTGGATGGCCCTGAGTTTGCGCTGTTTTTAAAGCTGCTGGCAGAGAACGAAAACTTCTGGAGCAAGGTCAGCTGCCCGGAGCGCATCTCAAAGGTTGGCCCGACTGGCAGCTACGAAGATGTGGTGCCGTTTGCCAGAACCGTGGTGGAACGTTTCCCGGACCGTGTTTTGTGGGGTACCGACTGGCCGCATCCCAATATGAAGTCGCACATGCCTGACGATGGCCATCTGGTGGACATGATCCCCAAAATTGCGCCAACTGAGGCACTGCAGAAAAAATTACTGATTGATAACCCTATGCGCCTGTACTGGGCGGATTAGACACCGTGCCGGCAGATTTCAACGCCGGTAGTAACGAAACGGGAGTTTTTATGAAGATTGTTGTCGTAGGACCGGGTGCGTTTGGCATCAAGCATTTAGATGGTCTGAAAAATATTGATAGCGCTGAGGTAGTAGGCCTGGTAGGTCGTGACGCAGCGAAAACCCAGGCGGTGGCAGACGAATATGCCATCCCCAATGTTTATACCTCGCTGGAAGAGGCGCTGGAGAGTGACGCCGATGCCGTGATCCTGTGCACCCCAACGCAGATGCACGCCGCCCAGGCGATTGCCTGTATGAAAGCGGGCAAGCATGTGCAGGTTGAAATTCCGCTGGCTGACAGTTGGGAAGATGCCCAGGAAGTGCTCAAAGTACAGGAAGAAACCGGTAAGGTGTGCATGGTGGGTCATACCCGTCGCTTTAACCCGTCGCACCAGTATGTGCATAACAAAATTACCGCCGGTGAGCTCAACATTCAGCAAATGGATGTGCAGACGTACTTCTTCCGCCGCAAGAATATTAATGCCAAAGGCGAGCCGCGTTCATGGACCGATCACCTGCTGTGGCACCATGCCGCTCACACGGTAGATTTGTTTGCCTATCAGGCAGGCAGCAAAGTCGTTAAGGCGAATGCTATCCAGGGGCCAGTTCACCCGGAGCTGGGTATCGCCATGGATATGTCTATTCAACTGCTGGCTGAAAATGGCGCGGTGTGTACGCTGTCTCTATCATTTAATAACGACGGCCCGCTGGGTACGTTCTTCCGTTATATCTGTGACAACGGCACCTACATTGCCCGTTATGATGACCTGGTTGACGGCCGGGAAAATGCTATAGATGTGTCGCAGGTAGATGTATCGATGAATGGTATTGAGCTGCAGGACCGTGAGTTTGTCGCGGCCATCAACGAAGGGCGCGAGCCGAATAGCAGTGTTGCCAAGGTCTTTGACTGTTATCGTGTACTGTATGAGCTTGAGCAGCAGCTAAACGCTCAGTAATTTATCTCAGTACTCAGTAAACCGAAGGGATTAGCGCTATGTTACAACGCAAACTGGCTGGCCGCCTGGTATCAGAAATTGGCCTGGGGTGTATGAACCTCAACCATGCCTATGCCAAAAAGGTCGATCAGGCCACGGCGACCAGCCTGCTGACCAAAGCCTTTGATGCGGGTGTCACGCATTTTGATACGGCAGCACTGTATGGTTTTGGCAGTAACGAAAAGATGGTTGGCGAAGCGATTAAACCGTTTCGCAAGGATATCTTTCTGGCCAGTAAATGCGGCATGACCGGCGTTAACGGCAAGCGCACTATTGATGGCCATCCGGCCACCTTAAAAGCCACTCTGGATACCGCGTTAACCAGCCTGCAAACAGACCATATCGACCTGTATTATCTGCACCGTATTGATCCGGATGTGCCGGTAGAGGAAAGCGTGGGTACCTTGGGTGATATGGTTAAAGCCGGCAAAATAGGCGCTGTGGGATTATCGGAAGTCTCGGCTGAAACGCTGCGAAAAGCTCATGGCGAATATCCCATTGCGGCGCTGCAAACCGAGTATTCCCTGTGGACCCGCAATGCCGAAATCGCGGTGCTCGATGCCTGTAAAGACTTAGGTGTAGACTTTGTGGCATTCAGTCCGCTGGCTCGTGGTTATCTTGCTGGTGGCGTCGATCCGGCCAGCATGGGCGAAGGTGATATCCGTAAAGGTATGCCCCGCTTCCAGGGCGATAACTGGACTGCTAATCAGCAGTTGTACGCCGACTTTGCATCACTGGCGGCCTCTGCAGACATTACCCCGGCACAGTTAGCCATGGCCTGGGTATTGGCGCAGGGAGAGCACATTCACGCACTGCCGGGTACCAGCAGCGAAGCACATCTTATAGAAGATTTACAGGCCAGCGGCCTGCAACTGCCACCGGAATTGCTGGTGAAGGCCGATGAGCTGATCAATCGCCAGACGGTAAAAGGAGCTCGTTATCCGGCCGGCGTTCAGGCCGACATCGATACCGAGGATTTTGCCGACGAGTAATCACAAATCAGTTCACCCACCCCGGGTGAACTGACTCTCTTTCAAGGCTAGCGCTCCGCCAGCGCAAGGGCTGCATTAACGGTAAACAGATAAAGCCCGCCCACGTTGATCACATACTCATTTTCGCCCCACAGGAATGGCCAGTTTTCTTTATTTTCCGGCAAGTCCGGCTTCAGAATTAATACCCCCGGCACGATGGCACCACTGATAAACGAGTAGTCAGCCCGGTTCATACCATACGCCACTTTTTTCGAAACCGTACCGACATTAGAAACAAAGGAAATGTCGGAGTCCGGGTGGGTGCCGTACAGGTAGTCGAGAGAGCGGTAAATTAACTCAGCATCGAATAAATCAGGAAAGGCAGTGTGCAGGTAGTACTGGGTAATTGCCATCTGCAAAACAGTACCATTGCCCGCCCAGCCGTATTCGGTAATGGTGACACCGAACGGGTTTTTGCTGGTGGCGGCTTCAAGCGCTGGTTTATATTTCTGTGCCGCCCGGCGAATGCGCTGTGCATAAGCCTTGTCCATGTGCGGTAGAGCGCGAATAGCAATCACCGCCGCACGATTGAATTCCCCTTCGATATAGGGCAGTAAGTCTTTTACTGCGCGCTGGTATTTTTTGTCGCCGGTGGTAATCAGCAGCTCTACTGCAGCTTTGAGTTTTTCCTCTTCCAGACCACCGCCGGTGGTATTGCCCACCTTAAACATATCCGGTGCATGGCTTGCTTCCTCCTGCCACGCGGCAATAGCGGTGTCTCGGCACTCCCCAGCCAGAGCCGGATTGTAGTCGGCCATGGCGCGACTCGCTGCGGCCAGTGCTGCCATAGATCCGTAGTTAAGCGGGGTGGATTTGCTGGTAAACGCCCAGCGGTCGTCAAATACACCGCTGCGTGTGCCATCCGATTCGGTATCACTCATGGCCGGATCGTAGATCAGATTGTCGGTCATGGTGAGGCCGTCACCGAGGTGAGTATACTGGCTTAAATCGGGCACGATAATGCCAGGAATAGCGTGACCGACCGCTTTATACTGCGCCAGCAATGCCAGACTGCCGTGCTCTATTTGCTGTAACAGATCGGGCTTGCCGTCCGGCACATGAATATCCACATATTTGCGTTCGTAATCAACCAGCGTGGTATCACGGGTCAGGCCAAATTCTTCCCAGGTCTGTACCAGTGAGGTAATGGTGTGATACTGCGTCTGCGTGCGGATATCGTAATCACCGGCATCATACCAGCCGCCTACGTTAAGCCCGGGAATATGCTCGCCCGGTTCGTAGGGTGTGTCGGTAGTGGGGCCCTGAGCATATAAATCAAAGTGGGTGTGATTTACCGGAGCCTGCAAAGCATCATCCAGGTGAGAGGCGCCATGCCACACCCGGTAGGCTTCGTTGATCAGCATGTGATCCATCTGTACCGGGAAATAGTGGTCGAGGGTAGGGTGCCAGGCGTTATCCAGCACCGAGGCATCAATCGAAAATGGCGCGGTGGTGGTTTCGCCATAGCGCAACTGGTACACACCGCTGGTGGTGACATCGCTGAAATCAAACACCGCATACTGATATCGGGTGTAGTTGTCGTGCTTTTCAGGCTGGCGCTTTTTAACGGTGGTCGTGGTGCCGTCGGGATTAACCCGTAATAACTCGGCATCGCCGGAAAGTGTGGCTCTGGCATCCAGCTCGATGACAGCGCGCTTGGTTTGTTGCGGCAGATAACCTACCTGTGAATGGCCAATAACCGGCGCACGTAACCAGTTGTCATCAGTACTGGCCGTTAGCTGCCATTTAGCCAGCGTACCGCTCTTGCCGGCAGGTAGCAGACCTCGCACCACATACCAGCCATTCTGGGCCTTGGCACGCCCGTCATAAAGCGCCAGAGGCAGTGATTCTGACTTAATTGATACCCGTTTCTGCGGGCTCTCCGGAGCGAGAACCAGGTGTTGACCGGTGACCAGAGGTTGTGGCTCATGCTCGCCGATGATTTCTTTTACGCCAGTGGGGTAGAGCGGGAAGCTGCCGGGTTTGCCGTCGGCCAGAAAGCTGGTTTCCATATAGATGGCCGGCAAGAATTCCATATTGAAGCCGGCTTTACCTTCCAGAGCAGGCGGTAGCGGGTTGGGCGACGACAGGGTAATTTCAACGCCGTTGTTGATGGGCCTGGCGGTAATGGTGTAGGTAAAGTCATACTCCGGATACGCGAGAGTGGCGCTGATGGTACCCGATGCCTGATCGACTTTGCGCTCCACAAAGGTGGGAATGGGATCCCACTGTTCAGGCGTGGCACTGAGTCGCACATCACCATTGGTTGCGGTGCGCTCGCCAAAATGAATCAGCTCAACACCACTAATTTTGGAATCACCAAATAAACCGTTGTACCAGTTGCTGAACACAACCACATCCAGACTCGGCTGGCTGAAATACTGCTTATCATTAAGCTTAGGGGTAGCCGCCAGGGTGATTGTTGACGCAGTGGCAAAGGCGCCGGCAATGGCGACAGCAAGAAGTGGTTTTAGCACGCAGTCTCTCCGTTTTTAATTGTAAACAAAAGGTTATCAATCTGGCGGGCAATTAAAATTACGGTATCGGTTATCGCTATTGTGATTTCATCACTTGAGAGGGGTAGAAAAAGCGAGTCAGTGACAGCAATGGGAGAGCATGCCACTGACTGCAAAAAGGGAGTTAAACCTCGCAGCGAATGAGTGGCTCTATGTCTTTTACATAGAACGCAAACAGGGCGTTATGCAATTCTTCATCGAGCGGCGGTAATCCCGCGATGGCGGCATTTTGCGATACCTGTCTG
This sequence comes from Marisediminitalea oceani, assembly GCF_003731635.1. Lineage (GTDB taxonomy): Bacteria > Pseudomonadota > Gammaproteobacteria > Enterobacterales > Alteromonadaceae > Alteromonas > Alteromonas oceani. The sequence continues at coordinate 235,516 of NZ_RCUA01000032.1, read as the reverse complement.
GCAGAGCTGGCGCCGGGAATAATGGCCGACACGGCCGGATGATCGAGGATCCAGCGCATGGCAAATTGCGCCATGTTGAGTGACGCCGGTTTAAAGTCTTCCAACTGCTTAACCAGTGCCAGACCTTTATTGAACTCAATACCGCTGAAGGTTTCGCCCACGCTGAAGGCATCGCCGTCTTTATTAAAGTTGCGGTGATCGCTGTCGGCAAACCGGGTGTGCTGATCAAACTTACCGGTTAACATGCCACTGGCCAGCGGCAGGCGTACGATAATGCCCACCTGTTGGGCTGCGGCCTGATCCAGCAACTCGGTGACCGGGCGCTGGCGCATCAGGTTAAAAATGATTTGCAGTGAGGTCAGGTCGGCATGCTGCAAACAAATATGCGCTTCGCGCAGGGTTTCCACACTGGCGCCGAAATGCTGAATATGGCCTTCCTGCTGTACTTCACGGAGCCAGTCAAAAATAGCGCCTTCGCTGAGTACCTGCTCCGGGATACAGTGCAGTTGCAGTAAGTCCAGGCTGTCCCGCTGTAATCGGTCCTGGGCACGCTTTACTGAGTCGCGCAGGTCCTGCAGGGAATAGCCATCCGGGTAGGTGCCTTCGCCGCGGCCATATTTGGTGGCGATTACCGCACTAGGTGCAATCGCTGCCAGTACTTCGCCCACGTAGCTCTCACTCTGCCCGGCGCCATAGACATCGGCGGTATCGAAAAACGTAATGCCGTCGGCAACGGCTTGTTCGAGTATGGCTTTTGCCGTGGGCTCGTCAATGGGGCCGAAGTCGCCACCCAGCTGCCAGCAGCCCAAGCCGACTTCACTGACTGCAAGCCCGGATGCGCCAAGCACACGTGATGGGATGGATTTAACTGACATTGAATCTCCTTTTGGTACTTCGGTAAATGTGTGCTTTATACGGTATCACTCACAAAAGGGCCTCGGCCTTTTGTGGTGTGGCGCAGTAGCGGCGTATAAAGTCTTCATGAGCGGGCAACTGAGCGACGGCCTGAAGCACTCGCTGGCGTTGCTGCTGCATAGACTGATTAAGTTGTGCATCCGACAGCATGGCGGCAGCCGGATGGTGATAATCCGGCGTTACGCCCTGGCCCAGCATTACCTGCGCCCAGGAGTCTACCCGGAACAGTTCGTTCTGCTTCTGGAAGGCATGCGCCTGCTCTTTAAATAAGGCAATGCGCGTTTGCAGAGAGTCTGGGACAGTCATGTTTTTACAGTGCTCCCAAAACGGGCTGTCGTCGCGCTGGGTGACGTGATAATGCAGAATAATAAAGTCGCGAATGCGTTCCAGCTCCAGTTGGGTTTGCTGGTTGTATTCGTCTGTCAGCGCCTGATAATTGCCGCCGTGAGGAAACAACTGCATAAACCGGGTGATCCCCATAATCACCAGATGAATACTGGTGGACTCCAGCGGCTCCACAAAGCCACTGGCCAGGCCCAGAGCCAGGCAGTTGCGATGCCAGGCTTTGTTACGTCGGCCGGTTTTAAAACGCAGGGTTCTGGGTGTGGTAATCGCTTCGCCCTTAACGTTTTGCATAAGCTGTTCGCTGGCTTCGTTGTCATCCATAAACGCGCTACTGTAAACGTTGCCATTGCCGGTGCGGTGCTGCAGCGGAATTTCCCACTGCCAACCGGCATGATGCGCGGCAGAGCGGGTAAAGGGCGCGACTGGCTCCGTGCTGGTGGTTTGTACGGCACAGGCGCTGTCACAGAGTAACCAGTGCGACCAGTCTTCGTAACCGGTGTGCAGGGTTTCCTCAATCAGCAGTCCTTTAAAGCCGGTGCAATCGATAAAAAAGTCACCTTCAATCAGCTCGCCACTGGCCAGTCTGAGCGCTTTAATATCGCCATTGTCGTGTTGTAGAACCTGGCTGATAACCCCATCGCAATGGGTAACGCCGAGGTTGCTGCAAAAGCGCTTTAAAAACGCTACGTAATTGCCGGCGTCCAGATGATAGGCATACTGAATATTACTCTGCGTTGAGGTGGCAAACTTGTGCTGACGAGCGGCTTCGAGCTCAAAGCAATAGTCACCGTAGTCGCCTTCCAGCCCGCGGGCTTTGGCGCTCAGATAAAAGTGCACAAACTCGGCCAGCCAGCTTTGCTGGCCGGTCATACCAAAAGAGTGAATGTACTGCTCACCAATGCGCCCCCAGTTTTCAAACCGGATGCCGAGCTTAAAAGTGGCGGCGGTGGCGCGCATAAACGCCTGCTCGTCGATTTGCAGCAATTTATGAAACGTACGTAAGGGTGGGATGGTCGCTTCTCCCACACCAATGGTGCCAATGGTGCTGGATTCCACCAGTCTGATATTAACCAGTGGCCCCATTTTGCGGGCCAGCGCTGCGGCGGCTATCCATCCTGCGGTGCCGCCGCCGGCTATTACTATTTGTTTGGGTGGTATTGTCATGAGCGGGTTACTTATTTAACTGATTGATAATGATAGCGCGTAAACGCCGGGCCGTGACTTCGTCTATGCTGCCCAGTACGCCTTTACCTGACTCGGGTAAATGCGCATGGGGCAAATTGCTATCGCCGAACACGTAATAATCGAATAAGGCCTTAAAAGCCGCTTTCTCACGCTCGGGCCTGTCGCGAATGGCCAGCATGGCATGAAACAGTGCCGGCATGCCAGAGCCAGCCAGCGATGGTGCCTGCGACCACCAGTAATTCACCAGTACGTTAAAATCGCTCAGGCCTTCTACCTGATGCCACCACATACTGGGAATGAAAATCCCGTCACCCGGCGCCAGCTCGGCGATCTGCGCATGTTTAAGGGCTTCAGCAAAACGCGGGTAACGAGCAAAGTCCGGCTGATGAAAGTCCACCATGCTGATAACCTGGCCGCCTGGCGTGCGCTCTACCGGGCCGGGATACAGATTGGCTATTTGCTCTGGCGGAAAGACGATAATTCTGCGCCGCCCGGCCACACAGCAGGCAATGTTTTCCATATTGTCGAAATGGCAGGACGCCAGCGACCGGTTACCTACCCAGATACTCACCAAAGGATCGTATTGTGCATTGGGGTTTAGCTGCGCAGGCTGGCTAAAACGCACGGCATCCTTAAGGCCCGGAAAAAACTTATCCAGTGGTGCCGACGCCATATAAAGCGACTCATCCTGCGCGTCAACGGCGAGCTCATCTAAAAAGGCATCGACCCGGCCGGTGACACTCTGGTAATTCAGCGAGCTGGCATCTTCGGTATAGAAATAGCGGCCATTAATGCTGGCAGGCGCCCGGTAAATCATCGATGGCCGGCCATTATAAAAAGGTTTCAGATAGGCGGCAGCACCGGCGGGGCCTGATGCTGACTGGCGGGTAAGCGCCCAGTCTTCAGCGATACCGCGTAAGACAACCGGTTGGGCAGCCTCAGCCAGCGTCTCTGCAGCAGGCGCACTCGCCGCAGCCAATTCCTTCACCGTGGTGCTAATGGTCGACAGACTATCAGGCATAGGCCCGCAGCTCCTGATGTATGCGGATGTTTTTCAGGTCTATAAGGGTCTGGAGGTTATTCAGTGATGTCATCGCCAGATACAGCCCTTGCAGGTAATTGTGCTGATGCAGGGTGTGTAAATCGGTGGCTGAAAGGGCTGCGACTTTCTCCTCGCTGACAGCAAAATGGCCACCGAGAGTGAGTTTGGAGCCATCAACCAGCTCAATGTCTACAGTCATAGGCTCCAGTAACCCCATAGAGTGCCACATACTCACCATGTCACTGGTGACCTGTACGCCGTTATGGATCACCGCCAGTATTGAACTGATGCGGTTTAAGTAGTCGGAGTTACCGCCCTTGGGTAAAAACAGCGGTTTGCCCTGCTCGGTAGAAAGTTTGGGATGGCTGGCATCCACATGGACCATCACCTGATTACCATTTTCATGCAGACCAATGGCAAAAGGGCCGCGGGCGACTGTGGCCGGCACATAGTCTGCCGCCCAGCCAGACTGTTGACGCAGGGCCTGGTAGCTTTCTGGCAGTGTTTCGTTGAGAAACAGGTTTTCGCCGGCTTCCAGCCCGAGTAACGCCACCATGGTAAAATCGCTGGTGGTTTTATCGGTGGGATAGAACAGTACCGGATAGTGTTTGATGACGTTGGCCAGTTCGGTAGCGAACACCGGAACAGATGCAACATTGTCGCCGAAGTCGGCGCTGTATTGGGGGATGACACGCAGATCCTTGTGCGTCACGTTATCGAGCAGGGTGTAATTGTTATTGTTCATTGCTTACCTTTTTTAAACGTAAGAAGGCCACCGAAGTGGCCTTGTGTTACTTAAAGCGGTGATCAGAAGGTGTACCGGGCGCCTAACTGGTAGCGCGCACCGAGATCTTCGAGATACCACAGCTGGTTAGCAGTTCGGCCATGTTCGCGGCTGTTTTCGCCGGTAATGTTGATGCCTTCCACAAATACCGTAAGGTTGTCGTTAACGGCGTAACTGACGTTAGCATCCAGCTGATAATAGTCCTCAATATAGGCCGGGTTGTTAGACCCTTTGTAGTTAGCCCGGTTGAGGAATTCATCACGCCAGTTGAGGGCGAAACGTGCCGTCCAGCCGTAATTCTCGTAGAGTAATACGAGGTTGGCTGTGTCACTCAGGCCGGTCAGGGCAAACTGCGAGACATTCGGGTTGCCGGTATTATCGAAACCTATGTCACCACGCACGATGGTGTAGTTAGCCTGCACACCAAAGCCGGTTTCACCAAAGAAGTGCTGTACCGCAAGTTCGGCACCGTACAGTTTGGCTTCCTTGTTGTTTTGCGGATAAGAAGTACGGAATACCAGCTCCGGATCGCCTTGCTGCGGGATTAGATCCCATCCCGGAGTTTCACCTAACTGCAGAATTTGCTCCGCTGAGCCGGTGTAGTCATCGGCACCGTTAGGGAACGCTTCAGGCTGCTCAAGTAATACCATCATCGCAAACAACGAAGTATCGTCTACCGCAAAGCCGCGGTCACGAAGGGCCTGGGCAGCGGCGATAGCACGCGGGCCTGCGGTCTGATCCTGAATACCAAAGAAGGTTCTGTCCTGCTGGCCGGTACCAATAAAGTTGGCAACGCGTTTTTCAAAGAAACCAAAAGACGCGTAACTGCTGTCGTCGTAGTAATACTCAAACGACAGGTCGAAGTTATCCGACTCCAGCGGTAACAGCCCCGGGTTGGAAGACGAGGCCGTTGCTCTGGCACCATTGATAGTTGAGCCGGTTAAACCAAAGCCACTGGGCGAAACCCGCAGTGAGCCGTAGCCAGCACGGGCAATGGTTTTACTGTAGGAGAAACGGGCTTTAACGTCGTCGGTCAGCATGATGTCAAAATCAAGGCTGGGCAGCAGGTTGTCGTAATCCGCGTCAACAGACAGCGGCTGTGCTGAGGTTGACGGATCGGTATACAACGAGAAGTCGTTGTTGTTTTCCCAGATCAGGTAGCTTGGTGGCGTAACCAGAGAGGTGGACTCCACATCGGTAGTTTCGTAGCGCATACCGGCCAGCACGTTAATGGGCATATCGTTCCATTCAGCTTCAATGTGCACCTGGAAGTAGGCCGCCATGGTGTCTTCCTTCACCGTATCATTATTGGAAAACACGCTGCTGACACCAAAGAAGTTAGCATCTGACGGGTACAGGGCAATGCCTTCCCGCGCCAGCGCTACCGGATCGGCAATAAAACCGATGCCCTGGCTTTCGCCGATGTCGTAGTCATCAAACAGGCCGCCCACGTTGATTTGTTCCAGCAGGCCATCAGAGAACTCGCCCGGGTTGGCAATACCCCAGTTACCTAATGTCATGTTGTCACCGGCTGTTTGACGGGCATTCATTTCCATTGCACGGCCTTCGGCACCAAACTGGAACTTGCCGTTATCCATGTAGTAAGTACCGTCAAACTTAAACTGGGTGATTTCGGTAACCTGAGAAGCGTGACGGAAGCGCAGAATGGATGAGCCCACATCGCCGGCATCAACTGTACCGTTGTTATTGCCCCGTAAGGAGTCGTCGTACACGTTGCGGTAGCTGGGCAGTTCGCTGTCGTACCACCACTCGCGGGAGGCCACAGATGGTGCGCCTATGCCCACGGCAATTTCGCCGGTTGCCAGGTTGTCGCTGGGACCGCTGGGTAAGCTTTCCATTTTGGAGTTATGCACGTCGAAGTTCAGCGATAGTGCGTCGCTTACATGGTACACCACATTAAAGCCAAGCGAGTTCAGGGTGTTGGTTTGTTCACGATACTGTTGCTCGTAACCTTCATCCACGGTGCCGTTATAGTTTTCGGCTATGTAGATAGGCGTGGCCACCGGGCCATCATCAAAGATAACGCTGGTGACGTTAGAGCCGTTCTGGACCCAGTTAGTGATTTCGCCGCGATGTTCGGTGATTTCGTTCTCGGCAAATACATAGTCCAGCGTGGCTGTAATGTTGTCGGTGGGCGCGTATTGCATGGTGATTTGGGCGTTTGTCCGATCCCGTTGAGTATCGGAAAAGGCGTAACGTAAATCGTTTGGACGCGCGTACAGTTGCCCAGCCTCCGGCGTGTTCTGATAGATCGACATGTCGGCATTGTTAAACAGCGTATCCGGGTCGTTAGGATCGCCCCAGGTACCAATGTTCCAGTCGTTTACCGTAGCACCGGCGTAACCAGAATCACGCTGTTGCACTACTGCTGCCACATTCACGCCGAAAGTGGCGTCTTCGTTAGTCCAGTTCATCAGGCCGGAAAGCTCTGGCGTAATGTCGTCGCCGGCGCGGTTAGTGGTGTCGTGCACCGCTTTGGCGCCAACGGTGGCGCTAAAGCCCGGATTATCCAGCGGTCGTGCGGTAATGATGTTGATGGTAGCTCCAATCCCGCCGGTAGCGATGTTGGCCTTACTGGTTTTATACACCTCTACGGCGCGAACACCGTCTGACGCCAGGTTACCAAAGTTAAACGCGCGGGTACCGCCGCCACGGGTGGTACCATCGGCGCCACTGCCGCCACCGTAGGTTTGTGCGGCAGGCATCATACGGCCATTCAGGGTGATCATATTATTCTCACCACCAAAGCCGCGCACCGTGACTTCATTACCTTCACCGTTGGAACGGCTGATGGATACGCCGGTAATGCGCTGCAGCGATTCTGCCAGGTTAGTATCCGGGAATTTACCAATGTCTTCAGCGGAAATCGCGTCGACTACCCCTACGGAGTTTTGCTTAATGGATGCCGCCTCGGTAAGACTGGACTTCAGGCCGGTAACCTCAATTACCTCAACCAGATCGTCATCCGGCGATGCCTGCTGTGCCATCGCCGGCAGCATTACGCTGGTGCCAAGCAGCAGCGATATACTTTGCGTAAGTATTGTTTTCTTGTACGGAAATTTAGATTTCATGTGTGCCCCGTTATTTTCCTTAATCACTTGTTTACGACTTCCTTGCGTTGTCCCTGGCTTTCCGGGCCATGCAGTGGCGTCATTGCCGGACGCAAGCGTAAACAAACTGTTAATGAATGGTAACGAGGTGGATTTGAGCGGCTATTATTTTTTTTCACAACGGGATACCTATTAATCGCGTCGCAAAAAATAAAAAACCGGATGCAATCCGGTTTCTTCAGCTATCAATGGCCCGCAGTTTAAGGTGTCCCGGAGGTGAGCGAGGGATGTAAATAATGATAATCCGCAGTGCTAAACGAAGCGCAGTATTAGCTACCGCAGCACCGAGCAAACCACCCCAGATAACTTTTATAAAAGCTGCCTGCAGAAAACTTAAATGCGTTACTTTCCCTACCAGAAACAGCGAGTAAAAAAGCACTACGGTCAGCGCGGCACCAAGCACAGCAAATAGCAGAGCCCTTAAAAATGGCTGCAATGGCAGGCGGGATCTGGATTGATGTGAACAGGCTGGTAATGCTCCTGTGGATAATCGTTTGCGAGTGAGAAACGATGGAAAAAACTGCCTAATAAGCCAATTGCAAGACCTTGAGGGAGGCTGTCAATCAGCAGGCCGTCGCTACCTGCCATGGAGATTGTTGCCTGCCCGGCAAACACGATAAAAACGAATATCAGGCTGAAAAATGCGTTTATCACCCCGCCGATAAGGGTCTCTCTGAAGATATAAGCCGATAACGATTGGTCAGGCTGCATTAGATGAGTTTCCTGTGATGGTCTGGTTAATTAAATGTAAATTTAATCCTCGTGTTAGCGGTTAACAAATCGTTTATATAGAGCTCGGCATTGATAAAATTGATACCTGTATAAGCGGCATCACAAGTAGATATTTGCTAACGCGAATGTGTGCACGCAAAAGGCGAAGTGCGTAGGTTTAAGGTTTGGTTTGTTCCAGTATGGTTAAGAAGCTGGCCTGCAGGCGGGTGGGTGTCCAGCCCTTGCGCAGGGTGTAACCGATCTGCCTGGCCGGGTCGCCTAGTTTGAGCGGACTCACCGCCAGCAGGCCGGCCTGTACGTCTACCTCCACCTGCCGGGCTGGCAGCAAGGCCGCGCGGTCGCTGTTTATCAGCATTCCCCGGGTGGCAACCAGCGAACTACATTCAATAATGTCACCGGGTACGGGTAACTTCATGGTGGCGAACAATTCTTCAAATATGGCCCTGGCTGGCGTCCCGGTTTTAGGCACTATCCATTTTAGTGATGACCAGTGGGTAGCGCTGAGCGTAGGCTCAGTAGCAAGCGGGTGACCATGGCGAAACACCAGCGACAGGTTGTCGTCGAACAGATGATGCTGGGTAATTTCATCACTCAGCGGCGGGAAGCGCAGTGCACCAATTAATATATCTATCTGACCGTGCAACAGGGCATGTAGCTGCTCTTCATAGGGGCCGTCTACAATGCTGATGTGCGCCTGTGGTGCCACCTCGGTGAGCTTTAGCACCGCGTTAGGAATAATACTGGTGCGGGTTAATGGCAGACTACCCAGTTTGAGTGAACCATGGCCGGAGCCTGCCAGCTCCTGCAATTCATCCAGCCCCTGTTGTAGTTCCGCAAAGTACAGCCCGGCTAAACGACTTAACTGACGTGCCCGCCAGGTAGCCTCAACGCCCGTGGGAGAGCGGGTAAATAAACTCTGCCCGCAAAGCGTTTCGAGCTCCTTTATGGTGCGGTGAAGGGTGGGTTGGGTTAACCCCATGACCCGTGAGGCCGCAGTGTAGCTTTGGTGTTCGACCACCTGGATAAGGGCTGCCAGCTGGCGCGCACCAATGCCCCTAAGGAAGATCAGCCGGGCAGTGCGGTCGGCATTAAACAGGGTATTGGCAAAGTGCTCAATATAAGCAAATCCGCGCTCAAAACGGCGCAGAAATACCTCTCCTTCTGGTGTAACAAACATGCCGGTGGTGGCCCGTTTAAACAGCGGTACGCCAATAGACTTTTCCAGTTTTCGAATGCTCTGAGTAAGCGCCGACTGGGTTAAGTGAACATGCCTTGCCGCCTCGGAGAGATTAGCATGCTTGCGAATTTCCAGCGCGCAGAACAGGTGTCGGATATTAAATTGCACAGCATTTCTCTTTGGTGTTTTTTATCATTATAGAAAATCCTAATGGACTTTTACATCTTTCTAAACGGAATTTCACCGCTGCCAGGCGCATACTGATGCCATCAGAAATTACTTCACCGAGGCTGTTATGGCGGTATGTGTTACCGGGTGTCCACGCCCATCAAAACAAACTATTGAAAATTACGCAGGGGCTGAGGCGGCCACAGTGCACGAAGCACAGGGGCGCAAGGGGCTGATGGCGGAATACATGACGCCTATCTATAAGCCGGCGAAAATTGCCGGGCCTGCGGTGACCTGTCAGGTAGCGCCGGGCGATAACTGGATGATTCATGTTGCGGTGGAACAGTGTCAGGCAGGGGATGTGCTGGTGGTTGTGCCAACCAGTCCTTGCATTGATGGCTTCTTTGGCGATCTGCTGGCCACCTCTTTGAAAGCCCGCGGTGTGCAGGGGCTGGTGATTGCTGGTGGCGTAAGAGATACCGCCACACTGGAAGAAATGGAGTTTCCGGTATGGTCGAAAGCCATTTATTCGCAGGGCACGGTGAAAGAAACTATTGCCAGTGTGAATGTGCCGGTGGTGTGCGCCGGTGCACTGGTAAACCCCGGTGATATGGTGGTTGCCGATGAAGATGGTGTAGTGGTGGTTGCCCGCGAGGAAGCTGACGAAGTTCACGAAAAAGTGCTTAAAAGAGTAGCCAACGAAGAGTCTAAGCGAGTGCGCCTGGCCAACGGTGAACTCGGGCTCGATATCTACAATATGCGCGAACGCCTGGCCGAAAAAGGCCTGCGTTATGTGACCTACGAAGAACATAACAGCGGTAATAAAGCGTGAAAGCCATTCCCTGCAGTTTAATGCGTGGCGGTACGTCCAAAGGTCTGTACTTTCAGGCTAAGGATTTACCCGCCGACAGCGCCATTCGCGATCAGGTTTTGCTGGCGGCCATGGGGTCGCCGGATAGCCGTCAGATTGACGGCGTTGGCGGTGCGCATCCGCTTACCAGTAAGGTGGCAATTGTCAGCCCCTCACAGCGCGACGATGCCGATGTGGATTACTTATTTTTACAAGTGGTGGTCGACAAGGCTGTGGTCAGCGATGCCCAGAACTGCGGCAATATTCTGGCCGGTGTTGGGCCCTTCGCCATCGACGAAGGACTAGTTGCGGCTAATGAAGGCGTAACTGATGTGCGCATTCACATGGTTAATACCGGTGCCTTGGCGGTTGCGCAGGTACAGGTAAAAAATGGTAAGCCCGTGTATGAGGGCGATGCTGAAATCGACGGTGTGCCCGGTGGCGCAGCGCCTGTGCTAATAGACTTTCTTGATATCGCTGGCTCCAGCTGTGGGGCTTTACTGCCAACGGGCAACGTTACCGATACCTTTGAAGGCGTCACCGTAACCTGTATTGATAACGGTATGCCGGTAGTAATGATGGAAGCACAGGACTTCGATATTCAGGGCGATGAATCTCCGGAACAGCTGGAAGCCAATGCCCGGCTAAAAGACAAGGTGGAAACTATCCGTTTACAGGCCGGTGAAAAAATGAACTTGGGTGATGTGAGCAGTAAAACCGTGCCAAAAATGACCCTGGTTTCGGCGCCGGTAAATCATGGCTTACTCAATACCCGCTCGTTTATCCCTCACCGCGTACATGATGCGATTGGTGTTTTAGGCTCGGTCAGTGTGGCCACTGCCTGCGTTATTAAGGGCGCGGTGGGTAATCGCTACCTTGGTGATGACCACGACTATTCCGCTCTGAATATTGAACATCCCACCGGCCAGTTTACCGTGGCCATGGAGGTGGAAGGTGAGGAGTCGGCAGACACACTTACTATACGTCGCGCGGCATTACTGCGCACCGCACGCTTGCTGATGCGGGGAGAGGTAATGATCCCCGATACAGCATTCGCTCAGGATTAATTTTATTCGTACAGGAAAAGGCACTAGTTATGATTATTGATTGCCACGGACATTACACCACTGCACCGGAACCGCTTCAGCTGTTCCGCGAAGCACAGCTAAAAGCGTATCAGGGTGGCAAGGCACTGCCTGAGGTTCCTCATATCAGCGATGAGCAGATCCAGGAAAGTATTGAAAAAAACCAGCTGCGTTTATTAATTGAACGCGGTTCAGATATGACCATTTTCTCACCCAGGGCGTCAGCCATGGCTCATCATGTTGGTGACGAGGCCGTCTCAAAACAATGGACCAGCGCCTGTAACGACCTGATTAAACGGGTTGTCGATCTGTACCCTCAGCATTTTATTGGCGTGTGTCAGTTACCCCAGTCGCCCGGCGTGCCGATTAAAAACTCCGTCGCAGAACTGGAGCGGTGCGTAACAGAACTGGGCTTTGTAGGCTGTAACCTTAACCCGGACCCTTCAGGCGGTCACTGGACATCCAAACCTCTGACCGATAAAAGCTGGTACCCCTTCTATGAGAAGATGGTAGAGCTGGATGTGCCGGCCATGATCCATGTCTCTGGCTCGTGTAACGAAAACTTCCATGCCACCGGCGCCCATTACATGAACGCCGACACCACAGCCTTTATGCAACTGCTGCAGGGGAATTTGTTTAAAGACTTTCCCGAGTTGCGCTTTATCATTCCACACGGCGGCGGAGCAGTGCCTTACCACTGGGGGCGCTATCGCGGTCTGGCCGATATGCTTAAACAGCCGCCATTACGAGAGCACATGATGAAGAACGTGTTCTTCGATACCTGCGTTTATCATCAGCCGGGCATCGATTTGTTATTTGAAGTCATCGATCTGGATAACATTCTGTTTGGCTCTGAGATGATTGGTGCGGTACGTGGCATCGATCCGGAAACCGGCTACTACTTCGACGATACCAAACGCTACATCGACGCGCTGGACTTAACAGACGAGCAACGTAAACAGGTGTATTCCGGCAACGCGCGCCGGGTTTATCCGGGCCTGGACAAAAAACTGAAAGAGCTTGGCATTGGCTGATAATTAGCCACGGGCACACCGTCAGGACCCAATGGTGTGCCCGCCCTTTCCTCTTCTTAATGGCAGCCGGCTAACAGCAATTGGCGGCTGCTATTTTTATCTGCTTGCTACCCTTCCTAAATGTTAAATCTCTCTTTCTTTGTGATTGATATTGATTGAAAGTGATTTTTTGTGTAATTTGTTTCAGTATTGTTAACAGGAGGCGGTCTTACAGGCTGCCTTTGCTTGTGTCGTTGTATCGGCTTTGTCCGTTGGGAGCCTTTAATGCTGAACGCCGTAGTGGATATTGGTAAAACTCATATTAAGTTGCTGGTGCTTGAGGATGGTCAGCAGCAGGCTTGCTTTACCAGTAAAAATGCACCGCAGGATGGGCTTTACCCACAAGCCGATACAGATGGCATCTGGCAGTGGTTATGTTCCACGTTGAACACTTATCCGCGTACCGGCGAAATTTCTGCGCTGGTTGTTACTACTCACGGCGCCACGGCGGCGTTGGTAAACCATAACGCACAAGACCGCAATACAGCGCTGGTGCTGCCAGTCGTTGATTACGAGTTTGACGGTGTGGAAGAGTGTAACGGCGACTATGCCGGTGTTCGCCCGGATTTTTCTGAAACCTTGTCGCCGCAATTACCCGCAGGGCTTAATCTTGGGCGGCAACTGTTCTGGCTACAGCATAAGTTTGCTGATGAATTTGCCAGTGCAACCCATATTCTGATGTACCCGCAGTACTGGGCGTGGCGACTGGGCGGCGAGCCAGCCAGTGAAGTGACTTCTTTAGGTTGCCATACAGACCTGTGGCAGCCGCAGGGGCAGGACTATTCTTCGCTGGTTGATAAATGCCAGTGGCGAGAGTATTTCCCGCCGTTACGAAATGCCTGGGATGAGTTGGGCTACGTGAGTGAGCAGGTGGCTCAGCAAACCGGGTTATCTACTACCTGTAAACTCTATGCCGGGATTCACGACAGCAATGCGAGTCTGCTGCGTTATCTGCCAACTGATAATAACAGTAACCAGACCCTGAACGTCATTTCCTCCGGCACCTGGACCATCATCATGCAAACCAACCGGCCGGTGGATAACCTGAAAGCGGCGCGGGATACGCTGGCCAATGTGGATGTCTTTGGCCGCCCGGTTAGTTGCGCCCGCTTCATGGGCGGGCGTGAATACGAAACCATCTGTCAGCTCCTCGGTGGCGATATCGGTATGGGGGCAGAAGCCGCAGCTATTCAACAGGCTATCGATGAGCGCTGGATGGTGACTCCGGATTTTAGTCACGGCAACGGGCCTTTTGGTCATGCCCAACCGGCTTTACTTTGCCCGGACAAACCTCCATCACCGCAGGCTATCGCAACCCTGTACTGTGCCTTGATGATCGATCAGCGCCTTAACGACCTCAACGCCAGCGGGCCGGTGTACATTGAAGGGGCGTTTCTGAAAAACCCGGTGCTCTGTGAGCTGGTAGCTCAACTTCGGCCTCATCAAAAGGTTATGCTCTCCTCGGATAATACCGGCACAGTGATGGGCGCAGCCGCTTTAATGAACTTTAACCACAGGCAGCAACAGGTCACCGATTTGGTGCCTTGCACGCCTGCGACCTTTAGCCAACTGGCGCAGTATAAAGCGGACTGGTACCACGCTATTGCGACCCGGGCAGCTCAGTAGTAATCGTAACGAATCATCACAATCAATCATATTTTAGCTTTTATGATTGATCGTGAACAAATAGGTGACTATATTAACTCCCTGAACAACAACGAATATAAGGGCAGTATAATGCTTGAAAAGCAGCGTCATCAGCTGATTCTGGACATTCTGGATGAAAGTACCTTTGTTAGCGTGAGAGACTTGTGTAGCCAGCTGGATTCCTCTGAAGCCACTATTCGCCGCGACTTAAATAAACTGGCTGATGCCAGAAAAATTAAGAAAATTCGTGGTGGGGCACAGGTGCTCGACGATCGCGCTGTTTCCAATATCAAGATTTCCGGTAATGCCTTTTTAGTCGACAGAGAGCGTAACACCGACACTAAGCGCATGATTGCCAAAGCGGCTACCGAACTGTGTGAAGACGGCGAAGCCATTATTATTAACGGTGGCTCCTCAACCTTTATGATGTCAGAGTTTCTGGCTGAAAGGCGGATGAATATCCTCACCAATTCTTTTGTTCTGGCCCATGAATTACTCGAAAACAGCCAGAATCAGGTGACCTTGCCGGGCGGCGAGGTGTACCGTAAGCAGAGCATTATTCTCAGTTCCTTTGAAAACGACACCACGCAAAACTATCGTGGCAGTAAGATGTTTATGGGCTCTCCCGGCGTTAGTGAGTTTGGCGTAATGGAAACCGATCCGTTATTAATTCTGGCCGAGCAAAAGCTAAGAAAACGGGCTGATAAACTGATTGTGCTGGTGGATAGCAGCAAAATAGGCATAAAAGGTAACCTTATCTTCTGCGGACTGGATGCGGTGGATACCATCATTACCGACAGTAATGCCGATCCGCAGGCGCTCGATAAAATCCGTCAACACGGGGTGAATGTTGTGGTGGTGCAAGCCTGCGGGTAACTCCTAAATCTACTCAATATCATTTATAGAAAGCCGGCATTGCCGGCTTTTTTTGTGCCTGCGATATCCTCTTGTGATCACCGACAAGGGTTATACTTAAAATTAATGTAACTAATTTGTTGCTTCATGATTGAATTTGATTGACATAGATTGGTATGGATGTATATTGATTTTTATATTGATGGTTACATGCAATATAAAGCCAAATTCGATTTATTGATTTCACAGGACACTGTTATGCCGTATCAGCCGGATGAGTATCAACACGTAAAGTATTTATGGGAAGATCACATTGCCGATGAGCTAAGCCCCGTCGATAACCTGGTTTACCGCTCAAACAAGCTGGGAGAAGATCAGCGCATCACTAACACCGGGGGTGGTAATACCTCGGCTAAGCTGATGGAAACCGACCCGCTCACCGGCGAGCAGGTAGAAGTATTGTGGGTAAAAGGCTCCGGCGGTGATTTGCGCACATCCACCCGGGAGAACTTCTCTTCACTGTACGAAGGCAAGCTGCAGGCACTGGATGAGGTATATCAGGCCTATCCTGATAAAGGCTACAAATCTGCCGGCGAAGACCGCATGGTGGGCATGTTTAAGCACTGTAACTTTTGCCTGAACCCGCGTGCCTCATCCATAGATACGCCGCTGCACTCCATGATTGATGAGAAGCATGTCGATCACCTGCATCCCAATGCGGTGATTTCGGTGGCGTCCTGTAAAGATCAAAAAGCCCTCACTGAAACCATCTGGGGCGGCAAGCTGGCCTATGTGCCATGGATGCGCCCGGGCTGGGAAGCGGCCAGACTCTGTGAAGAAACCTACGAGGAAAACCCGGATATCGTGGGCATTCTGTTGGGACAACATGGTCACACCAACTGGGCCGGTGAGAGTAAGAGTTGTTACGAAACCTCGCTCTGGGTGATTGAAACGGCTGCCCGTTACATTGAAGAGCACGACAAGGGCGAGATGACTTTTGGCGGGCAAAAATACGCGCCACTGGATGAAAGCAGCCGCACCCGCCTGCTAACCGAATTCCTGCCGGTTGCCAGAGGCATGATTTCCACCGAGGTAAAATTTATCGCCACTGTGCAAACCGACGACGCTACCTTACGTTTTGTAAACAGCGTGGATGCGCCAAGACTGGCTGCATTGGGTACCTCTTGTCCGGATCATTTCCTGCGTACCAAAATTAAACCATTGCTGGTGGATTTTGATCCGCAAAATGATGATTTCGAACAGCTGGTCGACAAGTTTAAAGCGGGCTTGCAGCAATATCGCGAAGACTACATTGCTTATTACGAAAGCTGCAAACACGAAGATTCTCCGGCTATGCGTGACCCCAGCCCCACGGTAATTCTTATTCCTGGCATCGGCATGATTGCCTGGGGTAAAAACAAGAGTGAGTCGCGGGTGACGGCCGAGTTTTACAACTGTGCCATTGAGGTAATGCGAGGCGCTGAAGCCATCTCTGAATACACTGCGCTGCCTGCACAGGAAGCTTTTGATATTGAATACTGGGCGCTGGAAGAGGCCAAACTGCAACGTATGCCGGCAGAAAAATCGCTGGCGCGCGATGTGGTAGTCGTGATTGGCGCCGGCGATGGAATCGGAAAAGCGACGGCCCACCGCGTTGCCAGGGAAGGCGCCCATGTGGTGTGTGCGGATCTGAATTACACCAATGCTGAGAAAACTGCCGCGGAGCTTACGGATATTTACGGTCAGGGTATTGGTGTTGCAGGCTCGGGGATCTCAGCCTGTGGACCGGCAATCGCCTTACAGGTAGATATCACCAAGCGCGAAACCGTTGAGTGCTTGTTCTCGCAGGTGCTGCTGGCTTACGGCGGCATTGATAAAGTGATTGTTACCGCAGGTGTGTTTGTAGCGGAAGGCGCAGACATGGCCAAGAACGACCAAATCTTTGATTTAAGCTTTGGTGTGAATGTAAAAGGCGGTTACGTGGTGGCTTCTGAAGCGCAGAAAATCTGGCAAAGTCAGGGGCTTAAAGGCGCTATGGTACTCACCACCAGTGTTAACGGTGCGGTCTCCAAGAAAGGCTCGCTGGCTTACGATACCAGTAAGGCTGCGGCCAACCATCTGGTGCGGGAGCTGGCCGTTACGCTTTCGCCGCTTATTAATGTGAATGCACTGGCGCCGGCAACGGTGGTGCAGGGCAGTAACATGTTCCCTCGTGACCGGGTGATTTCATCTTTAACCAAATACAACATTGCGTTCAGCGCCGATGAGTCTACCGAGGCATTGCGCAATAAACTGGCTGAGTTTTATGCTCAGCGCACCCTCACTAAGCAGCCCATAACGCCGGACGATCAGGCCGAAGCAGCGTACCTGCTGATTTCAGGGCAGTTGAGTAAAACCACCGGGCAGGTGATCAGTGTGGACGGTGGTCTGCACGAAGCCTTCTTGCGATAGGAGTAACCGATTATGTTAAGACGCATCGATGAAGCACTGATTAACCAGGCGAATCATTCACTACTTAACGAACTTGAGGCTGACTACGCGGCGTTGGGCGACAAGCTGGGGCGGCAGAATATTGATATTGAAGCCATCACCCGCAGCGCAGCAGAATTTCAGATTGCCGTGCCGTCCTGGGGTACCGGTACCGGCGGTACCCGTTTTGCGCGTTTCCCTGGCACCGGCGAACCACGCAATATCTTTGAGAAACTCGAGGATTGTGCCGTGATCAATGAACTTTCGGGCTGTACCGACAGCGTGTCGCCGCATTTCCCCTGGGACAAAGTGGATGACTTCAGTGAGCTCAAACAAACCGCCGATGAATACGGGATAAAATGGGTTTCCGTGAACTCCAATACTTTTCAGGATCAGCCTGGTCAGGAACACTCCTACAAATACGGCAGCCTGAGTAACACCAGCAAAGAGGCCCGTGAACTGGCTATTCAGCACAACCTCGACTGCATCGGCTATGGTCAGCAGTTAGGCGCGAAAAGTCTCACGGTATGGGTTGGCGACGGTTCTAATCATCCCGGGCAGCAGCATTTTCAGCGCGCATTTGAACGTTACCTGGCCAGCATGGAGCAAATTTATAAAGGGCTGCCGGATGACTGGGAAATGCACATCGAGCATAAGATGTTCGAACCGGCATTTTATTCCACCATCATCCAGGACTGGGGCTCCAACATTCTGGCGGCCATGCAGTTAGGGCCAAAATGTAAGTCGCTGGTTGATCTTGGCCATCACGCGCCAAACACCAATATCGAGATGATTGTTTCGCGGCTGATCCAGTTTAAAAAGCTCGGTGGTTTTCACTTTAACGACAGCAAATACGGTGACGATGATCTCGACAGTGGTTCGTTACATCCCTATCAGCAATTTCTTATTTTTAATGAGCTGGTGGATGCAGAATACCGCAAGGAGGAGGAATTCAATCCCGCCTATATGCTCGACCAGTCACATAACGTAACCGATCCGGCAGAAAGCCTGATTAACTCCGCCATTGAAGTGCAGCGTTCCTTTGTTAAAGCCTTACTGGTTAATCGCGAGGCACTTTACGGCTATCAGGAAGATAACGACGCGCTGATGGCGTCGCTGGAATTAAAGAATGCCTTTAACCTGGATGTGTCGCCCATACTGGCTATGGCCCGTTATCGCAAAGGCGCAGCTATTAACCCGCTGGCGGTATACCGCAGCAGTGGTTATCGCAGCAAAATGGCTGAGTTGCGCCCACGGGATCCAAATGCCACCGGCTCAGGTATTGTGTAACCGTGTTTCCAAGCCAGCCTGACTGCCCTGTTAACCCAACGGCTCGGCAGTCAGGCTACTTTTATTCGGCTATTCAACGGTTTCACTGAGACATTAGGCGCATACTGCCGCAAACATAAAAATTTCCGGTATCCTTGGCAGTGTATCCACTGTGACCAAAGTCAGCCCATTCGCGTTATATAAAAGGGGAGCCGTTAATGCGATTGAACCAATGTTTTAATTTTCACGATTTCAGAAAGCTGGCGCAAAAGCGACTGCCCGGTCCTATCTTCAACTACATTGATGGCGGCGCAGACGACGAAACTACCTTGCGTCGCAACAGCGATGCATTCAGAGAATGCGACCTTATCCCTCGTGTATTAACCGGGGTAAAAGATATCGATCTGAGCGTGGAAGTGATGGGGCAGAAGCTCGACCTGCCGGTGTACTTATCGCCCACCGCATTACAACGTTTGTTCCACCATCAGGGAGAGCGTGCTGTTGCCGCCACGGCCGAGAAGTTCGGCACCATGTTTGGTGTGTCGTCGCTGGGCACGGTAAGTATGGAAGAGATTGCCCGCCAATACGATACCCCACAGGTTTATCAGTTCTATTTTCACAAAGACAGAGGCCTGAACCGGGCCATGATGGAACGGGCTAAAGAATCTAACATCGAAGTAATGATGCTAACGGTAGACTCCATTACCGGTGGTAACCGGGAGCGCGATCTCAGAACTGGCTTTTCCATTCCGTTTAAGCTCAACCTGGCCGGATTATGGCAGTTTGCCAGCAAACCTGCCTGGGGGATTAACTACATCACCCACGAGAAATTCTCCCTACCGCAGCTCGAAGCGCACATTGATATGGGTGGTGGCAGCAGCTCTATCGGCGATTACTTTACCAATATGCTCGACCCTTCCATGAACTGGAAAGATGTGGAAGAGATGGTTAAATTCTGGGACGGCCAGTTTTGCTTAAAAGGGATCATGAGTGCTGATGATGCGCGCCGTGCCGTAGACATTGGCTGTACCGGTATTGTTATCTCTAACCACGGTGGCCGGCAACTGGACGGCTCACGCAGTTCCTTCGACCATCTGGCCGAAATTGTTGATGCGGTGGGCGACAAAATTGATGTGATTTTTGATAGTGGTGTTCAGCGCGGTACTCATGTACTCAAAGCGCTGGCGCTGGGAGCAAAAGCGGTGGGTCTGGGCCGTTACTACTTGTATGCGCTGGCTGCCGCTGGTCAACCGGGCGTCGAGCGCGCCATGCAGCTGATGGTGGCAGAAATAGAACGCGATATGCGCCTGATGGGTTGCAGTAAAATCAGTGAGCTTAATCGCCACCACGTCCGCTTTAGATAATCTGTTACAAATTAGGCACCTGAACTCATAACCGGTGAGTTCTGGCAAAGCGGGTTAAGTGGTATGCTGATGCTTTGCCTATTGCCATCGGACGGAGCCAAAATGAAAACTCGCTTGCAGCTTGGCGGTATTGCCGCAGTAGTCTGTGCGCTGTGTTATATCATTGGGTTTACCATGATACTGGTTGTCATGCCGGACATTAATATTGATGGCGAACAGCGTCTGCAGGCCATACTTTCCCAACCGCGCCTGATCCAGAGCTGGTACTTTATTATTTTTGTGGTGTTCGGCATAGCGTTGCTAATGCTGAATCGCAGCCTTTATCGTCCGGCTGGCGAGGAAACCGGCCAATGGCAACTGATAGGCGCGCTGATCGGCTACGTTTGGGCTGCTTACGTCTTTGCTATTGGTTTTATTTCGGTGCTCACCATCGAATACCTTACCCACCTGACACCTGCTGAATCCGATGAAACCTGGCCGGCGATCCTGGCTATTCAGACGGGTCTTGGCGATGGCGTAGAATGGATTGGCGGTATCTGGATGCTGGTGATTAATATCAGCCTGTACTGCCGGCGAAGTGTGCCACGATCCTTAAGTGTTGCAGGAGCCATAACGGGCCTGATTGGTATGTTAACCCTTTATCCGCCATTAGCCGCTGCAGGCGGCGTCTTCGGATTGCTGCAAATTGGCTGGTTTTGCTGGCTGGGCCGCTTATTGTTAAAGCAGAAAATGCCCGAACTACCAGCTTAGTAACACGCGGTAATGCGTGGCGGATTGCTCAATACTGACTTGCCAGTGCATTACCGACGCAATCCGCTGCACCAGATACTGGCCGTGCCCCAGACCCTGATAATAGGGCCGCGAAGACGATTCGGTCAGCGGGTTTTCAAACACCAGATGTGCTGACTGCACATAAATCCGCATGCCGCCTCCACCGCCATGATAAAAGCCGTTGTTAATCAGATTCTGACACAACAAAGTGATTAAGTAGGTGTTGCCTGGCAGGGTGAAATTGGCGGGCAGTTCTATGTCGGCATTAAATGCCTGGTCGGGATAAATCTGGTACAGCGCCAGTAACTGCTTTTCAAGAACGGGCAGTAATTTAACCTCGCTGAACTGCAGGTTTTCCTTACGCGCCAGTGCCAGCAAGACTTCTACGGTTTGCTCTAAGGTATTGGTAGCCTGCTCAATTAACTGGCGCTCGGCCGGATCGCTTATGAGGTTGTCATTGATTGCCAGGGTATTCTTCAGCAGTGTGATGGGGGTACGCAATTCGTGGCTCACATCACGGGTAAAATCCCGCTCCCGTTGCCAGGCTTCCTGAAGTTCAGAATAAGTATTCTTGAACGAATTTGCCAGTTCGCCAATTTCGTCCTGGCGACGTTCGCCGCTAATCTGGCAGGGCGAGTCTGGCGACTGCTGTTTAATTGAAACCGACAGGCGCTGGATAGGCTTGGCCAGTCGCGAGGCCAGAAACCAGGTGCTCAGTATTGCCAGGATAAGTGCCGCCGCCGATACGCTAAACAGGAAAACCTGATAAATGCTGGCAAAGTTAGCCAGAGGCAGGAGCTCACTAGCCTGCACCATCACACCCCGGGCCGGGATATCAGGCAGTGTAAAAGGCTGAAAGTAAACTGCCTCCTGCCCGGCAACCGTAGCAACATTATCGCCATAGGTGCTCGGTGTGAGCTCACCGGGGAGCTCGCCGTCGTGATTAATGATGGTATATGCCGCGGAAGAGGGAGCCAGCACACTCAGTTTGCTATTGTTAGCCCAGCTGTTTTCCAGTTGCGTAATTTCCATGCTCAGTAAATGGGAGGCAACAATGTCCTGGGTCACCTCCATAAACAGCATACTGAGGCGGGTATAAAATAAGCCAATGATTAGTACCAGGGTTCCAAACGCGATAAACAACTGCGCCTGAATGCCTTTAAACTTCATTATCATCCAGCCCCTTTAGCTGATAACCCACGTTACTGATGGTATGCAACAGGGCCCGGCCGCTGGCTTGTTCCAGGGCTTTGCGTAATGTATACATGTGCGATTTCAGCGCGTTACTTTCTGGCGGATCGTCGGCCCAGATATGACTGATTAAGTCTGAACGACTTACCGGATAAGGGTAGTCACAAAGCAGTTTATGCAGGATCTTAAAGCCGATACCGGTTACCGGAATAACGGTGCTTTGCCAGTTGACGGTCATGGCCCGGGTATCCATGGCCAGCGATCCCCGGGTTACGGTAGTGTCGGTGTGCAGTTGCGGACGTCGTGCCAGGGCTTCGCAGCGCAGTGCTAATTCGCGTAAATCAAAAGGCTTAGTGAGATAGTCGTCGGCGCCCTGACCAAAACCTTTGGCTTTGTCGGTAAAGGCATCACGAGCGGTGAGCATTAACACCGGCACCACTTTGGTGGCCTCTGCCTTTACGCGCTTACAAACCTCCAGGCCATCTATATCAGGCAGGTTCAGATCCAGAATGATAACGTCGAACTGACCGTTTAATGCCTGCTGAACACCCTGCTTGCCGGTGGCAGCAAAATCGACCAGCCAGCCGTGGCCTTCCAGAAAATCAACAATCTGCCGGGCAATGGCCAGGTTGTCTTCGATTAATAAAACAGAAATTGATGTTGCCACAGTCCGGCGTCCTTTAAGTCTGTTGCTCTAGTATGTTATGCAAACCTTAGCCTGGCAACGGTCAAGGCAGGGTGAAAACCCGCTAAATGTCAGGTCGGATGTTTTAACGCTTGTATTCAATGCTGATTTTACTATCATTTTGAGCATAACCAGGCTAATCAGAATCAGCGCGTGACCACCTACTTATACGTTGGCAGTAGTACCGAAAAATAGGACGTTGACGAGCAGGCACAGTCCTTAATCAACAAGTACCCTCACGATATTGTGGTGCGCGAGCCCAATGTAGACCCCGGCGCAAAGCCCAAGCTCAACCGACTGTTAAAGCGCTTAAAGCGGGGTGATCGGCTGATTATTCACGATGTGTCCAGGCTCGGGCGCAGCATTAGGGCGGTAGCGGCGGTTACTGCTGACCTTGAACGACAGGGTATTATGCTGATTGTGGATAATCTGGAGTCGGTAGGCGGCCCGGCGCCAAATATCTATGCGCTGATTGCCAGTGCCGCACAAATGGATAAAGACCTGCTGACCGACCGGCAGGCCATTGGTATAGCCAAAGCCCGGGCTAAGGGTAAGTACAAAGGCCGTAAAGCCCTGCCTGCAACGATTATTAACAAAGCCAATAAGCTGATTGCCAAAGGCATGAAGAAAAAAGAGGTCGCCCAACAGCTTAATATCGGTGAATCTACGCTGTATAAGTATCTGGCCGCCCAGCGTCAGAAGGACTAGCTGAAAGCAGACCCGTTGGTAAGTTTTCAGCCGGTTATTTTCTCTCAGCCATCTCGTTTTTAAAATTCTTCACTATACTTAGCCACTGTTAAGTGCAAAGCATATCTATTCCTGAACTTTATTGTTGAGCTGTCTGGAATATAAAAATCCTGTTGATGATCAAAGGACCCGGACATGTTGCGAAACGCCAATTCTTCAGCACCGTTGCTACGACTGTACAGCATTGTTTTTCTTTTTGTTTTAAGCGGGATGGCGCAGGCTGCCTATATTACCGTTGATGAAGCCGGTATGGATGCGATATATGCCCAGACCAGCTTTGGCAATACGCCGGTTGATATCCGGTTGGGCAGCGCCATTGAACACGTTGACCCGGGCTTGCTCACCCTCGACTCCGCCACAAAATGGAGTGCGCTGACCTCAGCCCATTACGGTTCAGCCACAACGGTGAATTTCTGGTTTCTCGATAATATTACCTGGTGCGGTAATAACTTTATATTTTACGTTGGCTGCGGTGAAACGCCTGGCAACGATTTTGTGGTTGAATCGGCCTATGCCGATAGCCTGTTTAACGCAGAGTTACTTGCCCATGAGCTCGGCCATAATCTGGGCCTGCCTCACAACAGTGGCAGTAACAACCTGATGGATGCGTTTTTAAATGGTGGTAAGGATCTAAGCAGCACCGAAGTGGCAACCATTATGAGCAGCCCACTGGTGCAGTTTGATAATACGGGGTTCTTTATTGAAGTTTTACCGGTATTAGTGGTGGCGGTAGCAACTCAGGTGAATGCACCGGCAGTGAGTGTTTTATTACTGCTGGGGTCTTTTGCAGTGGCTTACCGTCGCCTTCGTTATGGGCTCAAATCTGGCATATCAGGTATGTCATTAGCTGTTAGGTGAGCCCGTAAAGACAGTCTGCGGCAGGCTTTTGGCTTAAGCCGTAAGTGGGTAAAAAGAGGTAATGCTATGCACAGGGCTATTGTTTTGCAGGAGACTGCACCACTTGAATCAATTGAGCTGCTCGGCGGCCTGATCAATGTAATGAGTGATACTCAGAAAGGTGATGAGCAATCTGTCACCGTTCAGGAGAGTAGCGGAGCCGGGTTTGGCCCGCCACCCCACAGTCATCCCTGGTCGGAAACCTTTTATGTGATAAGCGGCGCAGTGGATTTTATGCTGAACGAAGACGGTTATCACTGCGGCGCCGGGGCTATGGTTTATATTCCGGCGGATCAGGTTCATGCGTTTCAGTCTTGTGCGGAGGGGGTCAGGATGATCGAATTTACCGGCCCTGGCAGTCAGGCGCTGGATTTGTTTCGCTCCCTGAGTGCGTTTCTCAAACAGGCATCACCGGACGAACTGGATAAAGTGCGCTCGATTTTTTCTCAGCATGGTGCGACATTGCATATCTGAACCCGCCTACACCGGGACTGCTGTGACAAGACGTCAGTATTCCCGGTAGTCCTCTCTTTGATGCAAATCAGTGTCTTCGGCGCGTAATCTTTGTACGGTATCTATACTCATAGATGGCATGCAGGTGCTGAGCACATAACACTACGCCCCTGCTTTGTACTGCCTTTGTCTTACATGTACGGGAGTAATCATGACCGATGTACAGCAATCCAAATGGCACGCGCTAACCGCCGACGAAGCGATTACCCAACTCGAAACCACCCGCGACGGCCTGAGCCAGGAACAGGTTAGCCAGCGACTCTCAAGTTGTGGGCCAAACAAACTGCCTGAGGCGCCACAGGCCAGCACGCTGGCGCGCTTTCTTAAACAATTTGCCAATCTGCTGGTTATCGTGCTGATGGTGGCCGGTATTCTGACCGCATTTTTACAGCACTGGATAGACACGGCGGTGATCTTCGCGGTGGTGATTGTGAACGCCCTGATTGGCGTGGTGCAGGAAGGTAAGGCCGAAAAAGCCATGGATTCAATTCGCCAGATGCTGGCCTTAAAAGCGGCGGTGATCCGTAATGGCAAGCGTCGCACTGTGGCGGGTGAAGAGCTGGTGCCCGGTGATGTGGTTCTGCTGGAAGCCGGTGATAAAGTGCCGGCAGATATCCGGCTGCTTAGCAGTCACAGCCTGGCTATTCAGGAAAGTCTGCTAACCGGTGAATCACTACCGGTGGAAAAGGGTACAAGCAAGGTGGAAGAGGGAGCAGCGCTGGGCGATCGGCAATGCATGGCGTTTAGTGGCACCAATGTAACAGCCGGCCAGGCAACAGGGATAGTGGTGGCCACCGGCGCCCATACCGAAATTGGCCGCATTGGCGGCATGTTGTCGGGGGTTCAGAAGCTCACTACACCGCTGGTGGAGCAAATGGACGTGCTGGCTAAATGGATCACCGGATTTATTCTGACCGTGGCGGTTATCCTGTTGCTGGTTGGCACTCTGGTACTCAATCAGCCGTTTACTGAGCTCTTCCTCGCAGTGGTGGGCTTGTCTGTCGCTGCCATTCCGGAAGGGTTGCCCGCGGTGCTTACCATTACCCTGGCCGTTGGCGTGCAGGCCATGGCCAAACGCAGCGCCATCGTACGGGTATTACCGGCAATTGAAACACTTGGTTCTGTGTCGGTGATCTGCTCCGATAAAACCGGTACGTTTACCCGCAACGAAATGATGGTGGTCAGCGTACAAACCGCCGCCAATGACTACGATGTGGATGGCGAAGGTTATGCGCCCATTGGCGACGTGTTATTTAATGATAAACCGATACATACCGCTGAGCAGCCCTTGTTGCAGAAAGTTGCCCGGGCATGCGCACTGTGTAACGACGCTGAGATTCACCATCGTGATGACAACTGGAGTTTCGAGGGCGATCCTATGGAGGCGGCGCTGGTAAGCTTTGCCAGTAAGGCCACTTTTGATGAGGGCGAGGATTTTAAAGCGCGCTGGCGGCGCACCGATGTACTGCCATTCGACTCTACCACCCAGTATATGGCCACACTCAATCACGACCACAACGGCCACGGAATCATTCTGGTGAAAGGCGCGCCGGAAGTGGTATTGAAGTTATGTCGGGTACAACAAACGGCACAGGGCGAGGAACAATCCATCGATTTAACCGCGTGGCTCGATAAAGCGGAGGCGCTGGCCCGAAAAGGTCAACGTGTACTGGCTGTGGCTTCTCGCAGTGTGCCTGCTGATCATACCGTTCTGAGTGCCACGGATTTGCAGGATTCGCTTTGTCTGCTGGGGCTGGTAGGGCTGATAGATCCTCCCAGACAAGAAGCCATTAGCGCCGTGCAAACCTGTCTGAATGCAAGAATTCAGGTCAAGATGATTACCGGCGACCATGCGGTGACCGCTCAGGCAATTGGTAAACAGCTGGGCTTAACGCATACCGACAAGGTGCTAACCGGTACGGAGCTCGATGCCCTCAGCGATGATCAACTCAAAGAAGCGGTGCAGCATACCGATGTGTTTGCCCGCACTACGCCTGAGCACAAGTTACGTTTGGTGATGGCGCTGCAGTCACTAGGGTTGACAGTCTCGATGACCGGTGACGGCGTAAATGATGCACCATCGCTTAAACGCGCCGACGCCGGTGTGGCCATGGGCCTTAAAGGCAGCGAAGCGGCTAAGGAAGCGGCCGAAGTGGTACTGGCAGACGATAATTTTGCCTCCATAGCGGCGGCGGTAGAGCAGGGCCGTACCGTGTATGCCAACATCAAAAAAGTGGTGAGCTGGACGCTGCCTACTAACGCGGGTGAGGCGCTAACCATCATTGTTGCACTGTTGGCGGGGTTGCCATATCCCATTACGCCGGTGCAGATCTTGTGGGTCAATATGATCACGGCGGTTACGCTGGGCATGGCGTTAGCCTTTGAACCCACTGACGCGGCGACCATGAAAAAACCACCACGACCACGTGGACAGGCACTTATTCAGCCTGCGCTGGTGTGGCAGATTATGCTGGTGGGCACACTGTTTTTCCTGGCGGTATTTGGCATTTATCAGTACGCCATTAAAGCCGGGCATGATGTGGAGTATGCCCGGACACTGGCGATGAACATGTTGGTGGGCCTGGAGATTTTTTACCTGTTCTTTGTCCGTACCATGAACCTGCGTTCAATCTCCTTAGCCGGGGTAAAAGGCACCAAAGTGGTGTGGTCGGCCGTCGGTGTGGTAGTGGTAGCTCAGTTGGCCATTTCTTATATTCCGATACTACAAACCGTGTTCGGTACGCATTCACCCTCATTAATCGACAACCTGGTGATAGTGCTAACCGGCTTTGCATTGCTCATAGTGCTGGAGATTGAAAAAGTCGTGAGGCTTACGCTTTATCAGCGAAAACGTTAGCCGCCGCGTGGACAGGCACTCATTCAGGCTGCTCTGGTTGCAGATATAAGTGCCTGTCCACTAACTTGCACTGACTTGGCTGGAAGTTGAAAAAAGTTTTAAGGCGTACGCTATATGGATGAAAACGTTAATAGTGGTAGCCAAGCAGGCTAATGTCTTTTTGAAAGTGACTGTCCACTAACTCGGCTAACTCATCCGAATAGTATCGGTGATAAGTCTGTCGGTCAGTGGCCTCGCGCTTATGTGGCAGCGTTGCAGTCGGCAGGTTTAATTGCTCACAAATGGTATTGAAATCATCCTGCAGGTTTTCGTATTTGGCGATAAAATCCATACACAGATTGCCCTGCAGATCGGTCAGATAATCGGTCTGTAACTGCATGGAAGTATCGATGTGATACTGATAGGGGCGTTCAGGATCGAGCTTGTAACGCATAAAGCTGTCAAAGTCATCAAAGCCCGCTACCAGGTGCGGCCGTTCACGTTTGATGTGGTGATAGGAACTCACCTGCAAATCCCATGGGTTTCGTACAAAAGCAAATTTGTACAGCCCGGCAAAATATTCCGCCGGTAACATTTCTTTGGCGGCAATCACTTTACTGTGTCGTGGAAAGCGGCAACCCAGCTTATGCCCACAGAGCTGACTTAGTTTATTTACTATAAATTGCGGCATGCCGTAACGGGCGTCCCAGCGATAGCGTGACAGCGCGTCGCGCACACTGGTACCGCCGGTTTTTGCAATATGCACAAAAAGAAACTGATGTTTGTGGGAAAGCAGCATGAATGTTATTTAAATGTTAATGAATTGTGTGGGGCTTTGTGCTTTAATACCAACATACGGGGCGACTATGACATATTGAGGTCAGCATGTATTTTTCTGTAGAACATTCACTGGAGCGCCTTGCTGTTTTTGCGGCGTATTCAGAATGTGATAGCTGCGAAGACGCTGAACTCACCAGCCAGCTGATAGAAGGGCTGTTGATGAGTGGCGTGCATGTGGAATTACTGCTGCTCAACAACAAAGATAAGTCGTCCTGCCATTTACCGGCACACCCGCATTTAACCATCAAAACCCTGCGGGCCAGCAGTGTGTGGCTGGCGGTGCCTGAATTAAAGCGCTATATGCAATGCCATCCCGGTGAAATTGTTCTGGCGGTGGACGATCAGTATATCCAGGCCGCCTCTACGGCTAACCTGCTGTCGGGCTTACGCGGCAACGTTGCCGGGTTAATGCATAATACCAACTGGGGCACATCGAACAGCGGCGTAACACCTCGCCTGCGCTCCAGGCTGATGCGACTGCTTTATGGCTACACCTCGGGCGTGATCACCGAATCGGCGGATACCGGCAGAACACTGGAGCTGATGTGCCGGTTACCGAAAGCCCGAATCAAAATGCTAACCCAACCCTGCCGTCAGGATGTGGCTATCAGCGGCTGTATTGAACTGCTTACTGAATGGCAGTGCTGCGGTGTGTGCAGCGTCAATTCTGGCCGCTACTTAAGTGCTTAACCTCTGGTGCTATTTCTGGCAGACTGGCTAACAGGCTTTAATTAATCCAGATGTGAGTAGATGGAACGACCGCTGTTAAAACATATTCGCAACCATGAAGCGTTGTTTTTGGAAATTGCCCGTTTGCGAGACCTTGCTATTGAGCAGTCAGGCCTCGGCAACTATGAATTCAGTAAGACTCCCAAATTTATTAGCGAAACCGGCGAACGATTTACCATCGAACCGGAGCGCAGCATCATTCTGCCTGACTACCATCTGTTTAAAGGATTGAAACATGCCTTAACTGAGCGAGTTCCAGGACTTACCATTGTTGAGCATAGTGACTGTGGTTACCGTTATCCTACTGCCGCACTGGCCGGTCTGGATGCCCCGTTTATTAAACGGTTACGTTCGGAGTATTTTCATCGGGTGGATGAAGACCGCAGTATTTGCCGCCCGGTCAACCTTTCCTACGGTATTAAGAGCCGGGGTAAAGCCGATAATCGTCTGGAGTACGAAGTCTGGGTACCGGAAAGCCAGTTAGAAGCCGATCCCATGCCGCTGCTGGTGGAAAAGTACGGTGAAGATCTGCCCCATGAAGTGCGCCATTTTGCTCAGCAAAAGCCGATGATTTACGGCTGGATGGGGGTAAAACGGGCCGCCTTCGAAGCGCTCTACCGCAACCCCGAGGTAATGGGTGACCTGGTGATTTGTATTGGCCTGTCAGTAGACGCTTACAACATCGGCGCACGGCCGGACCTGTCTTTTTCGCCAACGGTGGATAGCTCCATTGCGGCCAGTAATGCCGAATTTGAGTGGGAAGTCATGGGTTACTACGCGCCGGGTGATGCGCACTATACTCACGATGAGTTATGGGCGGCAATAAATCATTCGCTGGAAGCCATTGGCGAACCCATTAGCGAACTTTACGCTAATGACATTATGCCGATTATGGAAAGTAAAACGGAGCGTATTCTGAGCACGGTTTATGGCCAGGGTATTACCACCGATGAGATTCGCGAACTGAATTTGCGCCCGCAGGAGTTTTTGCAAACCAGCAGTGAACGGCGGGTAAAACCGCAGGATCCCAATCGTAAGGTAAATTTCCTCGGCCGTCTTAACCGGTTATTCTATCAGCCGGAGCATCAACTGCCGGCGATTGAATCATTGCATGATCTCATTGCGCATTCGCGCTAAGCTTGCACGATAAACTCAAACTGCACGGAAATTTGCACACATCATGCATGATATTGATGATTACGATAAACAGATCCTAAAACTCCTGCGCCAGAACGGCCGCCTGACTAATCAGGAGTTAGGCGAGCTGGTGGGCCTGTCTGCTTCGCAAATCTCCCGCCGCCGAATTCAACTTGAGCAGCAAAAATACATCATCGGCTACAGTGCCCGAATCTCACCGGCAGCGCTAAACCTGGATATATCATCGGTACTGGAAATCACCCTGGCCGAAGCCTCGCCCGAGGCTGTTACCGCCTTCTATGAGCTGGTTAAACACACCCCGGCGATTCTGGACATGTATAAAACTACCGGTAATGCCGATTTTATTCTTAAAGTGGCGGTGGCGGAGCTGAGTGACTTATCGGCGCTGATCAGCGACCTGGCCGCACACAAAACGGTGGGGCATATCCGCACTGCGGTGGTGTTGGAACGTCTTAAAGAGGATGGTGTTTGGTTGTAATGCCGAAAAAATAACTCCTGATTGCACAGTTTGCGCAATAAATGCAAAATTAACGCACGATATGATTTTTTTGTGCTATATTTCTCACGGTTTAATTTTTTGTCATCCCGTGGGTAAAATAATGAGTGAAGCAGCAATCAGTCAGCCGAAGTCCATTCGGCACAGTTGGGTAGAAGATGTTCTGGCCCTGATCACCGGTACCATTTTAGTTTCTTTCGGGGCTATTTTATTGCGTGAGGTTGGCGCGCTTACCGGCAGTACTGCAGGGATGGCTTTTTTGATTGATTACCTGTCGCCCATGACCTTCGGCGTAGCCTTCTTTTTAGTGAATATTCCGTTTTATATTCTGGCGCTAAAGAAAATGGGTGTGGTTTTTACGCTTAAGACCTTTGCGACCGTGTCATTGGTGTCGTTGTTTACTCATATTCATCCGGCGTTTATTCAGTTTGGTGAGCTGGATTTATTTTACTCAACCCTGTTTGGCAACCTGCTCATGGGCACCGGCTTTGTGGTATTGTTCCGCCATGGTGCCAGCCTGGGTGGCGTAACCATTTTAGCGCTCTACATTCAGGATAAAACCGGCTTCCGTGCCGGGTACCTGCAAATGGGGGTAGATGTGCTGGTGGTGTGTGCGGCGTTCTTTGTAGTGAGCATTCCGGCACTGATTGCTTCTGTACTGGGCGCGGTGGTACTGAATATTCTGATTGCATTTAACCACCGTAAAGACCGTTATTTAGCTTAAACTGGCCAATAGATTAATTAAAAACTGCTCCCAAGAGACAGTCACGCTAAGGAAATACTATGTTTGAACATGTCGATGCCTATGCCGGCGACCCGATTTTCTCGTTGGTTGAACAATTCATGAAAGATCCCCGTGAGGACAAAGTGAATCTCACCATCGGGTTTTATTTTGATGAAGACGGCAAAGTGCCAAACTTTAGCAGTGTTGATAAGGCCAAAGTCTGGGCGGCAGACAACCCACCGGCATCGCCAGTTTACCTGCCGATGGACGGCTTACCGGATTACCGCGTAGCAGTAAAATCGCTGGCCTTTGGTGATGCACTACCACTGGTGGACAGTCGCTTAGCATCAACCCAGAGTCTGGGCGGTTCGGGCGCGCTGAAAGTAGGCGCTGATTTACTCAAACGCTATTTTCCCGATTCAGAGCTATGGGTGAGCGACCCGACCTGGGAAAATCATCACTCTATCTTCAAAGGCGCGGGCGTGAAGGTAAATACCTATCGCTACTACAACCCGCAAACCAAAATGCTCGATTTCAGCGGCATGCTGGAAGATTTAAATCAACTGCCGGAAAAAGCCATTGTACTGCTGCACCCGTGTTGCCATAACCCAACGGGGATCGACTTAACCAACGAGCAATGGCAACAGGTTGTGGACGTGATTAAACAGCGTAACCTGCTGGCCTTTTTCGATATGGCTTATCAGGGTTTTGGGTTTGGTTTAAACGAAGATACTCAGGCCATTAAACTGATGGCGGAGTCTGGTCAGCCATTCCTGTTAGCGCAGTCATTCTCGAAGATCTTCTCACTGTACAGTGAGCGTGTTGGAGCGTTGTATGTGGTGTGTGAATCACCGGAAACCGCCGACACCATTCAGGGCCAGCTTAAGTTTACCGTCCGGACCAATTACTCTACGCCGCCATCGTTCGGCGCGCGCCTGGTTAACCACGTTCTGGCGAGCGATGCACTGACCGATGAGTGGAAAACCGAATTGGAAGCTATGCGCGAGCGTATGCACACCATGCGTCAGCAACTTGTAGCCAAGCTTGGCGAGCTGCGCCCGGATGTGGATTTCAGCTATCTGGCGGCGCAAGTGGGGATGTTTAGTTACACCGGCTTCAGCCCGGAACAAATTAGACGCCTGAAAGATGAGTTTGGCGTTTATCTGATTGCCAGTGGCCGCATGTGTGTAGCGGGCCTGAACACCCGTAATCTTGATGCGACAGCAAAGGCATTCGCAGCAGTGTGTTAGAAAGGAGCAGGGCTTTGCAATAACGTAAAGCCCTCCCCTTTTCATATTGAGACAGTCACTCGCTAGACTCAGGTTCAGTTGGATTCTTTCTTAATATCTGCACAATGAACACACTACTTTTCTAGATTAGTGAAGCATTGTGCCCAGACCTCGTAAAAGTCTTATCAACCTGTCAGATACCCCTTACTACCATTGCGCTTCCCGCTGCGTTCGACGAGCGTATTTATGTGGTGAAGATAAACAGACAGGAAGAAGCTACGAGCACCGCCGGGAATGGGTAGAAGACCGGCTACTGTTTTTGGCAGAGGTGTTCTGTGTTGATGTGTGCGCCTATGCAGTAATGAGCAACCACACCCATGTGGTCTTACGCATCAATAAACAAAAAGCCGATTCGTTAAGTGTTAAAGATATCATCAGGCGGTGGCATCGGCTTTATAAAGGCGTGTTGTTGTCTCAACGCTATGTTGACGAAGCTGAATCGACTACATTGTCTAAAGCGGAAATTGAAACGGTACATAGCCTGGCTGAAATTTACCGTAAACGACTGTACGATATCAGCTGGTTTATGCGGTTGCTTAATGAATACATCGCCCGACGAGCCAATAAAGAAGATGATTGTACAGGACATTTCTGGGAGGGGCGGTTTAAGTCGCAGGCGCTCCTGGATGAAGCATCGTTAGCCGCGTGCATGGCTTATGTTGACTTAAATCCAGTACGAGCCTGTTTGGCTAATACTCCAGAAGAATCAAACCATACCAGCATTCAAAAACGCATCAATGCGGCCAAATCGAATCGACAACCCGCTCAACTACTGCCGTTCGCGGGGAACCCATGTAACACAATACCTGACGGTTTGCCTTTTCAGCTACAGGACTATATTGAATTGGTGGAACTGTCAGGTCGTCATATACAACCCAACAAGAAAGGCAAAATTGATGATTCAGCTTCACCCATTCTTACCCGGGTTGGACTCGCGCAGAGTGATTGGAATGAGATGGTAACCGGTATCGAGACAGCTTTTAAATCATCGGTAAGCATTGACAAATTAATCAGGCGACGCAGGAAATATGCAGACTGCGCTTAGAGCTTTCATGCTCTTTTAAGCCAAACTTTATTATTACAGCAACACCATTTCATTCCGTATCACCAGATATTTAGCGAAAAGCGACTGGCGGACATTCAACAGGCTTCCCACGCATTTGAAAGAGCAAATACTGTAGTTTCCCCCTCTGAGTCATAAAAAAGCGCAGAAACAATTGCCTGATTCATAGAGCTGAATCTACATAACCCTGAGTATTTAAAGAGTGCCTGTCCATGTCAAAAAAGCCCTTATCGCTGGTAAGCGGTAACCACTTTTCCTTTTTTGTTAAGCATTTCCAAGGCGTTAGCGTTTATCCGGTAACGGCGTTTGGTGTTGGCGCCATTATCCCATTTCACCAGCAAGACATCGTCTTCAACGGTCCAGGTGCCTGTCCTTACCTCGCTATCTGAGGCAGAGCCTTGCTGACCCTCTAGCGCCTTTTCTAATGCTGCTTCCGGGCCCATATACATCTGGCCGCTGTCTAAAAAGAGGTAGGTAAACCGGCTGTTTACCATTCTACCGCCAATGGGGATGGGAATACTTTCACCGTACCAGTAGCCCAATAAGGCAGAATCCAGATTTTTAGCCTGGTGCTCGTCTGCGAGTGCCTGTCCAGTTAAGCTTGCCCGCGAGTGCCTGTCCAGTTAAGTTAAAATTTAGGCAAGCTGCCAGCATTAATAGAGATATTAGATATTTCATTGTGACTTCCTGATCGTCGATTCCTTGTGTTGAGTATTAATTAAACAGTAAATGCGTACGATGCGCTACCGGTAAGTGAAAATCTGCCGTCTGGTAGCGATTGCAAATGTATCGCCGCGCGGGCATGATGAATTGAAGCTCACTTACAGGGAGAGTTGCTATGGCGGAATATCGCTACACACTCGGCCAGCTCACGTATCGGTTTAAGGATTTAGCCGAGGTGATGGCAAAAGCCTCACCACTGCGCTCGGGCGACCAACTGGCCGGTGTGGCTGCGGCCACTGCGGAGGAACGCGTGGTAGCGCAAATGGTCCTGGCCGAACTTCCCCTGAGCACCTTTTTAAATGAAACCGTTATTCCCTACGAGCAAGATGAAGTAACGCGACTGATCATTGATACCCATGACGCCGAAGCGTTTGCTCCGGTGGCCAGTTTAACCGTGGGTGAGTTACGCAACTGGTTATTGCTTGAGTCCACCGATGCCACTGTGTTGCAGGATGTGTGTCTGGGGCTGACCCCGGAGATGGTAGCCGCGGTGAGCAAAATTATGCGCAATCAGGATCTGATCCTGGTGGCCAGAAAATGTGAGGTGATCACCGCATTTCGCAACACCATTGGCGTGCCCGGCCACTTTTCTACCCGCTTACAACCCAATCACCCCACTGATGACTTAAACGGTATTGCGGCATCAATCTTTGATGGCCTGATGTACGGCAGTGGTGATGCGGTGATTGGCATTAACCCGGCAACCGACAATGTGGCGCAGACCATAAAACTGCTCAACATGCTCGACGAACTGATCAATCAGTACGACATTCCCACCCAGTCCTGCGTGCTGACCCATGTGACCAACACCATTGAAGCCATCGAGCGCGGCGCGCCGGTCGATTTAGTGTTTCAGTCGATTGGCGGCACCGAAGTGACTAACAGTAGTTTTGGCGTTTCTCTGGCTATTCTGCAGGAAGCTCGCGAGGCTGCGTTATCGCTTAAACGAGGGACGGTGGGCGACAATGTAATGTATTTTGAAACCGGCCAGGGCAGCGCGTTATCGGCCAATGGCCATCACGGGGTCGACCAGCAAACCTGCGAGGCCCGGGCTTACGGCCTGGCCAGAGTACTCGACCCGCTGCTTATCAATACCGTGGTGGGTTTTATCGGGCCGGAATACCTGTTTGATGGCAAACAAATTATCCGGGCAGGTCTAGAGGACCACTTTTGTGGCAAGCTGTTAGGTTTACCCATGGGCTGTGATATCTGCTACACCAACCATGCCCAGGCCGACCAGAATGATATGGATAACCTGCTCACCTTACTTGCCAGCGCCCATTGCCAGTTTATTATGGGTATCCCGGGCTCCGACGATATCATGCTGAACTACCAGACCACCTCGTTTCATGACGCGCTGTATATCCGTCAGCTGTTCGGCGCTCGCCCGGCGCCTGAATTTGATACCTGGCTGAAGCAACAGAAAATCTTCACCGATAGTGGCAATCAGCTATTAGCCGAAAAACTACCGGGCCGGTTTGCCGCGGCGCTGCCGCACAATGGAGGTAAGCCATGAGTAACCAGGAGCAACACCTGCATCCCGATACCTGGCAACAGTTACGCGAGCTAACCGCAGCACGGATCGGGCTTGGCCGGGCCGGTACCAGCCTGCCCACCAGTGAATTACTTAAATTTCAGCTTGCGCATGCCCAGGCCATTGATGCGGTACACAGCCCGTTAAACGGTGAACTGTTATGTGAGCAACTGGCAGCGCTGAGCTACCATCAACAACCGTTAACACTCCAAAGCGTGAAAAGCGAGGCAGAGGACCGCCTGGTGTATTTGCAGCGTCCTGATCTGGGGAGGAAACTTAATGAAGCAAGTACTTACTCTTTGCAAAAGCTGCGTGAAAAAGAATCATTCGATCTGGCTATTGTGATTGCCGATGGGCTCTCGGCCACTGCGGTAATGCAGCAAAGCGTACCGTTTTTAACGGCTTTACTGACTCAGCTGGAAACCAGTCAGCCAGCATGGACCCTGGGACCAGTTACGGTGGTTGAACAGGGCAGGGTCGCCATCGGTGACGATATTGCCCAGGCGCTCAATGCGCAAATGGTGGTGGTGCTGATAGGTGAGCGGCCGGGCTTAAGTTCACCGGACAGCCTGGGAATTTACCTTACCTGGCAGCCAAAGCGCGGCTGTGAAGATGCAAAACGTAATTGTATTTCAAACGTGCGGCCAGAGGGACTGGCCCCGGAAAAAGCCGCCTCACGCTGCCTGTATTTAATGGAAAACGCCCGGGCTAAACAGCTGACGGGCGTTGGCCTGAAAGACCGCTCCGAGGATAATGTGCTCACTGATGAGTCTGCGCAAGGCGTCTTTTTACTGCGCGGTACCTGATTGCGCTGGCAGTGGCGGGGCTTTTACCTGAGGTTTGCGGTTTCCGCGGTATTTACGGGCCAGAAAAACCACGGCGATATTGCCAATAACACCGGGCAAAATCCAAAAAGCATACTGCCAGGCACCAATGTCACTGAACAGGGTGCGCCCGCCAAAGGCAAAGAAGGCAGTGTAAGCGCCAATGCCGGTACCTATGTAACCGGAAAGATGTTCTACCAGCCAGGCTTTTGGCTCGACTTCTTTAGCAAAAATAAAACGTAACTGACCCCAGGCAATCATCAGGCCGAGCGGCGCAAACACCATCATTAATACTTGCTCGTACCTAATCCCCATGTAGCCAGAACCAATGCTGGTGAAAACCAGTAAAACAGCCGGTGCAACACTAGCCGGAGTGCGCAGCGAGTCGCGGTTAGTCTTAGCTTCAAGAGCCCATTGCCCTCCCATTACCGAGGTATACATCACCAGGCCCAGGTGCACTAAAAAGGCCCCAAAACGCTGAAAATAAGGGATCGCCCTGGGATTATCCAGCAACTCAGGATGACCCATGGTGGGCACGACAATCCAGAACAGCGCCAGTATGACCCCGCTTATCACCGAGGTCAGCATAGTGCGACGAAAGAACACACCAAACCGGCGATGGTTAAAGCCGCCCTTGCGACCAAAAATGGGGATCCAGAATAACAGGAGCCCTAAACCCCCGGTAAATATATGTAAGTACAGTAAGCCTTGTTGAACATAGTGCATAACGAAATCTCCTTAACCTTGTGTTAAGCAGACTACCGTTACAGCCTGGTTGGCCGTAGTGGCAAAAGTCACAATCGAAAAGATGACTTTTGGCCTATTCCAATTGTACGGCGATTCGCCAATACTGGCAGACATGAAAAAATACTTCCCTAAAATTGACTCCGAACTACTGGTGGCAATTATCACCATTGCCGTAGTGGCAGTAGCAAATGCCTGGCTGATGAGTGGGTCCAGTCGCCTCGGGCCGGTGAACCTGTTTGCTACGCTGGCGATATTTGTGTTGTTTGCGCTGACATTCCTGTTTGTCACTCGCGATGAACCCTACCGCCACGATACTTCAGTCAGGGTTATTCTGCTGGCTATTGAGTACCTGTTGGTACTGGGAACATTCGTGACCAGCCCGTTTGAGTTCAATGCCATTTTACTGGTTATCTGGTCCGGGCAATTACCATACTTTATCCCTTACCGGCGCACGCTGTGGTTATCACCTTTATGGTCGGCAGTGCCCTGGCTGGTGTTTGCCCTGATGTGGGAGCAAACCAATGGACTGTGGCTAACCGCCATCCTGTTCTGGACCTTCAATTTATTCTCACTAATGATGATGGAAAGCCGTAAGCAGGCTGAGGTAGCCCAGGAGCAGGCCGAGCAGGCAAACCGTGAGCTAAGGGCTCTGCAGGATCTGATGCAGCAGGCCAGTCGTAAGGATGAGCGTACCCGTATCGCCCGTGACATTCACGATCTGGTTGGCCATCACCTTACCGCGCTATCGTTACATCTGCAGGTAGCCTCACGGACTGTTGCCCCCGAGCAGCGACCGCCCATTGACCAGTGCTTAAGCATTGCCAGACTGCTACTGTCTGATGTGCGGGAAGCTGTGTCGGATATGCGCGAGTTCGGCTCGTTGGATTTGCAGCAGGCGCTGAACGAACTGATCGCCCCTTTGCAGGATAAAATATCGGTGACCATTGATTGTGAGGGGGATTTAAGTGAACTAAGTTTGTTGCAGGCCACCACGATACTGCGATGTGTGCAGGAAAGCTTAACCAACAGCATCCGTCACGGTAAAGCCAGTGAGCTACGCATTGAGATAAGCCGTAAGGCCAATCAATTGGTTACCGAAATTACCGACAACGGCACCGCCGGTGAGTTTCAGCCCGGTAATGGTTTAACCGGTATTAAAGAGCGTGTTGCCGAACTCAATGGCAGCACAGAGTTCAACGCCAGCCCACGGGGCTTTCATACCCTGTTGATGATACCGGAGCCAGAATGATTCGCGTATTAGTTGTAGACGATCAGCAGCTATTGCGGCAAGGTCTGTGTAGCCTGCTCTCGCTATCCGATAAAGTGGAAGTGGTGGGGCAGGCCAACGATGGTGTTGAGGCCCGCGAGTGGCTGCAAGCCAACGCCGGCATGGTGGATGTGATGCTGCTGGATATTCGCATGCCACGCATGACCGGCATAGAACTCCTCAATCATTTAAAGCAGGACGGCACCTTACTGCCTACTATCATGCTTACCACCTTTGATGACCACGAGAGTTTGATGGGAGCGCTCAGTGCCGGTGCCAAAGGCTACCTGCTAAAAGACGTGTCGCTGGAAACCCTGGTCGACGGTATTGAGGCAGTGCATAACGGCGAGTCGCTGATCCAGCCGGCCATCACCAATACCCTGATCAACAGTCTGCAGGGCTTAAATACCACGCCCGACGGCCCTGCACCGGTTGAACCGCTGTCGGCCAAGGAAAAGGAAATTCTGCGTTTAATGGCATCCGGGTGCAGCAATAAAGAAATCGCCGGGGCGTTATTTAAATCGGAGGGTACGGTAAAAAATCAGGTGTCGACCATACTGGCCAAGCTTGATGCCCGCGACCGCACCCGCGCGGTGCTGCGCGCTGTTGAGCTGGGTATTATCGGCTAGCACTCAGAGTGCTTTTTTGGTGGGAAACACCACGTTGGCAAAAATGAGCCCGGCTACCAGTGACATGAAAATGAGAAACACGTCCTGGCCGATATGATCGGCATTCACGAAATCCTGACCTGAGACAAAAGAATTCAGCCCGATATAGGTTTTAGAGCCCGGTACCAGCACAATCAGGCCGTGCATGGCCACAATAGTGGCAGGCTGATTGGCAATGCGGGTAAAGGCATTGGCAAAAATTCCCAGTGTAAATGCTCCCACAAAGCTACCGACATTCTGCGGTAGGAAATCCGAGCTTAGCGCTGTAGCGCTATAGCCAATTAGCGCGGCGGACAGAGCCCAGGGAATATGTTTTGCCCGGGTGCGAAAGATAGCCACCAGGCCAAACCCCAGCAATACCACGGCCAGCCAGGTCGACCAGTAGGGCAGGGATTCAGCCGGTGCATAGGTATTTTCGCCAAATAAACTAAAGCCGGTCGCTACACCCAGAAATGCACCAAAATACAGTTTAAACAGTTGCATCATGGCGTCCATAATCCGCGCTGTGCCCGACACCATATTACGCGATGAGAGCTCGGCAAGTCCCATTGTCAGCGCCAGACCCGGCACAAAGATAATGACCGATGACAAAATGATGATGGGAATATTGATGCCCGGATCAAAAAAACGGCTCGCCACGCAGGCCAGAAAAGCCACTACATAGGCGATTACCGGTTCGAGCATCAGGGCTACGCGCTTGGAGCGTTCCGACCACAGTACCCAGAAATACACCACAAAACCGAACAGGCCAGACCAAAAAATTTCCGACCAGCTGGCGCCCATCAGCATACCGAAAGCACCGGTCGACAAACCAAAAGAACAGCCGGTTATGAGTTTACCGTAGGGGCTTGGCATGGCATCAATTTCGGTTAACCGCTGGTCAGCTTCTTCAAGCGTCACCTGACCGGATAACAGCAGGTTAGCCAGCTCATCGGTGAGTGACAACGAGTTTAAATCCAGTTCGCCAGGGTTGAGGCGCGCATTATGACTGTACTCTTCCTCGTGACGATCACTCCAGATAACTACCGATAAGGACGTAGGCGTAGAAATAAACGAGGCATAGACCCCCAGATAGTGAGCGACTTCGGTTAAATAGGCCTCGAGCCGAAAGGACGGCGTACCGTAC
This sequence comes from Marisediminitalea oceani, assembly GCF_003731635.1. Classification (GTDB taxonomy): domain Bacteria; phylum Pseudomonadota; class Gammaproteobacteria; order Enterobacterales; family Alteromonadaceae; genus Alteromonas; species Alteromonas oceani. Next base: position 194,597 of record NZ_RCUA01000032.1, on the reverse strand, counting down.
TTGTGCAGCATTTTGCCCAGCTTAAGGATAAACCGGCGTATCTGAATAAACTCTCTGGTGTCCAATGGCTGTCTCTTTATCCGGTCTCTTGTGTGTGGTGCGCTGGTCCGCAATGTAATCAATAATAGCAGTATAAGCTGTTGGTTTCTAAGTAATACTCATATACGTTCAGGTTTGGTTAATCAAAGCGTGCTAGGCTATGAAGTAACAACTGATAAACAAGGAATTATTCGGCGGGCAGATTGTCGAACCTGTAAAGTTAACGTGTTTTATAAGGGTAAATTATGAAGCGATATGGGCTTTTAGTGATGGCGGTACTGATGCTAGCCGGGTGTGCAACACCGCGTCTAACCAACAGCGAAATGGTAACGCTGGTGGAGCAGTTTGTGGCAGATGAATCCCTTGAGCGTGACCATACGATTAGTGCCTTTAGGCTGGACAGCTACGCCGAACTCAGTGATGAGTACCTGATATTACGCAGTTCTCCTATGCGTCATTACCTGGTGAAACTGGTGCCCCGCTGTAATGAAATTGCCTTCGCGCCGGGTATTTTGCTGCACCGCCGGTTTGGCAACTCACTCAGCGAAGGGACCGACTTTATCTATACACCCGACTCGCTGCCGTTCAGATGCTATATCAACAAAATCTACCCGCTCACCAGAGAGCAGCACGATATGCTACGCGAGCAAATTAAAGCCGAAGTTAAAGAACTTGAGCTGAAAGAACAGCAACTTGAAGGCGAAGAGGCGGCCGAAAGCTAGCTAACAATAGAGTAAATATTACGGGGCGACACATCGCCCCGCGACTTATTTAACCCGATAAAAATCCAGCTCCACGCTGTCGGCATTACGCCGGCCGGTAGAAATGATCACGCTCTTATTTAACCACGCATAAGGACTGTTTTCGTTAACTTCCAGCGTGGCAGCGGTGCGCATGTAATACTCCGATGAGGGAACTGGCTCACCTTTTGCCAGCCTGGCCAGCACTTGTGGCGATGCGGTGCGAATTCCTGAATTCTGGATATAAATAACATGGCCATCGTCAGTTTTTAAACTGTATTTGGCCACCAGATCGGCGGTACCATCTGCCCGTACCGTTTGCCAGTCAGCACCTCCATCGAGCACTACTCCCTGCATTTCAGGCCCTTTAAAAGTGCCGCCATTAATGCCGATGATCCGGCGCTTGCCGTATTTAGTGTTGCCCAGCTCATGGGGTTCATCCAGGGTAACAAAGGCCTTAAAAATAAACTCCAGCTCCGGCTTGGCCAGTTCGTCTGCCATGGCAGGTACAGCAGTGATGAGGGAAAGCAAAACTAACAAAATACGCATAGTTGTGAGATATCCAATTTGCATGTTAATGAAGTGTAAAATTACTCTGGATAGTAATGCTTACTAAAAAAACTGGCTAGCATATATTCTGCCATCGGACTCTTCTCATCAATATTGTCAGTTTCTGCAAGATTGGCTGCCACTTTTTATCAATTTGCAGCCAGCTTATACACCTCACTGCCCGCGGCCAGAAATGCACCAACCCCATAGACTTCGGTTTTATCTGGCCAGGCTTCACCCGGGCCAGCGCCGACAGGCTGCACGTAACCCAACAAGCCTTCATCGGTTACATGGCTGGTCAGGCTCTGCCAGCCACGCTCAATGGCGGGTAGGTATGTGGCTTTATCGAGGTAACCATTATTTATTCCCCAGGCCAGCCCATAAGTGAAAAACGCGGTGCCTGAGGTTTCCGGGGTAGGGTAAAGCTCGGCCGCTTTTAAGCTCATGGCCCAGTGACCCTTCTCGGTTTGTAAGGTAATGAGGTTAGCCGCCATGTCGCGGTACAGCTTACTGAAATACGCCTTTTGCGGGCCTTCGGGCAATTCCTGCAAAATAAGCGTAAGGCCACCGAATACCCAGCCGTTGCCTCGTGCCCAGAAAATCTTATGGCCTTTATCGCGTTTATCAATAAAGTGTTCGTCGCGATAAAACAGCTTTTCTTCTTTATCGTACAGGTGATTTACGGTGGCCACGTACTCGGCAAACATTTCGTTTCTGAAGCGGTCATTGCCGGTGATGCTGGCAAGCTTCGCCCACACTGGCGGCGCCATAAACAGGGCATCGCACCAGGTCCAGCGCTCGGTGTATTGATAGTGGTTTAAGCGCATGGGCTGCTGACTGGGATTGTTCATGATCCACTCAGTGCGCTCAAGTACTTTGGCCAGCATATGAGGCTGCTGAAATTTACGGTAGAGCTCCAGATAAAGTTGCCCCACGGTTTGATCGTCAGCGTGGTATTTGCCCGGCCCTAAATCCCACTTGTTGTTGGCGGCCGCCTCCAGTAAGAATTGATAGTACTTGTCAGACGGTGCCATCTGCGCCCATTTTTCCATGCCGATATACAGCGCGCCGTAAGTCCAGGCATTAAAGCGGTTTTCCCATTCGTTTTCGCGCTCCATATCATCGTGAAAGTGGGCGATTTGCCAGTCGGCAACCTGTTGCATAATACTCACGATGTCCTCCTGTTCAGGCAGTTTAGCCAACCCCGGCAGGCTGGTTAACAATAACAGGCTCGCGACCAGTGCAGTTCGTAGTTTCATCATTATTCCTTTAATCACGGTTGCCAAACCAGTACGCCAATATGGCTGGGGGCGGTGGCCAGGCTTTGGTGGTCGTTGCCATCATTCTGGGCGACCGCCTGTAACAGTAAATGGGCTTGTTGCTGGTTATGCCAGGCGGCAATATCCAGGCTGGGCTCCCAGGCGCCCACCGCCTGTTCTAACAGTACCTGCGTATGCCAAGCGGGCTGCTCCAGGGGGCTGGTAAGGGCAATTACATTGCCGTGCTGATAGTCATCACGGTAAATCAAATGCACCTGGCGGGCGTTGCGGAATGACTCTACCAGCAATACCGCGCGGGAAATCGGCGGACGTTTGGTGCCATGGCCGCTCAGAGCAAAATTTTCAGCCAATTTGGGGGCTTTCATTTCCCGCCACACCGGGCTTTCTTTACCCTGCGCGTTATCACTAAATACCACGTGATAGCGGGGAATATCCGCTGGCGTATCCGCCCAGTAACTGGCGATAAATGGCCGGCTTTGGGCATCGGCGGTCACTGCCGGCGGGTTCATCAGTTTGTGCTGCTGCGGTACGGCTTTAACGACCTCACCGCTGGCCAGCGTAATCGGCAGCGTGTAAGGCTTGCCGCCAAGACGTTGCCAGGTGGCGCCATTGTCGGTGGATTGGGCGTAGGACAAATCATGATTAGTGGCTACGTCCGGTGTTTCGCGCCAAATCCAGGCCAGATGCAACACGCCGTTTGCATCCACGGCCATATCCCAGTAGGCGCTGCGCTGGCCTTCGCCGTCGATCAATGAGTTATGCAGGCGCTGCCATTGTTTGCTCTTGCCATTGTATCGGTTAAGCACCAGATTGCCGCGCCCGGAGCCACCATCCCGATAGGCAAACAACAGGTCGCCGTTGGCGAGAGCGTAAAACTGCGGATAGGTAACGCTGTGCTCCAGCGCCGCGGCCTCCGCGCCGGGCTGGCTTAACATGCGGGCTTTGGCGAGTTCAAGACTGCCCGGTGCAACCGATCTGGCGTATTTGAGCGGCGTATTGTGGTGGTCCCAGGCGATATGCAGGTAATCCTCGTCGTCCACCACCAGGCTGATGTGGTTATGGGCGTCGTTCACATTGCCACTAAAGGGCGTTGCCATCACTTGCCACTTTTCACTGTTTACGGCTCGTTTAGCCACCACCAGTTTGGCGTCTGCGTTATAAAATGCGGCGTATTGCATACCGTTGCGAGTATAAAGTGTTTGCTTCACACCGGAGAGAACATTCACCGAACTGCCCGAGAAAGCATCCTGAGCAAGAGGGATTAGCCGGGCGGCTGGTGGGTGGGCATTATCCGTTACCGGGGTACACGCATAACAAAACAATAACGTCGCGAAGAGAACAAACCGCATAACTATCCATAGATATTTTTATTTGTCATACAAATACCATAACCCGCCGCTAAAGATAACCGAAATGTTTTATTTTTGTTACGGGTTATCATGAAGTTTCATACTTGAAACATAAAAAGTCTCGATAAATCGAGCTATCTAAGACCATCGGCTACTGTGCTTAGCTTAAACAAAAGTCTAGTATGGAGGAATAAATTAAACGCTTGTTTGAATGCGATAAGGATACCCATGAACCCTACACATCATCATAACCCCTACGCGTTAGGACTCGACCAGAATCCGGCCAACTTTGCGGCCTTAAGCCCGTTGTCTTTTATCAAACGAACCGCGGCGGTGTACCCTAATCATCTGGCGGTTATTCATCAGCAAACCCGCCGCACCTGGGCTGAAACTTACCAACGCACCCAGCAGCTGGCCAGTGCGCTTACCCAGCGGGGCATCGGCAAGGGCGACACCGTGGCGTTTATCTCGCCCAACTTACCAGAACTATTTGAAGCCCACTTTGGCGTGCCGATGACCGGCGCAGTATTAAATGCCGTTAATATTCGCCTTGATGCCGAAGCCATCGCGTTCATTCTGCAGCATGGTGAGGCTAAGGTAGTCGTGGTTGACCGCGAATTTTCCGAAGTGGTTGGCAAAGCCATCAAGATGCTCAGCAAAAAGCCGTTAGTGATTGATATTGATGATCCCTATTACGAAGGCGGCGAACTGATTGGCGAAATGGACTACGAAGCGTTTATTGCCGGCGGCGATGCGTCAGGTTACGAGTGGTCATTGCCTGAGGATGAATGGGATGCCATTACGCTTAACTATACGTCGGGCACTACCGGCGACCCAAAAGGCGTGGTGTATCACCACCGCGGCGCTTACCTTAACGCCGTAAGCAATATTGTGTCGTGGAATATGGCGCCGCATCCCCGTTATTTGTGGACATTGCCCATGTTCCACTGTAATGGCTGGTGCTTTCCCTGGACCATTGCCGCCAATGCCGGCGTGAGTGTGTGCTTACGTCACGTTCGGCCTGATGCGATTTACCATGCCATCAAAGAAGACGGCGTGAACTACTTCTGCGGTGCGCCCATTGTGCTGAACATGCTCAACAATGCGCCGGATGAGTTAAAGCAGGGCATAGAGCATCAGGTGAGTGTCATGACGGCGGGCGCAGCACCACCGGCAGCGGTTATTCAGGGCATGGAAGAAATGGGCTTTGCGGTAACCCATGTCTACGGTTTAACTGAGACCTACGGCCCGTGTGTGGTGTGCGCCTGGCACGACGAGTGGGACGAACTGCCCATTGAAGAAAAGGCCAGAAAGAAAGCCCGGCAGGGCGTTAAGGTGCCCATGCAGGAAGACATTATGGTGGCTAACCCCACTACCCTTGAGCCGGTGCCACAGGACGGTAAAACCGTGGGCGAAATCTTTATGCGCGGTAACGTGGTAATGAAAGGCTATTTAAAGAATCCCTCAACCACCGAGGATTCCTTTGAGGGCGGCTGGTTCCACTCGGGCGACCTGGCGGTGTGGCATCCCGACGGTTATGCCGAAATTAAGGACCGCTCCAAAGATATCATTATCTCCGGTGGGGAAAATATCTCGAGTATCGAGGTAGAAGACGTGCTTTATCGCCATCAGGCCATTATTGAAGCTGCAGTGGTGGCCCAGCCGGATGAAAAGTGGGGAGAAGTGCCCGCCGCGTTTATTAAGCTTAAAGACGGTATGCAGGTAAGCGCCGACGAGGTAATTGAATTCTGCCGTAACAATATGGCGCGCTTTAAAGTGCCGAAGAAAATCGTATTTGGTGAACTGCCGAAAACGTCCACCGGTAAAATTCAGAAATTTGTGTTGCGTAATCAGGTAAAAGAAAGCTAATTGTGCTTGTAGGAGCGGCAGAGGCCGCTCCATGAGCGCTTATAAATAGGCTTCGCCCGCGGCCACGGTAAAGGCCATTTCCAGCAGCCAGTCCGGGTCGGCCAGCTCCACTTTTACGCACGCGCGGCTTGGCGCTGTGCCCTCATCAAACCAGGCATCCCACACGGCATTCAG